>CALAJH010000040.1 GCA_937922655.1 uncultured Bacteroidia bacterium
CCCCGGAAACCCCGACCGCCACCAAAGTCGAAACCCCGGAAACCCCGGCCACCCCCAAAGTCGAAACCCCGGAAATCCCGGCCACCCCCAAAGTCGAAACCCCGGTTAAATCCAAGTCGCGTCAATTGGATGGGCGCGTCGAAGAAAGCGCGAAGCCGAAATTCGACGGGAAAGAGACGTCTGAAAAAAGGACGGGCGACAAAGACAAATCCGGCGTTAAGCCTAAAAATGAACGTTTGCGCGACGCGCGAAAATCCGACGACGCCAAACGTCGCGAGGAAGAAAAGCGTGCCGAAGACGCAAGAAAAGCCGCCGGGCTTGCCGCAAAAGAGGCGCGCGAAGCCAAAGAGGCCGCCGCAAAAGAGGCACGCGAAGCCAAGGAGGCCGCCGCTCTTGCCGCAAAAGAAGCCGAGGTTCCGGAAGAAGTTATTCGCGCCAAAGACCACACCCCCAAGCTCGAAGGCCTGAAAATCTTAGGCAAAATCGAACTGCCGACAAAACCCACCGGACGCAAAGACTCGAAAGAAGCGCCCAAAAAGTTCGAGCGCAGTAGCGGTAAGCCCGTTTTTACCACCAAAGCCCCCAATACGCAAGCGCCCGCTTCCGGTGCGAACGCCGCCGCCGCCGACGAGAGCCTCAAACGCAAAAGAAAGCGCAAAGCCTCGGCTTTGCCCGAGCCGATGCCGCCCGCCCGCCCACTTAAGCCCGCCGGCGGCGGTCAAAAGCCCGCTTCAAGCACTCAAAAGCCCGCGGCGGGCGTACCTCAAAAAGCCGGACAAAAAGCCAAAGACGCCGCCGGCAAACAAGCCCAAGACAAAGTACGCAAAACATTCGCGGAAATGAATAAAGGCGGCGGCCGACAACGCCAGCTCGTCCGCCGCGATAAACGTGCCAAACGGGCCTTCGAACGCGACCAACTTTCTCGCGACGAACAAGCTCGCGAATCCATTCTCGAAGTTACCGAATACCTGACGGCCAACGAACTCGCCAACCTCATGGACGTTCCCGTCAATGCCGTTATCGGCAAGTGTATGGAGTTGGGATTGTTTGTTTCGATAAATCAACGTATCGAGGCGGAAGTCATTTCCCTTATTGCCGAAGAATTTGGATATCAGGTCAAGTTTCTTTCGGTCGAAGAATCGTTTGCACAAGAAGAGGACGAAGACGACGACCCGGATTCCCTCCAACCCCGTGCGCCCATTGTTACCGTCATGGGACACGTCGACCACGGCAAAACCTCGCTCTTGGATTACATCCGTAAAACCAACGTCATCGCCGGGGAAGCCGGGGGCATCACCCAGCACATCGGCGCGTACGAGGTCAAACTTGCCGACGGGCGTAAAATCACGTTTTTGGACACCCCGGGCCACGAAGCCTTTACGGCCATGCGCGCTCGCGGCGCCCAAGTTACCGACTTGGCCATCATCGTCATCGCCGCCGACGACCAAGTCATGCCCCAAACCCGCGAAGCCATCAATCACGCCCAAGCCGCCGGCGTACCCATGATTTTTGCCATCAACAAAATCGACAAACCCGGCGCCAACCCCGACGAAATTCGACGCCAACTTTCGGAAATGAACATTCTCGTCGAGGAATGGGGCGGTAACTATCAATGTCAGGAAATTTCCGCCAAACACGGTACCAATGTTGATGTGCTTCTCGAAAAAGTGGTTACCGAAGCCGAACTTCTGGAGTTAAAGGCCAACCCCAACCGTTCGGCCAAAGGTACGGTCATCGAAGCGCAACTGGACAAAGGCCGAGGGGTCGTGGCCACGGTGCTGGTGCAAACGGGTACGCTCCACGTCGGCGATATTGTCGTGGCCAACTGTCATTTTGGAAAGGTCAAGGCGCTTACCGACGAGCGCGGCAAACGCGTTAAAAACGCCGGTCCGTCCCAGCCCGTACAAATTTTAGGCCTTGACGGCGTTCCCCAAGCCGGCGACAAATTCTATGTCGTCGAGTCCGAACGCGAGGCTCGCGAAATTACCTCCAAGCGCCAACAGCTTATGCGCGAACAGAGCCTGAGAATGCACAAGCACATCACGCTCGAAGAAATCGCACGCAGAAGTTCCGTCGGCGACTTCAAGGAACTTAACGTTATCATCAAAGGCGACGTCGATGGCTCGGTCGAAGCCCTTGCCGACAGCCTTATCCGCCTTTCGACGGACGAGGTGGCGTTACGCATCGTTCTCAAAGGCGTGGGACAAATTACGGAGTCCGACGTGCTTTTGGCCTCGGCGTCCAATGCCATCATCGTCGGCTTCCAAGTTCGACCTTCGCCCAACGCCCGCAAACTCGCTCAGCAAGAATCCATCGACATTCGTCTCTACAGCATCATTTACGAGGCTATCGACGAAATCAAGTCCGCACTTGAAGGCATGCTCGCTCCGAAAATCGAAGAGGAGATTGTGGGCGTGGCCGAGGTGCGCGAAATTTTCAAGATTCAAAAGGTTGGAACGATTGCGGGTTGCATGATTATCGAAGGTAAAGTGGCCCGAAACAATCCCGTGCGCATCATTCGCGACGGCGTCGTCGTATACTCGGGCAAAATCGAATCGCTCAAACGATTCAAAGACGACGTCAAAGAAGTGGCCGAAGGGTTTGAGTGCGGTATCGGCATCGAAAACTTCAACGACGTCAAAATCGGAGACCAAATCGAATCCTTCGTCCTTAAAGAGGTCAAGCGAACGCTGGCTTAAAAGCGCCGTTCTCCAAATACGGCGAAAAATACGTCGAACGTGCGGGTTTCCGTGATTGACGTTGTTTTGGCGAATCGTCCGTTTTGTTTCGTTAAAAGTGCGTAAATTGGCGGCGTTAAAGCACCGTCATGAATACCGGACATTTTTCCACGCCGCGAAACCCCTTCGACTACGTCGTCAAAAAAGGCGTGGCTCGCAGGGCCAAGCCCCTGTTGGAACACGTGCTCGACGAACGCGTCGAACGTTACGAAATCATCGAAGA
>CALAJH010000041.1 GCA_937922655.1 uncultured Bacteroidia bacterium
GCCGATGATTTTGTTGCCGGGGTTGCCCGTGAGTTGGAAGTAGAGTTTTGCGGCTTGGACGTGGCCTTGGGCCGCGCGGTCGGCGAGGGCCTTGAGAACGGCGTCGGTCATCGGCCGAATGGCTTCGATGGCGGCGTTCCACTGGCGCATGCGTTCGACGGCGGCGGCGGGATTTTGCATCGTGCGCAAGATAACGTCGTTTTTTCCGGCGTTGTCCCCCCCCCGCCCGTTCGACGCGCGGGCAAAGCGGTCTTTTTGAAACTTGCGTGGAAAAAAATTATTTCCAACGCATTACAAACCCGCTCGGGATTGCGTTTGTCAATCGGGCGGATGTTGGAAGATTTTATCGTAAAAACAATGGTTTATTTAATATTTTTGTATTAAAATCAAAAAAAAAAAAAATCATATGTAATAAAAACTTTTGACGAATATTTTAAATATATTTGATATGATTTTAGGTAACGTTGGCGGGGGATTTTCCAATTTGGACTCGTTGATTGGTAGTTTTTAATACGGAATCTTGGGGATTGTATAAGTTTCGGGGGATGAAAAGCGTCGTTGGTCGAAAGCTCGTCCCGAAACGGCAAAATTTGTGTACTTTTGCGGGTTGAAAGCAAAGGTTTTATGAACGAGGTGGTGATGTCGGTCTATCGGCGCTACTGCATGGAACGTACGAACGCCCATTTGTCGCCGGAGCATTTTGCCCTCTTGGTGCAAATTTATCCGTCGATTGTGGTGGCCCGCGCCGACGGCCACATCGACGCCAACGAAACCAAAGCCTTACACAAAGTGGCGGCGCATCTATTGGGCAAGGGCGGCGGCGAAGAGGCGCTCAAAAGCGAAATGCGCTACGTCGGCTGGGACGTGAACTATTGGCGGGAACCGTTCGTCGAGGCGCTCAAAGCCCTCATCGCCGAAGGCGCGGTCAAACCCGTGAGCATCGTCGATTTTATGACCTCGGTTGCCAGTTCGTCCACGGGTTCGTTGTTGGGCAATATTCAAATGAAAGTGGGGGGGGAAAGCGACACGCCGTATATTTCCGAGGACGAAAAACAGGCGATTTTTGACATGGTGCGGGCATTGGAACTATCCGACGAACCGGCGGTTAAAAAGATGTTGGAGTACACTTTTTCGCATGAAGCCTGATTATTTTTCTTATTACGGGTTCGAACCGTCGCTGGAACTGGACGAAAACGAGCTTCGTCGCAGATATTTGGAAAAATCGCGTCAATTTCATCCCGATTATTACGCGCACGCTCATCCCGACGAACAATCGGCGGCGCTCTTGGAAACGGCGTTCAACAACACGGCTTACAACGAGCTCAAAGACCGGGAAAAAAGAACGGCATACCTTTTGCAATTGTTTGGTATTTTGGACGAAACGGGTTCTCCCGTCGAAAGGGTGGATTTGGGTCAAGATTTTTTGTCGGCGATGATGGACGCGGGCGAGGAGTTGGAAACGCATTCGGACGCCGAGGCTTTTCGTCAAGCGTTGGCCGAAAAGTGGCTTGCGGGCGAGGAGTGCGCACGACAAAAAGCTTTTCCCCCGACCCGCGAAACGCTTATGGACGTGGCCAAATACTATTTGCGTCGAAAATATCTAAGCCGTTTGGGCGTATGAAAACAACGACGATAACGCCTTACGGCACCGAGGAGGGAAAAAAAGAACAGGTGCGCCGAATGTTCGACGCGATTTCGGGCCGTTACGACCTGCTCAACCGCTTGTTGAGCTTGGGCGTGGACGTGTGGTGGCGCCGCCGCGCCGTGGCCCAACTTCGCGACTTGGGGCCCAAAAACATCTTGGACGTGGCTACGGGAACGGGCGACTTCGCCCTCGAAGCCCTGCGTCTCAAACCCGAAAAAATCGTCGGCGTGGACATCTCCGAAGGCATGCTCGCCCTCGGACGCAAAAAAACCGCCGGCAAACCGATAACCATGCTTTCGGGCGACAGCGAAAACCTGCCCTTTGCCGACGGCGCCTTTGACGCCGTTACCGTCGGTTTCGGCGTGCGCAATTTTGAAAATTTGGAACGAGGCCTTTCGGAAATCGCCCGGGTCTTGCGGCCCGGCGGAAAAGCCGTGGTTCTCGAACCGTCGGCGCCAACCGTATTCCCCCTCAAACAGCTTTTTACATGGTATTTTCACGCCGTTTTGCCGCGCATCGGCAAACTTCTTTCCCGCGACCACGCGGCCTATACCTACCTGCCCCAATCCGTTCGCGCCTTTCCCAACGGACAAGAATTTTTGGATATTTGCCTGCGTTCGGGTTTTGCCTCCGGCGTTTACCGCCCGCTCACTTTCGGCATCTGCTCGATGTACGTATTAACCAAATAGATGCGTTTACTGCTTTTGATATGGACGTTGTGCGCCGGGGAAATTTCCGCGCAATTGAACAACCTTAAATACGACGTTCGGCGTTTCAACCTCGGTTTTTCCATCGGCATGACGGTGGCCGATATGAAAGTCGCCATGAACGAACTCAACGACTACAACCCCGACAACCACTCGGGTTTGCGGCGATTGGTCGCCCGACCCATGCCCGGCATCAATCTCGGCCTTATCAACAACCTCAAATTGGCCAAATTGTGGGATTTGCGCTTTATTCCCGCCGTTTCGCTGACCCAGCGCAATCTGCTTTTTTACAAAGGCGACACGGTCGTCAAAAAAAGGGTGGAGGCCGCTTATGCGGAAATGCCGCTCATGGTCCGGTTTAAATCCAAATTTCACCAAAATTATCGGTTTTACGTGCTTACCGGCCTCAAACCAAGCATCAACTTGGCTACGGGAAAACAAGTTCGCGACAACCCCGACCTCATCAAAATCGAACCCCTTGATTTGAGTTGGGAATTCGCCATCGGCTTCGACATTTACGGCGACCGCCTCAAACTCGCGCCCGAACTCAAATATTCTTTGGGCCTACGCAACGTCTACATCCCCGAATTTACCACCTACGGCAACGCCATTTCCACCATCACCACCTCGACCTTCACCTTCAGCCTGCACTTTGAATGACGTCAAACGGCAAATTTTTTGTAATTTTGCGTAAAGACGCAAAATGAAAGCCGGAACCGTCATCCTATCGCTGTTTTTTGCCGCCAAGTTTGTTGATGCGCAAACGGGCAAACGTATTTCGTTCAAAGCCTCGGAAAACGCCCAAAAAGAAGTTCAGACGGCGTTGATTAAGGCGGGCGACGGGGACACCCTTTTTTTTTCGGCGGGCGTTTACCGTTTTAGGGCCGGGCTTTCGATGGAAGGCAAAAGCAACGTGGCCTTGATTGGCGAGGGAAACGACCAAACGATATGGTCGTTTTCGGGCCAAACCGCGGGCGCCGAAGGCTTGCTGGTCAAAAACGGAAAAAATATTCTGCTCAAAGACTTTGCCGTCGAAGAATCGAAAGGCGACGCGATAAAGGTGCAGGAAGTGGACGGCATCGCCTTCGACGGCGTGCGCGTCGAATGGTTGGGCGAAGCCGATTCGGCCAACGGCGCCTACGGACTTTATCCCGTAAGCTGCCAAAACGTTTGGATAAACGGGTGCGTCGCCCGCGGAGCTTCCGACGCCGGAATTTACGTTGGTCAAAGCAAAAACATCGTGGTAAAAAACTGTTTGGCGGAAAAAAACGTGGCCGGCATCGAAATCGAAAATTCGTTTTACGCCGACGTTTTCGACAACGTCGCCACCAACAACGCGGGGGGAATATTGGTCTTTGACATGCCCGGATTGACGATTAAAAACGGCGGTTTTGTGCGCGTTTACCGCAACCAATGCGTCAAAAACAACCATGCGAACTTTGCGCCCGCGGGCAACATCGTGGGCATGGTTCCCGCGGGAACGGGGGTGATTGTCATGGCTTGCAGCAACGTCGAAATTTTCGACAACCTCATCGAAAACAACGCGACCATGAACATGGCCATCGCTTCTTTCGACGTTACCCAAAAGCCCGTAACCGACCCCGAATACGTCGCTTATCCTTCCGCGATTTACGTTTACAACAACAAATTCAAACAAGACCGCACCCTCAAAGCCGACGAAACCCGAATTCTCGGCCAAGCCGTCGCTTTGTTGAGAAACGAACAGCGGATGTTCCCCGACGTCATCTATGACGGAATGACCAACACCTCGTTGTTGGTAAACGGAAAAATGCCGCAAGACCAACGAATTTGTTTGCAAAACAACGGCAACATCCTGTTTCTCAATCTTAAAGAATTGAGCGTGGACATTACCGAACACAACTGCGAACTTAAAAAAATCGAACCGGCGAAAGTGAGAAAATGATGTGGCAAAAGTGGGCGATGGCGGCAACCGTAGGTTTGTCGATGGGAGCGGTTTCGCAACCTCAAAGCGAGCCTTATGAAAAGCTTTCCCGGTACGGATTCTTCAAAGGGGAACTCAAAAATCTCGACCCTGCCGACAACGTCGTTCCTTACGAACTCAATACGCCGCTTTTCACCGATTACGCGTACAAAGCGCGGTTTATGTATATTCCGTCGGGCAAGGCGAAAGTGGAAAGCGACTTAAAGTTGTCTTTTCCCGTTGGAACAACACTTATAAAAAACTTTTATTACCCCGAAGACTTCCGCAAAGAAACGGGAAAAAGACGCATCGTCGAAACCCGTCTTTTGATACACAAACCCGAAGGTTGGGACGCGCTGACCTACGTTTGGAACGCCGAACAAACCGACGCGGAATTGGATTACGCGGGCGACGAATTCGACGTCAAATGGGTGCATTACGACGGCAAAGAGCGTTCGGCAAACTACGTGGTTCCCAATAAAAATCAGTGTAAGGGTTGTCATGAAACGTCGAAAAAGGTGGTTCCCATCGGTCCGACGGTACGAAACTTAAATCGCAAAAACACCGTTCTCGGCGTTCATCAAATCGAGTATCTGTATGCGTCGCAAAAGTTGGATTTGGGTGGTTTGAAACTCGAATCCATTCCCGTCTTTCCCGTGTGGGACGACGAAAAAAAATGGAATTTGGACGAACGTGCAAGGGCGTGGTTGGACGTCAATTGCGCTCATTGCCACAACCCCGACGGGCCGGCAAACACGTCGGGATTGGATTTGTCCTTCGACCAAAAAGACCCCGGAAAAATCGGAATTTGTAAAGTTCCCATCGCGGCGGGGCGCGGTTCTGGAGGTCTGCACTTCGATATTTTGCCCGGAAACCCGGAACAATCCATTGTATATTATCGTTTAATTTCCAACGACCCCGGAATCATGATGCCCGAATTGGGACGAACAACGATTCACGAAGAAGGGGTAAAATTGGTCGCCGATTGGATTGCCGCCATGACCGAATCCGATTGCAAAAAATAAATCCATGAGTACGAAAAGCATTATAGTGGTGGTGGTGGTTGCACTTGCGGGCGTGTTGATGATGATGAGCTTTGCGGGCAACGTAACCGAATATTCCACATTCAAATCCGCCCGTGAATCCCAAAAAGAAGTGCATATCGTCGCCCAATGGCAAAAGGACAAGCCGTGGAAAAACGAAGCCAACAAATTTAGTTTTTACCTCAAAGATTCGCTCAATCATTCCGAACTCGTTGTTTATTACGACCCGATGCCCGTCAATTTTGAAACGGCGGACAAAGTCGTTGTCAGCGGAAAATACGACCCCAAACAAGACGCGTTTGTCGCCAACAAGATACTGATGAAGTGTCCTTCGAAATACGACAACGCCGAACACGCCCAACAAAATAATTAAAATGTTTTCGGGAATTCTTGGACACCTGCTTGTATCCACGGCGTTTGTCGGCGCCGTAACGGCGGCGATTTGCTTTGCAAACGCGGTGGGAAATGGAGCGAAGTCGTGGATTAAATTGGGGAGAATCACGTTTGGAATTCACGTGGTTTCGGTCGTTCTTGTCATCGTTAATTTGTTGGGTTTGATTCTCACCAAGCGTTACGAATATCATTACGTATACAGCCATTCGTCCAACGAATTGCCGTTGGAATACGTTGTTGCCTGCTTGTGGGAAGGTCAAGAAGGCAGTTTTTTGTTGTGGATGTTTTGGCATTCGGTCATTGCTTTGTTTGTGTTGAACAAAGACGAGTGGTGGCGGCCCGGAGTAATGTTTGTTGTATCGTCGGTGCAGGCCTTGCTCGCCTCAATGATATTGGGAATTTACGTTCCCGCCGTTTTCGTTTATGCGGCAATGACGCTGCTTCTTGTCTCGCCCGTGGTTTACTACGTCTTAAAAACAAAGTCAAAACCCTACTCCTTGTCTTCGTTGATTCTTTCGTCGATTTCGCTGATATTTCTTGCCAATCTTTGGTTTGGACAATCCGGATTTCCGTATTCGTATCCGACGCATTACGCTTTTGCCGTCCAATGGATTTTTGTTTTGGGAGCGTTCGGGGTTTCGATTTTTAAAATAGGCGAAACGCTCGAAAACAAGCGATTATGGTTCATGTTGTCTTTGTTTATTCTTGCGATTGCCGGGATATTTGTCATGTCGTTTGAAATCGGAGAACTGAAAATAGGCAGTTCGCCGTTTTTGTTGTTGCGTGAAACGAACCCGGAAGTGGCGGCGTTGGGCGACGATTTCGTTCCTTCCAACGGCAAAGGACTCAACGCCCTTTTACAAAACTATTGGATGGTAATTCATCCGCCCACTTTGTTTTTGGGGTTTGCTTTTACCTTGTTTCCTTTTGCTTTTGCGATTACGGGGTTGATGGAAAGACGTTACGGGGATTGGGTAAAGCCCGCATCGTTGTTCTCTATATTTTCGGCAATGGTGTTGGGGGTTGGGATTATGATGGGCGGATATTGGGCCTACGAAACCTTAAATTTTGGAGGCTATTGGAACTGGGACCCCGTCGAAAACGCCTCTTTGGTTCCGTGGCTTACCGCCGTAGGTTCGATTCACGTTTTGCTTTCTTACAGAAAAGGAAAACAAAATTTGGGTCCTGCATTGACTTTGTGCATCGCAACGTTTTTGTTGGTTTTATACAGTACTTTTTTAACCCGAAGCGGCGTTTTGGGGGAATCTTCGGTACATAGTTTTACGGATTTGGGGCTTTCCGGACAGTTGCTTTTGCTGATGCTTGTTTATATCGCCTCGGTGGCTTTGGCGTACCTTATTCGTAAAAAAGAAATTCCCGACGACGCAAAAGAATCCGTAGCATGGGATAGAAACTTCTTTTTGTTTATCGCCGCGTTTATTTTGACTTTGGCGGGAATAGAAATATCGATTGTTACTTCTCTTCCGGTAATCAACAAGCTTTTCGGTACAAAATTCGCCTTAACTCAGGTTCAATTTTCTTATTTTCAAACCAACGTTTGGTTTGCGATAGCGATAGCGACTTTTTCGGGAGTCGGCCAATTTTTTTATTGGACCAAAAACGAAAAAAACGAGATTTCTAAGCTTGTATTCAGGCCTTTTTTGGCGGCGGTATTGCTGACCTTGGCGATAATGTTCGGTGTTTATTATTCGAGAATGGATTTTGTTTACAACGAAAAGTTAAACCAATCCATAGAATTTGCCGACGCACATGGTACGACGTTTCAAAAAGTCTTTTCTTTCGTTTGGAACGGGATATTGTTTGTTGCGGACGAATTGCTGTTGTCGGCGGCTTTGTTCACCATATTCGCAAACTCGATAATTATAGCGAGGTTGTTGAAAATCAAGTTCTCCAACTTTAAAATTACCGGAGGTTCCGTTGCGCACATGGGTTTTGGTCTAATGATGATTGGAGCTTTGTTTTCTTCCGGTTACGAATCCATTGTCAGCAAAAACATTGCCCCCTCCGAATTAAAAAATTTTTCCGACGAAGAGAAGGAAGACAATGTCCTGCTTCTCAAACATCTTCCCAAACCCATTGAAGGTTACATGGCCCGATATTTGGGAAAGGTTCAAGCGCAAAAGCCGATTTCCGACTTGAAGGTCTTACAAACCGACGATATGGCGGTCAAGGTCGCGTTTAAGGATGCGAACGGATTTCGTTACGCAGAGGAGTTTCCGATTAAGTTTTTTCGCAAGAACAAAGACGACAACAAAGACATTGATTTGCCCAAACTTCAATTTTTTATTGAAGAACAAATCACACTGTTGAACCCCGAGATGATTAACAAGCGTTCGATTTATCGCATTGAATTAACGTCTTTTAAAGATTCGAGTCAAAAAATAATTCTGGAACCCGAAGCGGAATTGAGTCAAGGAATGGGTATTATATCCCATCCCGACCGCAGTGTTGCTTGGAACGGAGACGTTTATCTTTACGTTTCGGGAATTCCTACGGACAAAGAAAAAGAATGGGAAATATTGGCTCGGGAACTGTCTTTTTCCGTGGGGGACACCGTGAATATTGACGATTATAAAATTGTTTTGGAAGGGGTAAAATCCGTCGAAGAAGGCAAAAAATTCAGCAATACGGACATTGTGGCTAAACTCAATCTTAAAGTCCTTACGCGAAACAAAGAATACTTGACGTCGCCGATTTTCATGATTGATTCGCGCAACAACCGCATACTTAACATCGACAGCTACCTCGAAGAATTGGGGTTAAGATTTAGTTTTTTGTCGGCTCTGCCGGAAAAAAACAAGGTATTGATTCAGGTTCTGAAAGAAAAAGAAAAGGCGGATTACGTCATTGTGAAAGCAATTCACAAGCCGTATATCGCTTTGCTTTGGATAGGAACCTTATTGACGACGCTCGGTTTTGGATTGGCCGCTTATCGTAGAATTTCCGACAAAAAATGAATCAATATTATCTGGAAAATTTCGACAATCCCGCGCTTTCGGATGAAGAAACGATCCATTGCCATTTGTTGCGAGAGACGGTCGACGGCATAATTCGGGTGTTTGACGGCAAAGGAAAAGTAGGCAAAGCAAAAATTATTCGGTTCAACAAAAAAAATGTTGAACTCGAAATCTTGGAAACGGAATGTCGATATCGCGATTACGAATTTGGATTGGCTTTTTGTTTACTCAAGCAAAAAGAACGTTTTGAATGGATAATAGAAAAGGGTACCGAATTGGGGGTTACACAATTTTTCCCTTTAATCAGCGAAAGAACTTTACGCGACAAAGTCGATTACAAACGCGTTTTTTCTATTGCGCTTTCCGCCGCAAAACAATCGCAATTGGACTTCGTTCCCGTCATACATAAGTACATTTTTACTTGGGAACTCAAATGTATTAACGATGATTTTAAAACCAAATTGTTTGGTTATTGCGAAGAACACGAAAAGAAAATACCCTTTTCCAATGGATTACGGGGACGAAATATTCTGGTTCTCACGGGTCCGGAAGGCGACTTTACTTCTAAAGAAGCGGAGAACATGATGGAACTTGGTTTTATTCCCGTTTCGTTGGGTAAAACAAGGTTGCGTGCGGAAACCGCCGCAATTATGGCCGCATCCCTTGTCAAAAATCACCTTGATTATGCTTGACGATATACGTTTGATTTCCGAGGCCGAGCTCAAAGATTTTATCGATAAATCGGGCGAAAAAAAGTATCGCTACGAGCAGATGTATCGTCATCTTTGGCAGTTGGGAACCGCAAGCTTTGATGAAATGATTGACATCCCCAAGGCTTTTCGTCAAGCGCTTTCCAATCGTTTTTCCATCAACAGAATACAAATAGAGGATAAGTTTATATCGCGGGATAAGTCCATAAAATACTCGTTTTTATTGTACGACGGCGAGCGTATCGAGGGCGTTTTGATACCTTCGAACGAACGTGTTACGGCTTGTGTTTCGTCGCAAGTGGGCTGTTCGCTTTCTTGTAAATTTTGTGCGACGGGCTATCTTCCCTTGAAACGAAATTTACTGTTTCATGAGATATTCGACCAAGTCATTGTACTAAACAATGAATCCATCCTTCATTTTGAACGTCCTTTAAGCAATATTGTTTACATGGGTATGGGCGAACCGTTGTTGAATTATCGCAACGTTATGGAGTCAATTGCCAGAATAACGTCGCCGAAAGGATTAAATTTTTCGCCTCGTAGAATTACGTTAAGTACGGCGGGAATTGCAAAAATGATAAAAAAATTAGGGGACGACAACGTCAAGTTTGAATTGGCTTTGTCGTTGCACGCCGCCGACGACGAAAAAAGAAGTCGAATGATGGAAATCAACGACAGCAACAATTTACAAACTCTTTCCGACGCCTTGAAATATTTTTACGACAAAACCGCTACACGAATTACACTCGAATACATTGTATTTGACAATTTCAACGATTCGTTGGAAGACGCGGAAAATCTGTCAAAATTTGCCCGAAAAGTTCCGACGAAAATCAACATCATCGAATACAATCCCATTGCCGAAGTTGATTTTTGCAATGCAAAAGAAGATAAATTCAATAAATTTATCGCTTATTTAGAACGGAAAGGTCACATCGTGAATGTGCGAAAAAGCAAGGGAAAGGACGTGAACGGCGCTTGCGGACAACTTGCATTAAAAAAATCAATCCATCGGATTTGAAAAATGGTTTTGTTGGTTGTTTTTTTTGCACATTTATGTGTTTTTGGCCAAAAGGCTTCTTTATCCAAGGCCGAATCTTTGCTTTCCGCAGGAAATTGGCCCGAAGCAATGGAAACTTTCGAGCGAGCCTTAAAAAACGACGATAAAAATCTTTCGTTAAGATACGAATACGGAAAAGCCCTGCTTACGTTTGGCGATTATAAAACGGCGCTTAATCACTTGGATTACGTCTATAAAATCAAAAGAAACCATGCAAAGGATTTGGGTTTTTTGCGTGCAAAAGCGTTGCATTTAAGTGAAAAATTTGGTGAGGCGGCGGCGGCGTTTCGGTTGTTAAAGAACGAATTGTCGCCCACTTCGGTAGAATATCGCCACATCGACAGATTGATTGGTCAGTGCCGACGTGCGGAAACATTGAAACAGAATCCAATCGATGTAAAGATTGACAATTTGCCCGTTAATTCTCAATATTCGGATTTTGCGCCCGTAATTTCCACCGACAACAGCGTTTTGTATTTTACATCTTCGCGTCTCGGAGCCGTCGAGGACAAGATGGGAAAGCCGCCTATCTATCGCGAGGATGTTTACCGTTCTTATATCAACAACGGGATTTATTCCACGCCCGAAAACGTAGGTTCGCCCATAAATACCACCGAACTTGACGCCTCAATCGGTCTCAGCGCCGATGGAAATACCATGTATATTTATCGTTCCGTTGGCAATCAAGGCGACGTGTTTGTTTCCCAATTGACGGCAAAAGGTTGGGAAATTCCTCAACCTTTAAACCAAATCAATACGAACTATTGGGAGCCCAGTGTTTGTGAAGCCGTTGGCGGAAAAGTGTTGATTTATGTTTCTGAAAAGCCCGGAGGAATGGGGGGAAGGGATTTATATATTGCCGGTTTGAGAAGCGATGGAAGTTGGTATACCCGAAATTTAGGGCCCGAAGTGAATACGCCTTATAACGAGGATGCTCCCTTTCTACATCCCGACGGAAGAACGTTGTATTTCTCTTCCGACGGACATTCAACCATGGGAGGTTTCGATATTTTTAAAACGATTTTACAAAGCGACGGAAGTTGGTCGAAACCCGAAAATCTTGGATATCCGGTAAATTCACCCGGCGACGATATTTATTTTGCACTTGCGGCCGATGGAATCACGGCTTATTTTAGTTCCACAAGGCAGGGTGGAAAAGGATTGAAGGATATTTACGTCGCACAATTCCCCAAACAAAAGGAAACATTGTCTGCATTTATTCCCGTTTTTAAGGGTGTTGTTGTAGATGCGGAAAGCAATACAACCCTAGAAAAAACTCGAATTACCATTGTAGACAACCAAACCAACGATACCATTCTTTTCAAAAATACTCCGGGAAATTTTATTCATCCCTTGCTTACTTACAGAAATTACAATATTTCCATTTCGGCTGAAAATTATTTGTTTCATTCTGAAAACTTCTTTTTTACCGATTCCATTCCCGCGGAAAACCAAACGGTCGTAATTAAATTGAATAAAATAAGACCCGGCAGTAAAACTACGTTGAACAATGTGTTTTTTGATTTCGATAAATCCACATTGCGCAAAGAATCTTATGTAGAACTTGACGGATTGGTAAAATTATTAAAGGAAAATCCGGCGATTAAGGCGGGCATTTACGGCCATACGGACAATAAAGGTGGGAAGGAATACAATCAAAAACTGTCGCAAGAGCGTGCGGAATCCGTTGTTAATTATTTGATTGCCAAAGGAATTTCGGGACTTAGATTGGAAGCCAAAGGGTTTGGGGAAACCCAACCCATTGCTCCCAACGAAACGCCCGAGGGACGACAAAAAAATCGAAGAACGGAATTGGTTATTTTATCCAATTAGATTCGTTTAAAATATGTTTTGCGTCCGGACCACAGTTCATCAGTAAATCGATTCCCGATAAATTGGGAACGAAATTCCCAAACGGCTGATAATATTCTTTGTGAATCGGCCAATGAATTTTGTCGAACCACGGCCTGATTTCATCGAAATTCGATTTTGTATATTCGGGTTGAGGCAGTTTGAAATTTGAGGCCATCCAAGAAACAAGCGTGTGGTTTAAGTTATGTAAATTCGTATATTGTCCATTAAGTATGTCGCTTAGTTCGTCGAAATAATAAATAAAATATGCCGTTTTCCCGTAAGCGCAACGTAATGTTTGCAGTAATCTTCGTTTTTCTTCATTCCCGTAAATCACTTCGACGTCCATAAACGATTGTTTTGTATCGCGGCGAAGAACCGGTAAAGTTATTCGTTCGATTCTGTGCGGTCCTTTAACTTCCGCTCGGTTTAAGTACGTTTGTTTTTGATAATAAAAATAGGTGGCTATGCGGTTGGATTTGGCATATTGCAACCACCAGTTTACCGGTGGCATGAAAAAAGGCGGCAATATGTTCATTTAATCGATAAAGCAAAATTCGCTCGGAATTACTCCCGCTTTTACGGAATCTTTTTTGTTTCCCGATTTGTCCAAACGAAATACCGTCCCGCGTTGTACATAGTCTTTTGCGTCGGTTACGAGTATATTTTCGGTATTGACCCCCAATCCGTACAATTGTCCCGAGCTTGAAAAAATCGGCTTTTCGGGCAAGACGGATGCGTTTACGGACATGGAATAAAGTGCGTTGTTCATAAGAAAATAGATATTTTCACCGTCGGTTCTGAGTCGATAAACGGGGAATAAAGTAGGAAACGCTTGGATATTTCCATTCATAATTTTCACGATTGCGGGATGATTTGCTTTTTGAAAAGTACTGCAGGCCGTCCAAATTGTGCCGTTCTCGTCGATTTCAATCTCTTCTATTCCCGTACCGATTTCCACGCTGTCTACCACCGCGTTCGTTGAGGTGTCGATAATAATCACCGACGTTCCACCCGGTCTTGTGTCGAAATCCGTTCGTCGTCTTGCCACCCAAACTTTTCCTTTGTCGTCCAATACCATTCGATTCGTCCATCCGCTTACAGGAATTTTTTGTGTGATTTTATTATCGGATACGACGTAAACTCCGTCGGCATACAAATCACTGACGTACATTTTGTTGTTGCCAATAGGCAATATGTATCTAGGAGAAACCATGTTTGATATCGTAAACAGCGATTGAAAGTTCTCGATATCAACAACCTCAATTTTTTGAGAATTATTGACGACAATATAGCCCAGATTGTTAATTTTTGTCATGGATTGTGCGACGTTGCCGAGGGGTCTTCCATTGATTTTTTTAAAATTATCGTCGCGGACTTCGCCCGTTTTGGGGTTCCAATAGGTAATCGTTCCTTCTCCCCAATCGAAGTTTCCTTCGTTGACGATATACATTCCATCGTAAACGCTTACGGGCGGACTTACCTTAGGTTTTTCCGTGCAAGCCCATTCGAAAAACAATGCCGACAAAAATAAAATCTTAGCGGTTGATTTCATATACCAATTCAAAAAACAAATGGAATCCGGGCATAGGTCGGTTGGGCATGGAAAAATATCCAACGTTTGTGATATTTTGGCATCGAATTTTTGTGTTAAGGCTACGATATTTCACCCCGAAAATTGCGTTTAACAATGCATATGCGGGCAAATAATCCGAATGGTCAGCGGCGACAAACCTCCGTGAATTTCCGGTAAGCTCCGTGCCAAACGACCAATATTTACCTTCAATATACAAGGTACTCCATCCCGAAAACTCGGGTAGATATATCATTTGTTTTCCTACGCTCATGTCTCCGTAAAAGGATGATGTTCTTGAAACGGCTCGATTCCAACGTATGTGCATGGAATATTTCAGATTTATTTCTTTAAACGTACGAGTATGGCTTATTGTCGATTCCGTTCCATAACTCGACACGGTTTTTAAATTTTGCGGACTCCATATGGTTGCCGTTTGGGGAAACCATTGAATCCAATTGTCAATATTTATGAGGTATCCGGTTAAGTTGAAGGTCAAATTTTTGTATGTAATTTCCGTTCCCGTTTCGGCAAAATAACCTGATTCCGCCCGTAAATTTGGATTTCCACCGGGAATCCAATATAAATCATTAAGCGTTGGCGGACGGAAATTTTTACCTGCGTTTGCATAAATGTGAAGTATAATTTTTTTAAAGTTTATTTCTTTTTCTCCGCCCAACCTGTATGAAATCATCGATTGATTTTGATAATCATAACGAATCAAACCGTTCAAATTCCAGCGATTGATTGATTTGCTCAAAGAGAAGTGTTGGCCTAATCGTGTTTGCGACCGACGGTTTTCATAAACCGATGCCTTTCCTTCCGCATGAATGGCGTTGATGCCCGTTTTCAATTTCCATGTATTTAAATGGTACGTTACGTTGATAGTGGATTGCCAAACTTCGGATATATTCGGAGCAAACAGTTTCGACAAACGGTTTTCATAATATAGATAATCGTTGAAATATCCTGCCGCCGCTTCGACTTTCGTTTTTTTTCCTTTATAATTCCAACGCATTAAATATCTTTGGCTTCTATCTTCTTGGGATTCTTCGTTGAATCTTACCGTTTGTGGCGGCGGTATTTGTCGAAACGCCCATTGGTTCCAAGCGCCAAAACATAACTCGTGACGCTCATGAAAGCGATAAAACACTACCGGCTTTATTCCTGCAAACCATGCTTTTGCGGAACGTTGGCTAACCTTGGGACGGCCGAACAGCGATGTATTGATGTAACTAAAATCGTTGTCGGCGTAGCGATAATTAAAATCGATTTTTACACCTATTTTTTTATGCTTTATGGAAAAATGATTGTTGGTTGCATAGCTTCCAAAACTACCTCCGGAAACGGAAATACGATATTGTTTGTCGGTCGGCATTTCATCGTTCCATAAAACTCCACCGCCAAATCCCCCAATTCCGTATTCCAAACTTGCTCCTCCATAAAGAATTTCTCCACCGTCGAAAAACAGATTGAAGTCGGATTGTCCCAATAACGGCGAATGTAGAACCATTCCGTTCCAATAAAGTTGTGTATGCGTAGGGGCGGTTCCACGTAAAGAAACCGACGCTAGTCCACCCGGACTATATCTTCGAAATATAAAAGGAGTTTCCGTAACATCGGCCAAAGAACCGGTGGTAAACGGGATATTCAACCGTTCGACTTTTACACAAAACGTTCTCGATGCAATAATATTTTGTGTCGGTAAAACCAACGTATCCTGTCCATTTGTTTTGTTTTTCCATACCAAAATTATATTCATTATGGCAAAAGTAAACCGCTGAATTTTGGGCATGGACACAAATTTTACGCAATCAATTTTTTAATTTTATAACGGCCTGAGAACGTAAAAAACGATTGTTAGTATGAATATATTGTACCGATGTGGTATTTGGCGTCCAATTCGGATTTGAGGGGTTGGTAAAATTCGGGATGGGAATACATCAGGTCTTTGACCAATCCGTCGATGTCGCAACGGGCTTTCATTACGAATCCAGATAATCTTTGGGTAAAAGTCCGGTGGCTTTGAATATCTGCTCGGGGGACAGGCCTAGCCGGTAAAAGTTCTTGGCGGTTTGTCGTATTCCGTCGTCGAAGCCGACTTTTTTCCCGTCGTCGAAGCCGACTTTGAAACCCGAGTGGTATTTGGCGTCCAATTCGGATTTGAGGGGTTGGTAAAATTCGGGATGGGAATACATTAGGTCTTTGACCAATCCGTCGATGTCGTAGTAGCGTCTTGTCGCTTCCATAAACTTTCGGAAAATGTTTTGACTTATACGTTTGATTCTTAGGGAAAGTTGCAGGGCTAAAACAAAATCGCCCAGTTCGTCGAGACCGGCGGTTTGGGATGCTATGGCCCGTTCGTAGGTTCCGAGCAGGATTTCTTCCCCGTTTTCGTCAATCCTGCAAAACAATCCCATGGCCACCGACAAGATTTCCCCCTCGTTGACAAACCAATCCGCCGGCAACTGCGACAAATTCATGGCTTGAAAAACGATGTGGACGCAAGCCGGTTCCCCGGGATTGCCGAGCGCCGCACCATCGGAATACATTTCCGCAAAATCCTCGATGCACAACACGATTTGCATCGGAAACAAGCCGTATTCCTCCTCGATGGCGATGAAGTATTTGACCATGCGCTTGCCCAAACCCGCGTCGTACGCCTTTTGAAATTCAAGATGAACAATGACCCGACGCCCCGAAACCGTAATAATTTCGACTATCAGGTCGGCCGCGCCAAAAACCACCTTGACTTGAAGCTCCGCCTCCTCGACCACCCGTATCGAAACGATGCTTTCGCCGACGGCCCGCTCGTAAAAACGTTTGGCGCCGCGTGAAAAATAACGCTTGAAAAAATAATCGAAAGGTCGATACGGACGACTCATAATCGCAAAATTACGAATTCCGCACCAAAACTCGTAGCACTCCCGCTACGCCGAACTATTTGCCCGAACTCGTGTCAAAACGCGCCTTTAACACTTTCCCCGTCCATGCCGTGCCGTAAAGCAATTTGCGTGTGGCAAAGTCCGGCGAAAATTCATAGGCCCAAAGCGAGTCCGACGACCGGTAATACCCTCGTGCGTGGCGAAAATCGAAAAATATTTCGTCGACGGGACGGCCGACGTCCGGAACCGCGCCGCCGTCCACCCCTATTCCCGCCGTTTGCAACACCGCCTCGCCGCCGTAACGGCTTTTCCATATTCGCGAATACCACAGGGTGCGCATATTCGACGGCGCGTTCGAATATAGCGCAACGTTGGCCGTCGCACTGATTTTCGTCGAATAATACCGTCCGTCCCCACCCGGGCCGATGACCAACAAGTTGTAAAGTTCGTCAAAGTCGGCGTGTTCGGGCCGAAACCTCGTCGCAAGACGTAAAATTTCCGCAAATGCCGTTTCATGCCAAACGGTAATCAACGAATCGCCAACGAAATAAAACTTTTCGTTGTTGTACAACGCCATGCGGGGAGTGAAATCCGCCTCGACGACGGCAATTTTTGGGTTTGAACTACGGTTTTGTATAAAACACAATTTCTTTTCGCCCCAAACCACGTGCCAAGCCTTGCCCGTGCAAATTCCTTTGGCTTCAAAGGCGGTGAAATCCCGTTCACCCGATTTCTCCGAATCCAAATCCCGCCACAGAATTTTATCCCGATGCAAAATCCAAAGAATGGAGCTTTTTTCGGTAACGTCAAGGTCGAAATCAACGGCGGACTCGAACGTTGGGGTTCCTTTTTCGTCGCAACGGACGAGCGTCGTCGTTCCCGTTTCCCCCGCGGTTAAGAAATAGGCCGCCCGCGGACGCGGTACGAATCGCGCGTCGTCGTCGAAAGCGCAAGACGCAAGCGCCAACCCAACGCCCAACCATCCCATTAACCGCCTACTCGTATTCCACATTCCATTCCGAAATATTGAAGCCCGCCAATCCCATGCACTCTTTGCTTTTTCCAAGTAAATCGCTTGCCGAATAATTCACCACGACGTAATAGCCCGAATCCAGCCGAACGCTGCGCGACGGTTGCTGTACACGCGTGATGAGATTGGGATAAGTTTCCAAAATGTTTTTGAAACCCATGGGGTCGACTTCATAGATGCGGTTGAGTGTCATAATAAAAACGTCCGACCAACTTTTGGGAAAATACGTTTTGCCCAAAACGACGAGTTTTATCGGCTTGGATTTCCTAAGGTCTTCGCGTTTTACGGGCAAGCCGAATTCCGGCCATATCAATGCCGCAACGTCGGCGAAACGTTCCCCGCGGCGCTTGATGTCGTCCACCCCCCAATTTGAAGATTGGCGAAGTATATTATTGATATACAAGCTTTGATCGAAATGCTGTTTCTTTTCGCCAAACGATTTGTGCGAATGCGCCCATCCTTTTTCTACCAGTGTCAGGTTGCCGAGCGTCGAAACGTACATCGGCGCCTCGTTCAAATCTTTTTCGGAAAGCCCCGATTTCCATGCCGGCGTAAGCGATTCCGGCATCACACACTCGACTTCCCAATTCAACAATTCCGGCCGCTCCCGTCCCGACAAACGTTCCTCTATATGGATTAATATCATTTTAGTTAGAGTTTTGTTGTTGTTTTGAAGTGAATTTTCCTTTAAACCGCTAAGAAAAGCAGGGTCTCGACGATAAAAAGGATTGTTGTTTATCACCGTTTTCAGTCCCAACACTAAATCTTTTCCTTCCTCTTTCGCTTTTTTGAACATCGCTGGAAATTCTCTATTGAGACCATTGGAGTTGACGCGATAAACGATGTTTCTAACAATAAACGTTTCGATGGCGAAAAGGGCTTCGTCGAAGGCTTCGGGGGAAAGGCGGCCCGATTCATATTCGCCGTAAAGATTAAAAGCCAAAGGAAAGTGAACGGTAACGTCCAACATTCTCATGCGGGCCAAACGTTTTTGAAT
>CALAJH010000042.1 GCA_937922655.1 uncultured Bacteroidia bacterium
GGGATTTCCGGGGTTTCGACTTTGGTGGCGGTCGGGGTTTCCGGGGTTTCGACTTTGGGGGTGGTCGGGATTTCCGGGGTTTCGACTCTGGTGGTGGCCGGGGTTTCCGGGGTTTCGACTTTGGTGGCGGTCGGGATTTCCGGGGTTTCGACTTTGGGAGTTTCCGCCTGTTCCCTTAGCTTTTTTCTAAAAGCGCGACGTTCGGCTTCCAAGGCTTCCAAGTCGATAAATCCCACGATTTTAGGACCGAGGCGCTCGCTTTTTGCGTCGGCGTGGTCTCGCACGGCGTCCGAATCGGGGGATGGAAGACTTTGCGCTTGGGAATCGGCCCGACTCATGCCTTCGGAAACGACTTTCTCCGATGGGGATACGGTCGTTTCAGGCAATTCGACATGGAAGGACTTGGGAACGTCGCGTTGCCCGCCATCGAAATCCAAAGATTTTTCCGGCGCCGTAGGGGGTAGGAAAGTGGGAAGTTCGAAACTTAACTTCGGCGGCGGACCGCTTTTAGGCGCATCGAAGTCCAACAACAACTCTTGCTTTTCCACGCGGGGTTCGCCGGCGGGTAGGGAGAACAGTCCACCCGTACGAAAACCGTCTTTGTCCCGCGATTCGTCGCGCTCTCTGGACTTCGTCTCCCGTTGCTGGGTTTTGAGTTGCTCCGCTTTTTGCTTTTGCTTTTTTTGGGCGGCAAACTCTTTAACCAACAGTTCGTATTGGTCGGAAGAAATTTTTTCGTTGGGGTCGGAGGCATTGACGGCATAACCTTTCGCGGCCAAAAAGGTGGCCAACGTTTCCGTAGCGACGTTGAGTTCTTTGGCTACTTTGAAAAGGCGTTGATTTTTTTTCTCTTTTTCTTCCGACATTTCAACGGTTTGGGTTCCGAAATCAAAAGTGGATTTGAGACGATTGATAATATCTTTAAACAAAAGGATAGGAGCCTATGTTTTCGAGGGTGTTTGCGTTGGGAACGTGCGCCGTTCGCGGGCGTTTGCTTTCCGTTGAAACCAAACTATTTATGTTCGCGCAAAGTTAGGAAAAAATCAATCGTCCTCAAATTCGCGACGCAAAATTTCAAGGACGTGGTCTATCATTTCGCGTTCGAGGTCGGTGCGGCGCTCAAGGTCGTCGGCCGAAAGGGCCAAAACGCTTTTTGCCGTATCACAACCGATTTTTTTCAACTCCTCGATAATCCATTCGTCGATTTCGTCTTTGAATTCGTCGAGTTCGACGTCCTCTTCGGTTTGGTCTTCGTCCCTAAAAATGTCAATTTCATAGCCGGTGAGTTTGCCGGCAAGTCCGACGTTTTGTCCGCCTTTACCGATGGCCAACGAAACTTGGTCGGCCCGAAGATAGACGTTGGCTTGTCGATTCTCTTCGTCGACCTCGATTTTGGTGATTTTCGCGGGGGCAAGGGCACGCTGAATGTAAATTTCGGGGTCGGAGGAATAATGAATAACGTCGATGTTTTCGTTTCGGAGTTCTCGTACGATGCCGTGGATGCGTGAACCGCGCATACCGATGCAGGCGCCGACGGGGTCGATGCGGTCGTCGTAGGTTTCGACGGCCATTTTGGCGCGTTCGCCGGGTTCGCGCACCACGCCCCTGACGACAATGGCGCCTTCGTAAATTTCCGGCACCTCGGCCTCGAAAAGTTTGTGCAAGAATTGCGGCGCCGCCCGTGAAATAATAATTTTTGGCGAACCGTTGCGCATCTCCACGTCCAGCACCACCGCACGTATCGTATCGCCTTTTTTATAACGGTCGCGTGGGATTTGTTCGCTTTTCGGCATGACGAGCTCGTTGCCCTGATGCATGACCAGCGTCTCGTTTTTCCAAACCTGATAGACCTCGCCGACAATGATTTCGCCCAAAAAATCCTTATAATAGTTGACAACCAGGTTTTTTTCGAGGTCCTTGATTTTTTGGGCGAGCAGTTGCTTTGCCGCCAAGACGTGCCTGCGGCCAAACTCCTTGAAAGAAAGCACTTCGGCAAAATCCTCTCCGACCTCGGCGTCGGGTTTGAGGGCAAGGGCCTCGCTCAAAGGAATTTCGCGGTTTTCGTCGACGACGAGCATATCTTCGGTGATGACCCGTTCACGAAAGGCTTGCAAGTCGCCTTTTTCGACGTTGACGATAATGTCAAAGTTTTCGTCGGTGCCGTATTTTTTGCGTATCATGGTACGGAACACGTCTTCAAGAACGCCCATGAGGGCGGCACGGTCAATGTTCTTGAAGCGGGTAAACTCGCTAAGAATCTCTACCAAATCGCTGCGGGAATTGGCCGCTTCGACTGCCTTTTTTGCCATTTCAATCGTGGAAGGTTACAATAATTTTGGCTTGTAAAATATTTTCGGGTTTAAAGCTACGTTGGGCGCCCGGGCTTTTCTTGGTCGCTTTAACTTCGAGGGTCAGGCCGGAGTCGTCGGCGCCGACGATTTTTCCTTCGACGGTTTCGTTTTCGACGGTCGTCAAGCGAAGAATACGTCCGATGTTGGCGCGGTATTGACGCGGATGACGCAAAGCGCTGCCCACCCCGGGCGAACCGACCTCGATTTCGTAATCGAAGCCGATTTTTCGCAACTCTTCGTCGGACGCGGCACACAAAGCCTCGCGTAAACCAACCACGATTTCGCCGCAACGCTCCAAATCAACGCCGTCGTCGGTGTCGAGGGCCACTTTGAGCTTGTACCGTCCGGTTTTGTGTACCGCAATTTCAACGACAAAGGCTTCCGGCGCCAACGACCCCACGGTTTCCAAGATAAACGGCGCCGCCGTTGCCGCGGCGGCATTGATTTTGGGCGACAACGTCCAAGCCTCGCTTTTCATCGTCCAACAAAAAAGGGAAAGCACGCTTTCCCCGGTCGCTTCGTTTCGTATGCAGACGCAAAATTACGAATAATTTTTCAATTCCCAAAACATAACGACGCTAAACCGATAAATCAAGGGAAAAACCAATGGTGTAAAACCGACCACAAAAAATGTCTACAAGCCCCCAAAGTTGCGTATTTGCATGACGAATATTCCATCTTGCCCGGTCCGTGAAAGCCAAAACGTTGTAAAAAACGAAAAAAACCACTTTTTTGCGTAGCATGGTACGGAACACGTCTTCAAGAACGCCCATGAGGGCGGTACGGTCAATGTTCTTGAAGCGGGTAAACTCGCTAAGAATTTCCACCAAATCGCTGCGGGAATGGGCCGCGTCGACCGCCTTTTTTGCCGACTCCACCCCGACGTTTCGCAAACGGCCCGCAAACATCAAACCGGCGCTTACGCAGCCGGTTTGATGTTTTTACAAGGACGTTTTTTAGCGCTTGGCAACGGTCGTTTCGATTTGAACGGCGGGTTTTTCGAGGGCCGTTTTCTTTTTGTCGATTTTTATCGAAGGGGCGATGACGAGGGCGACGATGCAGGTAAGTTTGATGAGAATGTTCATCGAAGGGCCGGAGGTGTCTTTGAAAGGGTCGCCGACGGTGTCGCCGGTGACGGCGGCTTTGTGGGGTTCGGAGCCTTTGTAATAAGTTTTTCCGTTGATTTCCACGCCTTTTTCAAAGGATTTTTTGGCGTTGTCCCAAGCGCCGCCGGCGTTGGATTGAAAGATGGCCATGAGCACGCCGGCGACGGTAACGCCGGCAAGAATGCCGCCCAGCACCGCCGGTCCCGCCGTAAAGCCCACAAAAACCGGTACCAATATCGCCAAAAGACCGGGCGCTATCATTTCGCGGATGGCGGCGTTGGTCGAAATGGCGATGCATTTTTCGTAGTCGGGTTCGACGCCCGCCTTGCCTTGCAACAAACCGGGGATTTCTTTGAATTGACGACGCACTTCTTCGACCATCGAATTGGCGGCGCGGCCTACGGCGCTCATTGCCATCGAAGAAAATAAAAACGGTATCATGGCGCCAACGAACAGGCCTCCCAAAACACGGGCGTTGGAAATGTCTATCATCGTTAGTCCCGAGGCTTCCATGAACGCGGCAAAGAGCGCCAACGAGGTCAGCGCCGCCGAGGCGATGGCGAAACCTTTGCCGATGGCGGCGGTAGTGTTTCCGACGGTATCCAATACGTCGGTGCGGCCGCGCACTTCTTTGGGCAAGCCCGACATTTCGGCTACGCCGCCGGCGTTGTCGGCAATGGGGCCGAAGGCGTCTATGGCCAACTGCATGCCCGTGGTGGCCATCATACCCGCGGCGGCCAAGGCCACGCCGTACAAACCCGCCGCCTCGTAACTTCCGACAACCCCCAGCGCCAAGACCAATATCGGAAGGGCCGTCGAAGCCATACCCACGCTCAAACCCGCGATGATGTTCGTTGCCGCGCCCGACGACGAGTTTCTGACGATGCTCATAACCGGCGCCCGGCCTATCGACGTATAATATTCGGTTATCAAACTGATGAGCGCGCCAACCGTCAGGCCGATGGCCACCGATGCAAACAAGTGATTGGCCGTATATTGTCCGCCCGCCGCCATTTGTATCGGCGAGGTAAACATGGCGTTGATAAGAAAATAAGAGGCGACGGCCGTCAAAACAATGGAAACGATGTTGCCGATGTTAAGGGAGGTTTGAGGGTTGCCGGTTTCTTTGACTTTGACGAAAAACGTGCCGACGATGGAAAAAACAATGCCCAGTGCGGCGACGGCCAACGGCAGCACCACGCCGTTGAGGCCGAAGTCTCCGCCGGTAACGATGACCAAGGCGCCCAGTTCCATGGTGGCGATGATGGTGGCGACAAAAGAGCCGAAAAGGTCGGCGCCCATGCCGGCGACGTCGCCGACGTTGTCGCCGACGTTGTCGGCGATGACGGCGGGGTTGCGGGGGTCGTCCTCGGGAATGCCCGCTTCAACCTTTCCGACCAAGTCGGCGCCGACGTCGGCGGCCTTGGTATAAATGCCGCCGCCCACGCGGGCAAAGAGCGCGATGCTTTCCGCCCCAAACGAAAAGCCCACCAATACGCTCAGCACCCGCCTAAGGCCCAAACCCAAGGCGTTCTCGGCATTAAAAACGCCGTTAAAGACGATAAACAAACCGCCGACGCCAAGAATCGCCAAACCCACGACCACAAACCCCATCACCGCGCCGCCGCCAAACGAAACGTCCAACGCTTTGGAAAGCGAGGTTTTTGCGGCTTCGGCCGTGCGGACGTTGGCCTTGGTGGCGATGTACATCCCCGCCCAACCCGCCAACGCCGAAAACGTCGCACCCAATAAAAAGGAAACGATAATCATGGGCGACGAATGGTCGTCGTTCCAGCTCAAAAATCCCAAAAATACGGCGGCCAAAACCGCGTAAACGGCCAACACCCGATATTCGGCCCGCAAAAACGACATCGCGCCCCGGGCAATATACCCCGCAATTTGTCGCATCCGATCGTCTCCCGCCGATTGGGACGAAACCCATTTGGCGCGCATCCACGCAAACAGCAATCCGGCCAAGCCTATCGCCGGAACGCCGTACATTAAGTATTCCATTTAACGTTGGTTGTATTTCTTGTTGAAAAACGGGGCAAAATTAGTTTTTTTTTTCAATAAGCCCCAAGCCCAATTCCTCGGCGCTCATTGCTTGCGGCGGTTTTGCCGTTTATACCTAATGGGTTTAACGCTCGAATTCGCAAAGGCGTTAAACGCGCACGCCCATGACGAGCAGGTCGTCGAGTTGTTCGTAGTTGCCGCGCCAACGGTGAAATTCTTCTTCAAGTTTGGCGGGCTGTTCGGCGATAGGGACGTTGAAAAGGGTTTCGAGAAAGTCTTTGAAACGTTTGCCCGTGTAACGTTTGCCTTTGTCGCCGCCGATTTGGTTGGCGAAGCCGTCGGAGGCGAGGTAAAGGATTTCGTTGCCCGCGAGGGAGATGCGGTGGTTGGTGTAGATGCGGAACATTTCGTCTTGTAGTCCTCCGATGGGCAGGCGGTCGGCGCGAATTTCTTCGACGCCGTCCCTTCTTGAGACGTAAAGGGGATTGAAGGCGCCGGCGTATTGGAGTTCTTTGGCGCTTTTGTCGTAGGCGCAAAGCACGACGTCCATGCCGTCGAGTCTGGAGGCCGTGGAGGGATTGTCTTGTTTGAGGAGGGTGCGCACGCCGGTGTGCATACTGCCGAGGATTCTGGCGGGTTCGCGCACGGCCTTGGAACCCGTGATTTCGTTGAGCAGGTTGATGCCGATAATGGACATGAGGGCGGCGGGAACACCGTGACCCGTACAGTCCACGGCGGCGAAAAGTATCGTTTCGCCAACGTCTTTGACCCAGTAAAAGTCGCCGCTGACCACGTCTTTGGGTTTGTAAAAAACGAAGGCCTCGCTAAAATATGCGGCGACGTCCTCGGCGCGTGGAAGTATCGCTTCTTGGATGCGTTGGGCGTAGTGGATGCTGCCCAACATGTCTTTATAGTTTTCTTCGATGAGTTTGGTTTTGGTGCGCAGTTCTTTGAGCGTCGAGGCCAGTTCGATGTTTTTGAGTTGGAAAAGTTGTTTTTCTTTTTCGGTTTTTTCGAGCTCGAACTTGGCTTGCAGGGCGGCGACGCGTTGGGAGGCGGCGACTTGCATGACCGAGCCGCGGATATCGCAATACTTTTTGTAGGCTTGGAGGGCTTCTTGGTATTTGCCGTCGGCTTCGAGGGCTTTGCTTAAAGAAAGATAGGCTTTTTGGAAGACTTCGGGGCCGGCGCCGATGTTTTGGGCGAAGTCGATGCTTTTTTGCGCGACTTTGGCCGCCGGTTCAAAGCTTCCGAGTTTGCGATAGAGGTCTGCGGTTTCGACGAGGGTTTCGCAGATGGCGTGGCGGTCGCCGATTTCGTTGAGGTGTTTCATGGCCTCGTCGAAATATTCGAGGGCGTGTTCGAGCCGGCGCATTTTGAGGTTCATGCGTCCGAGGCCCCGAAGGATGGGGGGCAGGGCGCCGTGGTCGCCACAGTCGCGTCCGTACCGTAACGCCACCTCGTAGTGTTCGAGCGCCCGGCCGTAGTCTTCCTTTTTCTCAAAGATATTGCCCATGAGTTCGAGGCACAGGGCGACGCCGTAACCGTCGGCGGTTTCTTCTTTGATTTTGGTGGCGCGTTGCAAAAAGGGTTCGGCTTCGACAAGCTGGTTGAGCGAAACGAAAAGTTTGGCGACGTTGTAAAGGGTATTGGAAAGTACGAACTTGTCGTCGAGTTCTTCGGCGAGGGGTAGGGCTTTGAGCAGATGTTCGAGGGCCGATTCAAATTTTCCCGCGCGTTGGTGGCAGGCGCCAAGGTTGGCCGTTGTCGCCAGAACTCCCGGCCGGTCGCCGAGGGCGGAAAATTCGTCGAGCGCTTTTTTCAGTAGTTCATCGGCTTCGTCGTAATAGCCCATGACAACTTTACCAACGGCCACGACGCGTTTGGCTTCGGCGGCCTCCCGACTTGCCGGAGCCGCTATTTTTAGCGCCTCGCCCGCCAATTCGACCGTACGTGCGGGCCGGGAATAACGCAGCGCATAACCCAATTCCAGAAGGGCCGGCAAGCGTTGTGCGTCGTTTTGAGACGAAGCCAATTTTTTTTCGAGTTCCTCCGTCGTCATGAATCTTGCGCCGATAGGGTTGAAAAGCCTTGCCGTTCGAAGGCCTCAATTTTTAATACTACGTAAATGAAAGACTATATCAACAAAATCCGTGCCTATTTTGTCTCCGTGCGACAAAAAATTCTGTTTCGGGATACAAACGGGCGATTTCCGGCGCGACTTGGGCAACGGCGCCGTAACCGCGACGGCACGCATTGCCAAAGTCGCCCACCGTCTTTGATAGGGTTTTCGCCCGCGGTGCGCTTAACCGTCCCCTTCGGCGCGTTTGCTCGACGGCGCCCCGTCTATCGATTTTGAGAAACTCGCCCGGCGTTCGACCAGCCGCGCCGTCAATTTTCGCTCCGCCATGCCGTGCAACGGCCCGATGCCCAAACCCAGCGCCGTGTTGAACAGCATCTTGTATATCGGCAATCCCTCCGAATACTTTTCGTTCAAAGGGTCGAACAACAAAACAAAAAACTCGAAGGTCATCACCAAC
>CALAJH010000043.1 GCA_937922655.1 uncultured Bacteroidia bacterium
GCGGCAATCAACAACGCCCGCGCCATGATGGCCGAAGGGCTTTCCATCGAATTGGCCATGAAAATCACCGGTCTGACCGCCGACGAAATCCTTAACGCAAAGATTTAGCCGAAATCAACCGCAAAACTTCCTTCAAACAAGCGCCGATGTTGGACGAACTTTTCAAGGAACTCTTCGACGCCAACGCCGAAGAATTGATTCGATTGACGCTGGCCGTCGAAGGCGCCAAAATCGTCCATTTGCCCATGGAGTTTCCCGTAACCGACGTCAAAAAACCCGACAAGGTCTGGGAGGTACGTTACGACGACGGCCCGCCCCAACCCTTGCCGACTTTCCCGTCCGAAAACCCGCCCTCCGAATTCCCTTTTTTCCTCTTGAACATCGACTTCCAAGCATGGAACGACCGACAAATGCCCCTCAGAATGTGCGACTATCACGTCCGAATCGCACGCTTCGCACGCCAACACTACAAATTTATCCCGCGTATTCGCCAAGCGGTGTTGTACGTCGGCTACGACGACTTGAAAACTCCCTCCAAATATCGTAACTTGGGCCTCGAATACCAATTCGACCTTCTAAACGCGCGGGACTTTTCCGCAGAAGCGTTTTTACGTTCCGACAAACCCGGCGTAACCCTCTTCGCCGCATTGTCCGGCTACGACAAAAACGACTCGCTGCGACACGTCGAAAAAGTCGTCCACCGCCTCAAAGAATTGAATTTGAACCCCGCCCAACTCGAACAGTATTTGGCAAGATTGTTGGGATTATCGCGAGCAAGAAAAATAACCATGGAAACCGAAGAAATAATTTTGGACAAAACAACGGGCCTGCCCAAGGATTGGATACTCAACGACCCGCTTTACCAAAAATGCTTCAAACGCGGTGAAAAACGCGGTGAAAAACGTGCGGCAATCAACAACGCCCGCGCCATGATGGCCGAAGGGCTTTCCATCGAATTGGCCATGAAAATCACCGGTCTGACCGCCGACGAAATCCTTAACGCAAAGATTTAGCCGAAATCAACAAAATTCTCATTGTAATCCAAAAATGATATAATTAAAAGATAAAATGATTTCTTTAAATATGTTATCGCTACTTTTTGGAGTAGCAGGGGTAATTTTTTTCACTCAACATGTAGTCGCGCAATCCAACCCGCTCAAAGGTCGGGATACGTTGGTGCTGGAGAACTTTCGCATCGAGGGCCTTCCCGACAGCTACAAACATCCGGCGCCCTTGCCCGAAGAACGTCTCGAAATGCGCAAGGGCGAAAAACTTGAGGTGGACGCACCGGATTTACCCGTCCGTCCCCCCGTCGCGCCCCTTCAGTACCCTCTCGAACTCATGCCCAAAACCCAATGGGAAAAATTGCACAACCACTATCTTCGCTTGGGTTTGGGTATGTATTTGTCGCCCATGGCCGACCTTTTCATCAACAACGGGCGCAACCCCAAGTTCGACGCGGGACTGAACTTCCGTCATCGCTCCGCCATCGCGGGTCATACGGCCTTCGCCCGCTTCAACGACAACGAACTCGGCGCCAAAGTCGCCCGTCATGCGGCAAAACACAGTGTTTTTGCCCGCTTCGGTTTTCATCATTACGCCTACAACGCCTACGGCGACTCGTCCGCCGTTCGTGAACAAAACGAAGAGCTTCTACGCGAACGCTTTCTACGTTCGGACTTGGCGGCAGGCGTTTACCGACACTTCAATGCCAAGTTCGTCTACGGCTTAAACACGCATTTCAAACTTTACAACGACCGCCGGGGAATCACCGAATTTCACACGAGCGTTGCACCCCACGCCAAATTCCGCATTTTTGACAGCTTACGCGTCAATTTGGAAACGTTCGTAACCGTTTCGGCGGTCAAACAACCGACCTATACCGAAAAAACGCTGACTCAGGCGTTTTGGGACTTGACTCCGACGTTGAGTTACGTCCGCAAAAAGATGTCGTTTTCCGCAGGCTTGCGCGTCAATGCTTTTGCAAGGGAAGGCGCGCGTTGGGGCGTGTATCCCGTCGCGGAGGTCAAAGCCACCCTCGTTCCCAAGTATTTGGATTTTGCCGCAGGAGTCACGGGACGTTCGCATTATTACACCCGTTACGATTGGTCCGTCGTCAATCCGTGGGTGGACGAACGCGCACTTGTCTTGTCGTCGAGCGAAAAATACAATATTTACGCCGACGCGGGCGGGGCCGTCGAAAATTTTACCTATCGCTTGAGCGCTTTTCATCGCCGCGTACAAGGTATGCCCGTATTTTTTTCCCCCGAAAAAGACACCTTCGACTACGGCCTAAGCTTGAGGCAAGGACGGTTTCAAGTTCTTTATGAAAACGGATTTTACGAAACGGCGCTCGCCGTCGAGGCGGGTTACGCTTACGAAGACAAGTTCCGTGCCGGCACAAAAATCGAATACTCGCTTTACGGTTTGGAAAACTACAAACATTATTTCAACATGCCGGCGTTTCGGGCGCACCTTTGGGGTGGTTTGACGCTTTTCAACAAGCTTTATCTGGAAACGCAATGGTATTTTTACGGACCGCGTCCGATGGGCTACGCAACGCGCGAGGGAGAATCCCAAGCCATGCTTGTGGTCGAGCCGTTTTTCCCCGATGCGGGTCTTAAAGTCGAGTATCGATTTTCCAAACGTTTTTCCGTTTTTGCCCAAGGCAACAACCTGCTTTATCAACGTTACGTACGATGGCACAACTACGTCGAACGCCGCATCGACGCCCGTGCGGGTTTAACCCTTTCGTTTTAATCAAGCGGCGGCGTCGTCCGGCCGAAAAAACGGGCGGACGACGACGCTTTTTAATTTTGCGATGTGAAGGCTATACCCAAAAACGTCGTTTTTTTAACGGTCGTCAGTTTTTTTACCGACGTATCGTCGGCCGCTTTGTATCCGGTCATGCCGCTTTATCTCAAAAGCATCGGTTTTTCGGTGTTTTTGATTGGCTTTTTGGAGGGATTAATGGAATTGGTCACGGGTTTGGGCAAAGGCTATTTCGGACAATGGTCCGACCGAACGGGACGACGCCTGCCTTTTGTACGATTGGGGTATTTTTTGAGCGCCGTTGCCAAACCGATGTTGGGTTTGTCGGCGGCGGTGGGATGGGTGTTTTTTGCGCGGATGTTGGATAGAATGGGCAAAAGCGTACGCTCCGCTTCGCGCGACGCGCTTTTGGCCCAAGCCGCAAGTTCTCAAAACCGAAACCGCGTCTTTAATTTTCACCGTGCCGGCGACACGTTCGGTACCGTCGTTGGCGCCGCTTTGGCCTTGGCTTTTTTGGCGCTTTTTCCGGGACAATACGTCGCTCTGTTCTTTTGGGTGTTCGTCCCCGCCGCTGTCGGACTGGCTTTTGCCTTTGCCGTCAGGGAAAAAAAAACATGGTCGGAACCTAAGGCCCGCCCCCGGCTTTGGGAATACTTTGGTTATTGGAAACATTCCCGCCCCCAATACCGTAGGTTGGTCACGGTTCTGATATTCTTTGCCCTTTTCAACAGCTCGGACGTGTTCTTGTTGCTCAAAGTCAAGGAATTGACGGGAGACGACGCGTCGACCATTCAATGGTTTATTCTGTTCAACGTCGTTTATGCCGTTTGCACTTATCCGCTGGGAGGGTTGGCGGACAAATACGGGGTTCAAAAAGTGTTTGTCGCCGGCTTGTTTTGCTACGCCTTGACGTACGGGGGAATCGTTTTTGCGCAAACCCACCTTACTTTGGCGTTGACGTTCGCGGCCTACGGACTGTTTATGGCGGCAACGGAAGGCGGCGCCAAGGCTTGGGTTAGCGTTTATGCCCCAAAAGCGGACGCCGGCGCGGCCATTGGCCTTTACGATTCGCTGCATAGCGTAGCGTTGATGGCGGCCAGCGTTTGGGCCGGCGCCGTTTGGCACTTTGCCGGACCCGAATGGGTGTTTTTGCCGGCGGCGGGCGCCGCGGTTTTGGCCGCCCTCGTCTTAATCTTTGGATGGACGAGTAAACCCGGCGACGAAACTCCCTCCAACGTTTAATCCGCCGCCAATCGGATTTGTTTACCATAAAACCGCACCGAACGTCGTTGAACCATAAAAACTAATGCAGGCAACCGATTCGTATCCCGACTTACGTCACCCCCGCCATCGAAGAACGAAATGTTCTTTGGCCTGTTCGCGGTTCTTGAAAACGATTCCGAAATGAAAGAGGTCTACGGTAACGGTGGCTTCGGGTCTGGAAACGATGTATTTCCAGCCATTCTCCGCGTCTTTCGACCAATGAACGTCGTCGAAAACCAATATTGGAGCGTCGATTCGGTTATAATGGTCGCGCATGGCGGCGGCGGTATGGTGTCCGTCGATAAAGGCGAGGTCGGCGCGGGCGGGCAAAAAGTCCTCAAACTTTTGGCAAACGACTCGGGTTTTTTTGTCGTAATTTAGCGTTTGCAATAAACCGCGTGCAATGTCGGCGAGGGGTTGTGCGCCTTCGACGGTCGTCAGGCGGGAACCTTCGGGCAGGGCGGCGGCAATGTAGGCGGCGGAAATACCGAGGTTGGTTCCGAGTTCCAGAACGTTCGCCGGAGCGAAGTGTTTGACGATGCGCCACAAAAGGGCGCCGGTAGATGGGCGGCGGGCAGCGGTTTTGGCGATTTGTCCGACGGTTTTCGACGTTCGCCCGGGGTTTTTACCGCCCGAACCCGCCCCGTAATCTTCGTAAACCAACAAACGACGGTCGTTTTCCAGCGATTTTCGAGCCGCCTCAATGACAATCGGCGGGCGTTCGCGTGAAAAAAAAACCTTTTTCGCAAATTCAAACACGAACGGCGAATGTATCGCCCCAAGTCCCCGCGCCTTTAAAACATATAAAATATAACTCAAGCCCGCACTTAGCATAAAGGCAAGGCAAGGCCCATTTCGACAAGCGTTTCTTGGATGGCGGCGGTCAAGGCACGCATATCGTCGGGGTAAAGGTCGCCGATGTTGCCGATGCGAAAACAATCGGCGCTCGACACTTTACCCGGATAAACGACCTTGCCCCGGGCTTTGAGTCGGTCGTAAAAGACGTTGAAATCAAACGCGGGATGGGTTGGATAGCGAAAAGAGGTGATGATGTAGCCCTGATGACGCGGGTCGAGCAGTTCTTGGAAACCCATGCGCCGCATGTCGAAAAGCAAGGTCATATAGTTTTGGGTGTAACGTTCGGCACGGGCCTGCACTCCGCCCTCGGCAATCAAGCGACGGACGGCAACGTCCAAAGCGGCAACGACCTGCACGGGCGGCGTAAAACGGAACTGCCCCGTCCGCTCCATATATTTCCATTGGGCGTTCAAATCGAGGGAAAAACCGCGACCTACGGAACTTTCCATACGATGTCTTTTGGCCACTACGATGGCCATACCCGGCGGGCCTTCCAAGCACTTGTTCGACGAAAACACAAGATAATCCACGTTTTGAGCGTCAAACTTAACGGCGCCGAAACTGCTCATTACATCCGCCACGACACACACGCCGTGTTTGGCGCCAACGTCGGCCAATTCCTTGATAGGATTGAACATGCCCGTGGTCGTTTCGCAATGCACGAAAGCCAAATGCGTTACCGAACCGTATTTGACAATGAGTTTTTCGACGTCGACGGGGTTGGGGGGGGTGGTTTCGTCGTAAGTCATTTCGATGTAAGGAATGCGCAAGGATTTGGCGATTTCCACCATTCGCGCCCCGTAGGCGCCGTTGTTGATAATCAACACCTTGCCATGGACGGTTCCCAAAACGGCCTCCACGCCGTAAGTACCGCTTCCGGGCAAAAGCACGGTCGTATAGTCGTCGCCCAAACCGTAAAGTCCGGGTAGGGATTGACGGATATTTTTGACGATTTGGACGAAGTCGCCGTCGCGCGAAGCATAGTCGCGATTCATGGCGGCGCGAACGTCGGAATGGGTCGTCAACGGCCCGGGAGTGTAAAGTTTTTCGATGTTTTGCATGCAAAAAAATGGATATTGCCTAAATTCTAAGGTTTGGTCCGCTCTTGAAGGGCCGAAAATACTACGAAACGAGGTTCGGATAACGTACACGACCGCAAGAATCGATATTCATTGCTTTATTTTTACGGCAAAAAACCGTTTTTTTCCGTCGAACGCGCAAACTTAAAGCGACAAATTACGTGCCGAATTAGGGAAATAAAATCGAAAAAAATGTGTTTTATTTGCCGTTGAATACCACAAACAAACATGACGCACCTATTTTTTCGAGCCGTTCTTGTAGCGACAACGCTCTTCGGCGGTCTTACGGCACACGCACAAGAACGGGTACGGCACGACTTTTCCCTCCAACAATGCATCGACTACGCACTCGACAACCATGCGTCGGTCGTTCAAGCGAAATTGGACGTGGCTGCCGCTCAACAACAAGTGCGGGAATTCGTTTCCGTCGGCTACCCGCAAGTGAACGGCAAATTGGAGTTTACGCACTATTTTGAGATTCCCGCGCAAGTCATTCCCGTGACGGGTTTTGTCAATGCGATAACGGGGCCGCTGGGCTTTCCGCCCGTGCGCGAAGAACAGTACGCAACGCTGCGATTCGGTTTGCCCAACACGGCCACGGTCGGCGCCCAATTGACCCAACTCATCGCCGACGGTACGTTTTTCATCGGCATACAAGCGGTAAAAGCCTACGTCGAACTTTCCAAAAAGAACGCCGAGCGCACCAAAACCGAAACGGCCACCGCCGTCGCCAAAGCCTATTACGGCGTTCTGGTCGCCCGCGAACGCGCCAAACTCCTCGAAACCAACCGCGACCAACTCCAAAAACTTCTCGAAAACACCCGAAAACTTCTCGAAAACGGTTTTGCACAAAAACTCGACGTGGACAGGCTCGAAGTCGCTTACAACAACCTGCTCACCGAAATCGACAAGACCCAAAGATTGGTCGACTTCGCCCTCGCCGCCCTGAAATTCCAAATGGGTATGCCGCAGGAAAACGACCTTCGGCTCACCGACGTCCTCCGTCCCGACGACTTCAACCCCACCGCCGCCCAAGACACCGCCCTCGCTCCCGACCCCGAAAATCGACAAGAAGTCATGGCCTTGCGCCAAGCGATATACGTCCAAAATTTGAACATCAAACGGCTCCAAATCGCTTATTTTCCGTCGCTTCACGGCTTTATGGGTACGCAAACTCAAGCCCTGCGGCAAAAATTCGACCTCTTCGACACCCGACAACGTTGGTTTTTCTCCGCTTATGTCGGAATTTCGCTCAACGTGCCGATTTTCGACGGATTCGGACGCGACGCCCGCCTCCAAAAAGCAAAAATCGACCAAGAAAAAAATTACAAAACACTGGAAAATTTGGCATTGGCCGTCAAGTTCGAACATCAAAACGCCAAAACCGCCCTTATCAACAACCTCAAAACCCTTGAAATCCAAAAACGCAACATGACCCTTGCCGAAGAGGTTTACCGCGTCAGCGCCGAACGATACAAACAAGGACAGGGCACGAACATCGAGGTCGTTCAAGCCGACGCCGAACTCAAAAACGCCCGCATCAATTATTCCAACGCCCTTTTGGAGGCTTACAGTTCGCGTATCGATTTATACAAGGCGCTCGGAACCTTCGATTACAACAAAGTCAATTGGTAAAACGATGACGGCATGGGCGCGGACGGCGTGGGAGGCGATTTTGGACGTATTGTACGTACCGGAGTGCGGCGCATGCCGAAAAACGCTTTTCGGCACGGAAAAATCCGTCTGTTTGCCTTGCCTTTCCGCGCTCGAAGCCACCGACCACGCTCGCCGTCCCGACGACAACCCCGTTTACCACACAATTTCGAGCCACGTGCCGGTGCAAGGGGCGGCGGCGGGCTTTGTGTTCAACGATACGATGCGGGAATTTATCCACGCCTTCAAATACGACAACCGTCCCGACGTCGCCCGACGTTTGGGGCGATGGTGGGGCGAACGCCTTGGAGAACAGCCGTTGGCCGCCAACATAACTTGTTTGGTCCCCATGCCCTTGCACGTTCGCAAAGAACGGGAACGCGGTTACAACCAAGCCCGGGAATTGGCTGGGGGCTTGTCGAAGGCGTTGAACGTTCCCGTTGTTTATCCGCTTGCCCGGCTTCGCCACACCCGCCAACAGGCGCTCCTAAGCCAAGCCGAACGCTTGACGAACGTGGCGGGCGCAATGCGTGCCGACGCGACAACGGCGGGCGTGCAAGGCGTGGCCGTTATCGACGACGTCGTTACCACGGGGGCAACCATGGCCGCCGCCGTCAAAGCCCTTTACGCCGCAGGAACCCCGCCCGTTTATGTTTTGGCGCTTGCCACCGCCGGATAATTTCGCCGTTTGAAAAAAATTGACTATCTTTACCGCATTGCGTCCACCCCGACAACGCCATGACCAACGCGCATCAAATTACCGAGAGTCAAATATGGAAATGGCTCGACGACGTCAAAGACCCCGAGATACCTACGGTTTCATTGGTGGAACTGGGCGTGGTGGACGCCGTTGCCATAGAAGAAAACGGAACGGTGCGGATAAAATTGGTGCCGACGTTTGCGGGCTGTTTTGCCGCAAGTTACATGGCTATGGAGGCCAAGGCGCGTTTGGAAGCCGAAGGACTGAAAAACGTCGTCGTCGAATTGGACAAACTGACCCCGTGGGGTTCGGAGCGCATTACGCCGTCGGGTCGGGAAAAACTGCTGGCGTTCGGTATCAGTCCGCCCGGCGAGGCGCTTTGCCCCCATTGTTTAAGCACAAACGTTGAGGCGGTTTCGGATTTCGGCCCGACGCTTTGCCGCGTGGTACGCCGTTGTCAAGACTGCCTTGAAACCTTCGAACAGTTCAAAACCCTTTAATCCACGCTCAGGCCGAGAAGGAGAATGTCGTCGGTTTGCGGGTTGTCGCCGCGCCAAGAGTTCAAAAAGTCGGAAAAATATTTTTTCTGTTCGGAAAAAGGAACGTTTTGAGCGGAAAGCAGAAGTTCTTTAAAAATACGGGCGTTCATTTTGCGGTTGGCGTTGCCGCCGAATTGGTCGGTAAAACCATCGGAACACAAGTAAACGGCGTCGCCGGAACGCAGTTCAAAAGTTTTTGAGTTAAATCCTTTGTGTTTAACGAGGCTTCCGCCAAGACTGTGACGGTCGCCGGAGATTTTGACGAATTCGCCGTTGCGCACGATGTAGACGGGGCGCATGGCGCCGGCGAACTGAAGCTTCATCGTCCGGTCGTCGATACAACAAAAAGCCATGTCGGCGCCGTCTTGGAGATGAAGCGCGCCGTCGTGTTGTTTGAGTATACGTTTGATTTCAAAGTCCATCTCCTCGAGAACGGAGGCGGGTTCGGTTAGTCCCCTGTCTTCGACGCATCGGCCGAGCAGGTTCATAACGAGCATGGATACGAAGGCGCCCGGTACGCCGTGGCCCGTGCAGTCGGCCGCCGCAAACACCGTTTTATGCCGCCGACGATGAAAATAATACAAATCCCCACTAATAATGTGTTTGGGCAAATACAAAACAAAAGAATTGGGGAAAAGGCGGAGGATTTCGTCCTTGTCGGGCAGGACGGAGTTTTGCAGACGTTGGGCGTATTTCATGCCGTCGGTCAGCATTTGATTGGTTTCAAAGAGTTTGTCTTGAAACGTACGAATTTCCTCCATCGCTTGGTTGAGGCTTTGATTTTGGGCCTCGAGGTCGGCGGTCAATGCGGAAATTTTGAGATGGTTGGCCACCCGCACCCAAACTTCTTCTTGATTGAAAGGTTTGGTCAGGTAGTCCACGCCGCCGGCTTGAAAAGCCTTGACCTTGCTGTCGACGTCGTCGAGGGCGGAAAGAAAAATGACGGGAATGGCGGCGGTGGCGGGATTTTCTTTGAGTCGGCGGCAGGTTTCGTAACCGTCCCAGCCCGGCATGTTGATGTCTAAAAGGATGAGGTCGGGCTTTGAGCGTTCGGCGCTGACAAGGGCGCGTTCGCCGTTGGTCGCCGTCAGAAGCCGGTAGGACTTGCCTTCCAATGCCGCGCAAAGAACTTTGATATTCAGCGGATTGTCGTCGACGATAAGTATTTTGCTCATTATGTAAAATTGGCTTCGCCTTGCGAGGCGCCTAAGACGAAACGGCCTACCATTTGAATAAAAACAACCGAACTTCCCGTGCCGGCGGCGCCGATGAGTTCCCGCCGGTTTGCATGCTCAAAGGAATTACGGTTGTTCTGTAATAAAATTCGGCCGGTAAATTAAAAACGCAAAAATAATAAAATTCATTAACACAAAAACGGCTTGGATTTCGGGGTAGCGTACCCCGGACAATGATGAAAAAAACATTCTCAAGCCTAAAAGTATGATATTTACATGATGAATAGTGCAACATGCCGGCCCGGGGAAACCGCAATACCGCACGAAAAACGAAACACAAAACCATGTTTTTTGCGTAAAGATTGTCGAAGGCGGTTCGTCCACGACCCACAAAATCGTCGAAACAGAGGTTCGCATCCTTACCGAACGCATGCGCAAAGAACGGATTTCGCTTCGCGCATGCGGCCGCGTCCTCGACGTAAGTTTGACCCGGCTCGCGGGGTTTTTGCCAAGTTTATTATAAAGCGTTCCGCATCGGATGTCAAGACGTCAAAAAACTCAAAAAATTTAATCTTTGAGGCGGACGAAATTGGTGTGTTTGTAGGGCGCAAAAACAATAAAAACCGGGGGTGGATATTGCTTTGCCGTCAAACAAGCCGGGCGACGGCCTTGGTCGTCGGAGACCGAAACGTTTTCAAAATTGTATAGTCAAATTCCAACGTAAGAAAATTCTCTTTTTTATACCGATTTGTACGAAGTTTACAAAAGCGTCGTTCCCGAAAACGTGCATGTCCCTCAATCCCGAAGAGTCCCGACGCACCCCGTCAAAAGTTTTAACGGCACGTTGCGCTCCAAAGTCTCCGCCGGGCCGGAAAAAGTTATTCCCAATCCCTCGACGCGCTTATCGCTTCCGGCGGTTCGGCCATTCATACTTATCGTTATTGGGATGTTAATTTTTAAGTTTTGATTTCGAAGCCGAAAAGGAATTGTCGGGCCGACGTTTTATCAACACATTCGGTGTTTTAATTCAATGGTTTGAGCGGTAACGCGCCAATTTATTCAAAACGTGTTCAAATTCGTCGAGCATACGGCGCACAACCTCTTGGGCAGACGGTATGTCGGAAACGAGCGCGGCGATTTGACCGATTTCCAATTCGCCCTCGTCCAAGTCGCCTTCAAACATTCCGCGTTTGGCGCGGGCGCGACCAAGAACTTGCGCCAATTCTTCGGCGTCGGCGCCGCGAAGCTCCATTTCGTGCACCTGCTCCCAAAACTTGTTTTTTATCAAGCGCACGGGAACGAGTTTTTTGAGTGAAAGGAACGTGTCGCCTTCTTGGGTTTGGACGATTTTTTCTTTAAAAGCCGGATGGGCGGAAGATTCGACGGTGGCGGCGAAACGGGTGCCGACCTGTACGCCGTCGGCGCCGAGGGCGAGAGCCGCGGCCATAGCCGCACCCGTGGCAATCCCCCCCGCCGCAATCACGGGAATATCCACGGCGGCACGAACGGCGGGAACGAGGCAAAACGTCGTCGTTTCGTCGCGACCGTTGTGGCCCCCGGCCTCGAAGCCCTCCGCCACCACCGCGTCGCAACCCGCCGCCGCCGCTTTTTCCGCAAACCGCGTCCCCGACACCACATGAACCACCGTGATTCCCACATCTTTGAGCTTTTGCGTCCACGTCCTAGGGTTGCCCGCGGAAGTAAACACAATTTTCACCCCCTCCTCGATAATAATCTTAATGTGTTGGTCGATGGCCGGATACAACAACGGAAGATTGACGCCAAACGGACGGGCGGTGAGCGAACGGCATTTGACGATGTGTTCACGCAAAACGTCGGGATACATCGAACCCGCGCCGATAAGCCCCAACGCGCCGGCGTTGGCCGCCGCCGCCGCCAATTTCGCGCCGCTGCACCATATCATCCCCGCCTGAACTATCGGGTACTCAATGCCGAAAAGCTTGCAAACCGCATTCTCTTGAAAGTTCATCATCCTCCTAAACGCCAAAAACGCCCCCCAAAGTTAGCAACGAATCGACAATTAATTATTGGCCTCGAACGAATCGGCTAATCGCAACACGCCCGCCGCCCTTTCGGTAACGGGCGTGTTTTTACGACCGTTTTGACAAACCTTGAACTAGACCGCGGATTATTCGACGACGACTTTCGTCGTGTGGACGGCGCCGTTTGCGTTCAACGTCAGGGCGTAACCCCCCGCCGAAAGCTTGGCCGAAACCTTCGTTTCGTTCGTTCCCGGAACGAGTTCGACGCGCGTTTGCCACGCCTCGGCGCCCAACACGTCCGTCAAGCGCAAGAGCGCCGTCTGCGCCTTTTCCGACGCCACGCGCACCGTGAACGAACCCCGGTTCGGATTCGGGTACAACGCTTCGACGTAAGCCGAACGAACCGCTTCCCGGGTCTCGACAACATCCGTCGTCCCGTCCCTCTACAAATTTTACCAAGTAGGCGTCTAATACGCCGCCGTATAAATTTTCAAAACCGTTCGAGGCAATCGACGTTTCAGAATTCGTACTTGCTGAAATATATATCGAACCGTCGAGCGACAAAACCACGTTGATTCCTGAATCCGCGCCGTCGCTTCCCGTGCCGCTGTAATACGTAGCCCATTGACGTATCCCGGAAACGTTGAATTTTGCCAAAAAAGCGTCCGATTCGCCGCCCAACGTATTTTGATACCCGCCCGACGCAATTTCCGACGAGGAAGTCGTACCGCCGGACAGATACACCGAACCGTCCGAGGCCACGGCCGATGAACAAGAGTAATCTTTGCCGTCGCCGCCGTAGTAGGTAGCCCAAGCGCGGGTGGGTGGGTCGATGACCAGAAAATTGGGTTTTGGGGATTCAAGCGAGGCCGGGAGTCGGGAGCCATAAAAAAATACGTCGAAGAGCGAATAAATATATTTATTTTGTGAACGTTTGCTATATTTGCATGTTAATTAGAAAAGTTGGGTGAATTGGGTTGCCGGAACAGGCGCCGGCGCTCAATTCCATGCAATCAAAAAAATTATAGGCATACATCCATGAAAATTGTACAAAAAGGATGGGGCTGGGGGCTTGCGGCGGCGCTGTTGGCGTTGAGCTTCGCCCCCGCGCTAGGTCAGCTGGGCGAAGAAGCGCGTAAGCGTGCGGCCGAGATTGCGGCCGAGCCCACGTCTTCCGCCATTACCGCCGAAGCCGTTAAAGATCTGGAATCATGGGTCATCACCTTGGCGGGAATTGTTTTGATTTTGGTGTTGATAGCCATCAATCGGGTGGCCTCGCTGGTCGAATTTGCCCCGATTTCACAGCAAAAAACCAGCAACATCCATGGATGGACGTTTCTTGGCGTCGGCCTGATTTTGGCGGCCTTTATCGGCTACGAATTTATGTATCACACCAAGTATCACATCTGGGCCGACTCCGTTCACGGTCAAAAAATCGACAGTCTTTTCACCGTCACGTTCGTGATAACGATGTTCGTTTTTGTGGCTACGCAGGCGGCGCTTTTCACATTCGCTTTTCTTTACCGCGAGCGCCCGGGCCGCAAAGCCTTGTACTACCCCGACAACCATACACTCGAATACGTTTGGACGGGCATCCCGGCCGTTACGCTTTTGATTTTGGTCGGCGGCGGCTTGTTGGTTTGGGAAGAGGTGCACAACCCCGATTTGGGCGGGCAAAAACCTCAGGAAATCGAACTGGTTGGCGAACAGTTTCAATGGCGTATACGTTATCCGGGTATGGACGGGAAATTGGGCAAGCATGGGTTCAAGTTGTTGACGGCGACCAACCCGCACGGCGTCGATTCGAGCGACGTGAACGCCAAAGACGACGTTATTGCGTCGGCCAAAGAAATTCACATCGTCAAAAACAAGCCGGTACTTTTTAAAGTACGCGCAAAAGACGTGTTGCACGGTGTGTACGCGCCGCATTTCCACGTCAATATTTACGCCGTTCCCGGAATGCCGACGCAATTCAATTTCACACCAACCAAATCCACGGCCGAGGCCCGCAAAGAACGCGAAAACGAAAAATTTAATTACGAACTTTTGTGCTCCCAACTCTGCGGATCGTCGCACTTTAACATGCGTGCGGTGATTATCGTGCACGAAAACGAAAAAGAACTCAACGACTGGATGTCCAAGCAAGCGACGTTCATCAAAAACGAACCCGCGTCTACCGAACCCGAATCCAAAGCAACCGCCCAACTTTAATTTCGAAAATTCAAGTTCATAAATATATGTCCGCCGAACACGCATTACATACGGACGTTCACGTGCATACGCACGGCGACCACGGTCATCACGACGACCACGGTCATCACAAAGAGACGTTCCTGACCAAGTACATATTCAGTCAGGACCACAAAATGATATCCAAACAGTTCCTCATCACCGGGATGATAATGGGGTTCATTGGCGGTATCATGAGCGTGCTGTTTCGTTTGCAGTTGGCGTGGCCCGGAACGCCGCTTCCGTTCATGGAGGGATTGTTGGGCAAGTGGGCGCCGGGCGGCGTTCTCGACCCCAATTTTTACATGGCCCTTGTAACCATCCACGGTACGATCATGGTCTTTTTCGTCTTGACGGCCGGTTTGTCGGGAACGTTCAGCAACCTGCTTATTCCCTTGCAAATCGGCGCTAGGGACATGGCCTCGCCGTTTATCAACATGCTTTCGTATTGGTTTTTCTTTACGTCAAGCGTGGTGATGGTCATATCGTTTTTTGTGGAAACGGGACCCGCGGCCGTGGGTTGGACGATTTATCCACCGCTGAGCGCCTTGCCCAAAGCCATGCCCGGAGCCGGTTTGGGCATGACCCTTTGGTTGGTGAGCATGACGCTCTTTATTATCTCCTCGCTCATGGGCGCGCTGAACTACATCGTTACCGTGTTAAATATGCGTACGAAAGGCATGTCTATGAGTCGTTTGCCGTTGACGGTTTGGGCCTTTTTCCTAACGGCGATTTTGGGCGTGCTTTCCTTCCCGGTATTGGTTTCGGCGGTCGTAATGTTGATTTTCGACCGCAGTCTCGGCACAAGTTTTTACCTTTCGGAAATCTATTTGCAAGGCGTGGCGCTTCCCAATCAAGGCGGCAGTCCCATCCTTTTTATGCACCTGTTTTGGTTTTTGGGCCACCCCGAAGTGTATATCATTCTCATGCCCGCGCTGGGTATCACCTCGGACATCATCGCCACCAACGCCCGTAAACCTATTTTTGGTTACAAGGCCATGGTTTTTTCGCTTTTGGGGATATCGTTTTTGTCGTTTATCGTCTGGGGACACCACATGTTCGTCAGCGGAATGAATCCGCTCTTGGGAACGATATTCGTCATCATGACCTTGATTATCGCCGTGCCTTCGGCCGTCAAGACCTTCAACTATTTGGCTACGTTGTGGAAAGGCAACATCCGTTATACGCCGGCAATGTTGTTTTCGGTAGGTTTGGTGTCGCTGTTTATCAGCGGGGGCCTGACCGGGTTGTATTTGGGCAACGGCCCGCTCGATGTTCCCTTACACAACACCTATTTCGTTGTGGCGCACTTCCACATCGTCATGGGCGCGGCCTCGATATTCGGGATGTTTGCGGGCGTTTACCACTGGTTCCCCAAAATGTTTGGACGGATGATGAACCCGCACTTGGGTTACGCGCACTTCTGGCTTACGTTTATCTCGGCGTATTTCGTCTTTTTCCCAATGCACTTTATCGGTTTGGCGGGCGTGCCGCGTCGTTATTACGCTTTCACCGAGTTTGACGTGTCGTCGGTATGGATGGATTTGAACGTCTTTATTACCATCTCCGCGATTGTCGGCGTGGGAGCGCAATTTATTTTCGCCTACAACTTTTTCTCCAGCGCCTTGACGGGTAAACGCGCCCCGCAAAATCCGTGGAAATCCAACGGTTTGGAATGGAGCGCACCCGTCGAACACATCCACGGCAACTGGTACGGCGAAATTCCCACCGTCTACCGCGGCCCCTACGAATACAGCCGCCCCGACCTCAATCCCGAAACCGACTTTTTGCCCAACTACGTTTCCGACGAACAGTTGCGCTCGGGCCTACGTTATTGGGAACAGGATTATCCTTACAAGGACGTTTCCGGCGGCGGCGGCGGCGAGATACACGAGCATCAACCGCATTCTCCCGTTGCAACGCCCGAACTCGTCCATCGCAAAGACGAAGAAGGCAAAGAACCTACGGTTTAGTCCTACAAACATTTTTCATCGAACGGGCGGCGCATTGGCGTCGCCCGTTCGAATATTTTACCGTCCCGTTCTTTCGTTTGCCGCCGACGCGTAAAACGCGCTTAGGCCCGGCAAACTACTTTTTTTGCGATATTTGCCGACCAACGGCGAATTACTATCGAATATTACAACTAAAACCGGTGATGGAAACAACGATTTGGAACACCCCCGTCGCTTATTTAAAGTCCGTCGGCCCGAAACGTGCCGAGGTCTTGGCCACGGATTTGGAAATATCCACTTTCGACGACCTGCTTCATTATTTTCCCAAAAAATACGTCGATCGAAGCCGCGTTACTCCCATTCGCGACCTACGCGACGGGGATTTGGCGACGATTATCGGCAAATTGGGCCGTATGGACTGGGTGCAAAGCCTCAAATCCCCGCGTTTGACCACCACCATTCGCGACGCCACCGGCTTTGTGGAACTGACGTGGTTTCAAGCCGTCAAGCACGTCGGTTCAAAATTCAAAGAGGGAGACGAAGTCGTCTGTTTTGGACGCATCACCTCGTTTCGCGACAGACTTCAAATCACCCACCCGGAATTGGAGCCTTTGTCCGACGACCCCGCCGAATCCTTGAGCATCATGCCGTTTTACGGTACGACCGAAAAAATGAAACGGCTTTTCATGGATTCACGCGGCCTTCGCCGAACAATGAAACAACTACTCGAACATGCCGACAAAATTCCCGAAATCCTGCCCGCGTCGGTAATCCATGAACGCGGGCTTATGTCCCGTGCCGAGGCATTCAAAAACATTCATTTTCCTACAAGTTTTCAGCATTTGTACGAGGCGAGAAGGCGGTTGAAATTCGAGGAGCTGTTTTTTTTCGAGCTGTTGATGGCCAAGCGAAAGGCGATTTTTGCCCGTACACGGCCCGCGCCGCCGTTCGTCAAAGTGGGAGACGTTTTCAACGAATTTTATCATAAACATCTTCCTTTTCCTCTTACCAACGCCCAGAAGCGGGTGGTGCGTGAAATTCGCAACGACTTGGCCAAATCCGTACAAATGAATCGGCTCGTTCAAGGGGACGTTGGAAGCGGAAAAACGATGGTTGCTTTGCTTTCGATGCTTTTGGCCGTGGACAACGGTTATCAAGCGGCCATGATGGCGCCAACGGAAATTTTGGCCGAACAGCATTACGTCAATTTGTCGCGTTATCTTGAGCCTTTGAATATTCGCCTTGCGCTCGTGGCGGGTAGCCAAACCAAAAAACAGCGTCAATCGGCGGTGTACGGTTTGGCGGCGGGCATTACGCACATCGCCGTCGGCACTCACGCCTTGGTCGAGGATTCGGTCGAATTTTTCAAGCTCGGCTTAACCATCATCGACGAACAACACAAATTCGGGGTTCGCCAACGCGCCGCCCTTTGGTTGAAAGGCAAAGACCTTTTGCCCCATAACATGATGATGACGGCCACCCCCATTCCCCGGACGTTGGCCATGACCCTTTACGGCGACGCCGACGTTTCGATTATCGACGAGCTTCCTCCCGGACGCAAGCCCGTCAAAACCGAAGTTTACGCCGAATCCCAACGTTTGACGGTCATTGGCTTCGTCAAAAAACAAATTGCGGCCGGGCGACAGGTGTACGTCGTTTATCCGTTGGTGGCCGAATCGTCGAAACTCGACCTCTTGGCCGCAGAACAAGGCTACGAGGCGTGGCAACGCGCCCTGCCCGACGTACCCATCGGCATCGTACACGGCAAAATGAAACCCGACGCCAAAGACTTCGAAATGAAACGTTTCAAAGAAGGCGCAACGAAAATCTTGGTTTCCACGACGGTCATCGAGGTGGGCGTGGACGTGCCAAACGCCACCGTTATGGTCATCGAAAACAGCGAACGCTTCGGACTTTCGCAATTGCACCAGTTGCGCGGACGCGTGGGGCGCGGCGGGGAACAGTCGTTTTGTTTGTTGATGAGTTCAAAAAACGTTTCCCAAGAGGCAAAAAAACGCCTTGAAGCCATGTGCCTGACCAACGACGGCTTTTACATTTCGCAAATAGACTTGGAGATACGGGGGCCGGGGGACTTTCTCGGTACGCGGCAAAGCGGTTTGCCCGATTTTCGCATCGCCGACGTTACCCAAGACGGGGACGTGATTCAAGAGGCCAAACAATCGGCCTTTGCCCTCATCGACGCCGACCCCGGCTTGACCTTGGACGCCCACCGGCCTTGCGCCGAATACCTCCACCATTATATTCAAAAATTCAAACTCGAAGAGTTGAGTGCGTAAAGTTCTTTTTAAAAGGCTTGCGCCGACGCAAACACGCCGGCGCAAGCACAATCGGGAACGGTTTTTTAATATTTGCCTTTGAGATGCAAGCCTTTGGAAACGCGCTCGACGGCGACGAGATAGGCGGCCAAGCGCATCGGAATTTTATGCAAAATATGCGCTTGGTACACGCGCTCAAAGGCACGGCTCATGATGGGGTCGGCGCGGTCGTTGATTTCGCTTTCCGTCCAGTAGTGTCCCCGGCGGTTTTGCACCCATTCAAAGTACGAAACGGTTACGCCGCCGGCGTTGGCGAGGATGTCGGGAATAATAAATATACCTTTTTTGTTGAGGATGTCGTCGGCTTCGGCGGCAACGGGGCCGTTGGCGCCTTCGACAATCATTTTGGCTTTGATTTTGTCGGCGTTGGCGGCGGTGATGACGTTTTCCAACGCACAAGGCGCCAGAATTTCAACGTCCATCGTCAGCAGGTCTTCGTTGGTGATTTTTTGGCCTTCGTTGAAGCCGGCGAGCGTGCCGCCGTTGGCTTTGACGTACTGAATAACACGGTTGATGAGAAAGCCGTCGGGGTTGTAAAAAGCGCCGGTGTGGTCGGAAATGGCGACTACGCGCACGCCTTGCGCGGAAAGCAGTTTGGCGGCGAAAGAGCCGACGTTGCCGAAGCCCTGTACGGCGGCGCGGCATTCTTCGGGACGAAGGCCGAGTTTTTGTAAGCCGAGCAAGGCGGTGGTCATTACCCCGCGTCCCGTGGCAGCCTCGCGTCCCTGCGAACCGCCCAATTCGATGGGTTTGCCCGTGATGACGGCCGGATAATAGTGGTTGTTGTTGATTTTTTGGTATTCGTCCACAATCCACGCCATCACCCCGGCGTTGGTTCCCATGTCGGGGGCGGGAATGTCAAGGTCGGGACCGAAAACGTCGGACATGGCGGCGGTGTAGGCGCGCGTCAGGCGTTCGAGTTCGCCTATGGACATTTTGGTCGGATCGCACTTGACCCCCCCCTTGCCGCCCCCGTAAGGCAATTCCACGACCGCGCATTTGAACGTCATCCACGCCGCCAACGCTTTGACCTCGTCCATGTCCACGTTCATCGAATAGCGAATGCCGCCCTTGGACGGCCCCATGGTCGTCGAATGAATGACCCGGTAGCCCTCGAAAACTTCGGTGCGGCCGTCGTCCATGGCGACGGGCAAATGCACCTGCACCACTTTTTCCGGTACCGAAAGCACCGCCCGCGAACGAGCGTCCAATTTCAACACGTCGGCCGCTTGGTTGAAGCGGGCGAGCATTGAATCGTAGGGGTTGATATGGGGGGCCGGGTCGGTTTTTTTGGCCGTTTTTGCCTCGCCGCCGGCCGCCTTTGCGTCTGATTCCCTGTACATAATGTGTAATGTTGATTGATTAAGTAAAGCCGGGCCATGTCGTAGCAAACAACGGTCCGTTGTCGCAAAACTACAAAATTATCCACACCCCCAAACCTATGCCTTTGCCCAAAATTCATACACAAACCGATATTTATCCACAATTTCGCGGGTTTTCCTAGCGGACGGGAAAAATTAGGGTCGAGGTTGGAAAATGCGAATCCTAACCCGAAATTTGCCGTCGAAATGAGTTTGCATCGGAGTATTGCGGAGGCGCGGGAGCGCGTGTCGGCGGCGCAAATAAACGACGCCGCAAGTTTGGAAAATTTCCGGCTGGAATTTTTGTCGCGCAAAGGTTTGCTTACGCGTTTGTTCGAAGAATTCAAGTCGGTACCGTCGTCGGAAAAGGCCCTTGTCGGCAAAGCGCTCAACGACCTGAAAAAAGCCGCCGAAGAAAAATTCAAAGCCGCTCAAGCGAGCGTCGCCGCGCCTCGTGCCACGCCTCAGGCATCGGACTGGACGTTGCCCGGCGACGCTTACGTTCTCGGTTCCCGCCACCCCGTTTCGATTGTCGAACGCAAGGTGGTCGATATTTTTTCCCGCATCGGATTCCGCGTCGAAGAAGGCCCCGAAATCGAAACCGACTATTACAACTTCACCGCCCTCAATTTCGAAGACGACCATCCGGCCCGCGAAATGCAGGACACCTTTTTCTTGGACGCAAAAAAAGAATATCTTTTGCGTACGCACACCTCGCCCGTGCAGGTGCGCGTAATGAAAAGTCAAAAGCCGCCGATACGAATGATTGCACCGGGGCGGGTCTATCGAAACGAAACCGTTACCGCCCGTTCGCATTGTTACTTTCAACAGGTCGAGGGCTTGGTCGTCGACGAACGCGCGTCGTTTGCCGACCTTCGCCAAACGCTCAATTATTTCGTGGCCGCAATGTTCGGGCCGAAGGTCAAGGTGCGTTTGCGTCCGTCGTATTTTCCTTTCACCGAAATCAGCGCCGAAGCCGATATTTCGTGCCTTTTGTGCGACGGCCGGGGTTGTCCGGTTTGCAAGCACACGGGATGGGTCGAAATCATGGGTTGCGGCATGGTCGACCCGGCGGTATTGACCCATTGCGGCCTCGACCCCGAACGCTATCAAGGCTACGCCTTCGGTTTTGGCATCGAACGCATGGCCCTCGTCCTTTACCGCATCCCCGACATCCGCCTCTACTCCCAAAACGACGTCCGATTTTTGAGCCGATTCCAAACGCTCTAAAGCTTTATTCTCCAAAAGGTTTAACCGTTAATAAATCATAAATAAAAATATTATTCTATTTTTGAAAACCGATATATTTACGTTTACCCTAGGGCACGGCATTAACCTCTATTGAACCAAACCGCTTTTCTTCGCCCGAGTCGTGCTTGTTTAAGGCAAATTTAGCAACTTTGCACACGGTCGGCGCCGGCCGTTTACTTCCGGCGCCAAAATAAAAAATTGTGGAAAAAGCGGTTTACATCGTTTCCGACCTTCACTTTGGGTGCGACACCCGCTTGCCGACAAGCGTGCGCGAAACGATTTTCTTTCGTTTTTTGGACGAAATCCAACCAACGTGCCGCGAGTTGATTATTTTGGGGGACCTTTTCGATTTCTGGTTCGAATATCGCCGCGTCATCCCCCGCCGGTTTGCGCCGTTTCTTTACGAAATAAAAAAAAGAACGGAGCATTTACCCGTATCGATATTTTACGGCAACCACGACGCATGGTATCGCGATTTTTTCCCCAAATATCTGGGCGCCGAACTCGTACCCGGCCCGCAAATCCGAACCTTTTTCAACCGAAGATACTATTTGGCGCACGGCGACGGACTGGGAAAAGGCGACAAGGGCTATAAATTATTGAAAGCCGTACTCAGAAACCGTTGGTTTACGTCGTTTTTTCGCATCGTTCACCCCGATTTTGCACTCGCCGCCGCCGATTTCGTTTCCGAAACCCGACGCAACGCCGCCAACATGGAAAACGTCAATTACCTCAAAGAAAACCATCCCTTGATTGAATATTCCCGAACGATATTCAAACAAGACCCCGACCTTCACGCGGCGGTTTACGGGCATTTGCACTGCCTCAAACGCCTCGAAGTCGCCAAGAAAACGGTTTTTTTCATCGGCGACTGGATAAAGTACTTTTCTTACCTCAAAATCGACAACGAAGGAGAAAAATTATGTCAATTCACACATTAAACCCCGTATTTCAATCGAAAATCAACCCCGCGTCGGCCGCGTTCCAAGAAAACTATTCGGCCATGAGCGCATTGGTAAAAAAGTTGGAAAACGAGTTGGCGGCGGCGCGAAAAGAGGGTTCGGACAACGCCTTGCGCAGGCACAAAGCCGCCGGGAAAATGACGGCGCGCGAACGCATCGAACTGCTTTTGGACGAGGATTCGCCGTTTCTCGAGCTTCTGCCTTTGGCGGGATACGGAAGCAAACCCATCGCCGTCGGCGGAACGGTATGCGCCGGCATCGGCGTGGTCGGCGGCGTCGTATGCTTGATTATCGCCAACATTCCGACGATAAAAGGCGGCTCGGTGGACAAAGTTACCCTACAAAAATCGGCACGACTCTACGAAATCGCAATGCAAAACCGGCTTCCGACCATTTCGTTGGTCGAATCGTCGGGCGCCCACCTTCCCGAACAGGCTTATATTTTCAACTACGGGGGCGTGGGTTTTCGGGAATTGACCCGTCGCTCCAAAGCCGGTTTACCGTCGATTTCGGTGGTTTTCGGCAACAGCACCGCCGGCGGCGCCTACATCCCGGGCATGTCGGACTACGTGGTCATGGTCAAGGGCGGCGCCAAAGTGTTCCTTGCCGGACCGCCGCTCGTCAAAATGGCGACCAACGAAATCACCGACGACGAATCGCTCGGCGGCGCGGAAATGCACGCCAAAACCTCGGGTTTGGCCGACTATTTGGCCGAAAACGAGTCGCACGCCCTCCTGCTCGTCAAACGCGTCATGCGCCAACTTTCCAAGTCGTTGCCAAAAGTTTCGGCTAAAAGTTTCGTGCCGCCGCCACGTTACTCCGCCGAAGAACTGCTTGGCGTTTTGAGTCCCGACGTCAAAAAACCCATCGACGTGCGCGAAGTGATTGCAAGGTTTGTGGACGGCTCGGTGTTCGACGAATTCAAACCCAACTACGGCCCCACGCTCGTCACGGGATACGCCGAAATCATGGGTTGGCCCGTCGGAATTTTGGGCAACAACGGCGTGTTGTTTTCCGAAAGCGCCAACAAAGCCGCGCACTTCATTCAACTTTGCAACAAGCGCAACCTCCCTTTGCTTTTCCTACAAAACACCACGGGCTTTATGGTCGGAAAAGCCTATGAAGAAGGCGGAATCATAAAAAACGGCGCCAAAATGATTAACGCCGTCTCCAATTCGGAGGTACCCGCGATTACGTTGATGATTGGCGCCTCCTACGGGGCGGGCAACTACGCCATGTGCGGCCGAGCCTACGAACCCCGGTTTTTGTTTGCTTATCCCCACACCAAAATCGCGGTCATGGGCCCCGAACAGCTCGCCGGCGTTATGGAAATCATCCAACGCGAAGCCGCCCAAAAATCCGGACAACCCTACGACGAACAGCAAGGCGAATTCCTCAAAGCAATGGTCCAACAACAAATCGAAAACGAATCCAACGCCTTTTACGCCACGGGGCAAATGTGGGACGACGGCGTCATCGACCCCCGCGACACCCGTAACGTTTTGGGTTTTTGTTACGGCGTGGTCAATCAGGCCGGCTTTCGTTCCAACGCCGAATTCGGCATTTTCAGAATGTAAACATGAAAAGAACGGTCGTCGTTGTCGTTTTGCTTTTCGGTACGGCAAAAGCGCAGTTTTACCTCAAACATTTCGAGGAGCGACAAAAAATTTACGGACAAGACACGTTGAAATACCGCCTGATGGCGCCCGCAAAAATCGAAAACAACGTTCGCTATCCCCTCGTCGTTTTTTATCACGGCGCGGGGGAAAGAGGCAGCGACAACGTTCGACAACTCGAAATCGGCATTCACCGTCTGGCCAAAGACGACTATCGTTCCGCATATCCTTGTTACGTTTACGCGCCCCAATGTCCGATGAAAAACCGTTGGGTCGAGACGGATTTCAAGGCGCTTTCGCACGAAATCAAACCCGAACCCAATAAATTTTTCGCCTATTCGATACAACACCTCGACGAACTTGCCTCCCAACTTCCCATAGACGCCCGGCGCATCTACGTAGTGGGATTGTCCATGGGGGGATTTGCGACGTGGGAGGCGCTTTCGCGGTTTGCCGACAAATTTGCCGCCGCCGTTCCCGTTTGCGGCGGCGCCGACCTCAACGAAATCCCCAAGTTTTGTCACGTACCGGTTCGCGTTTATCACGGCGAAAAAGACAACATCGTAACGGTGGAACGCTCGCGAAACGCCGTCCAAACCCTCAAACAGTGCGGCGCCGCGCCCGTTTACATCGAATATCCGGGCGTGGGACACAACTGCTGGTCGCAATGTTTCAACGACCCCGAACTCTATCGTTGGATGTTCGCCCAACAAAAAAGACCTTAGTTCGTTCTCGAAAATACAACTTTTCAATACGTCAACGCGGCCCGTCGCAACGGCCGCGTTTTTTGTTGTCGTTCGATGCATGGTTTTCAACTTTTACGAAATCGGCGTAGGCCCTTACAAAAGGGTTTTGACGTTCTTGCCACAAAAAAACCGCAACGGGAAAACCCCGTCGCGGCCGTCAACTTAAAAACAAAAAAACCAAAAACCCGCGCGACCTCCCCTTGCGGGGAGGCGCGTGGATTCCGAACTATTTCACTTGAATGTACGCGGTGCGCACCTTGAAGCCGTCGGAGTACTTCATAACGTAAAGTCCCGAAGCGTGGCGGCTCATATCGATGATGCTGCGGTTCACGCCCTCGTTGCCCATGAAGCCGTCTTCGGCGACAACCCGGCCGTTGAGGTCGGTAATGACAAAGTGTACTTTACGCGCCTCGGGCAAACCGAAGAGCAGGGTAACCGGGCCGTCGGTGGGGTTGGGATAGACGGAGAAAATTTCTTTTTCCGCCGCCTCCAACTCTTCGCGTACTTCTTTGGCCTCATCGGACTCTAATTTGACGCTCGACGCCGTTTGGAATATGCGTATGGCCGTGAAGGGCGTCGAAGAAGCGTCGGGGCAAAGAATGCGAATTCGGACTTCGTAGCGCGTCGCGGGGGTCAATCCCGTCAAAGTGAACGAGCTTCCCGAAAGGTTGGAAATCGACGTCCACGTCATCGTCGAAAGCTGACGATATTCGATTTCGTAACGGTTGGCAGGGTCGCCGTTCCACGAAATACGGGCCGAATTGGCGGTAATGCCGTTGATGAAGGTGATAATGGGCGTAGTCAAGCCTTTGACCTCCACCGTGCGCTCGACAAAACAGGATTGGTCGTTCAAACGGCGCACCTGCACTTTGTACGTTCCGGCAGGCACGTTGTTGAACACGCCCGTGGACTGCCATCCGCGATAAACGGGTCCGAAAAGACGGAACTGAACCGGGAAGTTTTGAGCGGGTGCAAAGCGGACGGTGGCAATGACGCGTCCCGACGACGGGCCGTCGCAGGTTACGGCCTTGGAGGCGACAATCAAGTTGGGCCGGCACGAACGCAAGGTGTCTTGAATCGAGAAGGCGCCTACGCTCGTTACGCCGGAAACGGATTTGGTGAAGGGGTCGCCGCCCAAAACGGGGCCGTGCGTTTGGATTTGGTTCCAACCGCCGTCGAAATACGTGTAAATCGCCGAGGCGTTGCGGTCGAAGTCGGCCAATTCGGACGCGGCGGTGAAACCCGCGGTCATGTCGAAGTTCGAACCGCCCGGAACGTCCTCTTCAATAATCCACGTAACCTTCACGGCGTCGGTGGCAAACTCCGTACCCGTGGAAACGTTGCCGCGCAAGGTTTCCATTGCCGAAACGGAAATGTAATCGGAGGGACCGTTGTTTTTGAGCGTCAAAGGCGTGGGGCCTTCGGCGGTGCCGAGCGGGAAGGTAACGGGGTCGGTTTCGCCCCCCGTACCCAAACATTCCATCGAAAGCTTGGCGTTTTCCAACGTAACGACGTAGCTCTCGGGATTGACGGGGTCGATTTTTCCCCCGCACTGGATGATAACGTCGGATTCTTCGAGGTAAAGGATACCGCCGGCCATACGCAGGGTGTCGTAGACTTGGAAATTTCCAAACATGTAGACCTCGCCGCCGGGGTTGTTGATTTCCAATGCGCCCAAAACGGGATCTCCGTCGTTGATGAAAGTCAAGTCTTTATTAGCCACGGCGGTTTCGAAGAAGATGCCGCCATTGACGACGAAGAGCGTTCCGCCGGCAATGAGCGAGTCTATGCCTTCTTGGAACTTGCCCGTGCCGTCCACGTCGGGCGAAAACGAGCCGATGCAAAGCAGACTGCGATTGCCGCGCCAGCCTTCGTCGCCGGGTTCGGCGTCCACGTCTTGGCGATACCACGGCGAAAAGTCCACCGCGCCCACGCCTTGTTGAATTTCACCCAAAATCTCGCCTTCGGAATTCCCCCACCAGTTGAACTCGGCGTTGATTTGATTGCCCGGATCGGCGGAAAGATTTTGCAAATCCACGGGTTGGTCGCCGATGAAGTTTTCGTAGACGTTGGCCGTTCCGGGTTCATTGTCGTCGTCGTCAATCAATTGAATACCCACCGACAAATTGCCGTCGATGACGTTGCCTTTGACAAACGCTTCGGCGCCCGATATCTGAATACCGATATTGTTGTTGGAGAAGGTCGTACGGTTGTTGCGGATGTTCGCCAGCGAACCGTTGCGTACCACCACGCCCACGTCGGAACCGGCCACGGTGTTCGAGGAACCGGCTTCGTCGCCGCCGATAAGCACGTTGGTTCCCGCGCCATCGACCAATATGCCGTACTGAGTGTTGTTGTTCATGGTGTTGCCGGACATCGTCGCGCTGGCGCCGCCTTCGATTTGCACGCCGACGTTGCAATAAGCAAAAGTAGTGCGGTTGTTGCGGATATTGGCCAGCGAACCGTTGCGCACCACCACCCCAACGTCGCCGTCGTTGATGGTGTTGGAGGAGAACAGACCGTCGCCGCCAATGGTAACGTTCGTGCCGGGGCCGTCCACGACGATACCCGCGTTGGCGTTGGCCGAAAGCGTATTACCTTCGATATACACCTCCGACCCGCCTTCGACGACGATGCCGTTGGTGTTGTTGGCGAAGGTCGTGCGGTTGTTGCGGATGTTGGCCAACGAACCGTTGCGTACCACCACGCCCGTTTGCGAACCCGAAACCGTATTCGATTCCGAATCCGAATCGCCGCCGATGGTTACCAGCGTCAGGTGGACTCCGTCGCCTTGAATCACGACGCCGGCGTTGGTGTTGCCCGTGATGACGTTGCCGGTCATCGTGGCTTGCGCGCCTTCGACAACGATGCCATTGACGTTGTTGGCGAAAGTCGTACGGTTGTTGCGAATGTTCGCCAGCGAACCATTACGAACGACTACGCCGTTTTGCGAACCCGAAATGGTATTCGACCCCGAATCGTCGGCCGCGCCGATGGTAACGTTGGTGCCTTCGCCTTCGACGACCACGCCCGTATTGGCGTTGTTGGTAAAGACGTTGCCTTCCATCGTGGCCGTCGAGCCGCCTTCGATTTGTACGCCGACGTTGTTGTTGGCGAAGGTCGTACGGTTGTTGCGGATATTGGCCAGCGAACCGTTGCGAACGACCACGCCCACGTTCGAACCCGTAATGGTGTTGGAACCCGAGTCGTCGTTGCCGCCGATGGTAACGTTACCCGCGTCCACGACGACGCCCGCTTGGCTGTTGTCGGTGAAAACGTTGCCTTCCATCGCGGCTTGGGCGCCCGATTCGACTTGCACGCCCACGCCGTTGTTGGCGAAGGTGGTGCGGTTGTTGCGAATGTTGGCCAACGAACCGTTGCGTACCACCACGCCCGTTTCCGAGCCCGTGATGGTGTTGGAAGCCGAGTCGTCGTCGCCGCCGATGGTAACGTTGGTTCCCGAACCTGCGATTTCAACGCCCGTCAATGCATTGTCGGTGAAAACGTTGCCCGACATATTGACCGTCGCGGCGCCGTCCACGCGAACGCCCGTGTTGTTGTAGGCAAAAGTGGTGCGGTTGTTGCGGATATTGGCCAGCGAACCGTTGCGTACCACCACACCCACGTCGGAACCGGTAACGGTGTTGGATTCGGCGTTGGTTTCGCCGCCGATGTCCACCGTCGCGCCGTCTTCGACGACCACGCCGGCGCCGGTATTGTCGGTAAAGACGTTGCCCGTCATGTTGGCTTGGGCGTTTTGCACCAAGATACCGAATCCGTTTTCGGCAAAAGTGGTGCGGTTGTTACGAATGTTGGCCAAAGAGCCGTTGCGAACGACCACGCCGTAGTCGGAGTCGGTAATGGTGTTGGAACCGGAGTCGTCGGCGCCGCCGATGGTTACCTGCGTTCCCGCACCGTCCACGACGACCCCTGCATTGGAGTTGCTCGTGAAAACGTTGCCTTCCATCGCGGCTTGGGCGCCCGATTCAACGCTGATGCCGACGTTGTTGTTGGCGAAGGTCGTGCGGTTGTTGCGAATGTTGGCCAAAGAGCCGTTGCGCACCACCACGCCCGTTTGCGAACCCGTAATGGTGTTCGAACCCGAATCGTCGCCGGCGCCGATGGTAATTTCGGTGCCCGCGCCGTCGGCCACCACACCCGCCGTGGTATTGTTGGTAAAGGTGTTGCCTTCCATGTTCACCTCCGAACCCGATTGGACGACGATGCCGGTATTGTTGTTGGCGAAGGTCGTGCGGTTGTTGCGGATGTTGGCCAACGAACCGTTGCGTACCACTACGCCCGTTTGCGAACCCGTGATGGTATTGGATTGGGCGTCGTCGCCGCCGCCCAAAATCAATTCGGAGCCGTCGGTAACGATGCCGTTCTCGGCGTTGTTGGTAAAAGTGTTGGCGGTGACAATCGCGACGGCATTGCCTTCGATACTGATGCCGGTGTTGTTGTTGGCGAAGGTGGTGCGGTTGTTGCGGATGTTGGCCAGCGAACCGTTGCGCACGACCACGCCCGTTTGCGAACCCGTGATGGTGTTGGAATCGTCGGCGTTGTCGCCGCCCAAGTCAATCTCGGCAAAGTTGTCCACGACTACGCCTGCGCCGCTGTTGGCTGTAAAGGTGTTGCCCGCGATTTCGGCGTAAGCGTCCATTTCGACGCGGATGCCCGTGCCGTTGTTGGAAAAGGTCGTACGGTTGTTACGGATGTTGGCCAACGAACCGTTGCGCACGACCACGCCCGTTTGCGAACCCGAAATGTCGTTGCTGTCGTCGGGGCTGTTGCCGCCGATGGTCGCCTGACCTTGGTCGGCGCCGTGGTTGTCGACCACAATACCCGTCGAGGTATTGTTGGTGAAGGTATTGGCCGCGATGTTGGCGTTGCCGCCGCGCACGTAGACGGCGGTGTCGTTGTTGGCAAAAGTCGTACGGTTGTTGCGGATGTTGGCCAGCGAACCATTGACCACCACGCCTACGCGGTTGTCGTGGAAATCGTTGGATTTGTCGGGCGTATCGCCGCCGATGGTCGTTTGAATTTCGCCGTCGATATCGGTGCCGTTGGAATAAATACCCCACGTGAATCCGGAAAATTCGTTGTTTTCCAACGTGGCGTAGTTGTCGCCGTCTTCGCCGCCAAGATAACTTCCGTTATCGGAAATAAACAAGCCGGTGCCTTGCCCGAGGTTGTCGTAGTTGAGGGTGGGGTCTTTTTCGGTGGCAACGAACGTGTTTTCTTTCAAAACCACGGGGTCGTCTTCGGTACCGTTGTTGACCATCCACATGCCCGATTCTTTTCCGCTCGTTTCGATGGTGTTGTTTTCCACAAGCACGCCTTCGGATTTGGCCACTTCCAGACCCACGCCTTTTCCTTCGCCGAAATAAAGATTGGGGTTGTCGGAATCGACTTTAATGACGTTGGGTTTGTCTTGGGAACCAATCGAGGAGCCGGAGGGCAGGTTGAAGAGCACGATGCCGGCTTTGCCTACGCCTTCGATTTCATTGCCCTCGATGACGACTAAACCGCCGTTCAACAGCGCATCGACAAGTATGCCGTAGGCTTCAATGTATTTAACGACGTTGTCTTCGAGTTCAAGGCCGTTAAGCGTGGCGTTGCCGTCGAGCTTGATGCCCGTGCCGACCAATTCCACGGTGTTGTTGTTTATCGTCGAAGACGGGGCGTTGCTGTAAATGCCGTAGGCGTATTCAAAGAACAGCCCGTCGGCACGCAAACAGGCGTTGGCCACGTAGGAGTTTTGCACGACGTTGTTTTCGCCCGCGTCGTAAATCATGATACCCGTGCCGTAGATGTTTTCGACCCTGACGTTTTCGAGTTTGATTTGTTCGTACAACACGGATTGGGTGAAATCGGTGATGATACCGACGCCGAAACGATATTTGCAATCGCGATCGTCGTTGGGGTCGCCGTCAATGACAACGTCTTTGAGGGTAACGTCGTCGGAGGCGATGACGATACCGTGAATGAAATCGTAGTTGGCGTCGTCGAGATAGGTGGCGGGATTGGAGGGGTCGTAGGTGTTTTCAACGAGGGGGAGGTCGGGGTCGGGAACCAACACCGAGCCGGGGCCGCCAATGATGGTAATGGGTTTGTCGATATAAACGTCGCCGATATAATAAATTTCGTTGTCGTTTAAGTATATCGTGTCTCCGGGGTTGGAAACCTCGACGATATCCTGCAATTTATTGACAAAGGCTTGGCAGTCGGAAGCGCCTTGAAAACCGGGGTCGGCGGAAAGGTCGGCGCCGGAAAGTTTGTAGGTAACGATTTTGACCGTTCCCAGCACGTCGTTGGCGGGAACGGGAATGCCCGTCGTTCCCCAGTAATCGCAAACGGATTGAAGGTTGCCCGCTCCGTCGGGACTGTTTTCGATTTTCACGCCGTCGCCGATGGATTGCAGATTGTTGTCCTGCAAATTGACGGCGGTGTTGGCGGGAAGGTTGCCCGCACGCAGTGCGCGTCCGAAACCGATGAGATGGTTGTTGCGAATCAGAACGTCGCCGGCGAGGGGAGCGGATGCGGGGTCGATTTTTATGGCGGCCTCGTTGTTGGCATTGTTGGAACCGGTAACGTCGTTGTTTTCGACGACAACGTTGTCGGTTTTGGCGCCGATTAAAACAATCCCCGAAGCGGAGCTTGAAGGAGCCAGCACGAAAATTTGATTGCCCGCGATATAATTTTGGACGTTGCCGTTCGGGGCGGAAACATTGTCAAAGACAAGCGCCCCACCCAAATCGCTAGCGTAAAAATCAAAGTTAAACGTATTGTCGGAAACGTTGACGCCGCTTATCGACGAATAAGCCGCGTTGTCGTAATCCTTGACCCATACCCCCGTTCCCGCATAGCCGGTAACGTTATTGCCGGCGATGTTTACATCGGCGACCGTGGCGGTATCGTTGCCTGAGCCATAAGCCACCACCGCCACGGCGGTAACGTTCGGTTGGTTGCCAAGGGTAATTTGGTTGTTGGCAACGGAGATGTCGGAGACGATGCCGGTAGCCATGCCCGTCAAATCCGCGCCGACGCGAACGACGTCGGTATTAGCGTAAAGCATGGAAATCGTATTGTTCAATACCGCCACGTTCGAGGCGTTGGTCAAATCGATAATCGCGCCTCCACCCGACGAACCCACGTTCTCAAACACGCAAGAAACAACGGCCGCGCTCGAAGGCGTTACCGCATTTGCAATGTCGATTACCGAGACGGGATAATCCAAGAATTTAAGGTTTTCAAACGACACCTTGTCCGCTCCGGATTGCAATAGAAACGCGGTACCGGCGCTTGAAGAACTCAGCACGGGCATGAGGCCGGGATCGGCGGTCGGTACGCCGGAAGCATCGGTGCCGACAACGTCCACGGAAACGCCAACTTGCACGCCTTCGGGGGTATATTCACCGTCGGTGTCGGCGGGATTTTCCTTGCCCATGGCGTAAATGGTCGCACCCGATGGAGCGTTACTTACGGCGTCGGCAAAGTTGTCGAAAGCGTTCACGTCGTAAGCGATGGCAAAGGGATACAAACCGGCAAAAACGGGGTCGTTGAAGTTATCGATGTCGTTCTGGCTCGTCCAACGGTTGTTTACGAAAATAATCGAATCGACGTACTCTTGTTCAGGAATAACGTTGGAATACTTAAGGTTGTCCAAAAACATTTCCAGAGAACCGACGTTATTTTGTTGTCCCCGAAACTCGAAGGCGTCCATGAACGCATTGGCGGAAAACCCGCCGGGCACAAAGTTGTTCAGAAAAACGTCGTCAATCCACAAATCCCACGTTCCGGCGGCAACGGTGCGTTTGGCGCCCGTAGAGTGCTCGTAAGTAATGGGATAGGTGCGGTTGTTGGAAAATATTTCAACCGTAACGCCGGCGGTGCGCCCAATAGTGACGGTAGTAAAGTTCTGCCATGCGTTTCCGCTAAGATATTCCAAGCCGGCCGAGGAAGATCCGTCGAACACCCAACGCAAACCGGCAAACACATCGTCGGTATCGAGCGCATCCTCGCCGGCAAAGAAGGTGTTTCCCGAGCCTTGAATAAAGTACCATTCGCCCGTACCGCCGCTTCGGGCGTCAAAAGCGACGTCGAATTTGGCATAGAATTCTTTACCGTCGTCGTAACCGCGCGTGGTGAATTTGACGGGAGCGGCGCCGGAAGGAGCTTCGCCGCGCAATAGGGAATACTCGCCGATGTTAACCGACGGCTGGGGGGCAATCGTCCATTCGCCGCCGGAACCGGGAATGTAAACCGACGCCACCCCGCCGCCGGCCAACGGCTGGGCGACAAACGAAGTATTAATCCCCGGACCCAAATAATCAATGTCGCATTTGCCAAAGTTTTGTTTCCACAGCGGGCCGGGAACGCCAAAGTTCTTATTGACGTGGCTGGAAATGGCAAGATCGACGTCGTCGGCGCCGATGGACGCGTGCAAAACAGTGTCGAAAACGTCGATACTCGCCGAACCGATGCCGCGTACAAATATCGGCTGATTGAGCTTGCCTTCTACGTCGGGCGAAAAAGAAACAGTGCCGGCCCAAGAAGAACCGTCGCCGGAAACTTCAAAATCCGAGGTGGCAACGCCAACCGAAACCGCGTTTGTAAGCGCCGAACCTCTTAGAGTATAGTTAACGGCCTCGGTATATTGGCCGACGTCGTCGGCACAAAGGGTTTTGAGCGCCGAAACGGAAGTTTCAAGGTAAGGGAGCTCGTCCAAAATGAAATTGCCGTAATCGACAAAACCAAGTAGAAGCGAGTTGTCGGAACCGATGTTGTCGTAGCCCCGGAATTCCCATGCATTAATAACGTTGCCCGAAGCAAGACCGCCGGCATTAAAAGTGCCGTACATAAAGTTGTCTATCCAAATCTGGTAGCTGCCCGGAGCAATCAAATAATACTCCCCGTCGGGACCTTCATAGCGATAGGTAACGTCGTCGTTGTTGCCATAGACGCGAAGGACATAGATCGTACTGGGAACGACGGAGATGCCGGTGGAACCCCATGTGTTGCCCTGCAAAGCATCGATGGAAACGGAGCCGTTGTTGTAATAATTAAAGCGAAGGCCGGAAAAAACGTCGGCGTCGGAGACGGTCGCCGTACCGACGTCGAAAGTCGTGCCCGAACCGATGAGCAGTTCCCAAGTGGCGGATTCGCCGAAGTCGGAGGAGAACCACATCGGCACGGCGAAATGAAACCGAGACTTTCCCGAAAAACCGGTTACGCCGTACTCGGTGGCGGCGTCCGAATCTCCGCTAGAGGGTTTGCCGATGAGGTGCGGCGGCGGGGTAAAGCCCGGCACCGCCAAGGTGGATACCGTCCAACTCCCCGGCAACGAGCCGTTGTACAAATACGCCGTGCCGCCGTTCACCGGGGGAAAGACGCTCGTCGAAAGAGTGGTCAAATTCGTCCCGGACGTATTGAACACCGACGGCGAATTAGGGTATACCACCTTCCACGAACCTTGCGCTCTGGCCTGAAAAACGGCGAAAAGCATCGCCGCCGGCAAGAACGCCCAAATTTTTCGTAGCCTACTTTTCATCATTGTTATCTTAATTGCCAATTTTTTTGATAAACGAATGCAAGAATGCGCTCCCAAATTTTCGGACGAAATAAAAATTTGAAACTTGGGAATAAGCAAAATTACAACATTTTCCCCGAAGGCCGCATAGACTTTAAGACGAACGTGTAAAAAACGCCGATAAACGCAAATAAATTTTTTTTTCATCCTATTTTCAAGGGGACAAACGTACGTTTTTAACCGACCAACAAAAGGCACGATTTTTGGGGGAAAATTATGTACGGCACGTTAAAATCGGCGCCCAACAAATTTACGTAACTTTGCGTCCGGATGATTTGGAAATTGACGGTTGCGACCTTGACGGCGTTTTTTTGTCTGGGGGGCTATGCTTACGCCCAACAAAAAGGGTCGTTTGCCAAACCCCGTTCGGGGCAGTCGTCGCGAGCCAAGCCCGAAAAAAAACGGAAGTTGGCAGACTTGCTCAACCCTTACCGTCGCGGCGATCCGCGCGGCTTGGGGGAGCGCAAGCGTTCGTTGGCCGACGCGGTGCGCGGCCCGGCCAAGTTCGGTCCCAACCGGCACGTAGCGCACAAGCAGAGTTTCGTCGAGGCGTTTTATCCCAAGTTCGGCAACGGCAAGGGCTTGGGAGATTACAAACCAAGTTTTGCGGACATGATACGTCCGTTTTTTCGAGGCGATCCTCGCGGCTCGGGACAACCCAAAAATTCGGTTTTCGACGGCGTACGCTACTATCAGCGCGGCGGTCATTCGCCCAATTCCGCACGGTTTTGGCGGGCGATGCTCCAAAGTTCGCGCAACGCCTGCGACCCCGCCCAACGACAAATGGCTTACGACATCGACGCCCTTGGGAACGGAGTCCGAAACACGCTCATCAACAACAAAAAATTTTGTAAACTCAACGCTACGTATTCGGGTATTTCCGCCGGGCAAGTGGTCAAAAGCCAAAAGTACGGCTTCGGGGTGGTGGCCGACGTCGAACTTGGCCTCAAAAAAACAAACTTTGTCCGTTACAAAGATCCGGCGGCACAACAGCGTTCGGTCGCCGGACAAAACGAGAGGCCGCCGGGCCGTTTCGTGCGCCAACCGAACTACGTCGCGGGCGTTAAGAATCTAGTCATCGTCGTTCCCAACCCCAACCGTAAAAGCAAACGCGACGCCTTTAAGCGCGTTCGTCTCGACCCCGACGAAACCAAGGAAATCATGCTTGCGAGCCTGGTCAAACGCAACCGCATCGATTGGATTGTGCGCATGTATCCTGAAGAACGGGAAAACCTGCTTTTTCTCAAACAAAAATACACTCCGCCCAAACAGGCCCTCAACCCGTGAGCCGACAAGCACGAACCTACACGCTGCACGCGCTTTTGGCGGCGCTTACTCTCTTTACCACCACGCTTGCCGGCGCGGAACTTATCACGGGCCGTCCGTGGGACGCATGGCTCGGAAAAACGGAAACGGCCCTAAGCCATCTGTTGGAAGGCCTGCCTTATTCGCTGTCGTTCTTGGCGTTTTTGACCTTTCACGAATTCGGACACTATTTTGCGGCGCTCTATTACGGCGTGCGTACCTCCCTACCCTACTATATCCCGGTATACTTTCCTTTTTCGCCCGTGAACATCGGCAGTTTCGGCGCAATTATTCGTTTGCGTTCCCAACCGCGCACCACCGCCGAATACTTCGACCTCGGCGTGGCGGGACCGTTGGCGGGCTTTGTCGTTTCCATCGTGCTTTTGACCTACGGCTATACCCACCTGCCTCCGGCCGAATATCTGCACAACATCCATCCCGAATACCGGTTCATCAACTACGATACGGGCGCCCTGCCCACCGAAGAACAAATTCTCGAACGCATCCCCCCCTACGGCCCTATTCCCTTCATTTACCGCACCGGCGATTCGATGCTCACCTGGTTCTTTGAGTCCTTCGTCGCCGACCCCAAACGTCTTCCCAACCACTTCGAAATCATTCACTATCCTTTTCTTTTCGTCGGCTTCATGACCCTGTTCTTTACGGCGCTCAACCTTTTGCCCATCGGACAACTCGACGGCGGCCACGTCGTTTACGGACTTTTCGGACGCGAACGCGCCAACCTCGTTTCAAAGGTTACCATCGTCCTGCTCATCCTTTACGGTGGCACGGGATTGATTTTGGACCAAGACTTCGACATCGACTTCAGCCCCCGCGGAATAACCAACGCCGTTTATTTCGCCGTCGTTACGTTTGTCGGAATAAAACTTTTCAAAGGTTTCTCTGCGGGGGTTGTTTTCAGTTCGGCGATGATTATGGCTCAATGGGGATTGATTAAACTTTTTCCGGAGGCGGAGCCGTCGCCCGTTTGGGTGTTTTACGCGTTTGTCGGTACGTTTCTCATCCGGCCCGACCATCCGCCCGCCCAATACGAACATCGTTTGGACAACGTACGCAAAGCCGTGGGCATACTGGCGCTCGCGATATTCGTCTTGTCGTTCACCCCCCAACCCCTTACGTTGGTGAACACGCTCAAACACCAAAGAATCAACCGGATGTTGCTCGAAAAAGCGCGCCCCGCCCAACCGGACGGCCCCAAACCCATTCCCCTCGAAGACTCTCGCACGATGCCGATGGAATAACGCAAACTCGCTTTTGGGCATATGTTACCAATAATTTTTTCTTGAATTCGGCGCGATTTTTGCATAATCGTTGTTGAAAAAAATAAAAACAAAGCATATGAACAATACCAATAATATTATAGCGAAGCGCGTGTATATCGCGGCGTTTTTGTTTGGATTTTTGGGTGCGGGAACGGCGCTCGGCATGTTTTGGCTTCTTCGTCCCGAAAAAACGGCGACGGTCTCCACCTCGACGCCCGTCAATTACGTCAAACTGCCGAACTTCGGCGGCGACGGCGCGGAAAGCTTTGTGGCCGCCTCGGAAATCGCCACGCCCGCCGTCGTACATATTAAGTCGGTGGTTAAAACGACCGAATCCCCGCGGCGCGGCGGCGGATACTACGAGTTTTTTGGTCATCCGTTCCGGGAGTTTTTTGGCGACGTCGAACCGTTCATGCCTCGCGGCGGCTCGGGTTCGGGAGTCATCATCACCTCCGAAGGATACATCGTTACCAACCACCACGTCGTCAACGGCGCCGACGAAATCGAGGTTACGCTCAACGACAACCGCAACTACAAGGCCGAACTTGTCGGTTCCGACCCGTCCACGGATTTGGCGCTTATCCGCATCAAAGAAAAAAACCTACCTTACCTTACTTATGGTAATTCGGACGACATCCGGGTGGGTGAATGGGTGTTGGCCGTTGGCAACCCCTTCAACCTCAACAGCACCGTAACCGCCGGCATTGTCAGCGCCAAAGGCAGAAATATTGACATACTCAACGACCGCTACCGTATCGAATCCTTTATTCAAACGGATGCGGCCGTCAATCCGGGCAACAGCGGCGGCGCCCTTGTCAACCTCAAAGGCGAACTCATCGGCATCAATACGGCCATCGCCTCACAAACGGGTTCGTTTGCGGGCTATTCGTTTGCCGTGCCGGTTTCGATAGTCCGCAAAATCGTCGACGACCTCAAAGAATACGGCACGGTGCAACGCGGATTTTTGGGCGTGAGCATCCGCGACGTCAACGCCGCCCTCGCCGCCGAAGAAAACCTTAGCGTCAAACGCGGGGTGTACGTCGCCGAAGTCAATGAAAACTCCGCCGCCAAAGAGGCGGGCATAAAAAAAGGCGATGTTATCGTCAAAGTCAACGAAGAAAACGTCTATACTTCTTCCGAACTTCAAGCCAAAATCGGCGTTAAACGGCCGGGCGAAACCGTCAAGCTGACGGTGATACGTAAAGGCGAAGAGATGGTCTTTTCCGTTACCCTCAAAAACAAAACGGGCGAAATCGGTTTGGTCAAACGCGAAGACGACCGGCTCATGGCCGAATTGGGTGCGACCTTCGTCAATCCCACCCAAGAAGAACTCGACAACATCAAAGCCCGTTCGGGTGCGAAAGTCGAGTCGCTGACGCACGGCAAACTTCGGGCCGCGGGCGTGCGCGAAGGATTCATTATTACCAAAGTGGACAAAGAAACCGTGCGTTCGGCCGAAGACCTGACGCGCAAACTCTCCGGACGCTCCGGGGCCGTGCTCATTGAAGGTTATTACTCCGACGGCTCCCAAGACGCTTTCGCCGTCATTTTCTAAACGTTTGTCGAAAAAATAAAACTTACCCCCGCCGACAAACATCGACGGGGGATTTTTTTTTTGCGCTAAACAAAGGTTAATCGGGGTCGATTAGGCTGAAGAGGTTTAAATGGCTATCGCGACCCTACACCCCTTTCGTCGTGACGACGGCGCGGCGCCTGCAACTAAACATTTTTCGGCGGCATAAACTTGGCCTGCGGCAAGCCAATGATTTTGGCGACGGTTTTCGGGGCCATACCTTCGGCCAACATTTTTCGAGCGGCGGCGATTTTTTCCGCCTCCGCTTTTTGCCTCGCCGCCTCGGCTTTCGC
>CALAJH010000044.1 GCA_937922655.1 uncultured Bacteroidia bacterium
CGTCGTCGAGGGCAAACGTCAAGCATCCGTTTTTTGCTTACCAAAGCCTTGAATTTTCGCATTCCTCGGAAAAAACCGGCGTTTTTTTTTCCGCCTTCACGTATTTAAGCTCCGCGACAAAACCTTTCCATGCGCGTCGGGGATTCGCAGCCCTGCCAAAAAATTTTAAAAAAAATTTGGAGGAAATCGAAAGCCGACGTAAATTTGCAGTACCTATTGAAATTTATTCACAATAAGGACCCTATGGGTCCGCAAAGAAAAACCAAGGAAACGCGAGGGCGAGGGGGAGACTCATGAGCCCTCGCGCTCTTTTAAACGGCCGGCGACGAACGTCGTCGAGGGATAAGCGTAACGATGCTTTGTTTGGTTGCAAAAGCTTGCTTTGTAGAAAATCCCCCCCCTTTAATTTCTTTGGCTTCCGCGAATTTCTTTGCCGCTCGCCTTAAAACTTTTCCATACGTACCCACGAATCGTCGAAGGCAAAAACGTTTCTAACGCTTTTTTCATCGATGGGTTTCCGACAAACTTTTAATTTGCCTCAGAATATAACTAATTATATTTTCAAACCGTAAATCCTGCGTTACTCAACCCCTAACTTTTATTTAGGGTACATATTTAGGTTACAATTGCGCGGCGGTAAACAACCCAACGAAAAAATCAATAACTTTTAAAAAAATATGGCCGCAAAAACAATAATCAAACAAAGCGTTGCACGGAGTAAAGCCACGGAGGAAATCGCCGACCAACAGAAAGCGTACCCATTCCTCGAAGAACTCCTTGTCATCAGAGACGGGAATAAAAAAACGTCTTCGAACGACTCGAAGCGCTTGGTTACCGAGGCGCTGATTACGGGCCGGACGCGCATGAACGAAAACGTACGTTGCATTGGCGGCTTGGATTTAATCAACAAGGTTTCGTTCCGCCTGCTCAACCCCGACGGTACGAACTACAACATCGTCCACGACCCGGAATTTCAAAAGGCTCCCTTCGAGGTGGGCAAAGTTTTCCGCATCGAATACGCGCCGGCCACAAAAATCATCCCTCCCCACACGGAAGATATCCGCGTTTTTTTCGCCAAAGAACTGCGAGACGAACCCGATGTTCGCGCCGTCATCGAACGTACGGGCGTGCGCGTTTACTCGGGCGTGAACATACGCGAACTTTTCGACGGCAAACTCAAATTCAACCGAAACAAAGCCTACATTTCGGCCGAAGACCCGTCGAGTTTTTCGACTTGTTTTTGGGTCGCCGGCGACCGCATCCTCCCCCACGAGGAGTACGGTAAAACACGGATGTTGTGCGACGGACTGAGCGTCGGTTACGTTGGCGAGGCGCCGGCGCGCGAATTGCCGGCCGGGACGTTGATACGTTTTTCGCTCTCGCGCGAATACAAGCCCGACACCGCCCCCGCAGGCTGTTATTTGCAACTTTCGGGCTGGTTTTGAACCCGTTCCCTCGCACAAAGGTTAAAGTCCAAGAACCGGCGCGGCCGAACGTTTTTTCGACGCCCGCAATCGACCGCCAAGCGACCAAATTTTTCATACCGGCTTTTGATTTTCGCAAACGCAAACTTATTTTTGTAGACGATGAACGCACCCTTCGGACCCGGCGACGGCATCTACACCCTCGGCCACGGCAACCGCTCCATAGACGAATTTACCGAACTTTTGCGCCAATACCGCATCACATGTTTGGTGGACGTGCGTTCGACGCCGTATTCGAAGATGTTTCCCAACTTCAACCGCGAAGCGCTTGCGGCTTTCCTCGAAAACGAAGGCGTGTGTCGGTACGTGTGGCTCGGCGACAAACTCGGCGGACGCCCCCAAGACCCGGGATGTTATTTGCCCGACGGACGGGTCGATTACAACGCCGTCGCCCAATCCGACTTTTTCAACGAAGGCATTTACGAACTGAGCCGACTGATGGAAGAAGGCGGGTTGGTGGCGGTGGCGTGTTCGGAGTTGCGGCCCGAAGAGTGCCACCGCAGCAAACTCATCGCGCCCGCTTTGGGAAAAAAACACGTTCCCGTCTTGCACATCGACGACAAGGGCCGGCTCAAAACCCAAGCGCAAGTCCTGCCGCCGCAACAAGGCAGTCTTTTGGGAGACGACGTCGGCTATACGTCCCGAAAATCGTACCGATAAAAGTTTATTCCTCGCCGTCTTCGACGCCTTCCTGTACGTCGCCGATTTCACCCGAAATAAAGAGTATGACGGTGGTATTGACGTTTACGGAGTCGCGTTTGGGACCGGGACGAGGGTTCTGTTCGACAACGATTCCGGGTTCTTTGAACTTGGGGTCGGATTTGGGTCTGGCGCCGCCGTAAATCAAGCCCGCTTGGGTGATAATGGAAACGGCTTCCTCCAAAGGTTTGCCCACAACGTTCGGCAGTTCAACGCGATAGACCCCTTGGCCGCGCGACATATACAAATCGATTTGGGCGCCGCGCGGAACCTCGTCGCCCACCGAAATTTTTTGGCCGTTGTAACGCACTTCGACCACCTCGTCGGGCGCGTCTCCCGGAACGTAATAAATTTTTCCGATTTTCAAACCCCAATTTTCCAACTGATACCTCGCCTGTTCGCGATTGGTGTTTTCGATGGCGGGCAGCTTGACGCTCGGAGGAGACTTTCGACTTACGACCAAATACACCCGTCGGCCGGGTTTAACGTCCGTCAAGGCGAGCGGCTGTTGACTGATGACCACGCGCGGCGGTAGTTCGGGCGAATACTGCGAATCCTGAACGACGGGCGTCAAGCCCCGCTCTTTGAGAATACGGACGGCGTCTTCGAGTTTGGTCAGCTTACGGTTTTCGCCCGGCGCCACGTTCGGCACTTCCACCCATACGTTGTGCCGGGTAACCCACGGCAAAAAAACGTTGAACAACAATAAAACAAACAACACTCCGCCCAACACCAAGCTCCCAAAAGTGTAAAAAAACTCTTTCGACCGCAGATATTCCCACAAACTTGCCTTCGTTTCGTTCATGCCTCCGAATTATCGTCGCAAAAATAGACAATTAACGGGACAAGCCGCGATGGACGACGGTAACGGCGACGTCGAGCAGGTTGATGGCGCCGTCGCCGTTGGCGTCGAGGTAGAGGTTGTTGACGGCCTGCCCCTGAAACGACGATTGCGAAAGCCACCCCGGACCCGCCCGATAGGCTTGCCAAAGCGTGCCTTGTTGCGGACGCGCGGGACCGGCGAAACCGTAAGCGCCGGCGGTGAAAAAATAATCGGCCAAATTGACGAGGCCGTCGTTGTTGGCGTCGCCGGGCCAAACGGGGGCAAAGGCGCAGGCTTGGGCCACAAAGGCGTTGATTTGCGAACCGGGGGCCGTCAGCGTTTGCGATCCGAACGTCGCCGTGGCCGAAAAATATCCCGCCGCGTACACCTCGCCGTAACCATTGACGGTAACGGCGTTAATCGATTCGCCGCCCGTACCGCCGACGCGCACCGCGCTCAACAACGGCCCGCTGTTGTCGTATTTGACGATAAAACCGTCGTATCCGCCCGCGGAAGCAAGCAGAAAACTTCCGAAAGCGGCGGACGCAAAAAACTGACCGACCACGTGAACGTTGTTTTGAGGGTCGATTGCGATGCCGTAGGCTTCGTCCCAATCGGCGGCGCCGCCCCCTTTGGCCGCCCAACGCACGTTACCCGAACTCGAGTACGAGGCAACGAAAACGTCCCTGTCGAACAAACCGCCCACCGCCGTCAATACCGGTTGGGTGGGAAAGGTTATCGAACCGAAAAAATTGCCCGCCAAAAAGATGCGCCCGTTGGGGTCGGTGGCGACGCAGGTGGCGATGTCGATGTCGCTTCCGCCCGCGGTTTGCGACCAAATTTCCGCGCCGTTGGTCGACGAAAACTTGGCGACGAAAACGTCGAAATTAAGGCCCTGCGGCGTGGCGGTACGTACGTTCGTGCCAAAATTGACCGCGCCCGTAAACGAACCGACGGCGACAAGATTGCCCTGAGGGTCGACGGACAAGCCCGTGATAAAGGCCGAGTTGTCGGAACCGGTCGAAGTGGTGGTTTTGACCCAAGTCAAATTGCCGGCGGCGTTGTAAGCGGCGACGAAAGCCTGCCAATTGGCGCCGACCTCGACAACGGTTTCGGCAAAAGCGGCGCTGCCGGTAACCTCCCCGCCAACGAACACGGTTGCCGAGGCGTCGAGGGCGAGAGCGTAAGCGCCGTCGCGGCCGATTCCACCGGCACGCCGCGCCCATTCAAAGCCGGCGCCGGGGTTGATTTTGGCAACGAAAACGTCGTCGTCGTCGGGACCGCCGACGGCGTTGAGGGTCGTGGTTCCGAAGCTTGCCGTGCCTTTAAAGGTTCCGCAAAGATAGATGTTGCCCGAAGCGTCGACGGCGAGGCCCCCCGGGGTTTCGTCCTTGCCCGCGCCGCCGGCGCTCCACGCGTGCGTAACGCTTCCGTCGTCGCTCATGCGCAAAACGAACAAGTCCACGCCCGTACCCGAGGCCGTCAAGCTAAAACTTCCGAACGTCGCCGTTCCCGTAAACACCCCGTAAACGTAAAGGTTGCCCGAAGCGTCGCGGGTGATTTTCGAGCCCTCGTCGCGACCCGTCGAACCGTAGTTGCGCGTCCATTCCCACCCGCACGGTTGGCTCCAAGCGCCCGCCGCCGTCGTCATTGCCATTGCCAAAATCAACGCCTTTTTCATTGTTTCTCGTCTTTGGACGCAAAGATAAGCATTCGCGGCAAATTTTGTTCGACTTGCCGCGAGTGCAAACCATCGAAAGCCCATCCAAAACTTTCTCCGCCGACAACCGACCGAACGGCTTTGCAAAAAAACTTGCGGCCCCAAACCGGCAAAAAAAATTTTTTTAACAAAAACCAATCGTTTCCCAATCGAACGACGTATTCGGCGCCTTGAAAAAAATAAAATCAATTGATTTGGGGCATAGTCGGGATATCGTCGTTGTCGCGCCGACGGGCGTTTGGCGAACTTTGGCAATTTATATAATTTTGCGGAATCGGGTTTGTGTCTTTCGATGCACGGGGCGTTGGGCGGAAAACGGCAAGCGGTCCGAACATCGTTATTCAAAAAAACATGGAAAACGTCGAGGAGATGGGCAAATGGGCGGCGTATCTTTTGGGTGCGGCGTTGTTTGCGTTGGGTGGCATGGCGGCGGCGCGGATTCTTTCGCCCCGGCGCGCGGGGGGAATGAAAGGCGAAGCCTACGAGTGCGGCGAAAGCGCCGTCGGCGACGCATGGGCGCAAATCAACGTCCGGTTTTACGTCATGGGACTGATATTTTTGATATTCGACGTCGAACTGTTGCTTTTGTACCCGTGGGCCGCCGCCCTGACGCTCAAGGAGCTTTTGACCGCCGAACCCTATTGGGGTTGGGCGGCGCTGGCCGAGGGCGCGGTCTTTATTTTGGTGTTGGCCGCGGGCTTGGCGTACATCTGGGGACGCGGGGACGTCGATTGGTCGTTTCCCGCGCCGCGCCGTCCGCAAACGCCGTCCGCCGTGCCCAACGAACTTTACGCCCGGCTCAACGACAAATACGCGCCGCAAGATTCGTAAATTCGCACCGTGCGCGTACTGCGAAAAATAAGACGACAAATGCATTTGCGCCGTATTCGCCGCAAACGCAAGGCCGGTGTAAGCGTGGGGGGGTGGGCCAAGCTTCGCCGTCGCTTGGCTTTGCGAAGGCAGGCCCGACGCAACGCGCGTTTTCGTGTTTTAACGCTTTTCGCACGCGTCGTCGGCGTGCTTGCCGGTCTTTATTTGCTTGTCTTTTCCCTCGCTTTCGTCGTCCTCGAACACGAGGGCGTACAACGGCGCCTTACTCCCCGCGTCGCAAGACTGCTTTCCGACGCGCTCAAGCTCGAAATCGAAGTTCGGCGCATCGGCATCCGACTTTTCGACAAAATCGAACTCGAAGGGGTCGTGCTTTACGACAAACGTTGCGGGCGCATGATTGTCGCGGAAAAGGTGCGCGTTTCCAACTTTGCCGTCCCCGTTTTCGAGTGGCTGTACAACCCGAAAATGCGCAAGGACGTACCGATTCGCGCCGTCGAGCTTTACCGTGCCGAACTCAACCTTTACCGTCCGTTGAACGAACGGGTCATGAACATCGACGAGGCTTTCAAGTCCGAAGAGCCCGATACGACCGACGACGGCCCGCCCGTACTGCCGCGCTTGAGCGTCAAACATTTGACCGTTCGACAAATGAGCTTCAGCTTGCGCGATTCGGCCGACGGAATCGAAGGTCTCGCCCCCCGAGCCATGAACCTCAATTACCAAAACCTGCATTTTTTCCCCATCGACCTCGACGCCGAAGCACGTTTGTGGGAAACGGGAGAACTCGAAGTGGAAATCCAACGGCTGACGGGTCAAGAAATCCATTCGGGTATCGTCTTGGAGCGTTTTTCAACGGATTTTTCGGCGTTGCTGACGCTTACGCCTCGCCCGGCCCCCCGCGTTGCGGGGACCCTGCCCGTCCCCGAAGAGTACATCCATCCTTTCGACGAAACGTATTATCCCCGCCCCCACGTAGAAACGGCCCTTGAACCCGCCGCCTTGCACCCGCCGGCGTTCAGCCTTTACGGTTACGACACCGTCCGCACCATTTATTTGCGCAACACCTGTTTCGACGCGGGCCGGGCGCGTTTGGACTTCGACCTCCGACTCGACAACCTCGGCCTAAGCCAACTTTTCGCCCCCCACCAAAACCGTAAATACGTCGTCGATTTTCGGCGTTCGGCCGTGGATTTCGCCGTCATCAACTATTTTACCCCCTCGCCTTTACCTTTGGAAGGCGTGCCGATTATCGAAAGCGGGCGCGTGCGCGGCGATTATCGCGCTTTGCGCGGGCGCGAACTGCTCATCCGCTACGGCGAACAAACCCTGCTCGACGCCGACGTTCGACTCGACGATTTCACCGACGACGAAAAACTTTTCTTGGACGTGCGCCTCAAACCGGGAAAAACCGCCTTGCGCGACCTCGACGCCCTCTTACAAGGCGTCAAATTGCCCGACGTCGTCAGACGCATCGATTCCTTGACGGTCGTCGGAAAGTTTCAAGGCTTTGTGCGCGATTTCGTCGTGGACGCACAAGTCCAAACGCCGCGCGGTTTCGCCGACGCCAACCTCCGCTTTGTTTTCGACCGAACGGGCAACGTCGGCTACCAAGGAGAAATCGCCGCCCGCGACCTCAACCTCGACCGGCTCATTAACTTGGACGGCATCTGCGACCAACTCAACGTTTCGGGACGCGTCGAAGGCAAAAACTTCGAGCCCGAAACCGCCGAAGGCAACTACGTCTTGACGGCGTGGCGTTCAAAGGCCGTCGGCTTCGAATTCGACACCCTCCGCGCCGACTTCGCCCTCTTTCGCGGACGCATCACCGGCCATGCCAACCTTTCCGACAACGAGGGCAATTTCGACGGCACGGTCGACGTCAATTTTCTCGAATCGCCCATGTCTTACGAATTTGACGGCGACTTGGAAAAAGTCGATTTGAGCCATTATTTGAACCTTCCGGGCAAATATTTTTTAACGACGGCCTTTTCGGGGCGGCTAACGGCCGATTCGTTGGAAAATTTGCGGGGCGGGGTGAAATTTCAACGTCTTGGGCTCGGCGATTCGCTTCACGGACGCCGTTTGTCGGTCGAACATTTGGCGGCCGCCGCCTATCGCGATTCTTTGGGTGAAAAGCACGTGCGTATCGCCGGTTCCCCGTTCGATTTGCGCGTCAACGGAAATTTCGGTTATCGGCAAATCTATCGGCATTTCGAGCGTTACGCCCAAGAGCTTTGGGCCTATATGCGCGAGGACGAGTCGGAAATCGCAAAACTTGCCGTCGAGGCCGACGACGCTCCCACCGACGGCGATGTTTCGCTTCGTTTGTCGGACGTCGGGCCTTGGGTTCGTTTTTTTGAGCCGCGTCTGACGCTGGGAAACGGTTCGCGTTTCACCGCGCGTTGGAACACGGATTCGGTGGTCGTCAAGGCGTTCGTCGATACGGCGGCGTTCAAAACCCTACGGGTCAAGGCGTGGGAAACGGAAGTGGAAGTGGCGCGTTCGGATACGGGCTTTGCCGCCACCGGCTTCGCTTACGCCCAAAAACTCAAGCTCACGCCCAAAATCGGTTTTGTTTCCGTACAGTTTACTCCCGTTTGGCGGCAACGAACGCTCAAATTTGTCGCCGGCGCCATTCAGGATACGCTCGACGCCTATTTCATGCTCAAAGGCCGGGCGTATTTTCCCCACGCCGCCGCCGTCCACGCCGAAATCGACCCCGCGGGCTCGATGTTTTTTCTCCTCAACCGAACATGGAACTTCAGCCCCGGCGTCGGTTTCGAATACGACTTCGACCGCAGACTCAAAATCGACAATTTCGCCGTTTTTTCCGACAGCCAACAGGTCGTCGTCGAGGCCGACGTGGATTCGTCGGGTTCCGACCTGTTTATCGTCAGGTTTGAAAAGTTCGGTATTTCGGCGTTCAATCCCTTTTTGGGAACGGCCGGGCGTTTGGCCGGCACGATGAACGCCGTCATCGACGTAAACGATTTGTTCGGTTCGCCGATAGCGGAGGTCAACGGCAAAATACGTCGCTTTTCCTACGACAAACATCCCTACGGCGACGTGCTTTTGGCCACGCTCTTCCACCCCGAATCCAAGTCGTTGGATTTGAACTTAAAACTTATCGCGCAGGCGGACGCCACGCCAACGAAAACAGGGACGACGCGGCCGTCGGGCGCGGTCTTCGGCAAACCCTCGGTTTCGACGCGACACGACACCATCCTTCGCATCGACGGCTTCTACGATTTGGCCGACACCCTCGCGCCGATGCACTTTCGCGTCCAAGCCTATCGCACGCCCTTGGCTCTGGTACATCCTTTTGTCAAGGACGTGTTTTCACGGCTTGAAGGCTTTGTCGGTTCGGACAATTTGGTGGTCAAGGGCAGTCCGAAGGCCCCGCAAATCGAAGGCAACCTCCGCGTCAAAGCGCTTCTCGAGGTCGCGTACCTCAAAGCGCCCACGAGCTTCGACGGCGTCGTCAAGTGCAAAAACGATAAAATCGTTTTCAAGGACGTGATGCTCGAAAACGTCGACCCCGAAACCGGCCGTCCCCTCCCCAACCGCTACGCCGTCGCCGACGGACAAATCGACCTCAAAAATTTTGAAGACCTAAGCTACGAAATCGTTTTCAAGGAGCTGAAAAGATTTCGTATCGTCGGCACGAACCGGCGCGACAACGAAATTTTTTACGGCAACGTGTATTTAAGCGAAGGGACGGCGAAAATCACGGGGGATTTGGGACGCTTGGCCGTCGAAGCACGGGCAACGACGGGCGCCGGCACCAACGTCAGCATTCCCATCGCCGACTATACCGAAAGTTCGCGGCCCGAATACGTTAGCTTCATCGCGCCCAAGTCGAAGGTCAAAAGCAAAATCGAACTGCCGAAAAAAACCTCTACCTTTGCCTTGGATTTGAGTTTGGACGTGGCGGCCACGCCCGACGCCACCGTCAATTTGGTCTTCGACGAGGCGGCGGGCGACAAAATCACCGCCAACGGTTCGGGCAACCTGCACATCGGCCTCAACCCCGAAGGCGACTTTCGCATCGACGGTTTTTATGAAATATCGTCGGGAAAATACAACTTCAATTTTCGCAACCTGATCAACAAACGCTTTTCGATAGACCCCGGAAGTACGTTGAGTTGGGCGGGGGACGCGCTCGACGCCCGCATGGACATCCGGGCCGTTTACCGCGCCCAGCAAGCGTCGGTCAAAGCATGGGACACGACCCAAACCTCGGGCGTAACCATAGACGTGGTCATGAACATCAAAGGCTCGCTTGCCGCCCCGGAAATCACTTACGGCCTCCAAATGCCGGCCATCGCCCGCCAACAGGCCGGCGGAAGCATCGGCTCCAACGTTTTGGCCGCCAACCTCCGACTCATCGAAGCCGACCCCCAAGAACTCAACCGTCAAGTGTTTTCGGTGATTATGTTCGACGCCGTCGCGCCCATCGGAAGTTTTTTCGGACAGGGCAGTGCGGGCGGCGGCGTATCCACCGGCCTTTCCGACTTCGTTTCCGCCCAACTCAACAACTGGATTGCCGGCACGCTCGACCAAAAAATCGGCGTCAATTTCGGTTACGCCCAAGACCAAGTCATTATGAACCTGCGGGCCGGCTTTTTCAACGACCGCGTCGTCGTCGAACGCAACGGCGCCATCACCTCCAACCGCCAACGCGACGTCTCGCTGGGCAACATCAATATACAGGTACGACTCCTGCCCACGGGCAACGACTACGTTCCCGGACGCGGACAGTTGGCGCTCGAAGTCTTCAACCGTGAAAACGTCCTCTCCAACGCCATCACCACCACCAATCGGGGAGCGGGATTTATCTATCGCAAAGACTTCGATACGTTCAAAGAACTCATCACGCCCGCCCAAAAACGCATCGAAAAAAACCCAAGCGAAAGCCTGAAAAAACGCGCCAAAAAATAACGTTCGCCGGCCGTCCGTTGCCCGAAAATTGCCGACGCCCCCGCTTGAACGCCGCAAAAAGATTTTGCGGCGCCGGCGTTCGTCCCCCCAAAAAACTCCGACCGCGGGCAATACCTCGTCGACGGAGCCGGACGTGAAAAGCCGGAGGCGCGAACGGTCGCGGGCAAAGGCTTGCGGCCCGATTCAAATCCGTGCGAAAACCAACGTCCGCGTCCTAAATGTCCGCCAAAGTTTGCATTTCCGGCGGCGTTGTGTTAGTTTGCGACTTGTTTCAAGGGAAAAACCGAGTGGGCATAGAAATCATAGACCTTCACAAATCGTTCGGCGAAAAAAAGGTGCTGCAAGGCATAGATTACGTTTTCGAGGACCGGAAGGTCAATATGATTATCGGGGGAAGCGGGAGCGGCAAAACGGTGCTTTTGCGTTGCATGGTGGGCCTGCTCAAACCCGAAAAGGGCGCCGTCGTTTACGACGGCCAAAATTTGGCCCACATTTCCTATCGTGAAAAACGCGAGCTTCATCAAAAAATCGGCATGCTTTTTCAATCGTCGGCGCTTTTCGACTCGATGACCGTCGGTGAAAACGTCGCTTTTCCGATGCGCATGTTTTCGGGCCTAAGGGGCAAGACGTTGAAGGAACGGGTCGAATATTGTTTGGAGCGGGTCAATATGCCGGGCACGGCGCATTTGTACCCGTCGGAAATTTCGGGGGGGATGAAAAAACGCGTGGGCATCGCCCGGGCTATCGCCCTCAACCCCAAATATCTTTTTTGCGACGAACCCAATTCGGGCCTTGACCCCAAAACGGCCGAAGTCATCGACCACCTGATTGTCGACATCACCCAAGAATTCGGCACGACCACCGTCGTCGTCACCCACGACATGAAAAGCGTACTCAGCACCGCCGACCGCGTAATGTTCATTTACAAAGGCAAAAAAGAATGGGAGGGAGAACGAGCGGACATCATGCACGCCCAAAGCGCGATCTTGCTGGACTTTATCAAAACCTCGGGCTTGTTGGACTGACGGCGTGGGCGTTGGCGGCGGCGTGGGGGGCGTGGCGAACGCTCTCGCAAACGGCCCGCTTCCTGCCCGACGACGGCAAACGCACCGCCCCCGCCTTCGACCGCCTCGTTTGGCACGACGAACTGCCCGTCGTCGTCGATGCTTTGCCCAACAAAACGGGCCTTGAAATCGGCGACACCCTCCGGTCTTTGGACTACCGCCCCCTACTGACGAGCCGGGCCTTGCGGCGCGTGTTGTCGTTTTGTCCCCCCGGAACGGTGCTCATGTACGGCGTCGGACGGCCCGTAGCCGTCGAATTGGAATATCGGCCCGCGCTCTTATGGACGCATCGCTCGTGGCTGTGGGCCTTGTACCCGTTTTTGGCGGCGGCGTTGGCCACGGCGGCGGCCGTTGTGTTTTTTATTATCCGGCCGTTTTTACGGCGCGACGTACCGGGCGGACGAGCGTTGGGGCGGTGGTTGCCGTTGTGGACGGGATTTTGGCTCGTCATGGGCTTGCGGGCGGTGTTGCATTACGCCGAAACCTCGCCCGCCGCGCTTCGCGCCGACCTTTATCTTTTGACGGCGGCGACGGCGTTGTGGGCCGGCTGGGGAACGGCGTTCGGGCCGCGCGGGTTGTTTTTCGGTTTGGCGGGGGCGTTTGCGGTTTACGTTTGGTGGTGGCATCCGGCGCCGGGGGTGGTCGAGCGTTGGGTCGTTACGCTCATGGGTTTGGCGATGTGCGCCTCGACGACGCGAGTCCGGCGTTGGCCGGCGGCGCTCTTCGCACTTGTATTGACGGCACGCTTGTGGGACGCGCCGCCGACGTGGCTCTATTCCCCCGATTGGGACGCGGTCTTGTGGTTGTTGCCGGCGTGGGAAATGGGCGCCGGAGCGCGAACGGTGGTGGCCGTCGGCAAAACGGGGCGCGTGCTGCGACGAGCGATGACGGTAATGGCGGCGGCGGCCATGGCCGCCGTGGGATTTGTGGTTTTGTTGCCGTGGGCGCGGTCGGTGTTGCCCGGCCCGGCGCCGTCGGGATTGTTGGCTTTGTTCGTCCTAGCGGCGGCGTTTGTGGCTTTGTGGGCGTTGTGGTCGCGCTACCAAACGCGCATACAATCGGCGTTCACGCCCGCATCGGCCAAACGCTTGCAGACGCTGGCCGAATTTACGGCGGGCGCGTCGCGATTTGTCCATTCGCCCGAATTGGTTCGCGCCGCCGAAAGTCATATTTCGCGTGCCCTACTTTGTCCCGACACACGCATTCTGTTTCCTACGGGGGACGAGGGCGCGTTTCGCCCCGCCTTTGCCGACGGCGACGAGGTGCGTTTGCCCGCGGGCGCGGCCGAAGCGATGTTCCGCGCCCAAACGTTTTGGGCCCGTCAAAAGATATTTTCCAATTTCAAACTCGAGCCCGAACCCGACGCCGAACTAATATTCCCTTTGCGCTTGGCGCCGGAAACCTACGGAATTTTGTGGGTGGGACCCAAAACCCGAGGCGGCTTCAACCTCGAAGAAATAGAGGCGGTACGCTCGGCGGCACAAGCCGTCGCCCTCACCCTCGAAGTGCTCACCCTCCTCGAACGCGAAAAAGCCCTCGTCGAACAAACAATGGAAGCCAACCTCGCCGCCCTGCGCGCCCAAATCAACCCCCATTTCCTTTTCAACACCTTCAATTCCATTTCCGAACTCATCCACTACGCCCCCGAACGCGCCGAAAAAGCCCTCGAAAAACTCGCCTTCATCTTCCGTTACACCCTCAAATTTTCCAAAGACAACCACGTCTCCCTTCGCCACGAACTGAGTTTGGTCGAAAGCTATCTGGAAATCGAAAAAATACGTTTCGGGGAAAGGGTACAAATTTTGGTGGACGTCGAGCAAAAAGCGTTGGACATGGAAACGCCCGCCTTCGTACTGCAAACCATCGTCGAAAACTGTTTTAAACACGGGGTGTCGAAGGTGGTGCGCGACGGGCGGGTGGAAGTCAAGGCGAGAATCGACGGCACGCGGCTGGTCGTCGAGGTCTACGACAACGGACCCGGAGTCGATTTGAGCCGCCTGCGTTCGGGAACGGGGGTCAAAAACGTCTACAACCGCCTCGAAACCCTTTACGGACGCGGAGCCGAATTGACTTACCACAACCTTTCCCCCGGTACACGGGTCGTTTTGTCCTTGCCCGCCGTCCAATATCAGGACGGCAACTAACGCGGACGCGTCATCCCTTCCCAAAGAGTTTTTTGCCCAAAACAAGCGTTTTTAAGAACGACGGCGCGAAAAGCGGTTTTTAGCGTACAAAAAATCCAGGGTGCGCCTTCGGCTTTCACGCGGGGGGCCGTACAATCTTGCCGACAAATTTTGGCGACGCCGTGCGTCGGCGCCCCAAACGAGCGCCGCGGATTTAGGGTTGGGCGGCGGAATCGGGTTTGGACGCGGCGGGAACGGGACGCGGGGCCTTTCTTCGCGCCGTCAAAAAGTTGGTCAGCGTCGGATTGCCGTAGCCGAGGCCGAAGTCCACGTTTTTGCGCGTCGTATCGCGTTGGTAGGCTTGGACTAGGTCGGGTTGGTAATAGTTGCGGAAAATGGGAATGGGCGTAACGTAGTTGCCGTAAAGGCGAACGTCGAAAGTGTTTTTGTCAATCATTCGCCACGGTAGGCCCGTGTCGTCCTGCATGAGAAAATCGGAATTTTCCAGAACGATGTCCCGGACGATGGAAAAGCCGGCGTTGTGCATGAGGTAAGAGGCGGATTTGACGTAGGTCGTCGTCGGAGAAAGGGCAAGCAAATATTCGGTCAAATTTTTTGAGCGGCTTAGAGCGGGGTCTTCGGCGTTGAACGAAAAATATTGCAAGGTTTGTATCGGTTTGCCCTTGTGCTTGCGGAACTGAATCTCGACGCCGGTGACGGAGGTGTCTTTGGGGTTTTGCATGATTTTCGAGGAGTCGGTGAGATAGACGATTCGGCGTTCGGAATTGAGGTGAAAACGCTTGACGTCGAGCACCTCGTTTTCGCGCAAAGCCATGAGCAGCATGAGTATGGGCGTAACGCCCGAAAGTTCGGCGCGGTGAAGTTCGACGCTCATGTCGAGGGTCATGAAAAAGTTGAGGCGCATGATGTCGTCGAGGGCCGTTTGGATGTTGCGCAGATTGTAGTCGTAACGGGCGCGGGAAAGTTTGAAAACGTCGGGGGGCGTGCCTTCTTGTTCCAAGCCGAACATGACGTACTTTTTCGCGCGGGGGAAAAGGGTGTGGATGGTGATGAAATCGGGGCCGCTGAAGGGGTAAAAGACGGTGCGGTCGAGCTTGCGCACGTCGCCGAATTCGCTTTCGGCGAAGGCCTCCAACTTGGCCAAGTGTTGTTTTTTGACGTTCCATTCGGCTTGCAGCACCCGGCGGTGGCGTTCGGTTTCGGGCAGTTTTTCCAACGAATCCAAAACACTTCCGGGCAAGGGGTCCAAGCCCGCCAAAAGCCGGGCCAAATCGTTCCAATAGCGGTCGAAAACGGGTTCGGGTGGAGGAGGAGGCGATGTTTCGACCGTCTGCTTTTTCGATTCTTGTTTGCCGCCGCACGCCGCCGCCCCCAGCGCCGCCAACATCGTCAACGTCAATAGTCCGAACTTTAATCTTTTCACGTCGTCGAAAAAATAGGACGCAATTTTACGCATTTCATCCCCGATTTTGAAGCGTGTGTACATTTTGTGGTCAAAAAACGGATACCATTGGATGATGCGAAAAACGGCGGGCTTCCCGCTTAAACCGAAGGGCCTTGACCGTCTCGAAAATCGCCTCGGCTGTGGAAGGCGCGGGCGGCGGCCCAAAAATTTTGGCGGAAGAAGCGCGTCGTCGTGTTTTCGGCGCTTGTTTTAGCGCGTAAAGCCGCGTGCGGCGACGGTAAGCGCGACGTCGAAAAGATTGACGATTCCGTCGCCGTTGGCGTCGGCGTAACGGTCGTTGACGACCCGTCCGTTGACGTGGGAAAGGGTGTTCCATGGCAAAGGGGCGGCATAGGCTTGCCACAGGGTTCCGGCGACGCTTCTTGCCGGCCCCGTGCGTCCATAGGCGGCGGCGGTAAGGTAAAAGTCGGCGACGTCGACGGCCCCGTCGGCGTCGCCGTCGCCGGGCCAAACGAATTCGGGATTAAGGCCCGAAACCCAACGCAAAGCCGCAAAACCGTCGGGAATGCCGTAGCCGTAAAGACTGTCGGGGTTGGCGAAGCGGTCCGACGAACGAACGATGGCCTCGTGGGTGGCGTAACCCGCCGCATAAGGCGCGGCCTGCAACAAACACGCCGCCAATCCGCTTATCAACGGCGCCGAAAACGACGTTCCCGACGCCGTCCCGATAGCCCCCGTGTACGACTGAAACGTCGCGGACTGCCCCATGGCCATGACGTCGGGTTTGATGCGCCCGTCGAAGGTCGGGCCGCGACTGCTAAAACCGCTGCGCACCCGCAAAGCATTGACCGAACCGCAAGCCAAAACGCTGTCGCCGTCGGCGGGCGCGATGACGTACCCCCACGAATTGTTGCCCTCGTTGCCCGCGCTATTGACGACAACCATGCCGCGCGACGCCGCCAAATCCGCCGCCACCGTAATGACCGTCGTATTGCCGTCCATATCGACGTAGGTATGGTCGCCGATGCCGCCGTCGAAGGTCAGGTAACCGAGCGAGGTTTGGCAAATGTCCGCGCCCAGTTGGTCGGCGCGTTCGGCGGCGGCCACCCAGTTGTACTCTTCGGAAAGCGTTTCGCTTGCGCCGTCTTCGGTACGGAAAAGATAGAACGACGCGCCGTAAGCCGGACCTATCAACGTGCCGGGCAAATACCCCGCCAATACCGACAGGACCGCCGTACCGTGACCGCCGACGTCGAACACCGTCGAATCGTCGTCCACGTAATCGTACCAACCCAAAATCCGTCCCTCGTCGCGCATGGCCGCAAAAGCCGAAAGCGCATCGACGTTCAAAAAACCGTCGTCGAAAACGGCGACGACCACCCCGCGCCCCGAATATCCCAAGGCATGCAAGGTGTCCGTGCGAATCATGCGGTTTTGGTTCAAAGAATTGCCGTAAGTCAAACTATGGGATTGTTGGACTTCGGCGACGGCTTCAACGGACAAATCGCGCACGGCCTGCAAACGGGCGCAAGGACGCACCTCTTTGACGAAGTCGAACGCGCGTATCGTTTCGTATTGTTCGGTGGAAAGGCGACAGGCGGCGGCGTTGAGCCAACGCGAGGCGTATTTGACCGTCGCCCCCGTTGCCGCGACGGCGTTAAGGTAGGCTCCGGCGACGGGCGCGTCGTGAACGTCCCACGGCGCCCCCGCCCTTTGCCGACGCAACCGGGCCCGCACATCGAAAAACTCCGCGATTTCTCGTTCCGAAACCGCCGGTTTGTCCCTAAAAAAAACCCAATAGTCGTTTTGGGCGCTCAACGGCGACGTTGACAAGACAATCAATACCCAAATTTGACTCCATGCTTTTAACGGTTTTATCATATGTTTGAAGCGGGGCCGGCGGCTTTCACCACAAATATAAATTGTTTTTTCGTAAACGCCGACAAGTAAAAAAGATAAAACGGCGGCACAAAAAAGCCGGACGTTTGCTTCGTCGAACAGGGCCGTACGAACGGGTTTGTCGGTTTCAAAAAGGGTGGCTTAGGTTCTTGGGCCGAAAAGCGCCGTGCCGATGCGGACGTGGGTGGCGCCTTCGGCGATGGCGATTTCGTAGTCGTCGGACATACCCATGCTCAGTACGTCCCAGCCCTCGGGAAGCGCAAGCCGAAGCCGGGAAAATTGTCGGCGCAAGGCCCGTTCGTCGTCGGTGTGTTCGGCCATGCCCATCAGACCGCGCAGGCGTACGAAGCGCATCGTCTCCGCCGCCGCTTTGAGGGTTTGCAAGCCCGCCTCGTCGGTACCGTTTTTTTGTCTTTCGTCGGAAATATTGATTTGTACGAGTGCGTCCACGGGACGATTGTGGATTTGGGCGCGTTTTTCGATTTCGTACAAAAGGGCCGTTGAATCGAGGCCGTGAATCAAATGTACGAAAGGCACGATAAACTTGGCCTTGTTGGTTTGCAAACGACCGATGAAATGCCAGCGAATGTCGGGAAATTCGTTTTTGAGGGCGTCGTGCTTGGCAAGGAGTTCTTGGACGTAGTTTTCGCCGAAGTCTCGGAGGCCCAAACGGGCCGCGGCGCGAATTTCGTCCGTCGAACGGGTTTTGGAAACGGCGACAAGACGAACGGATTCGGGGTCGCGGCCCGCTTTGACCGCCGCCGCCCGTAAATTTTCCATCAACGAACGGAGCCGTTCTTCCATCAACGTACGGTTTTTCTTCGGTTTCTTACAAAATCCTCAAACAAAAACTCACCCAAGCCTTCGAGTTTGCTGTAATAAGCCCTTCCGCCGTTGATTTCGGTGAATTCGTGAACGAACTTTTGCAAATACGGGTCGCGGGCAATCATAAAGGTCGTGATGGGAATGCGCAAACGTTTGCATTGGGCGGCCAAATTCAGGGTGCGATTGACGATTTTGGGGTCGAGGCCGAAGGTGTTGCGGTAATAGCCCGCGCCTTGTTTGAGGCACGTGGGTTTGCCGTCGGTAATCATAAAAATTTGTTTGTTCGAGGTTTTTCGACGGCGCAACAGGGCCATGGCCAATTCGAGCGCGGCGACGGTGTTCGTATGAAAAGGGCCGACTTGCAAAAAAGGCAGTTCCTTGATGGAAACGGGAAAGGCTTCGTCGCCGAAGGCCACGACGTCGAGTGCGTCTTTGGGGTAGCGGGTGGTGATGAGTTCGGCAAGGGCCATGGCGACTTTTTTGGCCGGGGTGATACGGTCTTCGCCGTATAAAATCATCGAATGGGAAACGTCGATGAGCAGGACGGTGGCGCACGAGGCTTTGTGTTCGCGTTCGGCGACGACGAGCGAATCTTCGGCCAAGGGCGGGCCGTCGAAACCGTGGCGGATTTGGGTGTTGATGAACGACTCGGTTACGCGCAGATCGTCTATCGAATCGCCGAAAACAAAGGGACGGTCGTCGGCGCCGGCTTCGTCGCCCGTGCCGACATAAGGGGTTTTGTGCCCGCCGGGAATGGTTTTTCTTAGCTTGCCGAATATTTCTTCGAGGGCCTGTTTGCGAATCGACTGTTCGCTTTTGGGAGTGATTTGCAGTCCCGTCCCGCCCGGCTCCTCGCGCAAATAACCTTTTTCTTTAAGCTCGCGGATGAAGTCGCCCATGCCGTAATCGGGCCCCGTGAGGCCGTGCTGACGGTCGAGTTGGGTCATCCAACTTAGGGCCTCGGCCGCGTCGCCCGAGGTATATTGCAAAAGCTCCAAAAACAATTTGAGCAAGGTTTCGAAATCGGCGTGTTTTTGAGGCGCGGGCGCCGCCTCGAATCGAAATCCCGTCATAATATATGGTCGAACATAATGTATTCTCCTTGCTTCATGCCCAATTTTTGATAAACGGCTTGGGCGGCGCGATTGTCCTTTTCGGCGTAAAGCCGTACCGAATATACGTTTTCTTTTTGGGCAAGTTCGAGAACGTATTGATAAAGCGCGGCGTAAACGCCTTTTTTTCGGAACTCGGGACGGGTGAAAACGCTTTGAATCCACCACGAGATTCGGTTGTGCCAGTCGCGCCATTCGTAGGTAATCATCAGACTGCCGGCGATGCGTCCGTGGATTTCGGCGACAAAGTAACGACCGATTTCGGGCCGGCGCAAAACGGCCTCGACGCCGGCAAGGGCGGTGGCCGGGTCGATGCGTAGGCCTTCGCTTTCTGCGGCGGCGGAAATATTGTGTTCGGCGAGGGCGGGCGCATCCGCAAACGTCGCCGGACGTAGGGTAACGGACATCATTGTTTTTACCGTAAAATCGCGGCTTTGGTTCCCGCTATTCGATTTTCTTAACGCGAACGGTCTCAATTTTGTGAAAATTGCCTTTGACGACGGTAATCAAATAGTTTTCGACGGTCAGCTGTTCGTGGGGTTGCAGTACGCGTTGGGCGTAGTGCATGACCAGCCCTCCCAACGAATCGTATTCGTCGCTTTGGGGCAAATCGAAGCCATAGTTTTGGTTGACGTCCTCGACTTCGAGCTTTGCGTCGAAAACGTACTCGTTCGGCCCGACTTTTTGGGCGTCGGTTTCGGTTTCGTCGTCGTATTCGTCGTTGACGTCTCCGATGACGGCTTCAATAACGTCTTCGACGGTCAAAAGTCCGGCGACGCCGCCGAACTCGTCGACGACCACGGCCACGCTTTTGTGTTTGCGGTTGAATTCGTCGAGCAGGGCGGGGGCGCTTGTGGCTTCGGCGACAAAAAGCGCGGGTTGGACGATGTCCGTGATGTTTTCGGGTCGTTGATACAGACCGAGAACGTGAACGAATCCTTTGACGTCGTCGAGGGTTTGACCGTAGACGACGATACGCGAAAGCCCCGTTTCACGAAAAACGCGGCGAAATTCGGCAACCGGGGCGGAAAGGGGCAAAGCGACGATTTCGGTGCGGGGGACGAGACAGTCGTCGGCACGCAGATTTTGAAATTCGGCCAAATTTTGGAGAATTTCGCCGGGGACGGCGTCGCTTTGCCGGGCTTCGCGTTCGAGGTTTTGCAAAATGGCGGGTTCGGGGTCGTATTTTCGGTGTTCGGGTTTGCGCGGGGAAAGCGCAAAGCCCAAGACGCGCGAGCCCGTGTCGTACAATGCGGCAAGCGGCCGCACGGCCGTCATCGGCACAACAAAAAACAGCGCCAAGCCCCGTCGCCACGACTCGCAACGGGGGCGTATCCAACGCAGTAGACCGTATTTCGCCGCGGTAACCAACAACGCCGTCGGCAAGCTCGCGCATACGACCCAAAATCCCGAACCCGTCAGCCCACGAATCTGCACGCCCGCGACGACAAAAAACACCGCCGCCCCCAACGCACGCACCGAACGCAAAGCCGTGGATGCATAAGGAGCGGGTTCGTCCTCGCCCACGTGAAGGATGTAGTCGTACGCCGCCCCGAGCACGTACCACAACGCGCCCAAACCCGCCGCCAACCAAAGTATGCCGTCCATCATCGTCCCGCCTATCTTCCCGACCGTTTTTTACCCCCTCTTGGATTCCCAAACCCCAACCGTTGCCTTGATGATTTCGAGTTGCGAGGGTTTTCGGTGCGATTGTATTGAAAACAAAGAAATGATGAAAAAAACGGCGCCGTCCCCAACGGAGCGAATGCGCCGAGGTTTTGTTTTTCGACCGCCGTCACAAACGAAAGCCGATAATGGTAACGTCGTCGATTTGAGGCTGTTCGCCGCGCCATCGGTCGAATTCTTCATTCAAGGCGGCGGCCTGTTCGGCGATGGGCAGTTCGGCGATGCGTGCCAAAAGCGTCATGAAATTTTTGGCCATGTATTTTTTGCCGTCTTCGCCGCCGAATTGGTCGGCAAAACCGTCGGTGGCCAAGTAAAAGGTATCGCCCGGCTCGATGGGAAGGCTTGCGCCGGAAAAATGTTTTTCGCCGTACAACGCTCCGCCGATGGGCATTTTGTCGGCTTTGAACTCCGTCGTTTCGCCGTTGCGCACGCGGTAAAACGGACGCATGGCCGCCGAATAATAAAGCAGTTTGCGGGCGGGTTGAATGGCGACGGTTACCACGTCCATGCCGTCGTTGCCGCCTTCTTCGTCTTGATTGAGAAGTTTGCGCACGTCGGCGTCGAGTTCGTCGAGGATGGTGGCGGGGTCGAAAATATCGCGTTCTTCGACAATTTTGGAAAGCGAAGCCATACCGACGACGGACATCAACGCGCCCGGCACGCCGTGGCCCGTACTGTCGGCCAAAATTAATATTGCCCACGGGTCGCGGTCGAAAAAGCAGAAAAAGTCGCCGCTGACCACGCTTTTGGGCCGAAAAAGCACAAACGATTCGGGCAAACGGGCTTGGATTTGTTCGACTTTGGGCAACATGGCGCGTTGAATGCGCCGGGCGTAGTTGATGCTGTCCATGACGGCCTCGCGTTCTTTGGCCAGTTCGCGCGTAAGGGTGTGGACTTTGACGTGGGTTTGAACGCGGGCGATGATTTCGGCGTGTTGAAAGGGCTTGACGACGTAGTCCACCCCGCCGGCCTCAAAACCTTCGACTTTGGCGCGAATGTCGTCTTGGGCCGTCAAAAAAATGACGGGGATGTCCGCCGCTTCGGGGTTGGCCTTGATGCGCCGGACGGTTTCGTAGCCGTCCATGCCGGGCATGTTCACGTCCATCAATATCAAGTCGGGGCGTACGCGGTTGAGAATGGCGAGCGCCCTTTCGCCCGAATTGGCCGAAAGGATGTTGGTCGTGACCTCGCTAAGGGCGGCCGAAGCAACTTTGACGTTTACGATGTTGTCGTCGACGATAAGAATTTGAGGATTGGCCATAGCGCAAGTGGAAAACAAGGCTTGCAAGTTTGCAAAAATAACAATATTCAACTTGTTTGACGACGGTTTGTCGAAAGTTTTGGGTTTTTATGTCTAAGCGTTTTTCCAAAAAGATACGCCGACGTTGAGGAAAAGATGGAGGCCGGTGAAATTGACGCCCTTGCCGAAAATGTCTTTGTCGGTGGAGGCGGCGCTCAGGACGTAATATTCGGCGCCCCACGCGAAAAACAAGGCGTTTTTTTTACCCGCCGGAAATCGGTGCCAAATACTCAAATGCACGCCGGGCTGAAGCATGGGCAGGAAACGGCGGCCGTCGTTGGAGAGGGCGAGGGTTTGGCCGTCGGCCGTCCGGGCAACGGTGAAGGTGCGCAAATTCAGGCGCGGGCCGACCAAATAGGCCGTTTCTTTGCGTTTGTGGTGTTTGTGCATGCGCAGTTTGTAGCACGCGCCAAAATCCAAATATCCGAAATGATATTGCGCTTTGTGGGGCGTTTCTTCGCTGATAAAGTTGGGGACGTAAAAATCTTTTTGTAGGATTGCGAAGGCTCGGTAGCCGACTTCGGCGTGCCAACCGTCGCGTTTGCCGCACCGGTAGTGGGAATAGAACCCTGCGACGTTTACGGCGTAAAAAGGGGCAAGGTTTTCGTGCCAAATAGGCAGGTTTGTCCCCCCGCCGGCGCGAAGGCCAAGTTCGCTCAGGTGGTATTGGGCCTTTGCGGGAACGCCCCATATCCACAACGCCCATAAAACGACGACAACACGCATACTCGAAAAGTTATTGCACCCAACGTTCGGTGTCGAGGCCGCCGGCGTCGGCCCATTCCTCGGGTTCCATCGCCTCGACGACAAACAAGTCGCCCATACCCCGCAAATGCCCTGCGCTACCCTGCGGTTCGAGAAAAACATAAAAGCTTCGTTCGTCGATATTGATTCCGTCGCCGTGTTCGGGCAGTTTTTGTTCGAAATAAAAATAATGAAAAAACTCGTGAAAAAGGTCGTGAATTTGGACGGGGTCTTGGTCGGTGCGGCGCATGGCGAAGTCGGGCAAGCCGAACAAATGATTTCCGCGCGTAACCATCCATTCTTCGCCGTGAATAACGACGCGGACAAACCCCGTCCACAAGACCAGCGGCGGGGATTGCCGGGCGTGTCCCAGCCATTGAGGGTTCATGAGTTGGAGGGGAAAGTCGCCGGGAAAGCAAGTCCACGCCGGCTCGTTGACCACGCCCAAGAGTTCGGGCGAATAAAGGCAGGCCGCCACCTTGCTCAACGCCAAATATTGTTCTATGGGGTCGGGGCTTCCCGCTTGATAACTCAATATCAGGGTGTTGAGGTGGGAGGCAAGCAGTTCCTTGAAACTCGGGTCCCACGGCGCGGTGTGAACGCACTGTTCGACCACGGACTCGGGCAAGGGCGAAGGCAAAGCGACCAAGCCGACGGCGTGGTCGTCAAAGCGAACCATACCCATGAGCGGTACGGAAGCGGACGTTTCGGCGTGAAAAGTCGGACGGCCGCGCAACGGCTCGTATTCGCCTATGGCCTTGACGCTTTCGGCCACGTCGAAATCGGGCAAGGCCGAATAGAGCAGGGTAAAAACGGGTTTTTCGCTTTCGGCGAGCGAGTCCTTGTTGAGAAATATACTTTTGAATAGGTCCATTTGCCCGAAATAGAACGCAAATTGCAAAAAAAAACAACGATACCCAAACGCAAACCCCAAACGTTGGCCAAGAAAGCGCCAAAGCTTTTCCACAAATTTTAACGATTGGCAAAAAGGCCGTATCTTTGCATTACAACCACCGGCCCCACAATGAAACTGTTCGGCTTTCTCAAGCGCAACAAAAAAGAAGAGGAGGAAACGCTAGACAAAGGTCTGGAAAAAACCAAAACCGGCCTTTTCTCCCGGCTGACCAAGCTCGTCATGGGCAAGTCGAAAATCGACGACGACGTGCTCGACGAGCTCGAAAGCATCCTCTTGACCGCGGACGTGGGCGTGGAAACGACGGTCAAAATCATCGACCGCATCCGCGAACGGACGGCCAAAGAAAAATATACAAACTCCGCCGAACTCGACCGGCTTTTGCGCGAAGAAATTGCGGCCTTGATGGAAAAAAGCTATGCGGGTTTCGACCCCGACGCCATCGCCGAAAAACGCAAGCCCGGTACGCCCTACGTCATTATGGTTGTGGGCGTGAACGGCGTAGGCAAAACCACGACCATCGGCAAACTGGCGCACCGCTTCAAAGAAGCGGGCAACCGGGTGGTCGTCGGCGCGGCGGACACCTTCCGTGCCGCCGCCGTCGAACAACTCAAAGTCTGGGGACAACGCGCCGGCGTACCCGTCATCGACAAAGGCATGGGCGCCGACCCCGCCTCCGTCGCCTTTGAAGCCGTCAACCAAGCCGTCAAAACCGGCGCCGACCTCGTCATCGTCGATACCGCCGGCCGGTTGCACAACAAAAAAAACCTTATGAACGAATTGGCCAAAATCAAACGTTCGATGGCCAAAGCCGTCGAGGACGCGCCCCACGAAGTGCTTCTCGTACTCGACGCCTCCACGGGACAAAACGCCATCCAACAAGCCGCCGAGTTTACGTCCTTTACCGACGTTACGGCCATCGCCCTGACCAAACTCGACGGCACGGCCAAAGGCGGCGTGGTCATCGGCATTTCCGACAAATTCAAAGTCCCCGTCAAATACATCGGCGTCGGCGAAAAAATGCACGACCTCCAACTCTTCGAACCCCGTGCCTTCGTCGAAGCCCTCTTTAAACAAACCGAACCCATCGCGTAAGTTATGGCGAAAAAAATTATCATGTGCGTCGACGACGAAAAAGTCGTACTCACCAGTTTGGTCGGCCAACTCAACAACACCTTCGGCAACAAGTTCACTTACGAACAGTTCACCTCGCCCGAAGAAGCGTGGGAATTCATCGACGAGGTTTATTCCGAAGGTTTGAACGTCGATTTGATTATCTGCGACTGGCTCATGCCCCGTATGCGCGGCGATGAATTTATGATTCGCGTCCACAAACGCTTCCCCGACGTACAACTCATCATGCTTTCCGGACAGGCCGACGCCGAATCCGTCGAACGCGCACGCACCGAAGCCAAAATGTTCAAGTTCATCGCCAAACCTTGGGACAAGGACGAACTTATGAACGAAGTGCGTTCCGCCCTCAACATCGCATCGTAAATGGGAGCGACAAAAAAACCCGTCATTTTGTGCGTCGACGACGACCGAAGCGTACACGAGGCCCTCGTCCCTCAACTCCGAAGCCGATTCGGTTCCGATTTCCTTTACGAAACGTCCGAAAACACCGACGACGCATGGGAATTGGTCGAAGAACTTTTGGACGACGAATTCGAAATTCGCGTCGTGATTTCCGACTGGCTCATGCCTATGGAAAAAGGCGACAAATTTCTCATCGGCCTGCGTAAACGCCTTCCCGACGCCAAGCTCATTCTGCTTTCGGGCCATGTGGACGAGGAGTCGGTTGAACGCGCCCGAAAATTTGCGGGATTGCACGCCTTCCTGCGCAAACCGTGGGACAAAGAGCGCCTGCTTGCGGTGATTGAAGGGGATTCGGTCATCGAGTAACAAACGACCGCTTGCGCGTCTTGCAAAAATTTTGCCACTCGGAAATACGGCCCCATCAAAAACCTTCACAAATTACGCCGCCGGCGCTTTGCACGGACGCAACGCGCCGGCGTACGCTCGAACGCCCAACGCACCCCGCGTTTCAAGCGTTGAAAACGCTTGACCCCGCCTTTTCCATACCAAAACGGCAGATACTCGCAAAAAAACCCAAAAATACTTCGCCGTTCGTTTTCGTTTTTGACAAACCATATTTAAATTGCGCATGGTTTCTTAGTAAAAACGAGGGCACCCTCCTAACTTAAAAAGGTATGAAAAGATTATCGTCATTTTTGGCGTTGGCGCTCTGGACTTGCGCGACGACGCTCCATGCCCAAGAAGGGACGTACATCGTCCACCCGGTACAAGGGCTGATTCCCATCGGCGGAGGGGCCAACATCCCCATTCCGAAAAACGTCAATAAAACCAACATCGGCCCCGACACGCTTCGTTTCGACGACCACTGGCTGGCCACCGACTTCGACTGCTTCGCTTATCTGCCCACAAAGCTGAGCATCGGTTATTTGGGTGGGCCGCTCTACAACATGCAACCCGTTTTCGGAATCAATTCTTACGTTGGCGAACAAGGCTTGGGAATACCCGTACCGCAACGTCCGTGCCATCAGGCCCAAATGTTGGGCATGTACGTTTGGTTCGTCGGCGACAACGAAGTCGTTGGCACGCCCGACGACTTCCAGCTCCGCGTCTACGATTATCCGGCTTATCCGAACGTCGGCGGCGCCATCGGCTTGGGTACGCTTCTGGGAACGAAAACCTTCCAACTCGACCCGTTCAGCTACGAACCCAACAACCCCTTCGGCGCCGGCAACTACATTGCCATGAACGCACCCGTCAATTTGACCGACAACGTTTTCATCGGCATTACCACTTCCGGCCCCGCCATCAACGACACCATCAATTTCGCATGGACCGCGCCCGACGACGAAGGCGTCGATTGCGGCGAGGACTATTGGTATTTTCGTTTGACGCGCGTTTCGGACGGCGCCGTCTTCGGTCCCTACCGCATGCAACAGGTTTTCCTTGCCGATATCGGCAACCCGATGTTTTTCCCCGTCATTCGCTATGTTTACAGCGGCGAAACGTCGGCGACGGTGGAAATAACTCCGGGCAACAGCGTCAATGTTTGTCGGGGCGAAAGCGCCAATTTAACCGCGAGCGTGGTCGGCGGCGGAAGCTATACGTACACGTGGTCGCCGGCAACGGGTTTGAACACGACGACGGGCGCGGAGGTCGTCGCCTCCCCGACGCAAACCACGTTCTATACCGTCAATGTTTCGCAGGGCGAGGAAAACTGTTTGGGAACGGCGGTGGTGCGCGTCGAAGCGGTGGAAAAACCCGAGGCAACGGTTTTGACGACGCAAGCGACCAACGCGGCCAACATCGGTTCGATTAAAGCGACGGCGTACGGCGGCCTGCCCCCTTACACGTACGCTTTGAACGGCGGCGCGCCCCAAGCAGGCAATCTTTTCACGGGCCTGTCTTCGGGAAGCTACACCCTCACCGTTACCGACGCCAACGGTTGTTCGGTCAATAAAACCGTTGTGGTCGAAGAAACCCCGGACGCCGTCGTGCAAACGATTCTCGACCATTTGGTCAACGTCGAAGACGACTGCAACCTCTATCTTCCCACCCGCTTGAACGGCCCCAACGGTTTCATTGGTTATTTGGGCGGGCCGATATTCAACACGACGGACGTCTTGGGCGGTCCGCCGTCCTACGTGCGTTATCAGGGGATTGTCGTGCCGGTGCCCGAGCGCGAATGTTACGAGGCGAAATTCCGGGGGATGTACGTCTGGTTCGCCGAAGGCACCGAAGTCGTCGATACGCCCGACGATTTTGAACTCTCGGTTTTTCAATTCAACCAGCCTGCGGCGCCGGGCATTCCCGCCACGACGACCCTTCTCGGCTCTTCGACCTTCCAACTTCCTTCGACCATCGCTACGCCCGGGCCGTTCGCCGGCACGAACTTTATCCCCTTCGACGGCGACGTTACCGTGGCCGACAGCGTCGTTTTCGCCGTCAAAACCACGGGCGAGGTCAACGATACCCTGACTTTTTATTGGTCGGCAATAGCCGAGGGGGAAAATTATAATTGCGGTCCCGACCAGTGGATGTTGCTGATACGTTACACGGACTTTCCCATGATTTCGCCGGCGTTGCCGTTGCAAAATTATCTTTTTGACGACGTGGGCAGTCCGATGATGTTTCCGGTCTTGGAATACGTACCGATATCGGCGGTGGAGGTAACGCCGTCGCAGTCGTTGGCGGTAACGTGTTCGGGAAGTACGGTGTCGTTGTCGGCGACGGCGGCGGGCGCGGGGCCCTATACGTATACTTGGGTGGCGCCCAACGGTTCGGTCGTGGCCACGGGTCAATCCGTAACTTTTGTGCCTCAAACCACGGGCGTGTACTCGGTTTTTGCCGACGACGGGCTTGCGGCGTGCCCAAGCGCGGCGGAAGTGATTATTTCGGTGTTGCCCACGCCGTCGGTGGCGGACGTACAAGTGCAAAACGCCGTCTCGGGCAACAACGGCGCGATAACGATAACGGCGCTCGGCGGAAACGAACCCTACACTTACCTGCTCAACGACGCCGAACAACCCACCCCCGTCTTTACGGGCTTGGCGCCCGGTGTTTACGTCGCCGCCGTACGCGACGTCAACGGATGTACCTCAGAGGGCGTAAACGTCGAGGTCTTTGCCGAAGCGGGTTACGAGGTTTGGCCCGGCGACGCCAACAACGACGGTACGGTTACCACCCTCGACTACTTCTTTACCGCCGGCTCGTATGGCAAAACCGGCCCCGCCCGTACCGAACAAGGCACGCTTTGGCAGGCGTATTTGGCGACCCAACTCTGGGCCACCGATTCGAACTTCCAAGGCGTGATTGTGAACGACATGTACGTCGACGCCAACGGCGACGGGGTCGTCAATCTCTTTGACGTGGCCGTTACCGTTGTCAATCGCGGTTTGAGCCGATAAACACAAGGGGTCGTTGACCCGGGTCTTGTGCGTCGCCGTCCCGCTTGCTTGCGGGACGGCGACGATTTTTTTCATACCGTGGGCGCTTTGGAAAGGGCGGAATGGCGCCGCGTCGCCTCGGAACGGGGTCGGATGGACTTTTGCGAAGTTGGGTTGCGCGACGGAAGGGTTTTGTAAAACGTTCGCGAATGCAAACGATTAGCGTTCGGCGGATGCGGGGCTGTTTTTGCGTTTGTCAATCAAATCAAAGGATTGTCCTTTGAGTACATAGCGTACTTTTCCGACCTTGATTCCCGATTTTTTGATTTTTTCGCGCGGAGCGGAAAAAACGACGTCGGCGTTGCGGTCGAAGATGCTTCCACCCGTTCTCCATGCGATGGTCATGAGGTCGGGGTGGTAGTATTCGGCGCCGCCGCAGGCGATGATGTGTATCGGTTCGCGGACTTTGTCGAGGAGGGAAATATCGCGCACGGCCGGGGAGTTGTCGGCAATCATAACGATTTTGTTGTAGTCGCCGGGCCATTTTTCGATGGAACGCAGAATGGCTTCGATGTTGTTTTCGGGGAATTCGCCGCCGTCGCCGCCCATGGCGCAGGCTTCCATGGCTTTGAGGACGTCTTCGAGGTTTTGGGGGTCGGCGTGATAGATGCCGCCGGCGTTGCCGATGGGCTTGACGCGCGTTGGGTCGTTGACGATAAAGTCGTTGCCGTCGTTGAAAAGGGTAAGGTGTTTGAGCAGGCCTTTGTCGAGAAACTTTTTATGAAGATGGATAAGTTGTGCGCCGTAAGGGTACATACTGCCCGTCCAGTCGCAGACGACGAGCAGTCCTTTCCATTCGGGATGTTTTTTGAAGGCTTCGAGGACGACGGGGTCGTGAATTTCGCCCGTGCCGTCAATAATTTCGCGCACGTCCTTCATGATTTGCGCGACGACGCGCTTGATTTTTTGCCAGCGTTGGTCTTCGTACTCGTACTGCCAATTGACGTTTCCGCCGCCGAATCCGTAGGCCTCGTCCACGTTTTTGGACTTTTTGACGGCGGAGTCGCGTTTTGCGGCGAGCCGTTTTTCTTCCTCGGCTTTGAGTCGGGCTTGTTCTTCGGCGAGCCGTTTTTCCTCCTCGGCTTTGAGTCGGGCTTGTTCTTCGGCGAGTCGTTTTTCTTCCTCGGCTTTGAGTCGGGCTTGGATTTTTTCGCTCTCGGGGTCTTTGTATTTGATGACAAAACCGTGAAAAAAACTTTTGGCCAACGTTGCGGTGGTACATTGGGTTTGAGCGACGAGGTTCCAATGGACGTCGGTTTTGTTTTTGAGGCTTGGGTCGAGGGCGAAAAGGGCGTTCATCCGCCGGCGCATGAGCGACTTGTAGGGCGTGAGCCAATCGCCGGTGTCGCGCGGATATTTTGTGTAGACGAGGTCGATTTCATAGACGCGGGCGCGACGTTGAAGTCCGGGAGGCCAATGATGGGGCGTAAGAATTTTGGATTTGGCATAGTCCATGCGGAGCAACGCCGTTTTTCCCCCGGGGGCCGAAGGTTCGTAGACCTCCACCTCGCGATATTCAAACGGCTTGTCGCTGAAGGCGGCGCCCAAGTTGTTCTGCGCCCGCACCCACGACGCCGTCGTAAAAAGCGCCAATATTGTCGCCGCTGTTTTCATGGTCGTGTTTCCAACACAAAATTTATACCAAAAACCGGGCCGGATTCGTGGACGAACGAAAAAACGACCGCCGAAAAACTTGCGTAAGCGTTCCCCGAGCCGATACAAACAACGCCGACATTCCCAGATGCGCGGCGAAATTGTCGCTTACTTTTTACGTCGTTTTGAAGTTTTTTTCAAAAAACGGCTTTTACCCTTGTGTCTCCCCCGGCAAAACGGGCCGAAAAAACGCTTAAGCGAATAGTTGTTCTTGACGGTGAATGATTAAATAAAAACATGTAATTTGGCAAGAATTATAAAAAAGATATGAACAATGTCGATTGGCAAAAGATGGTGAACGAACTGACGGTGGCGCTGACGCTAAAATCCGCCGCCGACCGTCGCTATCTTGTGGTCAATGCGCAGGCGCTTCGGCTTTTGGGCGCGGACGCCGCCAAGCGTGTGGGCAAAACGGACGAGGAGTTGTCGTTGCCGTTTGCGGACGAGGTTCGCAAACGCGAGGACGAGGCCCTTGCCCAAAACGCCCCCGTCGCCTTCATCGACGACCTCGTTTCCCCCGAATCGGGCGAACTCATCGTGCGTCATACCATCACGCCGGTTTCCGACCGGGACGGCGCCGCCTCCTACCTTGTCGCCACAATCGAAAACCTTACCGAGGTCAAACACACCGAACGACTTTACTCCGCCATCGCCGAAACCACGCCGATACCGTTTGCCGTCGCAAGAACCGACAACGGCGAGGTCGTTTATTGCAACGCCCCTTTCGCCGCCCTGTTCAACACCACCCAAAAGGAAATGACGGGGCGCAAAACGCCCGACCTCTACTACAATCCCGAAGACCGGCAAATGATTCTACAAAAATTGGCCGCCGACGGACGCATCGACAACTTCGAACTTCGGCTCAAGCGCCCCGACGGAAGCCCGTTTTGGGCGTTGATACACGAAAAACTCGAGGTCATCGGAGGGGTCGAATACATCATCGCCGGCATCATTGACATCTCGACAAGGAAAAACGCCGAAGCACGGGCCAAAGAATCGGAGTTTCGCGCCAAAGCATCGGAAACCCTCGCCCTCGAATCCGAACAACGATTGCGCGACCTGACCGCCGGCGTACCGGGCGTCATCTATCAGGCCGTCATCCCCGAACACGGCATGGCCGTGTTTTCTTTCATTTCCTCGGGTGTAAAAAAACTTTTCAACCTCGACCCCCAAGACGTCGAGCGCAACCCCGACTTTCTTTACTCGCGCATCAACGCCGAAGATTTCAAACTGCTTAACCGCGCCATTGCCGAGGGCGTGGCGGCCATGAAACCCATCGCCCTCGAAGCAAGATACAAAATGCCCAACGGCAGAACGGGATGGCTTTCGTTTATCGCCAACCCGTTTGAAAATTTGGCGGGCGAAAAAGTAATCAACGGTTTGATGCTCGACGTTACCGATAGAAAAAAAGCCGAATTCGAACTTCAAAAAAACCGTGCCGTTCTTTCCGAGGCCATGGAGGCCGCCAAACTCGCCGTTTGGGAACTCGACTTCGCCACCATGTCCCTCACCCTCGACGAACGTCACCTCGACCTTTTGGGCGCCTCAAAAGATTACACCGAGATTTCAATCGACGTTTACAACTCGTGGTTCGTCCACCCCGAGGACAGGGCGCTCTTTTTTAAGTCGATGACCGCCGTCATCGAAACCCGTGAAAGCGTTCATTTCGAGTACCGCGTCGAACCCAAAAACGGCGAAATACGCTACATTTTATTGGCGGGCCGGGCCGTCAAAGACCCCGACGGAAGCGTTAACCGCGTTATCGGTACGGTACAGGACGTAACCGAGCGCAAACTCGTCGAACTCGAACGCCTCGAGCGACAAATGCGTATCGAACGCCAAGACGAGGCCATCAACACCCTGACCAAAAGCGACACGCTGGCCAACGGCTTCATCGTCATTGCCCTGAACGAGGTTACCGAAACCATTGCCGACACTTTGTTTTGCGAACGCGTCTCGGTTTGGCTCTTGAACGACGACGCAACGGCCCTTGCCTGCACCAAGCTGTTCGAGCGCTCAAAGCACGCCCATACCGGCGGCACGGTTTGGAAAGCCGAAGACTTCCCTCAATTTTTTGCCCTTGTTCGCGAAGACGTTGCCGTCGCCTACGAAAACATCGCCGACGAGCCCCGACTGGCCGAATGCGCCGCCACGTGGTTCGGACCCAACAACGTGCCGTCGGTTATGATCGTTCCCGTCCATCGAGGCGGAAAATTGGCCGGGGTCATCCTGTGCGAAAACGTCGGCCAACCCCGCCCGTGGCACACCGACGAACGCAATTTCGTTACCACGGTTTCCGACCTCGTTTCATTGGCGCTGGAGGCCAAAGAACGGCGCGACGCCATTTCCAAACTCAAAGCCAAAGAGGCCGAGCTCAACCGCGCCATGCGCGACCTCAACACCAACCGCGCCCGGCTCGAAGACGCGCTCAACATCGCCCAACTCGCCACATGGGAGTTCGACCTCAAAACCCAAAAACTCACCCTCGACGAACTTCATTTTAGATGGATGAACACGTCCAAAGAGGCGCTTGGCGGCTACACCCTTCCGTTTAAGGATTGGGCCGAAAAATACGTTTTGCCCGAAGATTTGCCCCGCGTTTTGGCCGAAAGCGAAAAAATCAAAACCGCCGAAGACGAAGACTACCGCGCCGCCTACGAATACCGTATGAAGCCCGTCATGGAGGAAATACGCTACCTGCAGGTAACGATTCGAGGCATCCGCGACGACAAAGGTAAAATGGTCAAGGCCGTCGGCACCACGCAGGACGTTACCGAACGCAAAAAAGCCGAATTGGCCGAAAAAGCCTTGCGCGAACGCAAAGAGCGCCAACAAATCGCTTTAGCGACGCTCGCCAAGTCCGACGGGGTCATGCACGGCAAACTCGAAGTCGCCCTCCGAGACTTTTCGCTTAGCGTGGCCATGACCCTCGCAACCCACCGCGTCGGCGTCTGGATGATGGAGGAAAACCTTCTGGTTTGTTTCGACGTCTTTTCCGCCACCGACGACGACTTTGTCTATGCCCCCGACATCGAACTCGAAAACTATCCCAAGTTCGCCGAGGCCCTGAACGAAGGACGGCCCATCGTCGCACAATTCGCCAAATTCGACCCCCGAACCCGCGAATTTACCGAAAAATATTACTCCGAATTGGGCGTGGCTTCCGTACTTATCGCACCCGTCAATTATCAAGGGCGCGTGGTCGGCATGCTCAACATCGAACATATCGGCATTCCTCGTGCGTGGTTCGACGACGAACGGGCCTTCGCCGTTTCGGTTTCGGACTTGGTGTCGCTGGTCATCGAAGCGCAAAACCGGCGTTTGGCCATCGAACGCCTCGAAGCCAAAGAAGCCGAACTTTCCCGACTCAACGAAGAGTTGCAAAAGAACGTCGTCGAACGCACCCAAGCCATGGAAAGACTCCAAAGCGCCCAAAACCAACTCGTACAATCGGAAAAAATGGCCTCGCTTGGTTTGCTGATTGCGGGCGTGGCCCACGAGGTCAATACCCCCATCAGCGCCGTCAAAGCCTCCGCTCGAAACCTGATGCGCTCGCTCAATACGGTGCTCAAAGACGTACCCGCACTGCTTCAAAAACTCGACGAAAAATCACGCGAAATCTTTTTTGAAATCGTCGAACAATCGATCCGGTCCTCCACCGATTTCACCTCTTCCGAAGAGCGCGCCTATCGAAAAACCGTCAAGGCCGTTCTCGACGAATACGATATTCCCGACAGCTTCGAACTCGCCAAAGAACTCGTCGAAATTCGCGTCGTCGAAAACATCGAAGACTTTATTCCCCTTTTTGAACACCCCGACAGTCGCGAGCTTTTGGACAAAGTATACACCCTCGGACAATTCAAAAAGAATCTGGACAACATCGACGTCGCCGCCGAAAAAACCGCGCGCGTCGTTCGCGCCCTCAAAAACTACTCCCACTCCCAACGGCAAGACAAATTCGTTTTCGCCTCCCTCCCCGAAAACATCGAAACCATCCTTACCGTTTACGCCAACCAACTCAAATACGGCGTCAAGGTCGTCAAAAATTTTGACGACATACCCCAAATCCCCCTTTTCCCCGACGAAATTGGACAAGTTTGGACCAACATCATCAACAACGCCGTTTACGCCATGAAAGGCAAAGGCACGCTGACCATCGACGTCGGCGTTGAAAACGACAGGGCCTTCGTCCGCATTACGGACTCCGGCCCCGGCATCCCGCCCGAAATGCAAAAACGTATCTTCGAACCGTTTTTTACGACCAAACCCCAAGGCGAAGGAACGGGATTGGGACTCGACATTTGCAAAAAAATCGTTGAAAAACACAACGGCGTTATCGAACTCGATTCCGTTCCGGGCAGAACGGCGTTCACCGTACGTTTACCCCTCACCCAACCGATGGATATGATAGAATCCGTTTGAACGCCCGTATTCCCGACGCACGCCGGCGACAAGCCCTCGGTTTTAATGGCACGGGCGGGCGTCGAATCCAAAATTTTTACCCGCACGGGGCCGGTTGTATGCGGATTGCGGACGACGCACGTTTATCGCAACGTTTTTTTTTCACCGGGGAACTTTTTTGTTGCGCTCGTCGCCAAAAAACGTTTATTTTTGCCGTCAAATGTTTGCGAATATGAAAAAAATCTTGGCGCTCGCCGTTTTCACCTATTACGGCACGTTGAAGGCACAACCGCCCGTCAATGCCACCATCGGTATTACGGATATGTTTCACAACTACGATTGCGGCAACGACAGCGGCATCGGCGACCCCGAACCCCGATGGCTTTTTTGGGTCGGTCTGGACGGTGCCAACTTTACCGGTCCCACCTGTTCCTACAACTGGGGCATCAACACCGTCTCTTGCGGAATCATTACCAACAACCTGCCCCAAACCCTGCGGACGGTAAGCAACACCACGGCCTCCGAGTTCAGTCTCGACGCCGAAACGTGGGAGGAAGATTGCAACGGCAGTGAATGCACTTATAATTCGTCGTGTTCGATAATACTGGCCGACGACCGCTCTTCGGGCAACCACTACACCCGCACGCGCACCCACAACATCGTTATTCGCGCCGCCGCCCCCTGCCAAATCAACCAGTACGGTTGGGCGTTTCCGTCGGACAACCGTTACGACCATCGTCCGCGCGTATCTTGGGAGCCGGTGGGTACGGCGGGCGCCGTTTCCAACGGCGGCGGTTCGGTTTTGTGCGTCGGAGAAACGGGTAATTTTTCGGTCTCGGGGGTAACGTGGGCGCACGGCCGTCAGGATTGGCGCGTCGTTCCCGTGACGGCCGTCGGCGGTACGACCCCCTCGGGCGCCGACCTTCAATCCGGACAGTTCGTCCCGACGTCGGCCTCGGCGCAATCCTTCAATATTTCACAAACCTTTTCCCAACCCGGATTTTACATGGTCGAAACCCGGGGCGTGAACACGTGTACGGGCGCGGCGTCTTCGAGCTTTGGACGGGTGTGGGTGGAAGTGCGTTCGTCGTCGGTGGGCGGCACGCTTTCGGCCGCGGGTACGGAAGTATGTTTTGGCGAATGGAATCCCGGGGCGTATTTTTCGCTTTCGGGCAACGGCGGAAGCGTGGTGCGTTGGGAGCGCCAACGCACGGGGTTTGCGGCCGAAAGCGTAAATTCGGCGACGTTCCCGGCGGCGTGGACGGCGGCGAGTTTTGCGGCCGGTTCGTGGCGCGTACGGGCCTATTCGCAAAACGCGCCCTGCAACGAGGCCGCGTCCAACGACGTGTTTTTGACCGTTTCGGAACCGACGGTTGCGGGCACGTTGGTCGGCGGTCCGGGAGCGACGATTTGCGAAGGCCAAGCCGTGGGCGCCTTTTCGATTGCGGGGGCCGTGGGCGCCGTCGTTCAATGGGAACGCAGCGTCAACGGCGGCCCGTTTGAGACCGTTGCCGGCGCGGCTTATCCCAATTGGAGCTTTGGCGTGGGCGCATGGGTCGTGCGCGCGCGCGTCCAAAACGGTTCCTGTGCCCCGCAATACGCCTCGCGTTCGTTCACCGTATTGCAAAACCCGCAAATCAACGTCTCCGGAAACACGACCGTCGAAATCGACGAGGGCGCGACGCTCGTCGCCTCCGGCGCCATGAACTACGTCTGGCAACCCGGCAACGTACAATCCGCCACGCTTTCGGTCAACCTCCCCATCGGCCAATACACCTATACCGTTACCGGTACGGACGGCAACGGATGTTCGGCCTCGCAAACCGTAACTTTAACCGTTACGCCCACGCCTTTGACGTGGCCCGGCGACGCCAACAACGACGGCGCGGTTACCGAATCCGACTTTTTCCTCATCAACGCCGGTTTGGGTAAAACGGGTCCCGCACGGACGGTCGGCGGCGTGCTGTGGCAGGGTTATCCTTCCGCGCCGCTTTGGCCCACGTCCACCAACTTTCAAGGCGCTCCGATAAACGACCGCTTCCTCGACGCCAACGGCGACGGGGTTATTACGCTTTTCGACGCGGCGGTATCGGTCGTTCGTCGCGGACTTACGCATTAAAAATTTAGACGTTGTTGATTTTCGGGGCCCGTGTAAACGCGGGCCCCTTTTTGTTGCCGGGGGGGGCGTTGTCCCCAAAAATCCGTAATTTTCGTCCGAAAATGAATCGAGAATTGTTTGAGGCGGCGCCGCTGGCGGAAAAAATGCGCCCGCAAACTTGGGACGAGGTCGTGGGTCAAAAGCGGGTCGTCGAGGCGTTGCGTCGCCTCTCCAAACCCCATTCCATGATACTTTGGGGGCCGCCCGGAACGGGAAAAACAACGTTGGCGTACCTCGCGGCCCAAAGCTCGGGCCGACCGTTCAAACGGCTTTCGGCCGTCGAGGCAGGGGTCAAAGAACTGCGTGCCGCCTTGGACGTTTCCGGCGCCCTGCTTTTCATTGACGAAATCCACCGCTTCAACAAATCCCAACAAGACGTTTTGTTGCACGCCGTCGAAACGGGAAAAACCGTTCTCATCGGAGCGACGACGGAAAATCCGTCGTTCGAACTCAATGCGGCCTTGCTTTCCCGCTGCAAGGTATACGTTTTGGAAGCCTTGGCGCGAGACGACGTCGCACAACTCGTCGAACGGGCGAAAGCGTTCGTCGGAGCATTCGGTCTTACCGACGACGGCCTCGATGCAATCTACGCATTGAGCGGGGGCGACGGCAGAAAGGCGCTCAACCTTTTGGAATGGACTTTGGAACGGACGCGCCAAGTGGACGGCCCCGCGGTGCGTCAAGTGGCGGAAAAAAACGTGCGTTACGACAAAACCGGCGACATGCACTACGATTGCGTTTCGGCGTTTATCAAAAGCGTGCGCGGTTCCGACCCCAACGGCGCGATATATTGGTTGGCGCGAATGATAGAGGGCGGGGAGGAGGTTCGCTTCATCGCCCGCCGACTGATGATATTGGCCTCGGAGGACGTAGGCAACGCCAATCCCACGGCGTTGGCCTTGGCCGTGGCCTGCGCCCAAGCCTGCGACTACGTGGGTTTGCCCGAAGCAAGAATCGTTTTGGCGCAAACCACGGCCTATTTGGCGGCATCGCCCAAATCCAACGCCGCCTATTGCGCGATAGAAGAGGCCTTGGCGGCGGTGCGGCGGGGCGACGACCCGCCCGTTCCCCTACATCTGCGCAACGCCCCCACCCGTCTTATGAAAGACTTGGGTTATGCCGCAGGGTACAAGTATTCCCACGACTTTTCGGGCGCAGAGGGCAATCAGGAGTTTTTGCCCGCGGGCTTGGAAAATACGACTTTTTACCGTCCCAAACCCATAGGCCGCGAAAAAGACCTGCTCGAATTTCTCCGCCGCCAATGGCCCGACAAATACGACTATTAACGGGCGGACAAACGATAAGCAAACCGTTCCGTTTCGCCGTTGAGGGTCAGCAGATAAATGCCGGTTTGCGCGACGACAAACGGCAAACGAACGATTTGGGCGGGGGAATCGACGGGGTATTCGGCGATTTTTTTGCCTGCGGCGTCGGCGATTTCGACCGTTCCTTTGAACGGCGCGGCCAAAAGAATTTGGATTTCCGAACCGGTTTGCACGGGATTGGGAAACAAAACGGGGCGCGGCGCCTTGGACGTCGTCCTGTTTGTTTGTTCGACGATTTCCACATCGGCCACGTGTTCGGCCAAAGCGAAGGCGTAGATTTGGTTGTCGTAAAGCGTGGAGTTTTTCAGGCGTATTTCGGCGCGTTGGCCGACGGGCGCGTCGTTCTTGACGCGAAACTTGACAATGGCGGCCACGCCTTTGACGTTTTCGATGGATTTTTCCGCGCCCAAAAACGGCAAATTGAGTTTAAGTATGCCTTCGGCGGCTTGGGAAACGTTGACGTCGGTGGCCGAAAAGTCGGAGCCTTCCACGCCCCAAAAGCCGTTGTTCCAATCGAAGCCGACAAATTCGAGCTTGGTCGCGTCGAAATGAATATCAAAGCCCAAACCGAAAACGACGGCGGCCTTGGCCTCGTCGCTACCCAAAATCACGGGCGTTTCAATAATTTGTTCGCGCACGGCCTGTGCCGGCGGAAAAACCGTTAAGGGGGGAAGCGTTTGCGCCATTAGACCGACAAACGGCGCAAAAACGGCCGTTAATAAAGCTATCGGCTTTCTCATGTTTTTTTATTTTATCGTGGAATAACCCTATTAACAATTTTTGTGTTGTTTAAGTTCCGGAATTGGACGATTTTTGGCATTACCCCTTTGTTTTACTTGGACTTGGGGCCGGGCGACGTTGTTTTTTCGTCGTTTTCGATTTTTCCACCGTTGATAAAAACGACGTGGTCGTCGAAGTTCATTTTTTTGTTGGCGAGGCGCACGCCTTTCCACGTGTGTTTGCAGAGGTTGGTGAGCGTTCCGCCGTCGACGACGAGTTTGGCGCCCGGGCGCAGGAGTATTTCGGCGCCTTGGGGCAAATGCAGGGTGCAACGGACGGTAAGCGTCGCGCCCGGAAGGATTTGCACGCCGCCGTGCAATTTTTTGTCGCCGTTCCATTCGACGTTTTCGGCAATGACGATGCGTTCGGCGGTGTTTTCGCACCAATCGGGAACGACGACCTTGTGAAAATCGCCTTGTTTGCCCGCGATGTGGTAATGGATGCGTCCGAGTTGACAGGCGGTGAGGGCGCGTTGGTCGGCGTTGTAGTCCATGAGGTTGTTGGAGCAGGAGTCGCCGTTCCAACAACCCGGATTTTGGGGATAGGTGGGGGTGTCGTCGCAATGGTCGTTGAGGGGCGTGCCTTTGCCGACGGTATGATAAAGGCCCATGCAATGGCCGAACTCGTGCGCAAGGGTCATGGCCGGAAGCCAATGGTTGCGGCCGTTGAGGTAGTGTTGGTACCATGTGCAAACCGCCGCCCACGTTCCGCAACCGATGCCGCAGGCAATGCCCGTGGCCATCAAGGCGCCGTTTTTGCCTTCGCCGACAAAAACATGGAGGACGTCCCTGCGGGCGTCGGGATTGTTCAAGACGAACTTTTGGTAAAGGTTGCCGGCGCGTCGTGCGCGTTCGCCGGCCTTGTTTTCGGCAAACAAATCCCAATTTTCGTCGTCGTACTCGAAAACGACGCCTTCGCATACGGGCCGAACGCGGGCGTCGGCGATAAATTCGGACGCGGTGGGCAAACGCATAGGCACGTTTTCTTTGAAACGTTGCGCCGCCCCCGACACAACGATTTGTAAAAATTCAAGGTGGGCCGCCGAATCGGGGGAAAACTGTCCTTGAAACCCGGCAACCGGGGTTTTCGGCGCAACGACGTGAAGCATGTAGCCAAACCTTACCGGCGGCGTATGCTCGGCCACGCGCGGAACGTAGTTCGCGGGGTCGTTGCACTGCCCCCACGCCGTCGACGCGCCCAACACAAACGTTATTGTCCCCAAAAGCCTCCTCATCCCCGTCAAAGTACGTTCATCAACTGTTCTTTGAGTTTTTCGAGTTCGTCTTTGATGACCACGACCGACTGCTGAATTTGCGCGTCGTAAGCCTTGACGCCGAGCGTGTTGGCCTCGCGCCACATCTCTTGAACGATAAAATTAAGTTTTTTGCCCTGTTGCTCCTCGTTTTCCAAGACTTGGGCGAAATGTTCGACGTGGGCGGAAAGACGCACTTTTTCCTCGTGAACGTCGTATTTTTCGAGATAGTAAAGAACCTCTTGGTTGTAGCGGTCTTCGTGAACGGCGACCTCGCCGCCGAGGTCTTTGAGGGCTTGGGCCAAACGGTTTTTGAGGGCGGCGATGCGCAGGGGGTCGAGCGTTTGAATTTTGGCGATTTCACCGGCGACGATTTCGAGCCGAAGTTTGAAATCTTCTTCGAGCACTTTTCCTTCGCGTCGACGGTCTTGGACGAGTCTTTCGACGGCTTGGTGAAGGGCTTGGGAAACGGCGGCCCATTCTTGGGGGTCGGGTTCGCCCGCGGCCTCTTCGACCACGCCCGGAAGGCGCAAAAGCTCGGCCAAGGGCAAGCGACCCTCGACCCCCAATCGTTGCGCTATGCGTTGAAGCTCGACGTAGTAAGAGATTATCGCCTCCTCGTCGATACGGATTTTCGATTTTTTAACCGCCGGATTCAGTATTTCCACCGAAACGTTCAGAGTAATCTTACCGCGAACGAGTTTGGCCGCCAAAAGGTTTTTGATTTCCGCCTCCTGCTTGAAATATCCCGAAGGCAAACGGACATGCACCTCCAACGAACGACTGTTGATGGACTTGAGTTCGACGGTGGCCTTGTAGTCGGCGTTTTGGGCGGAAGCGTGTCCGTAGCCCGTCATGGATTGTATCATCGCGCCGTAAATTTAAACAACATTCGCCATTTGTCCGAAAATCCGATGAAAACGACGGGCTTGACGCGCCCGCCGTTTTCGTTGCCGATGCGCCCCGCAAAATCGTCGCGTAGTTACGTTGCCGTGGCGCGCCCGCAAGCCGAAGACCATTGCGTTAAGGGCCGGTCTTCGAACGACAAAAATGTTTAGATTTGCGACAAATTGGGGCGCATGGCGAAAGTCGAATTGATTACCATAGGCGACGAAATATTGGTGGGCAAAACCCAAGACACGAACGCCCGCCACATTGCCGTCAAATTGGGGGAGGCGGGTTTGACGTTGGACAGAATCACGACCATTGCCGACGACGCCGAAACGCTCAAAAGCGAATTGGACGCGGCCCTCGAGCGTTCGGACGGCGTGATTAGCACGGGGGGTTTGGGCGCGACCTCCGACGACCTCACCCGCCCCACCCTTGCCGAATACTTTGGGGGAAAACTCGTCGTCCATCGCCCGACCTATGAACGAATTTCGGCGTTTTTGGCCCAACGCGGCCGCAAACCCGAAGGCGACATTCTCAAAATGGCCGAAATTCCCGACGTTTGCGAAGCGATAAACAACGACGCGGGCGCCGCCCCGGGCATGATTTTTCGTCCTAAGCCGGGCAAAATTTTCATCGCCCTGCCGGGCTATCCGCCCGAAATGAAGTATTTGCTCGAAAAAGGCGCCATCCCCGCATTGGTTCGCACCTTGCAACCCGCCCGGGTGCGACACGTCGTTTTCCGCACCGCCGGCGTCCCCGAATCGTCGATGGCCGAGCGTTTGCGCGACTTTGAAAAAACATTGCCTAAAAACATCCGTTTGGCCTACAACCCGAGTTTGCGGTCGTTGGATTTGCGTTTGTGGGCGCGTTTTTCGGACGGCGAATCGGAGGCCGTGTTCGACGAGGCCTGCGAACGCATGCGCTCGGCTCTGGGCGACGACCTTTTCGGTTACGGCGAAGAAACGCTGGCTCAATCGGTGGGCAAAATGTTGTTGTCGCGCGGCTTGCGCTTGGCGACGGCCGAAAGTTGTACGGGCGGGGCGGTGGCGGCGGAAATCGTGTCCGTTGCCGGCGCGTCGGACTATTTTTTGGGCGGGATAACGGCGTATTCGAATGCGGCCAAGGTCGAATTTTTGGGCGTCAAACCCGAAACGCTCGAAGCGTGGGGCGCGGTCAGCGAGGAGACGGCGGTCGAAATGGCCCTTGGGGCCCAAAGCCGTTTCGGCGCCGAGGTGGCCGTGGCCACCTCGGGGGTCGTCGGCCCCGGCGGCGGCTCGGCCGCCAAACCCGTCGGAACGGTATGCATCGCCGTCGCAAGCCCCGTTCGTGTTTTTGCCAAAAGCTTCCGCTTCGAAAACGACCGGGGCCGAAACATCGAACGCACCCTCACCGCCGCCCTCAACCTCGTCCGAAAAGAACTTTTGGCTTACGATGGAACTCGCGGTTAAACAACTGACAAAAATTTACGGCGAACAACGGGCCGTCGACGAACTCGATTTTACCCTTCGCCCCGGGGAAATCACGGGTTTTTTGGGGCCGAACGGCGCGGGCAAATCCACCACCCTCAAAATGATTGCGGGCTTTTTGCGCCCCAGCTCCGGCGACGTGCTTCTCGACGGCTATTCGGTAACCCAAACCCCCCTCGAAATCAGCAAACGCATCGGTTACCTGCCCGAACACAACCCCCTTTATTTGGATATGTACGTCCACGAGTTTTTGACGTTCTGCGCCCGGCTTTTCGGACTTAAAGACGTCAAACGCCGCGTGACCGAAACCATCGAACTCGTCGGCCTGCAACTCGAACAACACAAAAAAATCGGGGCTTTGAGCAAAGGCTATCGACAAAGGGTGGGATTGGCGCATGCGATGATTCATCGGCCCGCGGCCCTGTTGTTGGACGAACCGACCAGCCACCTCGACCCCAATCAACTTCACGAGGTGCGAAAAGTGATTCGCGAAGCGGGACGGGACAAAATCATGCTTTTTTCGTCGCATATTTTGAGCGAGGTCGAGGCCGTGGCCGACCGCGTCGTCATCATCCACCGGGGCAAGCTCATTGCCGACACCCCCATCGGCGAACTTGCCTCGCGCTTCGGCGTTGAAACGGTGGTTTTCTTTGAAACCCGTTTTTCGGGCTTCGACCCCTCCCCACTCGAACGCCTGCCCGACGTGCGCAAAATTGAAAAACTCTCCGAAACCACTTGGAACGTCTACGCACAATCCGACGTTCGCGAACACATCGGCCAAGAGGCCGTCCGTCAAAACAACCCCGTCATTCAACTTAGTCAAAAAACGGCCTCGCTCGAAGAAATTTTCCAACGGGCCACGGCCCATTAACAACGCCCGCATCGGGGCGGCAAATCGTTTCGTTCGTCGGCGATGTTTTCATTGCCCGTCAAAATCCGTACATTGAATTGTATCTTTTGATGTTTTTGTAAAAAAATTTATTCGATTTGGATGTACGGGACGCGTACAAAAAGGTTTTAAAAATTCATCGAAAGCGTAAGTCGTCGTTGCGCTTGGGGGTAAATGCGTATCTTTGGCTTATGCGGGTAAGGCACAAACTGACGTTGATATTTTTGTTGCTGATGGTTTCGAGTATACTTGTGACCATCAGTTTTTCAATAATTTTTGTACGCAAACACTTGTCGGAACGCAGGGCGGAATCGCTGACGTTGGAGGCGGGGCGGATGGAAAATTATTTGTTGATGCGCGGAGGCGAGTTTTGGCTCGACGACCGGGAACGGGCGGCGTTTGGAAGTTTGTTTTCGTCGTCGCCGTCGCTTTACGACGACACGGGGGTCAGGATTTACGGTACGGGTCCAACGTGGGTTCCGGCGACGGGAAGCCGTATTGACAAAACGGGCGTCGAGGTCGTCAAACGCGTGGCGGCCGGCCCCGTGGCGTACGTCCGACTTTTCCACCCGCGCTCGGATTTGGACGCCGAACTGGCGCCCATACGCTGGATTATATATTACGCGATGTTTTTGAGTACGGTGTTGGTGTGTGTGTTCGGGGTGTTGTTTGCGTACTATGTAACCCGTCCGTTGGTTCGGGTGTCGCGGGCGGCGGCGAACATCGAGGCCGGCGAATCCTTCGCCGCTTTGGCCGACGTGCGCCGAAAAGACGAACTCGGAACCTTGGCCCGAGCCATCGAAACCCTTTCGTCCAAACTGCACGAAGAAAACCTGCGTCTCAAACGCCTGCACGACCAACAAACCCGCTTTTACGCCGACGTTACCCACGAAATCGCCAATCCCGTTCACAACCTGCTCACAACGGTCGAAGTCATGGAAATCGGCGGCGCGTCGCCAAAATATTTGGCGGCCCTGCGTTCCAACGCCGAACGCCTTATTCGTCTCTTCAACGATATGCTCACGCTCGTTCGCTACGATTCCGACCCCGGTTTTATTCAAAAAAGCCGTTTCGATTTGCAAAAACCCTTGAACGAGACTTATACGGCCTATCTGCCGTCGGCCGAAGCCAAAGGTTTGACGTTGAAATACACGCCGGCGACGACGTCGCCACTGTGGGTCTCGGCCGACGAACGACGCATCGCCCAAGTGCTCGACAACCTCGTTTCCAACGCCGTCAAATACACCGCCGAAGGAACGGTGGAGCTTTTTGTTGCCGACGCGGGGGGGTGGTTGCGCGTGGGCGTGCGCGACACGGGGCCGGGCATCGAGGCCGAACACGTCGCCCGGCTTACCGACCGCTTTTATCGCACCGAGCCGTCGCGTTCGCGCCAAGGCGGCGGAACGGGACTGGGTCTGGCCGTCGTACATTCGATTCTTCGGGCGCACGGCGCCTCCTTGGACATCGACACCGCCCCCGGAAACGGCGCCACTTTCTCCTTTCTTTTGGCCAAAGCCTGATTGAGTTGGGTCGTCGTCAAATCACACCCGCCCATTCGCCCGCGAAAACGGCGCTTGCCGCGTTTTTCGAGCACGGACGTCGAATATAAAGAAATGGTTATAACATCGAAATTGGCAACCAATTTTGGCGCTCGTGCGTTTAGACGTTAAATGATTTTACAGGCCGCTCAACTCGCGACCGTACCCGGGGGGGTTTGGTTCGCGGCACAGTTGGCGGCTTTTTTTGTTGTTTAACGATAAAAACCGGCACGGCAATCGCTATCCGATACTGTTCTTTGGTTCGTCGCCAACCCCGCTTTTAATTTTTGTCGGTGGATATTTTTTGTCGTCGTCGGTTTAAGCCTGTCAATTTTGTAGTTTCGCGCCCATGAACTATTCTGAAGTTTTCGGCAAGGTCGTTTCGCATTGCAAAGAATACGGATTCATCTTTCCTTCCGGGGAAATCTACGACGGTTTGAGCGCCGTTTACGACTACGGTCCGGCGGGCGTGCAATTGAAGCGCAATCTTTCGGACGCATGGTGGAAGGCCATGACCCAAAAATTCGACAACATCGTCGGCTTGGACGCGGCCATTCTCATGCCCCCGACGGTATGGAAAGCCTCGGGGCACGTCGACGCCTTCAACGACCCGCTCATCGACAACAAAGACTCCAAAAAACGTTACCGGGCCGACGTCCTCGTCGAGGATTACATCGAGAAACTGCTCGAAAAAGCACGCAAAGAAGAAGAAAAACTGATTAAAAAAGGCAAAACGCCCGAAGAAGCGGCCCGGATGCCGCAGGTCAAAAAGTCGGTCGAAAAAGCGGAGGCCGCCCGAATCCGTTTGGCCGAGGTCGTCAACGCCGGCGACATGCACGCCTTCAAACGGTTGATTGACGATTTGGAAATCGTTTGTCCGGAATCGGGCACGCGCAACTGGACCGACGTGCGCCAATTCAATTTGATGTTTAAAACGCGCTTGGGCGCCGTGGCCGACGAAGGGGCGGATTTGTATCTGCGTCCCGAAACGGCCCAAGGCATTTTCGTCAATTTTTTGAACGTGCAAAAGTCGTCGCGAATGAAGGTGCCCTTTGGCGTGGCGCAAATCGGCAAAGCCTTTCGTAACGAAATCGTGGCCCGCCAGTTCATATTCCGCATGCGCGAATTTGAACAAATGGAAATGCAGTATTTCGTTCGCCCCGGCACCCAAAGCGAACATTACCGTTTTTGGAAAGAGGAGCGTATGCGTTGGCATTTGAGCCTAGGCATCCCCGCCGAACGCCTGCGTTACAAAGACCACGACAAACTGGCCCACTACGCCGACGCCGCCACCGACATCGAGTTTTATTACCCCTTCGGCTGGAAAGAAACCGAAGGCATACATTCGCGCACGGACTACGACTTGCGCCGGCACCAAGAGTTTTCGGGCAAAAAACAAACCTATTTCGACCCCGAAACCCAAGAAAGTTACATTCCCTACGTCGTGGAAACGTCCGTGGGCCTCGACCGAACGGTGCTCATGCACCTGTGCAACGCCTACGCCGAAGAAGAGGCGCCGACGGCCGAAGGCGGTACGGAAGTGCGAACGGTCTTGCGTTTTCATCCCGCGGTGGCGCCGACCTACGTGGCCGTACTGCCCTTGGTCAAAAAAGACGGTATGGCCGAAGCCGCCAAATCCATTCACGAACGCCTCAAAAACCGTTTTTTTTCCGCTTACGACGAAAAAGACGCCGTCGGACGACGGTATCGTCGCCAAGACGCCAAAGGCACGCCCTTTTGCGTAACCATCGACACCGAAACCCTTTCCGACGGCACGGTTACCGTCCGCGAACGCGACTCCATGGCCCAAGAACGCGTCTCGACCGACGCGCTCGAAAGCTATCTTGCCGCAAAATCGACGGGCGTTTGAGCCCCGGCTTGTCCACTCTTCAACGAAATTTCAACCTTTATGATGTTATTCGATAAAGCAATGAACCTCCTGCTCAAATACGACGACGGGGCGCTCTTGGCCTATCTTGCCCGAGAGGATTGGGAAGTGGAGGAATGGCTCGACGCCAAAATGCCCGATTACAAAGGGCTGTATTGCGACGTATTGGGACGCGGACGGCGGCGCGTCGACCAAAGCATCAAAATACTCCACGGCGAAGCCCAACGCAACAACGACCCCAAAATGGGAAAACGCACCCTGACCTACGGCGGCGCCGTCGTCAAGTACCACGACGAGGTACCGATTCACGTCATCATTTATTTTGGTCCCGAACCTTGCACCATGCCCCGGGCATTCGAAGACGGTCAATACCTCATTCGTTACGCCTTGGTTTCGGCCCGCGACACCGACGCGGAAACCATTTTTGCCGTCGGAACGATTAGCGCCGTAATTTTTTCTTTTCTTTGCAACATTCGACAACGCGAAACGTATATTGACAAGGCCTTGCGTCGAATGTTCGAACTGACCCCAACATTCTGGGGACGGCGCAAAGCCATTAATTTACTTTTCATTTTATTACAATTACGAGACAAAGCTTTAAGGGATATGGTAAGACAAAAAATCATCGCCATGACCGCCGAAGAAAACCGAAAGGTACTCGAAGGCTCCATCGGCTGGGAACTCGGCTTCGACAAAGGTCAAAAAGAAGGCTTCGACAAAGGCCAAAAAGAAGGCTTCGACAAAGGCCAAAAAGAAGGCTTCGACAAAGGCCAAAAAGAAAAAGACGAAGCCTTGCGCCGCGAATTTATTCTCAACCTCAAAGCCGATACGGGATTCGACGACGAACGCATCGCTCGCATCGTCGGCGTTCCCATCGAAACCGTCAGGGCCGTGCTCGACAACAACGGTACG
>CALAJH010000045.1 GCA_937922655.1 uncultured Bacteroidia bacterium
TTTAATACTAGCATTGTTTTTGGTTTTCTCTTTTCGCCGGTCGTTTTATTTGCTTTTTATATCTCCGTTTATACATCCCGCTGCCGTAACTGTCTGGATAACCGTTTTCATTTACGTCGTACTTCAGATCGTATGGTTTCGTCGAACAAGATTTTTTAAATATTTTTGGGTTTTTCTTGTTTTTTTGATTTTCTTTTTCGGTTATTACGCCTTTTTCTACCAACCGAATCCGGTGATGATTCCCCAAAAAGACCTTCCGTTTATCGAGACGGCTTTACTTTTGTTCAATTTTATCTCGAAGTACTTAGTTTATTTAACTTTGTTGTATTTACCTTTTGTTATGATTTTAATTTTCTTTTTAAGAAAAACATACACTAAACTTATATCAGAGTTAGCTTTAACTCTTGCGACTGTTTTTGTTGGTATTGGAGTAGCGTTTATCGTCAAGGAATTTCTTCAGAACGAAGAATACAACGCTTTCATTTATACGCTATTGCCTTTCCCAACATTAGTCATCATTGCATATTCTTCATTATTGATTCAAAAAATTAAAGTGTTTGCAGTTTTTTACCTTGTTTTTGCTTATTTCTCTTTATATGAGATTACAATGAAAAGAGAAGTACCTTATGGGTCGATAGATTTGGCCAAATCCGTTCTGGAAGAAGTTCCGAAAAATAACATCGGAGGATTTTTATTCGGTGAAGAATATTTCGAAGTCGGTTATGAATATAACGATCCCGAGATAGAAAAATTTATGTCATTATTCCTTAAGAAAACATTTTTGTTTAATCTAAATCCTAACCTTCTCTTGTCTCCTCACTACGTAGGCGCCATTCCCTTGTCCGACCTACACGTCCCCATCGATTCAACGGACGCCCGGGAACTGGCTATTCAAAAACAGTATCTTTTTCTTGATTATTACCTGAACCTGAAAAAATCCCAACCCGAAATAACCGAGCGCGACGCCCAAATACGTTTTATGAAGGAAAAAAACATCGATTGGATATACGTCCACGATACATACGAATGGCCGTCGGAATGGGACGTTTACGTTCGCAAAAAAGTATTCGAACCCGTTACCTGCAAAATGATGGTGTATCTAAAGCCGTGGGAGCAAAGATAGAGTCGGAATTAGGTAAAAATTAGCTTTTCAATACAAAAAACGAAACGCAAACATGCTTCGGGAGTAAAAATTATAACCGGTTGGTTCGAAGCCGAACCATAACGCCTTCGAAACCGAGCTTCGCATCCTTGCCAAACGCACGCGTAAAGAACGGATTTCGCTTCGCGTCGCTTGCCGCGTCCGCAACGTATAAAGTATGCCAAAGCGTCGTTCCCGAAGAGGTGCGTCGACCTCAATCCCACAGAGGACAAAACAACCACGTCGAGCGTTTTAACCGAATCTTTGGCCGTCGTACAACGGCGGGAAACCCGCTCGCAAAAAACACAACATAAGCTTGTGTTTCAACCCGCCGCCTCGTTTTTTTATTCGGCCCCGAATGCTTATGTTTGCGTCCGAAAACAATTCCGGCTCTATTTTCTTATCCGTAAAACGTCGCAATCAACGCCGAAGCCGTTTTCCCGAACGAACACGGGCGCTTGCAAAACCGCACGTTAAGCCGATGCGGGCGGACGTTCCATGAAAATTCAATTTTTGTTTTGAACGCAGAAAACATCGTTTCCGAAACCCCCGAACAGAAAAGAATATGGGCCGTAGCCTACCCCGTGATGATTGGGGGCCTGATGCAAAACATCGTCGGCCTGACGGATACGGCGTTTTTGGGACGGGTGGGCGTGGTCGAACTCGGAGCTTGCGGCTTGGGGGTACTGTGGTATTTTGCGTTTTCGCTGGTGGCGTCGGGTTTAAGCACGGGCGTGCAAATCATGACCGCCAACCGCGTCGGACGCGGAGAAAACAAGTCGGTCGGGCGCGTCGTCGACCATGCGATGGTTTTGGGTTTGGCCGTCGGCTTGGCCTTGCTGATTTGGTTTCGATGGATTACGCCCTTGATATTCGAACGCATCATTGTTTCGGAGGCGGTACGGGCCGGAGCCATAGATTTTATCCGCATCCGCGGCCTCGACGCTTTTTTTATTTTCGGCATCATGATTTTACGCGGTTTTTTCAACGGCGTCGAACGCAACCGTATCATTATGGTGTCGATGTTCGTTTTGGCGCTGACGAACGTGGTTTTAAACTACGGCTTGATTTTCGGACGCTTGGGCATGCCGAAAATGGGCTTGGAAGGCGCGGCTTGGGCCTCGGTCGCCGCCCAAATCACGGGCTTTTTCGTGCTTTTTTTCTATGTTTACCACCGGGGGATGCACCGCGAGTATCGGGTGTTTCGTCTGCATTTTTTTCGTCGGCGCGACTACCGAAAGACGCTTTTCGGCGAACTGATAAAAATTTCCACACCCGTGGGTTTTCAGCATGTTTTTAGCGTGCTTTCGTTTTTTTTGTTTATCAAATTGATAGAAACACGGGGCGAATTGGCGCTGGCTGCGTCGGAGGTGGCCAAAAATCTTTATATTATGTTTATGATAACGACGTGGGGGTTTGCGACGGCGGCCGGCACCTTCGTCGGCAACCTCATGGGTCAAAACCGGCCGCAGAACGTTTGGCCCACGATACGCAAGGTAACGTGGACGAGCGCGGCCGTCGGCGGTTCGATTAGCGTTTTGCTGGTCGTTTTTCCCGAGGCGTTTTTGCGCATCTACACCCACGACGCGACGGTCGTGGCCGTGGCCAAACCTTTGTGTTATCTTTTCGCGTCCGCGCTGGCTTTGTATTCGTTTGGCGGCGTGTTTTTGTACGCGGTCGTCGCCACGGGCGCGGCCAAAATGGGAATGTACATCGAAATCGTAATTACCGCTTTATACTGTGCGTACATGCTTGCGGCCCATGCCTCAAACGTTTCGTTACCCGTGTTTTGGATTACCGAACCGATTTATTTCGGTGCGATGGCGTTGTTGAGTTGGGCCTATTTGCGAAGCGGACGATGGCTACGATACTTGACGCCGAAAACCGTATAACGGCGGCGGCACGGGACTTGGGTTTTTCGGCCGTAGGTTTTGCACGCGCCGAATTTTTGGCCGACGAGGCACGCTACGCCGCGCTTTGGATTGCCCGCCGGCGCCACGCTACAATGAAGTACATGGAAAACCCCGCCCGTTACGACCCTCAATCGTTTTTACCCGGGGCCCGTTCGGTCGTCGTCGTTCTCAAAAATTATTTCCCGCCCGTCCGTTTGAACCTTCGTTACAAAATATCGGCTTACGCCTACGGACGCGACTATCATCTCTCGATGCGAGAAGACTTGGAGCGCTTGGGCGAGGCCATCGTGCGCATGCGGCCCGAAGCCCGCTTTCGCATCTTTTGCGACTCCGCGCCCGTGGCCGACAAAGCATGGGCCGCGCGCGCCGGAATCGGTTGGCTCGGAAAACACACCAACCTCATTCGCAAAGGGGCAGGCTCGTATTTTTTTATCGGTGGACTCATGACCGACGTCGAACTTAAACCCTCCGCACCGGCCACCGACCATTGCGGAACCTGCACCCGATGTATCGACGCCTGCCCCACCCACGCCCTCACCCCCTACGAAATCGACGCCGGCAGGTGCATTTCCTATCTGACGATAGAATCCAAAAATCCGATTGCCGACGAGTTCGCGCCCTTGATGGAAGGATGGGCTTTCGGCTGCGACGTTTGTCAGGACGTTTGCCCGTGGAATCGTTTTTCCTTGCCGCACAACGACCCGCGTTATCTGCCGCTCGACGTTTGGTTCGACCCCTACGTCGTCGAAGCCGCACCCGGTTCCCAACGCCGGTTCCGGCGCCGCGTCGCCGAATCCCCCCTTTCCCGAATTTCCCTCAAAAAATGGTTGAACAACATCGAAAACGCCGTCCGGACGTTCCCAAAAAACTAGACCCGCACCCAAAACAAAACGCCGACCCAAAGACCGGCGTTCCACATAAAACCCACAACTTTCACTTCGGCCGATTGAGTTTGACCTCGATGGCCGATTCGGTGTGCGGAACGACGCGAAGCCGTTCTTTGGGAATGAGTTTGCCCGTAACGTTGCAACGACCGTAAACCCCGTTGCGAATTCGCACCAACGCCCGCTCCAACGCGTCGATGTATTTGGCCATGCGCATCAACATCAATTCGTTGTTTTCGCGAGCCACAAGATCGGAACCAAACTCCACGTAATTGTAAGCGTCGGCGGACATCTCCACGACGCTGCGCAAACTTTCGCGAATCGATCGGTATTCGTGCCGCGCGGCTTCAAGTTTTTTTTCCAACAATGCCTGAAACTCCGCCGTCTCCTCGCGCGTATAAAACAGCTTTTCTTTTTCCGTAACCATGACCTTCGAATATTTTTGTGTCTAAACCTTTAACGCACCGGCGAAAAAAAGGTTGCAACTTTTCGTTGAACCGTCAATATCGCCCCCCGAACCGCCGTCTTCAGCCCCCCAACGTTTCTAAACAAACGTTGGACAAATTTTCAAGCAAACGTCTATTCGCAAACCGACAACCATCGAAAAAGTCCATCGGCTCAAAAGCATATATTTACAGACGAATGCAAAAAAACAATCCTTCGCCCAATTCTTGAAACGCTCGCCGGTTCGGGAGGCCGGCGCTAAAATTTATCGAGTTTAAGCCGTCCACGCCGTTGTACCGCCGCCCGAATTTTCGCCCGTCGCCGACAACAAAATTTTACAACCCAACCTACGTTCGTTGCGGCGAAAATACGCGTGGATATTTTGTGAAACGACGAACGTCTTCGTGTAAGCAAAATTTTGTAAATTTAGACGGTGTTTTTTATGGAAAAACCCCAAACGATTCACCGCCTCGACGCCGTCCCCCGTCCCTTTCTGAAATGGGCGGGCGGAAAAGGACGATTGTTGAGAAATTACGAGTCGCTTCTTCCCACGGGCGGTATAAATCGTTATGCCGAACCGTTTTTAGGCGCGGGAGCGATGTTTTTTCACCTTTGGCAAACCCGAAAACCCAAATTTGTTTGGCTTTCCGACGTCAATTCCGACCTTGTGCTTGTCTGGAAAACCGTGCGCGACCAAACCGACGCCCTGCTCGAACGTCTGCGCGAACTCCAAAAACAATACGATTCCGCCCCTCGCGAAAATCGCAACGCGATGTTTCTTGCCGTTAGAAAAGCATTCAATACGGAAACGCGCGACGGCGTTCTTCGTGCGGCGCGGTTTGTTTTTTTGAACAAAACCTGCTTTAACGGCCTGTTCAGACGAAACGCCGCAGGCGACTTCAACGTCCCCTTTGGAGGATACGAAAACCCTTCGATAGCGGACGAAACCACGTTTTACGCCGTAAAAAACGCTTTGTCTTGCGCCGAAATCGTTTGTTGCGATTTTTCCGAATGCCAATCGTTCGTCGATACCGAAACCTTCGTTTATTTCGACCCGCCCTACAAACCCCTCAGTCCCACCTCAAGTTTCACCGCATACACCGGCGCCGTATTTTCCGACGCCGAACAAAAACGCTTGGCCGACTTTTTCAAAACCTTGGACCAAAAATACGGCGCCAAACTCATGCTTTCCAATTCCGACCATTCGATCTTCCAAGAATTGTATTCGGGTTACAACATTCAAAAAGTTCTCGCCCCCCGCGCCATTAACCGCGACGGCGCCGGACGCGGTAAAATATCCGAAATCGTCGTTACCAACTACGCCCATGAACCACGAACCTTGGCTCTCGATATTTAAAGAGTTTTCCATCGACAAACACGACTTCTCCGCGGCGCCGTACGAAATTGGCGCCGAGCAAATCAAATTCGCTACGCGTGCATTTCAAAAAACCGGCGAAAGGGAAGTGCGCGTGTTGTGCAAACAAGACCGCCGAGAAGACCGTCCCCGTGTTTTCGTGGAACGCAACCTTTTTATCTTACCGATAAACAACGGACGTTATGTTATTTTGGAAGGAGAAGGTTACACGGATATTCCCGAAATAAGCGGGCCCGCAGAGTTGTACAAATCCGCATTGGATTTTGAATTGAAAAGCTCCGCCGTCGGAAATTCGGAAATGCAACATTTGGATTTTGCCTACGCATCAAGTTTGATTCGGCATTTTATGCAAGACGATTCCCTTGTGCTAACGATACGAGGAAGAAAATATACGCCCGAATTTAGATTCGTTGCGGGAAAACATCGCCATACCCTTACGGCCAAAAGCGTGCAAACGGAAGTGGATGCGGGTTACGAGGGCAGAAATCAAATCGTTCTTGTCGAAGCCAAAAACCTGCATTCGCGCAACGTCGTTATTCGTCAATTGTATTATCCTTTTCGACAATGGTCGGAAAACGTAAACAAACCCGTAAAAGTCGTTTTTTTTGAGCGTCGCGACGACGAGTTCGCATTGTGGGAGTTCGATTTTAAAGATTCGATGGATTACAACGGCATTTTCCTTGTTCGCAGCGGAAAATATCGTATGGTCGGCCATAAAAATTAATCGTCGGAAAAACCCGGAATACATACGTCGCCGTCGAAACAAACGAAAAGCCTCGACGACGACAAATGTTGTTTTTATAAGAAAAACCGCGACGTATTAAATTTTAGAAAATAAATGTTTAATTTTACCGAAAAAAACGGATGAGATGATTTGGATATTGGTATGGCTATGGACGGGGTGCGTGTACGGGCAAGACGCTTGCGGCACGCGGGACGGCGCCTATTTTTCGCCCGGGCGCGTCGCTTACGAAAATTATTTGCGCGATTATCTCGAACGTTCGGCCAAAACCGCCGAAGAACCCAAGCGTTACATCATTCCAACGGTCGTTCACGTGGTGCATTCGGGCGGGCCGGACAGCGTCCGCAAAGAACAGGTGTTTTCGGAATTTGAAAACATGCGCCGTTTTTTTCGCAAATTGCCCGGAAGCTACGGTTTTGGCGGCGGCGCCGACGCCCGCATCGAATTCGAATTGGCCACCCTCGACCCCGACGGCAACCCCACCAACGGCATTACCTACACCCGCAACAACCAGCTCGCCTATTTGGAGGTCGATTGGGTCGGCGAAGATTATCGGGATTCGGTCGGTTCCGAAAACGCGCCGCTCAAAGCCTTAATCAATTGGGACCGTACAAAGTATTGCAACATTTGGTTGGTACGGGAGATAAGGCTGATGTCGGGAGGCAATTTGGCGGGTTACGCGCACTATCCGTGGCGGGACAGCGCCCACACCGACGGCATCGTCGTACGCGCGCGGGATTTTGGCATGCGCTCGGCCTCCAATTACGCCGCTTACGATTGGAATTTTACAGGGGCCCACGAGGCGGGTCATTGGCTGGGTTTGATTCATCCTTTCGACAGCGTCGGTTGCGCCCCGGGAAGTTGTTTGACCATCGGCGACAAAGTTTGCGACCTCGCCCCGACGAGCGCCACTTTCAAAATAACCAACCAACGACTCAACTCCTGCAACCAAGACCCCGGCTTGGAACTGCCCGACAACGCCCGCAACATCATGGACTACTGCACCAACGCCAAAGCGCCCAACCATTGGGCGGGGGGACAAGTCGCCCGATGCCGCGCCACGCTCGAAAACCCCGTCTACGAACTGCGCCGCAACCTCTGCACGGAAGAAAACCACCGGGCCACGGGCGTCGGCAAATACGGCCCCATTCGCGCCGACTTCGCCGCCGACGAACGCGTCCCCTTCGCCGGCAACCAAGTCCAATTCATCGATTACTCCCGAAACATCCCCTCTCGGTATTTGTGGCGCTTTCCCGGCGGCGTTCCCCAAACCTCGACCGAAGCCAATCCGCGCGTGCGCTACCCCAACCCCGGAACCTATCCCGTCACGCTCGTCGTTTTCCGCGACGACGACCAAGGCAACGAAATCCAACGCGACTCCGTGGTCAAAAACGGCTACGTCAAAGTCGTCGCCGATTCGCTAACGCTCAAAGAATTCGAAGAAGGTTTTGAAACCTTGAACGCATGGACGGTGTACAACCCCGACACCGTCCGCGCCGACGAGGGCCGCCAATGGAGCGTCCAAACCCAAACGGGCGCCTTCGGACAAAGCCCAACCTCCGCCTTCATCGATTGTTTTCAATACAACGACTATTTTCAACGCGACGCCGTCGTTTCGCCCGCCGTCGTTACCCGAGGGTACGAAAACTTAGGTTTTGCCTTCAGTTACGCCTACGCGCCGCTCGATTATGAAAAAACCACGGGCATACCGACGGCATTGCGCAGGCTTTATACCGATACGCTCAACGTCGATTATTCGTTGGATTTGGGCCAAACATGGGTGCGTGCATGGAGCAAGGGTGGCATGGAACTCACGACCGCCGACGCCGTCCCCACCCAAGATTCCCCCAACGGTGGAAAGTTCGTCCCCCAAGCCCACGAATGGCGGCGCGACACCGTTCGCGTCCCCGATTCGCCCCACCTTCGCGTGCGCTTTGAGGTCGTAAACGGCTGGGGCAACGCCCTCTACCTCGACGATTTCAAAGTCTTTGGCGATTCGATAACCGAAGCCCCTTGCGATTCCTGTCCGTGTTTCGATACGTGCGTGAGCAGAATGAAAACCCTGCCCTTGCACGTTCTGGTTTACCCCAACCCGGCGGGTGAAACGGCCTACGTGGATTTCGCCCTCTCCTCGGCCCAAACGCTCGTCGGCGAACTTTACGACCCGCGCGGACAAAAAGTATACGAATTTCGCGAGTTTTTCCCCGCCGGCCGCCACGTGCATCCCCTCCCCCTGCGGAATTTGCCCCAAGGCGTTTATCTTTTGCGTTTCGCCGAAAAAAGTTACCGCCTCGTCGTTCGAAGATGACGGCGGCAAATCGCAACGGTTATTTGACTTCGACGGGCAGTTTCAAGCCGTACTTAAAGTTTTCGAGACGGACGGGAATTTCACAACCGTTAAACGCGCGACATTCCGCTTCTTTAATTTCGACGGGCAAATTCGGCCCCCAAACACTCCTCGAACCAATACCCGCGATGTAAACGCGCGTATCCGACGGCATTTCCCGAACCCTGACGTTCACCGTCCCATCGGCGTTAAGCGGAAGCACGGCGTAGGGAAAACCTCGGTTTAACGAGGCGTTTTGATAAGCAAACACGCGTCCATTTTCGGGGTTCGACAGCCGAACGACAATCCAAGCCCCCTCGACGGCCAAAAGCGTCAAGAGTACGACGACGGCGGTCAAAAACGTATAAATGATTTTGGCGTTCATAAAAAACGTTGGTTAAAGACGAAACGGGACAAAAATACCCAATAAAACGGCGCCATCAATCTTTTTTGGACGGCGGCCGAAGATTTTGCCGGGGTTGTACGGCTCAAACCCTTCCGACCCAAACGTCGTTGTGAGGAAGGGCGAGACGTTCGTGTTTGGGAAAACGGCGGACGAACCGGGTGGCAAAAGCTTCGTTGCGCCGACGGTTGTCGGCCGTTTCGGTGAGCCTGTTGAAAAGGGTCGTTCGTCGCGTTGCGCGGCGAAGGTCTTGAAGGAACGCGTCGGTTTCGCAGTTTTCGGGCGTAAGGTTGTCCACAAACACATCGACGACGCAAAGGTCGTATTCCGAGGCGTGGTTGGCAAGAAAACGGGCGGCGCAATCGTGGATTATCGTTAAATTTGCGTGCCGTTCGATGGAAAAGTGGCGGCGGGCGATGTCGATAACGGTTTGGTCGATGTCGACGGCGACGATTTTCCGGGGGGGACAACGACGATTGAGGAGGTCGACAACGCTTCCGGCGCCCATGCCCAAAAGCAGTACCGATTGCGGATTGAGCGAATAAACGCCCGCGCTTTCAAACGCTTCGGCAAAGACGTCGTGCAGGGCGCCAAAAGAATAATTGACGCTTGTGGCGTCGAGCCGAAGTTTGGCGCCCGTTTTCACCACGCGCAACTCCGTACCGCCCGTACCGGTTCGCTTTTCCAGCGTCTTTGGCTTAAAAAAGCCCAACCATTTATCCCAAACCATGGTCACCAACGAATTGCCTTTGGCGTCGCTTCGGATATTGGATTTTACGCGCCTGTTGCCGGGGCCGTTTTGTACGGCCGAACTCGGCGACCTCGGCGCCGACGTCGTTAAAATCGAGGATGCGGGCGCCGGCGACTATCTTCGCCAAACGCCGCCCCTCAATCGCAAATTCTCTTTTCTTTATACGCTCGTCAATCGCAACAAGCGTTCGATGTGTTTGGACTTCGAACGCGCCCGGCCCGCCATACTCGAAATGGTCAAAACGGCGGACGTGTTCGTCGAAGGTTTTCGGCCCGGGGTCATGGAAGCCAAAGGATACGCTTATCATGAAATGAAAAAAATCAATCCCCGCTTGGTTTACTGTTCGATAACGGGTTACGGACAATGGGGGCCGATGGCCGCGCGGGCGGGCCACGACCTCAATTATTGCGCATTGTCGGGCTTGAGTTCGCAAATCGGACGCGCAGGGCGCTTGTGCGTACCCAATCTGCCGATTGCCGACGTGCTTGCGGGCGCCAAACAAGCGGCGATAGGCATTTTGGCGGCGGTGATAGACGCCCGCCATACCGGCACGGGCAGACACGTGGACGTTTCGATGTTCGACGGATGCATCGCCAACCAAATTACGGCCTATGCGGCGATGCAGGCTTTCGGCAAAGCCCCCGAGGCCGGCGCCGACCTGCTTTCGGGCGCCATGCCGTTTTACGACCTTTACCCCACAAGCGACGGGCGCTACGTCGCCTTGGCGGCCATCGAAGCCAAGTTTTGGAACGCGTTTTGTACGGCGGTCGCCAAACCCGAGTGGATCGCCCGCCATTACGACTTCGAACTCAGAGCCGAACTCGAAGCCCTTTTCGCCTCCCAAACTTTCGAGCATTGGAAAGATTGGGCCCAAAAACACGAATGTTGCCTCGAACCCGTTTTGACGCTCGACGAAGCCGTACGACACCCGCACACCCTCGCCCGCAACATCTTGGTCGAAACCCTGCACCCTTCCGAAGGCGTCGTTTCCATTCCCCTCACGCCCATTCGCATGTCCAATTTTTCGCCCCGGGTCTTCAGACACGCTCCCGAACGCGGCGCGGACAACAACGAGCTGCGAAACCTTTATCCATGTAGCGACGACGAGTTCGAGGCGATGTCGGGCTTGAAACCCACCGCGACGACGCACTAAACGGCAAGGGATTTCGCGTTGGCCGGCTCGTCGTTCAAAGGATATTCGCGTCGTCGTTGGTTGATGAAAAATTTTTTGCGTTGGTCGAAGGCGTAAGGGCCGAGAAGTTCGAATTCGCGGGCGAAAGACTCGTATTCGGGCGATTGCCGGTATTTTTCGGGTGAAATTTTCTTTTTTTTGAGGTATTCGTCGAAGGTTGCCGGCAACATAAATTACATTTGTTTGAGCAGCGAACGCTTTTTTTCTTCGAATTCTTCGGCGGTGATGATGCCGCGCTCTTTGAGTTCGTTGAGTTTTTCGAGTTTGGAGATGAGGGCGTCCATGGCGTCGGGGGCGCCGGCGGGCGGCGGTTGTTGGGCGGCGTTTTTGGCCTCGGCGTTTTTGGTTTCGGCGTTTTTTTCTTTGTCGCCGGCTTCGCGTCGCCAACGGGCGGCCAGTTCCTTACCCAACTCCAACTGCTCCTCATAGACCTTTTTCCATGCGTTGATGTTGAAGTTGTCGAGCGTGCCTTGGGCTTCAAAGTGGCTGATAAACACTTGGCCGACGGCATAGGTCGTCGCGCCCGAAAGCACGGCCATCGAAACGCCGCCCAAAACCGTGCCGACAAGAGGCAAAGTTTTAATAAAACTGGCGCCCATGCGTGCAACGGTACCGCCCGCCAACGCCGACAAAAACGATTTGCCCGCGCTTTCGCTGTATTCGATCTCGTAGGTCTTGCACAGTTTTTCTATCATGTTCAGTTGCACGGCGGTAACGGCCGCGATGTCCAAGACGGGAAAAGGCACCAAACCTGCACCCATGGCCCACAAAACGTGGTTTTTGACGATTTCGTTGGCGCTGTCGCGCTTTTTCATGTTGAAGTTTTTCAAAAACTCAAAAGCGTCGGAAAAAGGGGTCTTTATCATAAATTATCCGCCGAAGGCGTAATAAAAGAGTTTGACGTATTCGTTGTTCACAAAAATCAAGCCGTTTTCGGAGCGCCACCATTGGCGTTCGTCGAAATCGAGACTGGGGGCGCCGAAAACTTTGACCGTCAGGCCGGCGGCTTGGGCCAAAGGCGAAACCGTTCTTGCGATGCGCCGGGTATGGAAAAGCGACGAAACGACCCCTACTTTTTTCCAGCCGTTTTTTTTTGCGTATTCGACGAGGGCCTTGCACTCTTCGCGCGTGGACGTTCCGACGCCAAGAATACGTACGGCGGCCGGCTTCACGCCGCATTCGAGTAGAACGTGGCGCGTCGAGTGGGCCTCGGTATAGTCGAGGGCGCAAATTTTTTGGACGGTGGCGTGGGGCAGTTCGCCCGTACAAACGAGGACGGGTGCGATGCCGGCGTGAAAGAGTTTGGCGGCGTGTTGGCCGCGGTCGATGGGGGCGCCCGAAAGCACAAAGAGCGCCTCGCAGGCCTCCGGGGCCGACGACGCGTCCAACAAACCGCCGACGGCCCGCAAACAGTTTTCGCGAAACGTCCAAAGCAAGACCACGCCCGTTGCCGTCGCCAACGCCGCCCACCTCCACCGTCGCCCGCCGTTTCTCATTTCTATGCAAATTTAGAAAAAAAACGCTTTCGTCCGTTAAGTTTTTGCGTATCGGTCGTCGTTCCGGGTTTTGGGATTATTTTTGCGCACCGGCCCCATGGGAAAAAACAGGCTCAGCCGCTATACGTGGCAAATCGTCATCGTTTCGACGCTTTTCGTCGGATATACGGGTTATTACTTTTGCCGGTCGAACTTGGCCGTGGTTACGCCCCTGCTTTTGCAAACGGGCATGAGCAAGGAATCGGTGGGAACGATGGCGTCGTTGGGCTTGGTGGCGTACATGTTGGGCAAGGTGGTTTTCGGCACGTTTACCGACTTTGTGGGGGGGCGTCGGATGTTTTTGTTGGGTATGGGGCTTTCGGCGTTGGCCACGGCGGCCTTCGGCGTGGGCGTGGGGCTCACGGCCCTGACGGCGGCATGGGTCGTCAATCGCGGCGTGCAATCCATTGGTTGGGGGGCGTTGGTCAAAATCGCGTCGCATTGGTTTTCATATTTGCAAATCGGCAAGGTGATGGCCGTTTTGAGTTTAAGTTTTCTTTTCGGCGACTCGATTACGCGTTACGGTTTGGGCATGTTGATTGAGTACGGTTACGGATGGCGGACGGTGTTTTTTTTTAGTGCGGCGGGATTGTCGGTTTTGACGCTGATTTGCGGTTTGTTGTTGCGCAATTCGCCGGAGTCGGTGGGCCTGGCGGGCAACGAGGTGCATCCCGACAACCTCTACGGCGAGGCGGGCGCCCGCAAACGACCCGTGGGTTTCGGGGCGTTGATGGCGCCGTTCGTCAAAAGCCTGACGTTTTGGCTGGTGGCTTTTTTGTCGTTCGGACTGACGCTTTGTCGCGAAACGTTCAACCAATGGTCGGCCACGTATTTGAGCGAAATGGCGCATTTGTCGGCGGCGACGGCGTCGAAATACAGCGCCGTTTTTCCGTTCATCGGCGGATTGTCGGCGTTGGCGGCGGGCTTTTTTTCCGATTTTTTGTTTGGCGGGCGGCGAGCGAAAATCATCGCCTTCACCCAGTTTTTGTTGTTTTTTGTGTTGATGGCGCAAGGATACTTGGGTTCGCAAGCGTCGGTGGGGGGGGCGTTGACGTTGATGAGTTTGGCGGCCTTACTGCTCATCGGCCCTTACACGTTTTTGGCGGGCGCCATCGCCATCGACCTCGGGGCCAAAATCGGCAGTTCGACGGCCGCCGGACTCATCGACGGCGCGGGTTATTTCGGCGCCATCGTTTCGGGATGGGGCGTGGCCAAAATCGCCCAATACTACCGTTGGGACGGCGTGTTTTATTTTTTGGCCTTTGTAGCCTTGTTGTGTTCGGCCATCGCCTATTTTTTCGACCGCAATTCAAAAACAACGGACGCAACGTCAAAAGCCGCCGTTGAAAATACGTAACTTTGCAAGACCCGCGCCGTTCGCGGGCGTTGCGTCATGAGCAAGTTTCGTTTTAAGATTAACCAACAGGTGCGTCTTTTAAGAAGCACCGAAATCGGCAGCATCGTTCAAATCTATTCCAACAACCGGCTTTTGGTCATGGTCGACGACGTGTTGGAAGTGGAGCTTTCGCCCGACGAGGTCGTCCCCGTCCACCCCGACGAAGCCTTGTACGAACAACCGGGCGGCGCCTTCGACGAAAAAATCGAATTTTCACGACCCGAAGGATTGTACGTCGCCCTCCAAATCCCCGAAAAAACCAACGTCCTGCATTACCATTTGGTCAATCACTCCCCGCTCACGGGCGTGTTTTTTTTGTTGTGCCGAGAGGGATTGAGGTGGCGGCAAAAACTTTGCGGAGAATTCAAACCCCGACAAAGTCAAAAACTGTTTCATTGCGCGTTCGACGAGCGCCACACCGACCTTTACTTTCAATTTTTGATATACGACCCGACGCTTTTCCGTCCTTTGGCGCCGCTGCAAAAAAACCTTAAAATCAAAGAAAAACATCTGCTCAAAAAAACCGAGGCCAACCCCTACCTCAACGGCGCCCCCTGCATCTTTTCCCAAGTCGTTACGCTCAAAGACCTGCGCGAACGCGCCGACGACTTTATGCCCGTGGCCACCGACAACCTCGACGCGGGCGCCATCGAAATGGTCGGCGTCGATTGCGAACTGCCCGAAGGAATCGTCGACCTCCACGCCGAAAAAATCGTCGACAACCCCGAAAAATTCCCTAAACACGAACTCTTCGAACTGCAAATCAAAACCTTCGAACGGGCGCTCAATCAAGCCATTGCCCGCAACCTACACAAAATATCGTTCATCCACGGCATCGGCGCGGGCAAACTCAAAAACGAAATCCACCGTCTGCTTTTGAGTTACAAACAGCAGAGCCTCGTCAAACATTACTATTTGGACGACATGGCCTTCGACGGACGCGGGGCAACGACGGTCGTCATCGCCTAACGGTCGATTTCGCAAAGAACGATGTCCAACGAACCGACGATGGCCACCACGTCCGCCACCGGGACGTCGCGGCAAAGTTCGGGCAAAACACTCAAATTGGAAAAACTCGGCCCCCGGGCTTTGACGCGCAAAGGAACGTCTTTTTTCGGTTGGGTTACGAAGAAAAAACCGAGTTCTCCGCGCGGATTTTCCGCGCGAACGTAGTATTCGGGCATTTCGGGACGAATTTTTGAAGGACACAAGGCCCGCGGGTCAAAATCCCCGCCGCCGGGATATTTTTTGTCCAAAAGTTCGGCCGCCTGCGCCACCAACCGACAACTCTGTTTGATTTCTTCCATGCGCACCCAATAGCGGTCCCAACAATCTCCGACGGTTCCCATCAGTCCTTTGCCCATCGGCACCTCGAAATCGAGTTGGGGATAAAAGCCGTAAGCGTCGGCCTTGCGCAAATCCCAACGCAAGCCCGAGGCACGCAAGGCCGGCCCCGTTACGCCGTAATTGATGGCCGTGGCCAAAGGCAGTACCCCAACGTTGGCCGTGCGTTGGACGAAAATGGGATTTTCACTCAAAAGGCCTTCCATTTCGCGGATTTTGGGAGCGAAATATTGCACGAATTCGCGACAACGGTCGGTAAAACCGGGCGGCAGGTCGTAATACAAACCGCCCACCCAAAAATAATTGTAAAGCATGCGCGCGCCCGAAACCCATTCGAGCATGCTCAAAATATGTTCGCGGTCGCGGAAGCACCACAAAAACGCCGTTACCGCCCCCAAATCGATGCCGTAAGTGCCGATGGCCAACAAGTGCGAGGCGATGCGGTTGAGCTCGGCCGTAAGTATACGTATCAATTCGATGCGCGGCGGGATTTTTTCCGTCAATCCCAACATTTTTTCCACGCCCATAACGTAGGCATACTCGGAATTGAGGGCTCCGAGATAATCCAAACGGTCGACGAAGGGAATGATTTGGTCGTAGCTCAGGTTTTCGGCGTGTTTTTCAAAACACCGGTGCATATAACCGATGTGCGGCACGACGCTTTTGACCAGTTCTCCGTCGGTGTGAAGTTCGAGGCGCAAGACCCCGTGGGTTGCCGGATGTTGCGGCCCCATGTTGAGCGTCAGTTCCTCGACCTGCCATTCTTCCATTACCCAAAGTTCGCGATAATCAAAACAAACGACAAAGAACGAGAAAAAATTTCCCGCGCTTGAACGACGAAAACCAACGGCGCTTTCAAAGCGTTGAAAGGGGGCGGAGGGGCGACTTGGGCAACAACGGCGCTTATCTTGGCTTCGATGCAGAATCCCGCCGCCGCCGTCGAACGCATGCGCCAGTGGAACGCCGCCATCGAAGCCATTCGGCCGATGACCGACGCCGTTCTCAAGGCCCTCGCCGACCGCGCGGCCCAAGGCCA
>CALAJH010000046.1 GCA_937922655.1 uncultured Bacteroidia bacterium
CAAGTCTTCACGTGGAACGGTACGCAATGGGTCGGCACGAACTTTACCGGCGTAATTGTGGCAGAAAACGCCCTGACCGAAACCGCGCCGAACATCGTGCGCTGGGGCGGGCCGTTGATGCAAAACACGACCGTCGCGCAAGGCGCCTTCAACACGGTTTTCGACCTCACGGGCACGGGGGATTTTGAAATTCGCGACAACGGCGCGACCTTCTTTTATGCAAACGACGTTGGTTACATCGGTGTAGGTACGGCCGTGCCCGTCGAGCAGATTCACGCCACGGGCAACATTCGTGCCGACGGCGTGGTCATGTGGGGCAACGCCCAGACGCGCACCGAAACCCGGCATTCGGCGGGCGCCTCGGGCGTAGGCGTGCGCTCGGGCTTTTACGAAACCCACGACCCGACCCCCTTCGCCGCCCAATGGCCCACCGGCGCCACGAGTTGGTGGCACCTTTTGGACGTGCGCCACTCCAACACCGCCAACAACTACGCCATGCAATTTGCGGGTTCGTTTTTCGACCAAAACCTTTGGTTCCGCAAAACCAACAACAACGCCAACCAGCCGTGGCTGAGAATTTTGACCACCGCCGACAACGGCAACTTCATCATCAACCAAGCCGTAAACAACAATTTTGCCACCGGTCAAAACCCGGGCAATTTCGACATCGTCGGAAGTGGGGAAATCGGTACGAACCTTAACGTCGGTAACGCCGTCGGTATCGCAACGACAACGCCCACTTTTCGTTTCACTATTGCGGGCGGCAACAACATCTTTGGCGTGGACAATACGGCGACGTTCTTGGCGCGCAATTCCGTTGGAACCTACGAGGCCTACCTGTGGCCCCGTTGGAGCGACAATATCATGTATATGAACTATGGTTCGGGAGGCTGGCATGTGCGCAACAACGGCTCGCAATCCGCCCTCTGGGCCAACAACAACCGCCAAATCACCGTCGCGGGCAATACCGTCAATCCCGACGCCAATGCCCGTATGCTCGTGGCCAACGGCGGTTTGCAGGTGGGGTACGGCGGCGCTTCGACGTTCAACGTCCCCAACAGCTGCGGCGGCAACTGGATTACCGGCGCCACCAGCGGCATTTTCGCCACCGACCCTGCTCCGGGTTGCGGCGACGAATGGTGGATCGCCTCGTATCCGCGTGTCGGCGAATCCCGTACGTTGCAAATCGGCGCCGGCAACGACGGCGACGACCACATCAGCCTCGTTCCTTCGGGTAACGTAGGCGTTAAAACCAACAACCCGCAAGTACCGCTATCCGTTGCGGGCGACGGGGTCAACGTTTACGCCACCTCCGCGTGGGTCGAAAACAATATGCACGTCCAAGGGAATGAAAATTTGGTCGCCGGCGGACGCGGGAGGCTGCGTGTTGGAACGGCGTGGGGTTATGCCGGACTGTATTCCGACGTCAGTTCGTCCGGCGCCAACAACGACCTGATTCTTGGCGCGTCTTCGGCATGGACGCGCGTCGGCCCCGGGGGAGACCAAAACCTTTGGGTGTCCAACCGCGTGCGTTGGACCGGCGGGCGTTCGGAACTCAACGGCGACCAAGGCGGCGCCATCGAATTGGGCGGATTGAACGGCATGGCCGGCATCGGCACCCCCTACATCGACTTTCACGTCCCGGGCGGCAACGTCGACTACGCTCACCGCATTATCGCCATCAACACGCAAAATTTTCAAGTACACAGCCAATATCACTCCGGTCCCATTTGCGGCGGCATTTGCAACCCTTACGTCAGCTTCGACTGGATTGGCGCTTACAACAATTACGCCGACGTTTCGGCGTGGCGTTATTGGGCCAACGCCACCAACTGGACTTATGCCGACGTAACCAACGACTTGGACTTAATCGACCAAGTACGGCCGATGCGCATTTTTAACGAAAAAGAAAACCGGGTGGAAATGGCTTCCGACCCTACGACCATGCCCTCGTTTTTGGTCAAAGAAACGCAAAACGCCCCCGGACAATACATTATAGACGTTACGCGTGCGGCGGGCTTTACCATGGGCGCGGTGCGCGAACTTCGCGCCGAAACCAAAACCCGCGACGCCGGACTCGAAGCCCGAATCGAACGTTTGGAAAAATTGCTGTCCGAAAAATTCGGCGCGACGCTCGACGCCATTCCCGTCGTCGCCTCGGGCGAGGTCTACAAAGGCATGGAACAACGTCAAGTCATGGACGGCCGCCTCAAAAAAGACACTCCCGTCGTGCTGACGTTTACCGGTCCCGTAGGCAATTATCACATTCGCCAGCAAGACGGCGGTTTTCTGATTGTGTTCGACTCGCCGGTGGAAGAAGACGTTACCTTCCATTACACGTTTACCCTGCGGTAAAATAAATTTTCTCCGTCGGTCGACAACACGTACGGGCAACGAGCGTCGCGGACTTCGGACGTTCGTTGCCCGTATCGTTTTCTCCCCCCCAATGTGGTTAATATGTTTCGGAATCGTCCCGGGAAGACGTTGGGCGAAAAATATTCGTCGTCGATGGCGATAATAAGCCTTATCTTTGCGACGATGAAAGCGCTTTTGTACCAGTTTGCGCCCGAATGGATGAACCGGGAGGCGAACTACCAAAAAATAACGAAAGAGTTGGAAGAAGCGCCGCAATGCGACCTTGTGGTCTTGCCGGAGACGTTCGCTACGGGCTTCAGCGACGCCGGCGACCACGCCGAGGATTCCAACGGCCCTACTCGCGCGTTTATGCTTGAATTGGCGGCGCGTCGGGGTTGGGCGGTAATGGGTTCGGTGGCCGTGCGCGACGGCGAACGCCGCTTCAACCGCCTCTTTGTCGCCTTTGCCGACGGACGCTGCCTGCATTACGACAAACGATATTTGTTTTCACCGGGGGGCGAAGCTAAAAATTATTCGCGCGGAACGGAAAAATTAACGTTTGAGATTGCGGGTGTGCGCGTTCGGCCGTTTGTCTGCTACGATTTGCGTTTTGGTCAATGGTGCCTCAACCGCAACGAATACGATTTGGCGGTGTTTGTGGCGAGTTGGCCGGCGTTGCGGGCGCACCATTGGCGGCGGTTGTTGGCGGCCCGGGCCATAGAAAATCAATGTTACGTTGCGGGCGTAAACCGTGTCGGTCGCGACGGCAACGGAATCGCTTATTCGGGCGATACGGGCTTGTGGGATTGGCACGGCGACCCGCTTGCGCCGGCGGGCCGTCGCGCCCAAGCGTTTCACGAACCCGGTTGTTTTATGTATTCGCTCGACGTCGCGGCCTTGCAGGAGTATCGTGAGAAGTTTCCCGTTTGGAAGGATATGGACGCTTAGTGTGTTGGCGCTGTTGGCGGCGTTTCCGGCGTATGGGCAAAAGTTTCGAAGGGTGCGGGCGTTGCCGTTGCCGGCGCTCGGCTATTCGCCCGAACAGGGTTTTTACGGGGGCGCGGTGGGATTTTTTACTTTTCCGTCGCGCGATTCGCTTACGCCCGCCGCCTCCGGCCAAGCCGAGTTCAACTACACGCAACGCAAACAAATCATTGCCACGGTGCAAGGACAAGGTTTTTTGGCGCGTGGAAAATATTTTTTTCGGGGCTATGCCACATACCGAATATTTTCCGACCGTTATTGGGGCATTGGACCATTGACGCCCGCCGAAAACCTCGAAAACTACGACAGCCGTCGGCTTCACGCACGGGTAACGGCCCTGCGCAAAATCGTTCCGGGAGTGTACGCGGGCGTGCGGGCGGAAGCGTTTTATTTGCACGACGTGCGGCCCGGGCCGCTTTTGGAACGTACCCGTCCGCTTGGTCATGCCGGCGGATTGGCCGCCGGCCTCGGCTACGGCATACAATACGACACCCGAAAAAACATCCCCAATCCTACCGACGCAACTTTCGCCTCGTTTTTTCACACCGTTTATCATCCCGTTTTCGGTTCGGAGTTTCGGTTTCATCGCATCGAATTCGACTTTCGCAAATACTTTACGCTGTTCACCACGCCGGCGTGGTGCGAAAAAAAAATCGGTACGTTTGTTCATACGTTGGCGCTTCAATGCAACGGTACGTTTTCGCCGGGCGAAACCCCGTTTTTTATGATGCCGCTCATCGGCAGTGAAAACGACATGCGGGGTTACTTCCGCGGACGATTCCGGGACGCGAACATGGCCGCGGTACAAATCGAATACCGAATGCCGTTGGTTTGGCGCATGGGCTTGGCGTTTTTTGCGGGCGTGGGCGACGTTTCGCCGGAAGCGTTGTCGTTGCGTTATTCGGCGTTGAAACACAGCCTCGGCGCCGGCGTAAGATTTATGGCCGACCGAAAAGAACGCGTCAATCTCAGATTCGATTTTGCCGTCGGAAAAAACGAAACGGCTTTTTACCTGTCGTTTGGGGAAGCGTTTTAAGCGGATATTTTTCCACATTTTAGCAAAGTTTGTGTAGCTAAGATTTTTTTTGCTATTTTTGGAACCCGTTTTGTTGTAAAGACGGTAATAGGGGTATGGCAGTCAAAATAAATTACGGCAATAAAGACGAACGCAAACTCAATTTCGTCCATAAACTTTATTTCCCCGAGATTTTCAAGGGGATGTGGTTCACGTTCAAACACATGTTCCGTCCGTCGGTGACGCTGGAATATCCGGAATATAAACCAAATTTGGGTCCGGAATTTCGGGGTCGTCCGGTATTGGTGGCCGAGAACGGCAAAGAGCGCTGCGTGGCATGCGGACTTTGCGCCCGGGTTTGTCCGCCGCTGGCCATCAGTATGCAGGCCGCCGAAACCGACGACGTCAAAGAACGTTACCCCGAACGCTTTGAAATCGACATGCTCCGATGCATCTACTGCGGTTTGTGCGAAGAGGTTTGCCCCGAGGAAGCCATCGTCATGAGCGAGGAGTACGACTTCGTTTTCCACAACCGCAAAGACGCCATATTCGACAAACAAAAGTTGATGATAGAAAAAACACGGCTTTCCAAACGCTTGGATTGGCTCAACGTTTTTCGCAATCCCAACTTTGGCGACGTTTACGACCATCAAGTACAAAACAACAAACACAGCGTGCGGGACCGCTCCGTTCGATAAAGCCTTTCCGCCGCTCCAAATCCCAACCATGATACGATTCACGCTTTTGCTCCTCGTACTACTTTTCGGGGGGCGGGCATTTTCGCAAGCCGACAACATATTCTTTAAATACAAGGACGCGGCCATTCCTTTCCGCGCCCGTATCGCCAACGTAAGCAAAGACAGCGCAAGAATCCATCTTTGCGTCGAACGCAACTTTTTCTCCTACAATTACCACGAGGCGCCCACGCCCGAACAAGTCAAATACACCGCGGACGGCAAGCTTCTTGTGGAGGTGTATAAAAAAAGCGAACTCAACCGTCCGATGGAAACGTTCGAGTTTGTTTTGACCGATACGCTCGACGCCGCCCAATTCGCCGCATTACCCTCCAACGTGATTTATACGCGTTCCATCGCCGTGCCGTGGGAGGCGGAATACACGGTGAAAATGGATTTGTCGGACGTCAATTCGGATACGCGGGGTTTTGCCTTGTATTCGCTCGACAGACGTGAGGGGACGCCGCTTTTCGACGTCTATTTGAAAGAAGGAGGCAAACGTACGCCCGTATTCGACCACATACTTTTTTCGGGGAAAAATTACGGTTTTGAAACGGTGCAAAAGGAATGGAACGTAACGCTTTACCCCGGGGATACGGCGGTGGCGGCGCCGCCCTATATCCAAAAAGCCCCTTCGGCGCCCAAAGCCCCCAAGCCTTCGGCCCCCTCGTTCAAAATTAACGCCAAAGACTTTTCCATCGCGCAAAGAGGCGTTACCGCCGCGTTTCAAGCCGTGGACGCCAAAACCAATCCCGTTTATTTTTATGTCGCCCCGGAGGAATTGACGGCGCCGACGTGGAATCCCAACCCGACGGATATGATTGGCGCCATGGCCTACATCGCCACGCCCGCCGAAATGAAAACGCTCAATACCGCCAAAAATCCCGTCAAAGAACTCGAATCGCTCTGGAACGTCCTCAACGCCGCCAAAACCGAGGCCCTGAACATGATTTATTACAACCGTGCCGCTTACGCCAACCGTTATTTCACCGCCATCGACCGCGAAGGCTGGCAAACCGACAAAGGTATGGCGTTTATCGTTCTCGGCCAGCCCGACGCCGTTACCCTGCGTTCACAGGGCGAATATTGGTTCTATGAAAAGTCGCCCGAGGCGCCCGACGTACCGATGCAACTGTTTTTTCAACGCGTCGAGCATCCGTTCGGCGGCGATTTTTTCGTTCTCGACCGCAAGTCCACCTACCAAAAAAGTTGGCAGGCGATATTGGGCAAATGGCGCAAGGGGCAAATCGTCAATGAATAACGGCATGAAAATACCTTATTCCGAAGGGGGCCGCACGAAAAAGTGGGGCGAAACCTTGACGGCCAACTTTCTCCGCGAATCCGGAAAAACGATGGAGCAGTGGGGGGAAATCGTGCGTTCGGCGCCGTCGAAAGAACCTCGGCAAATATCCTCGTGGCTACGCAAAGAATACGGTTTGGGTATTAACCACATCGGATTGTTGTTAAGCTCGGTCTTTGGCAGTGCGTGGGAAGAAGACCCCGAGGGTTTGGTGCAACAACTTTTCTCGCGGCATCGCGAACAGTTGCCCGTTTATGAAGCGGTGGTATGGGCGGGTTTGGCTTTGGGCGAGGACGTGGCCTGTTCGGCACGAAAAACAATGGTTACGTTGGTGCGAAACAAACAATTTTGCGCGATGAAACCCACGCCGCGTGGGTTGGCCGTCGGTTTTGCCTGTCAGGATTTGAGTTTGTCGCCGATGCGCAACCTCGGTTCCGAACGCATCGTCGGCGCCCTGACGCTTAACGTCCCCGCCGACGTAAACGACCACGTCAAAACCCTGCTCAAACGGGCCTACGATTTGTCGTAATTTTCGCCCAATAGCTCCAAAACGGCTTTCCAGACCCGCTCGGGCGTAGTGAGCGTCATACAACGAAAGTGTTTTTCGGGGCAGGATTTGTATCCTAATTTGGAGCAGGGCCGACAGGGCAGGTCGTTTTCCAAAACCATGTGTTTGGCGCGATAAGGGTACATGCCAAACGCCGGCACGGTGCTGCCCCAAATGCCGACGATAGGCACGCCGAGGGCCGAAGCGATGTGCATCAATCCCGTATCGGGCGTAACGAGTACGTCGCAACGTTTCAGCAACGCGGCCGAAAGATTTAGGTCGCAACGCCCGACGGCGTTGAGAGCCGTGGGAAAACGGCGAACAAATTCATCCGCGACGGATACGTCCCCGGGCCCACCCAACAAAACGGGAACAAATCTTTCCGGGTTGATTTCGGCGGCCAACTCGCTCCACAACGGCCATCGTTTGGTGGCGTAATTGGCGCCCATCGCCATGCCGATTTTTATTCGTTTTTCCCCGCCGAACCACTCTTCGGCCGCCCGCTCGGAAGCATCGGAAACAAAATACTCCAATCCGCCGTCGTCCAAAGCGATGTCCAACGCCTGCAAAACGGCGCCGTAACGTTCGACGACGTGCGGCACGGATTCATGGGTTTTAAGCCGTACCATCCGCCATTTTTTTACGTTTTGTTTGTCGATGGTCGCGCGTTTCGCGCCCAATCGGCGGCAAAGAAGAAAAGAACGAACGTTCTTTTGCAAATCAAAAACCCAATCGTAGTTTTCGTTGCGAAGCGCCTTTGCCACTCCGGGCTCAAAGAGATAAATTTTATCCAAACGGCGGTTGTGGCGAATAGCGTCGAAAAACTTGGGTTTGACCAAAAAATGGAGTTCGCAATCGGGGAACGCGGTTTTGATGGAACGCAACACGGGCGTGGTCAGCACCACGTCGCCTATCGAACTCAATCGAACGACCAAAATTTTCATTCGTCGGTAAGGACGACGAGGGTACGGTCGTCGAAATGTCCACGCGCGTAAAAACCAAGCCAATCGACGAGCTTTTCGCCGTCGAGTTCGAGTTCTTTGAGCATCGTTTGTTTCAAGTCCATCCAATTTTGAATGTTTGCGTTTTTATGGAGGCCCAATGGGTCGAGCAGTCCATCGGTGGCCATCAACAAAAAAACGGGGGAATCGAAGGCGTGTAGCGTTATTCGCGCTTTTGGATGGGGTTCGTGTTGTAAAAAGAGCGTTTGGCCGCTGTATTCGCCGGAATCTTTTTCGGTAAGCAAACAAAAATTTTCGGCATATATCAAAGCGACGGCGCCGTCGCCGACGTTGAAAACGCCGACGTGCCAAACGTCGGCGGACTTAACGGCGCAAAACAAAGCAAGCGTGGTGTAAGCCTCCTCGGCAACGGTTCCCGACCGTCTTTCAAGGAGACCAAGCGCGGACAAGGCGGCTTCAACGCCGGCTTCCACCGCCTTGCCGACGTCCGAACCGTTTTGAAAACATCGCAACGCCTCGCCGACGGCCGCGGAAACAACGCATCTTGCGGCCTTTCGGGAATCTTTGGCCGAACCGGCGCCGTCCGCAACGGCCGCGAAATACGCGTTTTTCCATACGGCGATTTCAAAAGCGTCGTCGGAAGGTCTGCCGTGGTGGGCGTGCAAACGACCGCGCCGCATGCCCCCCAACAACGTCGCATCGCCGCAAAGCTTGGCAAACTTTGCATCGTCCTCACCCGAAGGCAAGCTCTTCCATAAATCCGAAGGATTGGGATTGACGATAAGCCGGTATTTTTGATTTAATTCCGGACGAGCGTCGTCGTAAAGTACATAAAGTTCATACTCTCCCGAACCCGTCGGGCATCCTCGCAGTTTTCCCGTTTCCGGTTCGTAAGCAAAGCCCGACAAAGAACCGAATACTATTCTTAACGGCGGAAGGCCCCCCAACCTCTCGAGTTCTGTAACGTATTCTTTGCCGGCCGTGGCATTCGGTAAATACTTCACGGCGTTTCTCATCGTGCATCGGTTGGCCTCAAAGCCAACGGGCAATAGTTTATCGGTTCTTTCAAAAATGGTCGTAAATCCCGGCGCCGTCGCTTAACGCGACCAACGCTTTGGATAGTTGAAATACAAAAAAACAAGAAATATTTCATATAAACAAACGAAAATTCACAATTAGTGTGCCCCGGGCAATGATGAAAACATCCATAGGTCTAAAATATGATATTGGCATGATAAACACAGCAACATGCCCTGCCTGTGCAAGCCATAATATCCTATTTGGATGCCGATGAATACGGGCGGGCTCGTTATGTGTGCGGTCGATACGCCCGCAAACAAAAAGGAGGCCGTCGCCAAAGACGAAGGCCCCCTTTTTGCGCCGTAAGTACGTCTACGTTCGGCTTATTCCACCACGACCAAAC
>CALAJH010000047.1 GCA_937922655.1 uncultured Bacteroidia bacterium
CGGCGGCCGAGCGCGCCGCGCGCGGCTTTATGACGGGCGGCGTGACGAAAATATATTCGAGCGCCGGCGCGGCCGTGTGCCCGTCAAAATTACCGCTCGACAAGGCCACTTCGTCATTCACTTTAATTGCACGAGCGCGGCGGTAAATGCCGCCCGCTTCAGCCAAGGGGAAAAAATTTCGTAACGTGACTAGTTGAGCGTCATTACCCCCCGTAGCGTCAATTGCCCGAATTACTCGTACGAGCATATCGGCGGCGTCAATAAAGGGGGCGGCGTCACGAGCGGCGGCGGCTAATTGCCGTAACGCCGCTTCACGGGCGGCGGCCTGCTCGGCCGAGCGGGCCTTTACACGAATAATGGCACTTGCCCCCGCGTTAAACCAAGCGCGTACCCGCGTGGCGTCATAAGGGGCTTCCATGGCCGCCAAGGCGGCTTCAGCGGCGGGCGGTAAAGCCTTGCCGCGGTTAACGTACGCGTCAACAACTGCTCGGTAAGCGGTTATGAATGACGCTAAAAAAAGTTTTTGTTCCATAATTTGTAAATGGAAAAATTGATTAATGCCGCAAAATTATGACGAAAAATTCACTCGGCAAAATTTCCATGAAAAAAAAATAGTGTACGAGCAATTTCATTAGCCGCTCGTAATTGTTCGCCGTTATTCCATTCCCGTACTATTTTCCCCCTAAAAAGTTTACGGTAATTTAACGTACCCCCCCCCCACCCCCCGGGGGGCGGCGGAGCCGCCAAGGGGGGTATGTCCGAAGAAGTTTTTGTCATAAAAAAGTGTAAATTTTTATTTTTTGTTATGGGTTTTTGGAAATTTTTTTTTGTGGTGTTTTTGGGGTTTTGAAAATTTTTTTTGTGATGTTTTTTGGGGTGTGGGGTTACGGGGTGTATGGATTTTTGTTATGTTTGTTGAGTGGTTTCGATGATTTCGTTTATCATGGTGGTTAGTTCTATTCTTGCGAATTTCATGTTTAGTTTTCTTTTAGCGAGGACGGCGTTGATTTTGATGTTTCTGGGTCCTTTTATGAAGATGGATTTGTTTTGGGTATCGATGGTGATGGAGTTTTTGAATTTGAGTGTTTCTTGGAGGTTGATGATTTGGTTGGTGTAGCCGTATTTTCTGAATCTTCTTCGGTAGGTTTTTGAGTTGTATCTTGGGTTTGCTTGGAGTTGGTAGTTTTCGGGATTGGGTCCGAATCTTGAATGTATGAGTAGTGTTCTGGCTCTAATGAGTTCTTTGATTATGGCGTTGTCGAGTTTTTCTTTTGTTTTTTTGATTTCTTCGGATAATGTTTCTTCGATGGTTGAACGTACGTCTGTAAGTTTGATTCTGTAGCGCATTTTGTTTTTAGAGGGTAAATTTGGTTCTTACGATGGGGTTTTGTCGTAGGCAGCAGTTGCAGTCGAGGTTAAGGTTTTTGATAATTTTGTTGACTTGGTTTCTTGCGAATTCGAGTAATTTGTTGGCTTGTTGGTTTTTGTTGTCGAGTTTAACGATATGTGTGTGGTGGAAATGAGTGTTGAGGTTAGTTTCGGCGAGTATGTTTGCGGCGATGATGTTGACGAGTGGTTTGGTAAAGTGGTTGGCGATTGGGCAAATAATGGATTCGAGGTTGCAGAAGTTGTTGATATTGAAGATAAGTCCGTAGGAGTTGTATTGAGTTTGGGAACAGGGTTTGCATGCTTGGCAATTGAAGTAGGTTGCTCTTTGGTTTGAGGAGTATATGTTGGTGGGTTTTCCGGGTGCGTTTGTGGTGTTGTAGTAGAGTTGTAATGTGTAGGGGGTGTTGTTTTCTTGGATGTAGGTTTCTTGTATATTGATTTCATTGACGTCGGGTTTGGTGATTGTGATTGTTTCGTTAATGATGTTTATGACGTTGTAGGTTCTTTGGTTAATGATGTTTGCTTGGATGTTTACTTCGCCTGGGTTTTCGGCGTTGTAGCCGAGTATTTGGATTTGGGTGGTTTGAAGTAGGTTGGATATTTGGTGGGATTCCGTAAGCGAGGTTGTTGTTGTGTTGTTGTTTGGAGTAGAGAACAGTATTGAAATATTGTTTGGACAAAAGGTATAGTATTGTTCTATGGATTCGAGTATGAATTGTTCGAGTTGTTGTATGGCGAATTCGGCGTGGTTGAGTATAAGGGCGTTAATGGTGTCGTTGTCTTGGGGGTTGGTAGAGTTGGCGAGTAGGTCGTAATTGATTCCGGGTACGACGTTAAGGAGTTTGAGGTGTGGGTAGCATTTTTGGGGTGTGATTGTTTTTTTAATGCAATCGAGGTTAATCATGACTTTGGTATTGGAATTGGAAGAATTGGTATTGGATTTGCAAAAATAAGTATATTTGCGATATAAAAGTAGGTTTAGGGTAAATTTGGCTATGAGAGTAGGTTTACGGGAAATTTGGATTAGGGTTTTGCGGTATTTGGGTTTGATGGGTGTACCTTCTCATCCTGACGCGGGCCGAGTTGACGGTGTGATAGAGTTTGCGTTTAGGGTCGGTGGTCGGGATTATTACTGTTTCAAGGATATAGGGAATATTCCGAGTCATCGAGGTTTGCGTGCGGCGGAAGAGTTTGGTTATATGCGAATGAGTATGAGTCGTGAGCATTGGCTTGGGTTTTTGAGTAAGTGCGACGAGTATGTAAACGGACGTGTTGACACGGTAAATTTTGTTCGTTCGTTGGTATCGATAAGGGACAGGAGTATATGGGCTATGGAGACTATGTCGATGATGCGTGTTTGTGCGTTGTTGTATTTTGAGAGGTGCGAGCGTGCGGACTATGTTGACGAGAAGTATTTGAACGAGAAGGCGGAACGTTTTATGCGTACCCGGGGGATGGGTTTTTTTTTGTCAGGTCGTATAATGAGTTTGTCTCATTATGGAAGTCTTGCGGGTTGGAGTTTGGGGAATTATTTGAGGGCGGCGGCGGAAAAGTCTTCAAGGGATTTAGAGGAGCTTATAGCGAAGTCAGGGATTGGCGACGAAGTAGAATTGGAACGTTGTATTCAATTGCAAATCAAGAGGTTGCGGGAATTCGCGAAGTTTCAAGAATGGGATTAATGGACTATTTAAGTCTTTGTCAAGTGGTAATGAAGCGTTACGAGCGTGAACGTCAAGAAGCGAACCGTTTAATGAATTCAACAAAGTCTAGGGGATAAGGTATGTTGTTGAATCCTGCGATTTTTTTGGGTTTGGAGGGCTTTGTTTTTTTGGAAATGGTTTTATTATTGTGTTTAAATTTGTCGTTTATTTTTGAGTATGGAAGACAATATAATATTAAAGATTGACGTAGAGGCTCCGAATATGTCTGAAGTCGACAAGGCTTTGGACCGTTTGGGAAAGTCGGCGGAAACGGCGTCTATGTCTTTTGACGAGTTGAACGCTCATATGAAGGAAGAAGCGGATGCGATAAAAGTTGTATCCGACGAGGTAAAGAATTTGATAAAGGAGCAGTCTAAGTTGAGTCGTGGCGAGGAAGCGTATAAGAAGATAACGGCTCAAATTACGAAGATGCAATTGGCGTTGACGAATGTAGGCAAGGCGAATAATCTTTTGGATGTATCGATAAAAAAGGTTTCCACGAGTTATGGTAATTTCCGTGAGGGTTTTTCGAGGTTGATAGAGTCGGCTAAGTCGGGCGCTCGGGCGTTTGTGTCGTTTTTCACTTCGGCGGAAGTACGTTCGAATGTTGCGAAGAAGGCGGTAATAGGTTTGTTGGACGCTTCTTACGCTGTAGGCGACGCTTTAAAGTCTGCGTTTAACAAGGGTGTTGCCGCGGCGAAAACGTTTGGGAAGGCTTTGTTGGCTACGGGTATCGGAGCTATAGTAGGTTTGGTCGCGGCGTTGGCGGCGAAGATGAGCGAAAACGAAAAAATAGCTCGTGCGGTAAGTTCGGTATTTCAAGCGATAGGAAAGTTGTTGGACCCGATAGTGGATTTTGTTGCGGATATTGTCGACGGTTTAATGTCGGGTAAGGAGTCTTTGACGGGTTGGTACGAAAGTGTAGGCGGGATAAGCGGTTTGTTTGAGAAGTTGTTGGATTTCTTAAAGTCTCAATTCGAGGTTCGGTTAAAGGCTATATCGAATGTGTTTGAAGCGATAGTGAATTTGGATTTTTCGTCTTTGGGTTCGAATTTGGTGGATGCGTTTACGGGTGTTGAGAACACTGTTGGCAAAGTTGTCGAGGGGGTAAAGAGTTTGGGGGAATCGGTAGTAGACGACGCGAAAAAGATATATGCGGCCGAGACGGCGGCGGCGAATTTGTATAAGCAAATCAATGCATTGACGCAACAGCAGTCTTTGTTGAATCAACGTGTTTCGGAATTGAACGATTATTTGTCGGACGGTAATTTGGCGGCGTACGAACGTTTGGAAGCGACAAAGGAATTGAACAGTGTAAATGAAAAGGTATTGGCGCTTGAAATAGAAAAGAAGCGTAAGGAGCTTGCGATAGAGAAGCAGTTGGCGGCGGCGAAAGGTATGTCGGAGGCGGCGGAAAAGAGTATATCGGACAAGACTACGGAATTGTTGGATTTGCAAGCGCAGTATAATTCGTTGGTGAATTCGGGGCGTAAGGCTTTGGAAAATATGTCTTCGGAGATGGACGCGGCGGCGGAAGAGTTTGCGTTTGCAATGGAAGAGTTGCGTCGTTCGAACGAGGCCTTGGATGCGTCTTTGGTTGACGACGAGTTTAAGCGTGCGACTTTGGAAATTGAAAAAGGTTTGATTCAAACTTTGGCGACTATTGACAAAGCGGAACAGGATATGTTGGACGTTGCGAAAAAGTCTGCGAGAAGTCGTGAAGAGTACGAGTTGAATGTTTCGAAGGTAAAGGCGGCTATGGCGGAACGTCGTGTTTTGGAAGAAAAGAAAGCGCAACAAGAGATTGAAAATGTTTTGCGTGTTGAAAAGATAAAGGGTTTGGAAAAGAGTTTTGCGGAAGAGTCTATGAAGCGTAAGGAGCTTTTGCGTAGCGGTCAAATGGAGTTGTATGAGTTTAATTTACTTGAAATTGAATCGGAACGTAAGTTGATTGAGGAAAAGCTTGAGTTGGTGGAAAAGGGCGGAAAAGAAGAGTTGGCTTTGCGTCAGCAGTTGTCGGAAAATTTGTTGAATTTGCGTAGTGCGGAATTAAGTAGGGACGAGGCGGAATTTCAAAAGCGTTTGGCGTTAATTGAGTCTAGGGGTCGTTCGGAGTTGAAAAGCGAGTATGCGATAAACATGATGAAGTTAAAAGCCGAAGACGAGTATTTGAAGGCTTTGTTGAGTAGGGAGGATTTGAGTGCGAGCGAACGTATCGAAATCGAGCGTAGGGTTTTTGAAAACAAGCGTTCGATATTGACTTCGTCTTTGGAACATGCAAAAGAACAGTTTGCGAATTTTTCGGGTATGGTTTCGGAAATTGTTTCGGGTGTAACTTCGGCTATATCGGAAATAAGTAATCGTCAAATTGCGGAAGAGGAAGAAAAGTTTGCGAGGCGGAACGAGTCTTTGGACGAGGCTGTAAAAAAAGGTTTAAAGACGCAGGAACAAGCAGACCGTGAACGTGAAGTAGCCGAAAATCAGATGCGTAAGCGTATCAACAAGGAAAAGGAAAAGCAAGCGAAGATAGAAAAAGGTGTAGCGTTGTTCAACGCGATAGTAACGGGTGCTCAAGCTGTATTGAGCGCGTTTGCGTCTGCGGCGGCAATACCTGTAGTCGGCTGGACGATTGCTCCGATTCAAGCGGGTATCGCGGCGGCGTTGGCGGCGGTGCAAATAGGACTTATAGCGTCTCAACCTTTGCCGAAGTTTCGAAAAGGTGTTTTGGCTTTGGACGGTCCGGGGGACGGGGAATCGGACAGTATTTTGGCAAGGTTGTCGAAGGGCGAATCCGTAATGACGGCAAAAGAAACGAAAATGTTTTACCCTACGTTGAAAGCTATTCGGGACAATCAAGTGGAACCAAGTATGTTGAACGAGTTTGCAACGGGTGGCTGGAAAGTAGTCGAGAACCGAATTGTCGAACTTACACAAGAAGTAAAGAAAAAAGAAATGGTAGTCGTAAATGCGGACGAGTCGGGGTTTGCGGTGTTTACGATAAATCAAAATAAAAAATGGGAATGGTTGAATAAAAGGTATAATGGATAATTTGTATTTTTGCATTGATGAAAAAGCTTAGGTATTTAATGATTCACTGCACGGCGTCTCGGGGCGGTACGGCCGAGGACGTCGTACGGCTTCATCGAAACGTTTTTAAGTGGAGCCGTGTTGGATATAGAATAGTCGTGGAACAGTCGGGGAAAAAAGTAGTTTTGGCGGACGTGAATCAAAACTGTATCGTTGAAGATGAAGAAATAACTTTTGGCGCGGCCGAACATAATGCATACTCTCACCATATTTGCTACATTGGAGGCATAGACGAAAAAGGGAATCCGAAGGATACTCGAACGCCTGCACAGATAAAAACTTTGGCGAAGATTGTTTATCAATACGTTGATGAAATTTGTCCCGAGGTACTTGTTGCGGGACACAATCAATTTCACAATCGGGGGTGTCCTTCTTTTTGGGTGCCTACTTTTTGTCGTCAAATAGGAATCGACCCGAAAAACATTTACGAAGCAGACCCTTTTGGATATTCTAAAATACTGAAATAAATATATGGAAAAAGATATAAAAAAAGAATTTATTCTTATACATGGGGATTGCTTAAACGAGCTTGAACCTTTTCCGGAAAACCATTTTGATTCGATAGTTACAGACCCGCCTTCGGGGATAAACATTATTGACAGGGAGTGGGACGATTTTTCAAACCGCGAGGCTTTTGTAGACTTTATGACGATAAGACTGAAACGTATGTCCTACTATTTGAAGCCGGGGGGTTTTGCGGTACTTTGGTCTTATCCGCGTACTTGTCATCTTACGATGCGTGCAATTGAAAACGCGGGCTGGGAGATATACGACGTTATGGTACACTGTTATTCGGGAACGATAAACAAGGGCCGCGCGGACGAGCATGGAAACAACTTCCGTTTGAATCCAAACGTCGAATTTTGGATTATAGCTCGGAACACAAAGACTCATAGAAACAAATATCAAGTGAAGGGACTTTTGACGGGCAATCATAGAGACGGCGGTTGGGTTATAAAGAAAAACGCTTGGCATATAGACATATTGCGAAACGGTCGTAAGAAGGAGGAAAAAACCATAAGTTACACTTTGGGTAAAAGACTTGGAAGCATGGTTCACGATGGAAACCTTTCGGCCTTTATAGGTGAAAAAGGGAAACTTTTTTATTCGGCAAAGTCTACGCCCCACGACGACGAGGAAAACGGACGTGATTTGGGAAACGAACACCCTTCGGTCAAAAAACTTGCTATTATGAGACTTTTGGTAGACATTACTTCTCCCGAAAACGGAATTGTGCTAGACCCTTTTATGGGTTCGGGTTCTACCGGTGTGGCTTGCGTAGACTTGCGAAGGAAATTTGTAGGGATAGAAAAAGAAAAGAAACATCTTGAAATTGCAAACGCTCGAATCGAAAGGCGTTTAAAACAACGCGAGGCGGGAATCGTCAACTTCAAATTCGACGTGTTGGACCCAGAAACTTTAAAGTTAAAGGAGCCTAGAAAAAACAAAATTACTTGGGATTCAGGTACTTCGATGTACCCCAGGGCAAACACTCGTGGTCGCAAACGTAAAGAAGACAAAGGCGAAACACTTCCATTGAGTTAATATGGAATGGAGATTTTTCATAGACAACAACGAGGTTGAAGAACCTATCGGTTGGCAAGACATGTCGGTAAGGATTGTTAGAGACAAGTCTTGGCACGGTATGTTTACACAGCATTCGGTCGAGGGACTTACTTTTCTTTGCGACGGCAAAGACGCTATTGTTTCCAAATACGAGTCGGAAGGTATAGATGCAAAGCTTGAATTAAAGATACAGTACAGGTGTTCGTTTACGGACCCTTGGGAAAACTTTTTTGAGGGGACGATGGTGGTTTCGTCTTTGAAACTTTCGGAAGGGGCGAATTTGGCAAACGTTACTTTCGAAAGCAACAAGGGCGAGATGTCTTTAAGAAACAGGGCGGATATTGAGGTAAACTTAAACTCGGAACTTACACAGTCTCGTCCACCTTCGGACGTTACGACAAAATGGGTGGACCAATACTTTCCGGCTTTGTTGGACGGTGACGTTTTGAAGCAAAAGATATACAGGAGATATCGGGCGAATTTGGTTTTGGGTTGCGTAAACAACTTTTTGGGTTACGACGCTACACCTTCGATTTTTA
>CALAJH010000048.1 GCA_937922655.1 uncultured Bacteroidia bacterium
CGGGATTGGTACCCGCGTTGCCCGTCAGATTCCATGCGGTGGAGGGAGTGGGATATCCTCCGAAATACCTCCACGCACCGCCGATGAATACGAAGTTGCCCGTACCGCCGCCGGCGGCAATCGTGGCTCCGGCGAAAGTGGCGGCATACGTGTTGTTCTCGTTGACGATGACCAAGCGCTGCCCGTCCACGCCGGGGGCGGTCAAAGCCATCGTAGCCGTTGCGCCCGTGCCGTTCAAGATACGGAAGGTGGACGTATTGGCGGGAATGGTAATGGAATTGGCAGACGCCGCCGTCCTTTCCCTGACGGCATAGCCGCCGTCGTTGATGTCGAGTTTGGCCACGGGCGCCGCCGTGCCGATACCGACATTTTGCGCCCGCAGCCCCAAGGCACAGAGCGCAAACCAAACCGGGATTAAGTAAAGTTTTTTCATACTTTTACGTGTTTTTATTTATACTTTGAAATTTGAACTTGGTGCGATAAAAATGCATGGTTAAATATATCTACTCGTTAATTTTTGCGGTAAATATACGACGCAAATATAATAGGCAATTGTTTTACAACCAAATTTTTTTCGTAAAAAACTTTAAAATCCTAATTATTGCAATCATTTTTCGTAGTCTACGCAGGATATACCTAGAAAATTTCACATAGTGTTTACGTAAATTCCGAATTCGATAGAAAAAAATTGAATACACAACAAACAAACGTCCATTTCTTCGAATTGCCGCTTGGAAGGAAATTGAGCGAATAGGCGCAAAAATTGCCCGCAAATTACGCGGGTAACGCCGCGGCGCTTATCTTTGCGTTCGATGAACGAACACGTTTCGCCGGAAGGCATAAGCATCAAAAAAAGCTATGAATATTCGGACGCCCAAAGCCTGTTGAGGCGGCGTTTTGCGCCGGGGTTTCCGCCGTATTTGCGCGGGCCTTATGCGTCGATGTATTTGTCCAAACCGTGGACGATACGTCAATACGCGGGTTTTTCGACGGCCGAAGAATCGAACGCTTTTTACCGACGAAACTTGGCGGCGGGTCAAAAAGGCCTTTCGGTGGCCTTCGACCTCGCCACGCACCGGGGTTACGACTCCGACCATCCGCGCGTGGCCGGCGACGTAGGCATGGCGGGCGTTGCCGTCGATTCCGTTCTCGACATGCAAATCCTTTTCGACCAAATTCCTTTGGGCGAAATATCGGTTTCGATGACGATGAACGGCGCGGTTCTGCCCGTGTTGGCCTTTTACATCGTGGCGGCGGAGGAACAGGGCGTGGCGCCAAACGCCCTTTCCGGCACCATCCAAAACGACATTCTCAAAGAATTCATGGTGCGCAACACTTTTATTTATCCCCCCGGCCCGTCGATGCGCATCATCACCGACATTTTCGCCCATACCGCCCGTTTCATGCCCAAGTTCAACTCCATCAGCATCAGCGGCTACCACATGCAGGAGGCGGGGGCGACGGCCGATTTGGAATTGGCTTACACTTTGGCCGACGGCGTCGAATACGTCCGTGCGGGACTGAAAGCGGGTTTGAATATCGACGAGTTCGCCCCGAGGCTGTCGTTTTTTTGGGCCATCGGCATGAATTATTTTACCGAAATCGCCAAAATGCGAGCCGGGCGTTTGCTTTGGGCGGGATTGATAAAACAATTCAACCCCAAAAACGACAAATCGATGGCCTTGCGGGCGCACTGCCAAACCTCGGGATGGAGCCTGACGGCCCAAGACCCCTTCAACAACGTGGCACGCACCACGATTGAGGCCCTCGCCGCCGTCCACGGCGGAACCCAGTCGCTGCACACCAACTCTCTGGACGAAGCCCTCGCCCTACCCACCGATTTTTCCGCCAAAATCGCCCGCGACACCCAACTCATCCTTCAAAAAGAAACCGACGCCACAAAATTCATCGACCCGTGGGGCGGCTCGTATTACGTCGAATATCTGACCGAACAACTCGGTCGCCGGGCGTTGGAGCACATCAAAGAAGTGGAAGAAATGGGCGGCATGGCGTTGGCCATCGAAAAAGGCATACCCAAAATGCGCATCGAGGAGGCGGCGGCCAAACGGCAGGCAAGGATAGATTCGGGAAAAGACGTTATCGTCGGGGTCAATAAATTTCGGGTGGAAAACGAGCCGCCGTTGGACGTGCTTTCGATAGACAACGCGGCCGTACGCGCGGCGCAAATAAAGCGTTTGGAAAAACTCAAAGCCGAGCGCGACCCCGCCCGCGTCGAGGCCGCCCTCAACGCCCTGACCCGTTGCGCCGAAACGGGCGAGGGCAACCTTTTGGCGCTGTCCATCGAGGCGGCGCGCGCCCGCGCCACGCTGGGCGAAATATCGTTCGCGCTCGAAAAAGTCTTCGGCCGTTACCGCGAAACCACCCGCCTGCTTTCGGGCGTCTACCAAAACGCGGCCGAACCCGCGGCCTTCGAAAAAATCAAGCCGCTCATCGAAAAATTTGAACGTCTCGAAGGCCGAAGACCCCGCATCCTCATCGCCAAACTCGGACAAGACGGCCACGACAGAGGCGCCAAAGTCATCGCCACCGCCTTCGCCGACATGGGTTTCGACGTCGACGTCGGTCCCCTTTTCCAAACCCCCTTTGAAGCGGCCAAACAAGCCGTCGAAAACGACGTTCACCTCGTGGGCGTATCGAGTTTGGCGGGCGGACACAAATCGCTTGTGCCCGAACTGATTCAAGAACTTAAAAGACTCGGCGCCGACGAAATCAAGGTTGTCGCCGGCGGCGTAATCCCCCCCCAAGACTACGACGCGCTTTACGCGGCGGGCGTCGAATTTATTTTCGGCCCCGGCACGGTCATCGCACGCGCCGCCGAAGAAATTCTGCAAAAATTGGTGGCCGAATATGAAGGCGCGCCTGCCTAAAACCACGCGTCCCACCACGGGCCGCGCCCGCGAAGCCCTCTTCAACTTGTTGCAATCGAGAATCGAACTCGAAAACGCCGCCTGCCTCGACCTGTTTTCGGGTACGGGAGCCGTCGCCCTGCAATGCGCCGAACGCGGCGCCAAAATCGTTCACGCCGTCGAAATCCATCGTAACCTCGCCCGACAACTCCAAGAAAAACTCTCCAAATATTCCGAAATCCAAACCCATGTCTTCGCCGTGGACGCCCTCGCGTTTTTGCGTTGCGAACAAAACACTTACGACTTTGTTTTCGCCGACCCCCCCTATGCCATGCCCAACAAAGACAAACTCGTTGCGCAATGTTTGAACGTTTTGAACGACGAGGGGCTTGTGGCGCTCGAACATCCGTTCTATGAAAATTACGACGGGGTCGCGGGCTTTGTCGAATCCCGGCGTTACGGCCTGGGGGCGTTTTCGTTTTTTCGACAACCGGCCGACGATTTCGTCGGTTGAATTTGCCGTAACTTTGCGGCCATGACCAACCTGCTTTCCGCCGAACGCATTTCCAAGGCCTACGGCGAAAAAATCCTTTTCGACAACATCTCCATCGGTTTGAACAAAGGCGATAAAGCCGCGCTCGTCGCACGCAACGGCGCGGGCAAAACCACCCTGCTCAACATACTTGCCCAACGCGACGTCCCCGACTCCGGAAGCGTTACCTATCGCAAAGACGTCGTTTGGGGTTACCTCGACCAAGACCCAAAGTTTTCCCCTGATTCCACCGCCCTCGAAAACCTTTTCGATTCCAACGACCCCGTCGCCCTCGCCGTCAAAGAATACGAGGCCGCCCTCGAAAACGACGACAAAATCCAAGTGCAACAAACGTGGGAAAACGTCGAACGCCTCGGCGGTTGGGACCTCGAAGCCCGAGCCAAACAAATCCTTTTCAAACTCGAACTCACCCGACTCAACCAAGCCGTCAAATTTTTTTCCGGCGGACAAAGAAAACGTCTGGCGCTGGCCCGCCTGCTCATCCATCCGCCCGAACTTCTCCTGCTCGACGAACCCACCAACCACCTCGACATCGAAATGATAGAATGGCTCGAAGAATACCTTTGCCAATCCAACCTGACGTTTTTGCTCGTTACCCACGACCGCTATTTTTTGGACAACGTCTGCAAAATCATCTACGAACTCGAAGACGGAAAACTCTATCAATACAAAGGCAACTACGAATATTATTTGGAAAAAAAGGCCGAACGCGAACTCAACGAACGCTCGGAAAAAATCAAAAACCTTAATCTCTACCGACGCGAACTCGAATGGATGCGCAGGCAACCCAAAGCCCGAGGCACCAAAGCCAAAGCCCGGGAAGACGCTTTTTCACAGCTCGAAGAGGCCGTCAAAAACGCCAAAATTGAAACAAGCTTTCAACTCAACGTTAAAATGAACCGCATCGGAGGCAAAATCATTGAAATCAAAAACGTCTCCAAAGCCTTCGGCGACAAACGCATTCTCAAGAACTTCACCTACACTTTCAAACCCAAAGACCGCATCGGAATCGTCGGGCGCAACGGCACGGGAAAAACCACGTTTCTCAATTTAATCACGGGATTGGAACAACCCGACGCCGGCACCGTCGTCGTCGGAGAAACCGTCGTTTTCGGATATTACAAACAAGACGGACTGCAATTCAACGACGACTGGAAGGTCATCGACGTCGTCAAACAAATCGCCGAAGTTTTGCCGCTTTCCGACGGTTCCAAACTCAACGCATCGCAATTCTTGACGCATTTCGGATTTCCCGTCCCGCAACAACAAACGTTTGTTTCGCAACTGAGCGGCGGCGAAAAACGACGCTTGCACCTGCTCACCGTACTGATTCGCAACCCCAACTTTCTCATTCTCGACGAACCCACCAACGACTTGGACCTCATAACTTTGAATATTCTCGAAGAATTCTTGGAGCGCTACGAAGGTTGTTTGGTCGTCGTTTCCCACGACCGATATTTTACCGAAAAGACCGTCGACCATTTGTTTATCTTCGACGGAACGGGAACGGTTACGGACTTCAACGGCAAATATTCGCAATGGCGCGAAGAGCGACGGGAAAAGGAAAAACGCGAGGATTCCAAAACCGAAAAACCCGTTGTTCATAAATCATCGTCGTCCGAAAAACGAAAATTAAGTTTTAAGGAGCAGCGGGAATTCAACGGTTTGGAAGAGGAAATTGCGGAATTGGAAAAGAAAAAAAATGGGTTGGAGGCGGCGATGTCCCGGACGCAAAACCATCAAGAACTTATCGAACTATCCCGGCAAATGGCCGAAACCCAACGATTGATAGACGAAAAAACCGAACGCTGGCTTACGCTTGCCGAATTAGCCGGATAAACATCACGCAGGCGACGGCCCACACCGCACCGCCCAAAGCGCCCACCAACGTAAATTCAAGCGCGTCGGGCTTGTCGCTCAAACGCGTTTCCACGGGAGCGGAGGCGTTTTCGCCGGCAAAATCGTATACCCCCGTCCATTCGCGCGCAAAATCGATTCTCGCGTCGTTGTAGGCGCCCTTTTTTTCCAGTACGTCCAAACGGTATTCGCGTGAAAAAAGCTCGTCGTAACCGCCGTGGCCCGAATCAAAATCCAATTGTCGGCTGACGGCCTCGGACATGTAATCGTAATGATAGCGTTTTTCGAGGCGTTTTTTGCGCAACAAACCGCGTTCTTGTTCTTCACAGCGGGAAAAATTTTCGCGTGAAAAAATCAATTCTTCACTCAATTTACGCGGTTGAAATTGATTCTTCCAATATTCGCCCGCAAAACCCACCAAAGTTCGCGCAATTTTTTGGGCAAATTCCGAAGATTCGTCCCATACCTCTATCAAAACGTAATTGGATTTGGGGTCGTCGAAGCGGACGTTGTCGCGATAAATGTCGATGATTTCCTTCCATTGCGATTCGTCGGGCCAAGAATAACCGTAATGTTCGGGAATGCGAAGCGAATCCATGATGCGCATTTCGGTCTCCGGACTTTGAAGAACGGCCAGTATTCTTCGCACGTCGGGTTTGTATCCTATGCCGAAACCCTCGTATTCTTCCCTTCCGACCGCACCGCGTTTGAGAAACTTCGATTGCGGAACGACGAACTTTGCCGTCGCTTTGTACATCGGATTCTTAAACGGCGGACGCGAAAAAAAATAGCCCGCCGCCGCACCGATTCCCGTAAATGCCAGCAACACCCACGTCGCCTCAATCAAAGCCTTGTTGAAATATTTTATATTGTTCACAATATCAACCATCAAATAATGTTTGTAATTTTGCAATGAAAAAAGTCGAAAACATTCGCCAATTTTACACCGCAAATTTAGTTTAAGAAAATGATAATTAAAGTACCGCAAACCACTTTTGCCAGCTTTGAAATAACAAAGTTTTGGACGATGGTCAATGAAAAGAGAGCCGTCGAACTCTTGACTCAAGGCTTGGTCGGAACGGAAACAAACCCCGTCGAGTTGTTTATTGACACCGATTCGGCCTTGGAATATCAAATCGAAAAAGACGCTCGCACCCGCTCGTTTTTGGTCATCGAAATTGACCCGTCGGCGCTGGACACAACCAAAATCAGCGCCTCTTACGACGGAAAACGCTTCTCTTATCGCGGAACGGTGGAATTAAGTTCGTTTGTAAAAGTAAGCTCGTTCATCCGCAACGTCGAAAAGAAACAACCCAAACCCAAAACGACGAACGGACGCAGAAAAAAAGCCGAAGTTACGGCTTAAACATTCCAGCGAATCGGACGCGGCTCGCGGCTGCGTCCGATTTTTACCGTTTCGTTCAACAAAGCCTGCCAAGTTTCGGCGTACGGGATTTTTACGACCGTCGCGAATGTGGATTTCCAATTCCTTTCCGGAAGCCAAAGCCCCCCCCGTGTCCGGTTTCAATTTCGTTTTCCGCCGCGCCTCAATTTTAATTTGTTTGCGTTCAAAAATTCCTCCGGTCTTGGTTTGAATCGACTTGTGTTTTGTTTTTTCGTAAATTTGTGAAACGGAATTCATGAAAACAAAACACTTACCCATAACAATTTTATTGGTTTGGTGGACGTCGGGAGCGAAGGGGCAGGTACCGATACCAAACTGTGAGGCGCCGAGATTTTTGAACCCTGTTTTTAGCGCCGTGGACGTTTCCACCGTCGTTTACGGGCAAAACTATACGAACACGGGCAACCTCCAAACCCTTCGCATGGATATTTATCGCCCGCAAAACGATTCGTTCAACCGGCGTCCGGTCATTGTCTGGGCGTACGGCGGCAGTTTTACGGCGGGCATTCGTCAATCGCCGGACATCGTTCGTTTGTGCCAAGAGTTTGCGCGTCGGGGTTACGTATGCGTTTCGATAGATTACCGCTTGGGCGTGGACAACAGCGGTAGCGACGAGGAGACGCGGCGCAACGCGGTACAAGCCGTAACGCGGGGCGTTCACGACGCCCGCGCCGCCATTCGTTGGCTCAGAAAATCGTTCGTCGAATCGGACAACCCCTATGGCATCGACACGGCGCAAATTTTTGCGGGCGGCGTTTCCGCCGGCGGATTTATTGCGGCGCATCTGCTTTACATGGACGCGGCGTGGAAAATTCTCGAGTTTGCGGACACCACCGACTTTTACCACGCATGGGGCGGCATCGAGGGCAAGAGTGGCAACCCCGGTTATCATTCGGGCGTCAAGGGAGCCATCAACCTTTGCGGCGCCCTCGGAAATGCCGCGTGGATCGACCCCGGAGACCCCTTCATCATCAATATGCACGGCGACCAAGACGGTACCGTCCCCTACGCCCACGACGAAGTGACGGTCTACGGAAGGGTCGGCTTGTACGTCGACGGCAGTTACGTCATTGACTCCGTAGCCAAAGCCCGGGGAGTCAATTCCTACCTTTACACCTATCGCAACATGGACCACGTCCCGTTCGTCAGCCTCGACGTCGGACAAATTATTCAAAACGGTATCATCAACGAACCGGTCATGAACATTACCGTTGATTTTATTGCCGAAAAACTTTTCAACCACCTCGATTGCAATACCTTGGGCTACGTTCCGCCGACGGTTGTTTCCCGCGACGCGGGCCTCAAATCCAACTACGAAATTTATCCGCACCCCGTACGGGAACGTTTGGTTGTCCGGCGTTGGGGAGAGCTTGCGCCGGCGACGCTGAATATTTTCAACGTCTTCGGTCAGACCGTGATGCAAACCGTCGTTTCGGACACCGATTGCGAAATTTCGATTTCCCTCGCCCCGGGGGTTTACTTCCTGCGTTTGGGAAAGGAAACGCCGAAAAAATTCGTCGTCGAATAATCGAAAGCGAAGTAACGTGAAAGCGAAAAACGGCGGCCCGAAGGCCGCCGTTCTTACTTTAAAGGATAAGTCCAGATGTAGTCGCCTTTTTGGGCGTTGGGAACGGAAATGAATATCTTGCCGTCCGATTCGTAAATTTGCGCGTCGGTGATTTCCCGCCACTTTTTGCTAAAATCGGGACGGAAAAAAAGTTTTTCGGGACGGGGAACGTCCGGGGATTTTTCCAAGGCGTAATCGAAACCATCGGGTGCGAACGTGATTCGCGCTTGGTTCCACGTGCCGGAAACGGTGCGGTAATGTACGGCGTAGCGTTGTCCCGAAGGGGCGGGGGGGAGTTCGGGACGAACGTAATGCCTAACGACAACCGACAGTTTGGCGGGCTCGGGGTAGCCGACGATTACGCCTTGCGGATTGTAGGCGCGTTCGCCGGCGGCGGCGACGGTATCGAGCGTTTGAACGCGAGCGTCGGCCAGCTTTCCGTCGGGGTCCAAGACGATGCACGCCGGTTTTCCGGGCGCCGGCATGGCGAGGTTGAGAGTGTCTTTGAGAAAATTGACTTGCCTTTTGGCGACCCGTCCGTCTTCGGCGACGAGCCAAAGGTCGGCACGGACATGACGAACGGGACGGGGCTTTTCCCACGTCGTTTGCCGGAGTTCGAGGTTGATTTTATTGAATTTGCCCATTTGCTGCACACCCGTGGCACGCGCGTCGAAATGTACGTATCCGGGAGAATGCACCCAGTCGTCGAAAAAGGAAAAGAGTTCCAAGCCCGTGGCGCCGGCGAGCGCGTCGTGAAACTCGCGCGTGGAGGCGTTGCCAAAACCGTATCTTTGCAAGTATCGTTTTATTCCTTCGAAAAACAGACTGTCTCCCATACGGTCGCGCAGTGCATGGACGACGAGCGCGCCCTTGTCGTAAACGGTGCTTGAATAAGTTTTATCGTCGGGGACGCCGGCGACGGCCAAAAAACCTTCGCGACGCGGCGTAAAGGTAAGCGTTTGATGCTTGAGTTCACGCATTTCGGCCAAAAACGCCCCCCGCCCCCGAACGCCTTCAATAAAAAGCTGTTCGCAATAGCGTGCAAAACCTTCGTTGAGCCACATATCGCCCGCCGACGAACACGTTGCCAAATTTCCAAACCATGCATGCGACAATTCATGCACCCAAAGCCGTTCGCAATCGTCGGAGCCGTCGAAACACTTTTCGGGATAGGCGATGTTGCAGGCGTGCTCCATGGCGCCGCCGTCCATCGCCACCCCCACGTAACCGATGCGTTCCCAGCGGTAAGGCCCAAAATGCGACTCGAAAATACGCACCGCCTCGGACAAACGCCGAAAACTTGCCGCCGTTTTTGCAACGTCGGTTTGCCGGGAGTATATCGAAACGGGTATGTTTGTTTTTATCCCCTTGACCGACGACTTCCATACCGTATAAGGACCGACGGCAATCGACGCCAAATAAGTGGGAATCGGGTCGCGCAACGTCCATTTGTAAATTATCGTGCCGTCGGCCTGAGGAATGGAATCGGTAAGCGTACCGTTGCACACGGCAAGATAACCGGCGGGAACGCGCACCGAAAACGAAAATTGGGCTTTGTCGGTAAAGTCGTCCTGGCACGGGAACCATGCTTTTCCGTCGTTGTGCGGAACGCGCGGGATGTTCACGCCAAGGTTGTAGGCCAGTCCGTCTTGAAAATAAAAGCCGCCGAAACGGTCGGGCGGAGCGGGTTTGCCGCCGTAACGAACGGCAACGGTGGCTTTTTGTCCCGCTTCGGGCAAGTTCAGCGGCACAATGAGGGTGTCGCCCTGCACCTTGAACGATTGTTTTTTTTCGCCGACGCGCATTTCTTCGACCTTTAATCCCCGAAGCTCCAAGAGCAAAGGACGATTTCCGGCGTCGGTAGCCACGACGTCGATTTCCGCTGTGCCGTAAAGCTCTTCTTGGGCCATACGGGTAAAATCCAAATCCAATCGGTAAGCGATTACATCGTAGCGGTCAAAGTTCTGGGCCGTCGTCGTCGTTGCCCAAAATACGACCGCCGCCGTTGTCCAAAAACCTTGTTTCATCACACAAATTTACATATTTTATTAAAATTCGACGCCTTAGTTCCCCTTTCTTTGCACCGAATTTGGGCCTTACGGCATGTTTTCGGCTTAAAAACCTCGAAATAATTGGGCAGGGTCAATCGATGGTTTTGGGGGGACGTTTGACGGGTTTGAACTTGCCGATGACGACTTTGAGCTTCATTCCGGGGCCGAGAGCGGTATGCATCCCGTTGCGAATCCAAGCGTGTTGGGCGTATTCGATGGAAAGGGTAACGCGTTCGGACGGCCTGAAACCGACGCCGAAATAAAAACCGAAACCGTTGGGGACGGCGCGTTGAGTAGGCCCGCTTGTCGAATCCCTAGACGACGAAAACCACAAAAATTTGCCCAAACCCAAGCCTACGTAAGGCATGAAGCGCTCGAAAGGATAGCGTCCTTCGACGGTAACGAGTACGGGAACGAGCCGCCAATCGTCGCGGGGCGCCCGAAAGTTAAGTACGTCCTTACCGACGACGCGCACGTTTTGGTAGTATCCCGTGGTCAATCCCACGCCGCCGTAGGCGCCGATAAGGAAAATCCCGGTGAAATTAAAAGCCCCTCCGGCGTTAAAGCCTTCGCTTTGCAGGTGCACGCCGCCGTGGGCGGCGATTTCGATTTGCGCCGCCGCCCGAAAAGAAAACAACGCCATCGACGTCCAAACCGCCATCGTTCTAAGGATTGTCATGACACGTAAAAATCGGTTTATTGAATTTCGGAACGAACGACGAAACGAACGTGCGCCGGTTCCACATGCGGATAGCGAACGCCGTAGGGAATGCGCGACAAGCGTGGATGCGCATAACGGGCGTTGGGGTCGAGCTGTTCGACGTCCACCTCGACGGAAAAATCTTCGGCGGCCACGCCGTCGAAGCGGGAAAACGGAGCCAAATACTTGACTTTGACGCGTTCGGGTAAAAAACGCACCCTTTGCCCGGGAGGAAGTTCGCCCACCAACTTGACGGGCAATTCAATTTCGCCTTCGCTAAAACGTTCGTAAGCGACGGCAACCGTAACCGTTGCGGGTTCGACGATAACGTCCGGATTTTTGGCCATGGCAACCGTAAACCGAGTGGTTCCGAGCGGAACGGCGATGGTCATGTTTTCGGTGGGCCAAGCCTCGGGTTTGGCCACATCCTCTTCGGCGCCGAAAATCGTTACCTCGTTCGGTTCAAACACGGGTTTTTCGGTGAGCATAAACCCTTGCGGAGCGATGAAATTGACGCGCGGCAGAATTTTGAGGCGACGACGAATTTTTTGACTGAACGCCAATGAAACGGTGTCGGGCTTGATGCCGTGAATATGCACCGAAGCGGGTAAAATCCGCATGAGCATTTCGGTAAGCTTGGGCGTAAACAAATAACCGTAAGGAAGATAGGGCTTGACGTCGATTTCGAGGGTATCGACGCCGAGACGAAGCGCGGGAAAAAGAAGTTCGGTACCTTTGCCGGTGACGTTGAGTTCCAGCGTGGCGGGCGGGTTTTTTTCCAACTTAACGCCCGCGGGGATGTTTACAAACTTGACGGGCAGTTCGATTTTGGTCGAATACTCGCGGGTAAGTTTGAGCGAATACCACAAGAGGGCGGAAAGACCAACGGCCGCCGCCGCCCCCATCGGTCTTCCCCAATTGATTTTTTTGGCCATGGTCAAAAGCGTTGTAACGGCGGACAAAAATTATTTCAACGCCATCGGCAACAATACGCCACGCGCTATTCCAAGGGCTTGCGTTTGGCGCCGTAAAAATAATAAATAAGCAGGCCTGCGGCCATCCAAAGGACAAGTCTGAGCCATGTGTCCAAAGGTAGACCAATCATTTGCGCCAAGGCCGTCAAGGCGCCGAGTATCGGTACCAGCGGCACCAACGGCGTTTTGAACGGACGCGGAAGTTCGGGGTGGGTCTTGCGCAATACGACAATGCCGACGCAAACGATGACGAACGCCAAAAGCGTACCGATGGAAACAAGTTCGCCGACCAAACCGATGGGAAAAAATCCCGCGGGAATCATACAAACCAAACCCGTAATGACGGTGGTAACGGCGGGGGTTTTAAATTTGGGGTGTATTTTGGCAAAAACGGGGGGTAAAAGACCGTCTTTGGCCATGGTGTAAAAAATGCGGGGTTGGGCCAAAAGCATGACCAATACCACCGAACTCAACCCCGCAATAGCCCCCACCTTCACCATTTTTCCCAGCCACGGTTTATTCATCGCATCGACGACGACGGCAAACGGCGCCGAAACGTTGAGTTCTTTGTAATTAACCACGCCCGTCATCACAAGGGCCACCAAAATGTACAAGGCCGTAGCGATGACCAACGAGCCAATGATGCCGATGGGCATGTCCCTTCGAGGGTTCTTGGCTTCTTGCGCGGCGGTGGAAACGGCGTCAAAACCGATGTACGCAAAAAATATCACCCCCGCGCCGCGTAAAATACCGCTCCAGCCGTATTTGCCAAATTCCCCCGTATTTTCCGGAATAAAGCTTCCGCCCCAATTCGCCGTATCGATATAGCCGATGCCCAAAGCGATAAACGCCAAAATGACCACGGTTTTGACGACGACGATAATATTGTTGAGCCACGCCGACTCGCGAATGCCGACCACCAAAAGCGAGGTGATGGAAGCGACAATCAAGACGGCGGGCAGGTTGATAAAACCCTTGGCCTGCGGAAGCGAAGATGCGGCGACGCCGGTTTTGGCGATTTCAGCCGCCAAATCGTCGGTCAAGTACTGCCAAACGCCGTTGAAAAGCACGTAGGCGCCGGGCGGCTGGGTAAGATAAACCGGCAAATTCAAACCTAGGTCGCGCAAAAAACTAACGACATAACCCGACCAACCAATCGAAACCGTCGCCGCTCCAAACAAATATTCCAAAATCAAGTCCCAGCCGATAATCCATGCGATAAATCGCCCCATGGTGGCGTATGCGTAAGTGTAGGCGCTGCCCGAAACGGGAATCATCGAGGCAAACTCGGCGTAGCAGAGTGCGGCAAACGCACAGGCCAAACCCGAAAAAACAAACGACAAAACAATGGCGGGACCGGCATAGTTGGCCGCCGCCGTTCCCGTCAAAACGAAAATACCCGTACCGATAATGGCGCCAACGCCCAAAAGCGTAAGATTGAGCGGCCCCAACGTTCGCTTCATTTCCGACTTTTCCGACGCCTCCATCAACCGCGTCAGCGTATCTTTTCCGTTGCCGGATTCCGTCCGCATAGTGTGTGTAAATTGAGCGTCAAAAATAGTCATTTTCCACGACAATGAACGTAGTGCGACAAAGTCGTGTGGCAATTAAACAGACCGATTATCGACAAACGTTTTCCGGCGCCCCTTGCGTTATCCACTTTCTTATCGTTTCGATTTGAGCGGCGGACAAAGGCGAGGCGGGTGGAGGCGGCATGCGGTCGGCGGGGTCGTCGTCGGCAACGACCTTCATCAGCTTGGAATCGTCGGGACGACCCGGACGCACCAATTTGCCATCGGCGGTGATGACGGCATAAGACGACAAATTAACTCCGCCGGAAGACAAATTCTCGTTATGACAGCCGACGCAATAATTGTTAAGCAAGGTTTTGACGTCGGGGTCGAAATAGACGCTGTCGGGCGAACAGACGGACGGCGACAAAACATCCACCGAATAACCGGAAGCATACGCGGAAAAACGGCCGGAAACACATCGGGTTTTTAAGCGCACCGCATATTGTCCGGTTTCGGCGACGGGAACGATAATCTCGGCAACGCTCCGGGAAAAGGATTTTGATTGCCATTCGCCCACGGGCGGCAAATATTCGACGACGAGCGAATCGGCGTTGTCGGGCGCGGTTGCCGCAACGACGATGGTCATGCCCGTGCTTCCAACGCTTATGTTGAACGGCGCCGAACAAGAATCGGACACGGACGTCGAGGGCTCGGGAAGATGTTTGCAAGCCACCGCACAGAGCAGTACGAACGCCCCAAAATTGACACGCCGCATAAAACCGGTTTCGACAATGCAAAATTAAAAATTTTAACGCCGCGAGGAACGCATGATTTGAACAAAAATTTGTAACTTGCGATGCATTTAAGTGTTAGCCAAAAGCAAGGATATTAAAAGTCCAATTTTGAACGATGAAAAGGGCAATATTGTGCGTAGACGACGAAAAAATGGTCTTAGACAACCTCGTTGACCAACTGGAATCCACGTTTGGCGACAAATTTCAGTATGAAATCGCCGAAAGCGTGGACGAGGCGTGGGAGGTCATCGACGACTTGGTCGGCGCAAACTACGACATGGTGCTGGTCATTTCCGACTGGCTTATGCCACGGGTAAAAGGCGACACCTTCCTTGTCGACGTCCACAAAAAATACCCGGAAACGGTTTCGATTATGCTCACCGGACAGGCCGACCCCGAGGCCGTCCAAAACGCCTTCGACAACGCCAACCTTTACGCCTACATCAAAAAACCGTGGAACGAGGACGACCTCATTCAGCGCGTTACCCTCGCCCTCGAAAAAATCGGTATTATATAATAAACAAAACCATTTCTATAACCCCAAGAGCTTAAAAATGAGCAAGCCGGTCATTTTGTGCGTAGATGACGAGCGAATGATTCTCGACAACCTCGAGGAACAAATCAGTGGGCGCTTGGGCGCGGATTTTGACGTCGAATTGGCCGAAAGCGGACACGAAGGGTTGGAAATCGTTCAAGAACTTAACGAAGAACGACGAAACCTTGCGCTTATCATTTCCGACCAACTTATGCCCGGAATGAAAGGCGACGAATTTTTGATACAAGTCCACTCCTTTTTGCCGCAAACGCTGAAAATATTGCTAACCGGGCAGGCAAGTCTGGACTCCGTACGGCGCACCATCAACCAAGCCCGGCTTTACCGATACATTGCCAAGCCGTGGGAAGAAAACGACCTGCTGCTTACCGTCGAAGAGGCATGCAAAAGTTATATGCAGTACTTGCAGCTCATGCAGTACACCGAGCTTTTGCGTGCGCTCAACAAAGCCACCCAAGAGCTTTCCGGCGAAATCAACCTCAACCGACTCGTCGAAAAATTCATCGATACGGCCGTCAAAAGTACCGGCGCCGAAAAAGGTTACCTACTCGTGGACAAAGGCGGCGAACCGATTCTCGAAGCCGTTGCCAGCGTCATCCAAGACGAGGCCGTAAACGCCGTACGCTCCGGTGAAATCGGAAAAAAAGTCGAACTAGGGCATCAAATCCTCGAAAAAGTCCAAAAAACCCTTTCCAATCGAGAAAAAGAAACGTATCGTTTGGCTACGCCCGTCGAATACAAAGGCAAAAAAATCGGCTACGTCTACATTGAAAACGTCTTTTCCCAAGAACGGTTCAATGAAAATCAGCGCGAAATTTTGCAAATGCTGTCGTCTCAAGCGGCCATCTCCATCGAAAACGCCCAGCTTTACGAAAAACTCGAACAAAAAAATCAAGACATCACCGACAGTATTCGTTACGCGCGACGCATTCAGGACGCCATCATGCCCCAACGCGACGCTCTCACCGGCGCCCTACCCAACTCTTTTGTGCTCTACAAAGCCAAAGACATCGTCAGCGGTGATTTTTACTGGTGGAGCATCAAAGGCGACAAAGTTTACGTTGCCGCCGTCGATTGCACGGGACACGGCGTTCCGGGCGCGTTCATGTCCGTCATTGGCACAAGCTTTCTCAATCAGCTCATCAACGAAAACGGGGTTTCCCAACCCGAGGAAGTGCTCAGACGTTTGCACCATCAAGTCCACCACACCCTCAACAAAGACACGGCCGCCGGCGTAACGACCAAAGACGGTATGGACCTCGCGCTTTGCGTCATTGACAAATCCACCAATACCATTCGTTACGCGGGCGCCCGAAGACCGCTTTGGCAAGTCAAATCCGACGGCAACATCATCGTCCACGAAGCCAACAAACGCTCGATTGGCGAGGTCATTGACGGAGTGATGGAATTTGATTTCACCGGAAGCACCTTGGAATTTACCCCCGGCGACGACTTTTATATTTTTACGGACGGGATTACCGACCAATTCGGCGGACCTCACAACAAAAAATTCAAGTTCGAACGCTTTAAAGAACTAATATTGTCCTTGAACGGACAGTCCCCCGCCCAAAAACACGACCGAATAAAATCCGCCATCGAAGAATGGCAAGGCAAAAACGAGCAAACCGACGACATTCTGGTCATCGGTATAAAAGCCTAATTCATTCTTTCCGGAAAATATAGCGACAAACCGGCAATAATTCTGTCGTAAAGACGGTATCTTATTGCGCCGGGAATGCCTTTTCGCCATCGATAAATCGCATCCAAAATATAAGGGCGGGCAACAAAAAAATACATCGCGTGTTTTAACGGCGACAATTTAACGTCGGTTCCGAACCTTGTATAGTTTTGGACGTAGTGCGGACGCAACTCCAAAAGTTTCGCCGTGGCGTTTCGATATTCAATTTGACGAAGAACATAACGACGAATCGATACAAAATCGTGATGCCATGCGACGGCCTTAGGTTCGTAAAAAACATTTACCCCCGCCTCCAACGCCCTCAATCCAAAATCCAAATCCTCGGCGTCTCGCAATCGCTCTTCAAATCCACCCAATTTCTCAAAAACATTGCGGGGAATAAGACATATCGCGGCGGTAAAAAAAAGATTTTCGGCATTTAAGGCGCCGAATTCCCGCGGCATAACGCTCTGCCATCTGCGTTCGAGGTCGTAACGATAAGCGCGGCATTCTTCACGTTCGGGGTCGTCCAACGAAATATTGGGAATCCATTGGGCGCCGGTAAATATTCCCTCGTGTTTTTCGGCGCGTTCGACCAAGGTTTGCAAACAGTCGGGTTCGGGGCGCATGTCGTCGTCCAAAAACACGAGGTATTCGCCCGAAGCGAGTTTTGCACCGGCGTTGCGCGCGCCCGCCCGGCCCAGATTGGGTCCCGTTCGACAAATCGCGTGCGGCGCGTGCATTCGCACCCGGTCGCTCGTACCGTCGGTTGAACCGTCGTCGCTGACAATAATTTCGACGTCCCGGAGCGTTTGTTTTTCCAACGCCGCCAATGCTCCCGGCAATTTTTCTTTACCGTTGTAAGTCGGAATAACAACGGAAACCCGCTTCACGCCTCTTTCAATATTTGTAGCAAATATTGTCCGTAACCGCTTTTAAGCAGCGGTTGGGCCAGACGTTCCAGTTGAGCCGCGTCGATAAACCCCATGCGGAAAGCGATTTCTTCGATGCAACCGATTTTCAGCCCCTGACGCTCCTCAATGATTTGTACGAATTGCCCCGCTTGCATCAACGACGCATGCGTTCCCGTATCGAGCCACGCCGTACCGCGCTTTAATACCCGAACGGTCAATTTTCCGCGCCGCAGGTATTCTTTGTTTACGTCGGTAATTTCCAGCTCTCCACGCGCAGACGGTTTAAGATTACGGGCAATGTCCACCACGGCGTTGTCGTAAAAATAAATTCCCGGAACGGCGTACGAGGACTTCGGTTGAGCCGGTTTTTCCTCGATGGATACAACGTTGAATTGTTTGTCAAACTCGACAACGCCGTAGCGTTCGGGGTCGTGAACGTGATAAGCGAAAATGATTCCGCCGTCCGGCTCCCGGCAAGACTGCAAGACCTTCGAAAAACCCTCGCCGTAAAAGATGTTGTCGCCCAAGACCAAAGCAACCGACTCCGAGCCGATAAATTTCTCTCCCAAAACAAAAGCTTGCGCCAAACCGTCGGGCGACGGTTGCACGCAGTACGAAAAATTCATGCCCAGTCCGGCGCCGTCGCCCAAAAGCCGTTCAAACAAGGGCAAATCCTGCGGCGTGGAAATGACCAAAACCTCCCGAATGCCCGCCAACATCAACACCGACAGCGGATAATACACCATAGGCTTGTCGTACACGGGCATGAGCTGTTTGCTCACCGCCAAAGTCAAAGGGTGAAGCCGGGTCCCCGAGCCGCCCGCCAAAACGATTCCTTTCATGCTTTCGACAATTCGGCGTATTTGTGATAAAACATCGCAATGGACTCAATACCGCGAAAAAAGTTGTCGAGGCCGTAATGCTCATTCGGCCCGTGGATGCCGTCGGTGTCGTAACCAAAACCCATAAGCACGATAGGCATATTCAACACCTCGTTGAAAAGCGCAAGTATAGGAATCGAACCGCCCTCGCGCGTCGGAATGGGTTCTTTGCCCAAGCATTCTTTGAGCGCGGCCGCCGCCGCCCGATAACCCGTCGAGTCGGTCGGGGTCATGAACGGATTGCCGCCGTGATGCGTCGTTGTTTTCACTTTCATCGACGGTGGTGCGATGGCCTCAAAATGCTTTTTAAATTTTTCGGCGATGTCGTCGTGGCGTTGGTGCGGTACAAGACGCATGGATATTTTGGCCGATGCTTTGGAAGGAAGCACGGTTTTCGAACCCTCGCCCGTATAACCGCCCCAAATGCCGTTGACGTCGAGCGAAGGACGTATCGAGGCCTGCTCCAAAATCGAATATCCCGATTCGCCCCGGGTGTCGGCCATATCGAGATTGCGCAAGTATTCGGTCCGGTCGAAAGGACGTTCGGCCAATTTTGCCCGCTCCTCCGCCGTCAATTCATAAACGTCGTCATAGAATCCCGGAATGGTTATGCGATAATTTTCGTCGCGCAACGAATGTATCATCGAACACAAAACGTTGCAAGGATTCTCGACGGCGCCACCGTAATGACCGGAATGCAAGTCGCGACAGGGCCCCGTCAGCTCCACTTCCACATACGCCAACCCTCGCAAACTTACCGTCAGCGATGGCGTATTCAAATGAATTATCGACGTGTCGGAAATCAGCATAACGTCGCCCGCGTAACGGTCGGCATATTTTTTTATGGCCGCGTCCAAGCTCGCCGAACCAATCTCTTCTTCACCCTCAATGAGAAATTTGACGTTGCAGGGCAAAGCGCCGAGACGCACAAGCGTTTCGACGGCTTTGATTTGCATGTACATTTGTCCCTTGTCGTCGTTGGCGCCGCGTGCGTAAATTTTACCGTCGCGTAGCACGGGCTCAAACGGCGGAGTTTGCCAAAGTTCGAACGGCTCGGCGGGCTGAACGTCGTAATGACCGTATACAACGACCGTCGGCGCCGTTGCACTTACCTCGATTTTTCCGTATACCAAAGGAAATCCGTCGGTGGGCAGTAATTCGGTCTCGGCGCCGATTTCTTCCAATCTCGCCCTGACGTATTCGGCGGCCTTTAAAACGTCGTCTCGGCGAGCCGGCTGGGCGCTGACGCTTGGGATTCTTATCAAATCGAAAAGCTCGGACAAAAATCGTTCGCCGTGCGATTCGATGTATTCTTTGATGCGTGTATGCATTACGTTTGTTTAGGTTTCAAATATCGCAATATCCGGCCAAAGCTCCTAAGATTCGGAACTAAATCTTCGAATAATCGCCCAAATCCACGGATAACGGCGATGAGGCAAGCACGGCGTTGGTACCCACGAGAGCGCCGTCCAAAACAACGTTCTCAATTCTTGTTCCATCGCGAAGGATGGAATTTTTCACCGTCGAACGCACAACCCTCACGCCTTCTCCCAACGAGGCGTACGGACCCACCACCGCCCCTTCCAAAAACACTCCGGCGCCTATGTAACACGGAGGGATTAGAACGGAATCTTTCGCCGACAAACCCTGTGCATTTAAAACGTCGTTGGGGCGTTCGGAAAGCAGATATCGATTGGTATCCAAAATAGCGTCTTTATTTCCGCAATCCATCCAACGATAAACTTTCCCCGTACCGATTTTTGCCCCCCACCTTAACATCGCCCGCAAACAATCGGTAAGTTGATATTCGCCTTTCGTCTTTTGCCCCCTGGTTATCAACGATTGAATTTCGGTCTTTAATCTTTGGCCGTCCCTAAGATAATATACGCCGACAATCGCCAAATCCGAAACCAAAGTCTCGGGTTTCTCCACCATATCCGCAATGTTACCTTCGGAATCCAAAACAACAACGCCAAAATTACGTGGGTCTTGAACTTTTTGCACCCAAATGATACCGTCCTTGTCGGTCGAAACCTGGTCGTCGGTACGAAAAAGCGTATCGGCAAAAGCAATAAAAATCGGCCCTTCCAACAAAGGTTCGGCACAAACAACCGCGTGAGCGGTTCCCAAAGGCTCGTCTTGATAAAATATGCGACCTTCCGCACCGACGCTTTGAGCTACACGCATTAAATCGGCCTCTACATCCGCACCAAAACGTCCGGTGACAAACCCGATTTGTTGTATCGAACCGTGAAACAATCGACCGATATCCTCGACCAAATGATGAACTATCGGCTTGCCGGCTACGGGCAAAAGCGGTTTTGGGAGCGTAAGCGTATGGGGACGCAGACGTTTACCCATACCCGCCATTGGGATAATTATATTCATTGGCGCGAATTTACAAGTAAAATACAATAAAAAAAAAAGCCCCCACCGACGTGGGGGCTTTGTCGTGTTCGGCGAACGAACCTTATTCGACGACCAACTTGGTCGAATACAACGACGCGCCTTGCGAAACTTGCAAGAGGTAAAGTCCCGTAGGCAGACGGTCGGTCATATCGAGTTCAAAGCTGTTCGCGCCTTCTTGAGCTTCGAGGGTGCGATTTTCCACGTTACGTCCGTTCGTATCGAACAAGCGCAAGGCAACGGCTCCCGAGGCTTTCGCATCGAAGGAAACGGTAAACACGCCACGGTTCGGGTTCGGATAAACGCTGAACGCGCTCATATCGTCAACCGTAACCGTTGCATCGTCGGCCAAACGACCCGCGCCGCCGGAAAGTGTCGTATAACTTACGACCACCGACAACGAAGTACATCCGGAACCGGAGGGGAACACAAAGGTAATTCGCGTTTCGTATTGCGTACCGGGCAACAACGGACTGCCGGGCGCGGTTTGCGTTACCGTAAAGTTCGTCGTGCCGGGAGACAAGGTAACCGCAGGTCCAAAGGCGGTGTTCGCCGTAACGTTGCGCGTACGTATGGAAATCGATTGCGCTTGCGTAATCGGAACCCAGTTAATCACCGCGCTACCGGAGGTTACCGTTCCCAAGGTTACCGTCGGTGACGGACGAACGGCCGTCGGAGCCACTGCGGTAAACACTTGACCGCCCGGACAGAAGGCACGCAAACGAATTTGATAGCGTACGCAATAATCCAGACCGGTAATCAAGGCCGTACCGTTGATGTTGTCCACGATGGACGCCGATTGGGCCGAACCCGAACCAAGATCTTCGTTCCAATATTCAACGGCGTAGGTAGCGCCAAGAGCCGGAGTCCAAGAAACCGCAATTTGGTCGTACGTGGGGGATTGTGCGTTAATATTGCTGTTGTCAAACACGGGTGCGGCACATTCGACCACCACGGAGAAGTCGTCCGAAGCCGGACCCGCCGTGGCGCCGCCCAAGCAGTTGGAGTACACCTCCACCGAATACGTTCCCGTCAAAAGCGAGGCTCCCAAAGAAAGCGTTGTCGAAGTGCCGGGAACGGCAAACTGTTGAGCCAAAAGCAGGTTGTTGGAATCGTAGAGATAGACGTTGTAATTCACCGCCGAGCCGTTGGCCGGAGCCGTCCACGATACGTTCACCGTCGTCAATCCGGTTGCCGAGGCTACCACGCCGGTCGGCGCCGTACATACCGGTCCGGTAATTAAGAAGGATTGCGTCGCCGAAGCGGAGAACAAATCACCGCCGTCGCAAATCGCCGTGACCGAAACGGTATAGGTACCGGCATCCAGCGGATTCGCAAACACATAATCGACTATCTGGGTCGTCGTAGCGGGGAAAGACTCGCTAATGACCGAACCATCGGCGCCGTCAATATCCACGCGATAGCCCGTAACGTTGCCCGCGCCCGCCGTCCACGACAACGAGAACCGTTCGGCGTTGGCGTTCAAGGAAACTATCGTCGGCGTGCCGCAAACCGGAATCGGAATGAGGAACGAGGCGGAAATCGACTCGGAAACGGTCAATTCACAGTCGCCGTAAACGACAACCGTATAAGACACGCCTTGACTTAAGTTAAGACCGGAAAGTTCAACGTTGGAGGTCGCCGAACCGGGCAGGTTCTGCGAATAAACCAAAGCGTTGCCAATCGTTTCACGTACTTCAATCACATATCCCGAAGGCAATTCTTCGACGTCGGGGTTGGCCATCGCCGGTTGCCATACCGCCGTAAAGCCGTCGGTCGTCGTGTTGAAAACAACCAGCGGACCTTGCGGTGCGGCACATGCCGCCGGCATTTGAATGGCTTGGGCAAAGATGTCGTCAATCACAACGTTGTTGTATTCGCAGACAACGGTTACGTACAAAACGTACGAACGTCCGGGTTGCACGTTGGTAAACGTATAGGTTTCGTCAAACACGGGTACGTATCCCGAGCTGTATTGCTGCACTCCGCCTTCGTCCAAAAGACGCAGGATGTAATAAACGAAGTTCGAGGGAGCGTCCCATGTAACGGTGATGGTCGTTGCCGTCGGGGTCGAGGCGTTAAAGTCGGCCGTGCCGGGGAAGTAGCAGGTTTGGGCGACCAAGAATTGGGTAGCCTCGGCGCTGCTGCCGCCTTGGCAATTCGTACGAACGATAACGACGTATTCGTTTTCAGCCGTACCGGGAAGCGGAAGCGTTACACTCGTGGACGAAGTCGTAACCGGACCCGCCACCAATTGAAGCGTAGCGCTGCGACGAATTTCCACGGTATAGCCGGTTGTAGACGCGTTGTTTGCCGGCGGGGTCCATTCCACCGTCACGCCGTTTTCGGTAACGTTGTTGAAACGAATATTCGTTACGGGGAAACAGGGTTGCGGACAAATCGGAATGGTCGCCACCGCCGTCGTAAAGGCCGAATTAAAGCCCGACGAGCAGTTGGCACGCACGCGGAAGGTATAAGACGTATTCTCCGCCAGACCGTTTGCCGTGTACGTCGTTCCCAAAACGGGTTCGATGGTTTGCGTCGATTCGGTGGCGTTGTTGATAATTTCCACGCGGTAGTTGGCCGCACCGTCGACCGCCGTCCACGACAGCGTCGCGCTCGAGCAGTTGTTGGGCGTAACGGTCAAAGCGGGGGCGTTGCAAAGCTGTTGCGAAAGATTGAATTCGGCGTCAATGTAGTCGGAGAAGTTTGTTCCGCCGGGGTCGCATTGTGTGCGAACGCGCACCGCATAATTGATACCCGGAGTCAATCCCGTCAACAAGGCGCTGTTTTGGGTGGTAAACGTTTCCTGACCGCTCCAGAAATAATCGCTGCCGGCTACCGTTCCCAATTCCAGCACGTAGCCCGCCGCGTTCGGAACAACGTTCCAAGAAACAAGGATGGAAGTTCCGTCGGGGTTGGGCGACAAAACAATTTCACCGGCGTCTTCGCACGGACCGCAAACGTAAACGTTGTTCAACGTTACGTATTCACTGGTAGCGTTGCCGCAACGCGAACGAATGCGCATGCGGTAAAAGCCGGGCTGGAGGGGCAGATAGTATTGCGTCAAATCGCCTTGGAAGCTTTCGCTGATGTCCACTTGCAAAGTGTTCCAAATGAAGGTCGAAGGCGAACCCGCCGGCAACCATTCGATTTGTTCCACCAAACCCGATTGCGATTCTATCCAGCTCACGAGGTTGGTCGCACAGTTGTAAGCAAAGTTGGTCGGCGGAAGGGCTTGGTCGTTGTTGAGAACGATTTTTTCCGCCGAGGCTTGGCAGTCGCCGGCCACCACCACCACGCGGTAGAGGCCGCCTTGGTTCCAGTTGAAGAATCGGCTGCTGAACGGCGGACCTTCGGCCAACTCGTTGTTGACGTACCAGAAATACTGCGCGTTCGCTCCCACGTCGGGCGTTTCAAAGTTGAACGTTTCTCCCGTACAACGGTTCACGATGGACGGACCGGAAATGTCGGCAATAACAGGGGTCGGCGATACGTTCACCGTTACCTCGCGATTGATTTGGCAACCGGTGTTGGGGTCGGTGATGACGACGGTGTAGGTCGTCGTGCCGGCGGGCGTGGCAATCGGGGCGGCAACGAACGGATTGTTCAGGCTTGCCCCCGGCAACCACTCGTAAGCATAAGCGTTGGGGTTGGAACCGTCGATAAAGACCACGTTCAACTGAGCGCCGCCGCCCGAGCATACCAATGCCGACGGCCCCGTCGCTATGGCATTGATGGCCGGCAAGGTTTCCAGCGTAATTATACGAGAAATTTCGCATCCGGCGCCGTTGACCGTCAAGGTAAACGTCGTCGTGCCGAAGACTTGGATGTTCGGGTTGCGGGTGAATTGTTGCGCCGGCGTGAAATCCGAATCGCCTTCAATCCAATCCCAACGGAAGTTCAAGCCCGATGTAATCGCTTCGCCCGAAGAATTGCGGACAATCGGGTCGAATTGATAGAACTCTTCGGCGCAAATCAACTCGTAGTTGTCGTTGAACGTAGCGGGATTGCCGTCAAAGTCGATAATCAAATCTTGGTCGGAAACGAAAACCGTTACATTCGCTTCGGCCGTACAGCCATTCAAATTGCTTCCCACCACGCGGTAAACCGTCGTTTCGGAAGGATTGACCTGAATCGAAGTTCCCGTGGCCACCAAAGTATTGCCCAAGAACCATTGTACGATTTGCGGGAACGGCGCCGACAAAGACAACGTTACGTCAAAAGGATTGTTGGCGCAAACGTAAACGTCGGACGGCGGATTGAAGTTAAACGGCAATACCGCCACGGTAACCGTAGCCGTTTGGCCGCAATCGCTCGTGACTTGATAAGCCGTGTTTATCGAGGGAGAAACCGTCAAAGTCGAACCCGTGCCAAGCACTTGACCCGTAATAAAGTTCGTCCACGTATAAGAGTTCGCCCCCGAAGCCGTCAAGGTTACCGATTGTCCGTTGCAAATCGTAACGTTCGTTTGCGCGACGGCCAAATTGGAAACTTGGAGCGTAACCGTACGCGTCGGTACGCATTCAAAACCTTGCACTTGCGCCGTTACGCTATACGTTCCGGGAACGTCGGTCGTCAGTTGTTCGCCGATAAACGTCGTTCCGTTGGGGAGCGTCCACCTAAACACGACGGAAGGATTGGGATTGCCGGGAACGACTACCGATGCATTAAACGTAGCCGACTCGCCGCCACATATAAATGCGGAAGCCGGGGTAACGGTAAATTCAAAGGGCGCGGGATTGACATTGACCGGTACGGCCAAACCTTCGCGCGAACATCCGGTAACCGCGTCGGTTACGCGCAAGACGTAAGCGCCCGTTTGCGTGGCGCGATACGTCGCGTTCGCTTGCCCCATGCCTTGTTGTACCGGCTGACCGTTGCGCAACCACGTGTACACATAATTCGGGTTGTACAATCCGACCAAGTCCACATACGCGCCTTGGCAGAATTGGAGCGAACCTTGCGGAACCACCGAAACCACCGGACGTTGGCGACGTACGACAACAAATTCGTCCACGGCAATCAAATTGCCGTTCGCGTCGGTCATCGTTACGGAATAGGTCGTAGTGCGACGCGGACGGATGCAAACCGTTTGGCCGTATTGGCTGCTCAATCCGCCGGGGGGCGTCCAATAGAATTGCGTTCCCGCCGGGCCTTCGGCCGTAACTTCAACGCAATCGCTGCCTTCACAATAGTAAATCGTATCCGCTTGCACGCCGGCGATGATGTCGTCGGTGATGCAAACCGCACCCGTGTTGCAGGCAAAGAATTGACCGTTGATGTTAATGCCGGCGGTGTAGCAACCGGCTTGCGTGGCGGTATAGGTCGTAGCGTTGGCGCCTTGAATGGGTTCGTTGTTCAAGAACCATTGAACCTGAGCGTTGCCCGGAGCGGAGGCCGTCAAAATCGTATTGATGACCGCGCCTTGTACATATTCCACCGGCCCCAACGGCGTGATGGTAACGGCGGGAACAAAACGAACGACGACCGTGTCGCGGGCTTCGCAACCCTCGGCATTACGGGCGACAACCTCGTAACCCAACAAACAGGAGCCTTGATTCGAGCAAGGATTGGTGAAGTGAACGGCGGAGGCCATGCTCATGTTCGTCGCGCCGGTCATACCCAAACCCGTCCATTGATAGCTTACGCCGGCCTCGCTTGCTTGCGCGAAAAGCTCGATAACTTCACCCGCACAGAACGACGTTCCGTTCGAAGTAGCATTGACCGTCAACGAACACGGCTGCGCCAAGCAAATCTGTTGGGCGTACGTACAGTTGGCGCCGTCTTGAACTTCCACACCGTAACATCCGCCGGGCAAACCCGTAAACTGGAACGAAGAGGCAAGTTGGTCGCCAATGAGCGAACCCGAAGAGTTGCGCAAACGAATGCGAATCGGCGTGGCGCCGCCAAAGACGTTCACCCAAATTTGACCGTTTGATTGGTTTTGGTCGGGATCGATTTGTGCAATTTGGATAACGGGCGCATTGGCCGAAGGAACGGTCACCGAAACCGTCAAGTCGCAAAGCGCCGCGTCTTGGATGGTTATCGTATAAGAACCGGCCGCCAAACCCGTAAAGACGGGCGAGGCTTGGAAATTCACACCGTTAATCGAATAACGCAAGGGAGCCACGCCCCCCGTAGCGGAAATCGTCACGCTACCCGTCGTTTGACCGGCGCAAGAAGGCGTAACGCTCGCCACCGTCGCGGAAATACCGCAGTCCAAAAGCAACTGCTCACAAACCGTACATCCGTTTTGGTCGCTGATACAAACGGTTTTCGTCCCGCCGCACTGCCCCAAAAGGTTGACGACCGATGAGAAGAAGGTACCGGCGGGCTGAGCGTTTACCGTAGCGGTAAAGGGCGCAAAACCACCGTCCAGCGTAAGTTGAATTTGACCGTTGCACAATCCCGGAGTGGGTTGAATCAAATTAACACTCGTTATGTTGAACGCCGGATATTGCGGCGCCAAAACGACGTCCGGCAGTTGTTCGATACATCCCGCTGCGTCACGTATAAGGATAACGTAGGTGCCTTCGGCCAAATTGACAAAGTTTTCACACGTTCCCGTGAAAGCAAACCAGTTGATGCCGTTGTCGGTAGAGTACTCCAATGGGCCCGTACCGCCCGTTACGCAAAGGAATATTTCGCCGTCGGTAGCGCCCGAACATCCAATTTGGGTAACTTCAAGGTTTACGCTAAAGCCGCAGCCCGGGCTAAGCACGATACACTCTTCGACCGAACAGCCTTGCGCGTCCTCGATTCTCACGCAATACTGACCGGCTTCCAAGTTTTCAAATCCGAGTCCGAGGAACGAATCGAAAATAGTGTCTTGGAAAGCATCGTTTAAATAAACGTAGTAAGGAGCCGAGCCGTTGGCAATTGAAATATCAAAACGTCCGGGACCACTGTCGCTGGGATTCGTAACGTTCAAGAAGGCAAAATCGAGGCCTTCGACGCAGACCGTCTGGCTGACTTCACATCCGTTACCGTCGCGAATGGTCAAAGTATTGCAACCCAAAGGCAAACCGAAGGCAGTGAAAGAGCCCGAGGAGTTTTGATTAAGC
>CALAJH010000049.1 GCA_937922655.1 uncultured Bacteroidia bacterium
ACGAAAACGGAACGCTGACCAACTTCATCGCCATCGAATCCGACATCACCGAACGCAAAAAAAACGAAGAAAACCTCAAACGACTTTCGCTCGTCGCCGACAAAACCGACAACGCCGTCATCATCACCGACGCCCGAGGAATCATTCAATGGGTCAACGACGGCTTTACCCGCATCTCGGGCTATCGCTTGGACGAAGTGTTGGGCAAAACGCCGGGCAAATTCCTGCAAGGCCCCGACACCGACCCCGAAACCGTCAAACGCATCGGCAAAAAATTAAGCGAAAAAGTCGCGTTCACCGAAGAAATCCTCAATTATTCCAAAGACGGCAGACCCTATTGGCTGGCCCTGAACATCACCCCGATTTTCGACGAAAACGCAACGCTGACCAACTTCATCGCCATCGAATCCGACATCACCGAACGCAAACGCATCGAATCGGATTTGAAACGCTTGTCGTTGGTGGCCTCGAAAACGGAAAACGCGGTGATAATCACGAACGCGGACGGGCGCATCGAATGGGCCAACGACGGCTTTGAACGCATTACCGCCTATACTTTGGCAGAAGTCAAGGGTAAAAAACCGGGTGAACTTTTGCAAGGCCCCGACACCGACCCCAAAACCGTTGCCCGCATTCGTCAATATCTTCTTGAACGCAAACCGTTTACCGAAGAAATCCTCAATTACACCAAACACGGCAAACCCTACTGGATTACACTCAGTATCAGCCCCATTACCGACGAAACGGGTACGGTCGTCAATTTCATCGCCATCGAATCCGATATCACCGAACGCAAAAATTTTGAGAAAAAACTCATTGAAACGAACCAAAAACTGCAGTCGGCGCTCAAAGAATTGAAGTCGGCACAGGACAGGTTGTTGGTGTCGGAAAAAATGGCGGCCTTGGGGCAATTGGTGGCCGGCGTGGCGCACGAGGTCAATACGCCCATCAGCGCGGTGAACGCCTCGGGCCGCAACATGGAGCGGCTGTTGCCCGAAATCGCCGTGGAATTGCCGGTGTTTTTGGCGGGTTTGCCCGAAGAATTACGCGCCGACGCTCAAGAGTTTCTCAAAGCCGCCGCCACCTCCCAAACCCGCTACACCACCCGCGAAGAACGCCAACTCCGCCGCCAAATCACCAAACTTTTTGAATCCGAAGGTATAGAAAACGCCGAAAGCGTCGCCACCGCCCTAACCGAAATCCGCCTGACCGAAAACGTCGACCGATTCATACCCTTACTCCTTTCCGATTACGCCGAGGAACTGCTCGACGCCGCCGTTAAACTCGGTCAAGCGAAAGTCAATTTGGACAACATCATGGTTGCCGCCGACAAAACCGCGCGTATCGTCAAAGCCCTCAAAAACTATTCGCACATCAGCAAAGAAACGGGATTCGTTCTCGCCGACTTGGTCGAAACCATAGAAAACGTCCTTACGCTTTATACCAATCAAATCAAACACGGCATCACCATCAAGCGCAACTACCAAGACATGCCCGAAGTGCCGGTATTGGCGGACGAAATTTCCCAAGTTTGGACGAACATCATCGTCAATGCGATTCAAGCGATGAACTACTCCGGGCAAATTACGATAGACGTTCACAGCAACGACGAATACGCTTTTGTAACCATTGCCGACAACGGCCCCGGCATTCCCGACCATATTTTACCCCGGATTTTCGAGCCGTTCTTTACCACCAAACCTCAAGGCGAAGGAACGGGATTGGGACTGGATATTTGCCGAAAAATCGTCGAAAAACATCACGGGGAAATAACGGTGGAATCGCGCCCCGGACGCACGGCCTTCACCGTCAAGCTCCCGCTCGAACAAGAAGAACTCGAACCCAAGGTACAACAACCCCAACAAGCCGTCACGGTGGCTTAACTCCCGCCCGAAGTAAACGTAGTTTGACGGGTCGAAAGCGACAACAAACGAAACGGCCGGAAACGACGCACGGCAAATGCGGATTTTTCGTCCCAAAAGGACGACGATTCGCTTAATTTTACGAAAAAGTTGAGGGCTTGGAACGGACAACGTCCGTTTCGCCCAACACGGACCGTTCCGTACGAATTCAATCCATAAAACAAAACCGGCCCCCGTTGTAGGGGCCGGTTTTGTTATTCCTTAAAGTTTTAAAGGACGGTCAGTTTTACTCGTCGCGTTCGGTCTTTGGTTTGCAAGCTTAACACATAAATTCCTTTGGCGGTTTCGGGGAGCGCAAAGTTGAAAACGTTGCGGCCCGAGAGGGTTTCGCGCTCGAATTGAGCGACAATTTTTCCGCTTAGGTCGTGAACCGTAACGGCGGCACGGCCTTCGGGGGCGGTAAACCGAATTTGTATTTCGCCGTCCGTGGGATTGGGGTAAACCACAAATTCGTCTTCGAGGCTTTGGTTGTTTTCGGCCCAACGTCCGGCCGCACATGAAGTGAAAAAGTTCACGGGCGTCGTTGGCAGATTGATTGTCGTACCACAACGCGAACGAATACGGAATTGGTAATTGCGTCCGGACAAAAGGTCGTTGGGCAAAACAAAACTGTTGAATATGCCCGAAATCGTGCCGTTTACCCAAGCGGCGCCGGGTTCGTTGAGCCGCCACATCGGGGTCCAAAATTCGGGTTGCTGTCCGAACGGAACGTTGGTCCATGTCGCCACGTACTGTCCGTTTACACACCCGACTTGAACGTTGGCCGCGTTCGGACAGGCCGAAGTCGGTTCGCCGCAGTTGTTCACCGCGCTTGCCACCGCCGAAAAATCGCCCGTTACGTCCCCGCAACGCGATTGCACCCGAAATTGGTACGTCGCACCAAATTCCAAGCCTGCGGGCAAAAGATATTCAAGGGTCGTGCCGGTTACGACGGCGCTCGTCCAAACGGCGCCGGCCTCGTTTTTCCGCCAAGAAACCGTCCACGAACTCGGAATGGTTTGGGTGTTGGTCCACGCGGCACGCAAACGTTCGCCCGAACATTGCAAGGTTGCGTTTTGGGCCACCGGACAACTCTGCACCGTTATCGTCCGAACGGTGTATATCGACCATTCGTCGCCGCATTGCGCCCGCAGGTAAATCTCGTAAGCGCCTTCGCCGGCGGGAAGGGTCAAAACAACGTTGTTTTGGGTGGTGGAAACCGCCGTAGTCCAATCCACGGGTTGACCGGCGGCCGTCCATGCAATGTAGTACATATTCGCGCTTTGCGTTCCCGTCCATGAAACGTAAAGCGTGTTGTTGGAAGAGACGACGGTCGAAACGTTGCTTGGCGCCGGGCAAGAAGGCAGGCTGTGTACGTAGGTGCCGATGGCCGACGCGTTGCCGCACGACGTGGTTACATAATATTCGTAGCTTTGGCCCAAAACCAGATTGTCGATAACGTGGGAAGCGGTCGTAATGTTGTTGACGATGTACCAGGTCGTCGTTCCGAATCGACGGTAACGCAAAGAATAGGGGGCGCCCTGCGATTCCGATTCCCACGAAACGCGAACGCTCGACGCCGTCAAGGTTTCAAACGAAAAATTGCGCGGAAGCGTACACGAGTTGATACGGAAATTGACGGTACGCGTGCAACCGATGGCGTCGCGTATCGTTCCCACGTAACTTCCCGGAGACAAATTGTAAAACAAACGGCCGTCTTGGAAATTAACGCCGTCCAACGAATATTGGAACGGACCCTCGCCGCCGACGGCCGTCAAACGCACCCAAGCGTCGTTACATGCGGCGCACGTCGTCGAATTGGGCGTTGCAAAACCGCTCAGCGTATTTGGCACGACCTCGATTTCCGTTACCGCCGTATAAACACACCCCTCGGGCGTGGTGTAGGTGTAACTGACGGTGTTAATTCCGACTTCAATGGCTTGAGCATTGACGAAAGAGGTGGGTATGCCGTTGACGGCGGTAAAGCCCCCGGGAGGGGAGTAATCAATCGCCATCGGCGGCGAAGTGCGGCATATGCGCGTGGCCGGAACGGAAACCGTCGGCCGCTCGGGAACGTAAATATTGTGCGCGGCGCCGACCACGCAACCGTACACGTCGGTAACGAGTACTTCGTAGGTACCGGCCTCCAATGCGTCGATGGTTTCGGTTGTCAGGCCCGTGTTCCACAGATACGTCAGCGTGTTCGGCGCAAGGTCGACGCCGTCGCGGTAAGCGCGGGCGCGAAGCGTCGTCGACGAGCCGTCGCAGACAAAGTCATCGCCGACAATGGCGACGTCGTGCGGTTCGACGACGCTCACCGTTACCGTTCGTATAGCCGAACAGCCGCCGTTAACGTCGTCGTAACCGTAGACGGTGAAGGTCGTGGTTTGGTCGAGGTCTTGCACCAAAAGTTCCGCGCCGATACGGTAACCCGGCTCCCAAACATAGGTCAAGGCTCCTGAGGCGGTGAGGGTTGTCATACCGCCCACGCATACGGTCGTATTGCCCGTTACGGTCAAGGAATTGCCCGGATTGGGGACGACGCCCAAGACGTAATAGGCCACATCGACGCATCCTCCCGGGGTGGTTCCCACAACGGTGTAAGTCGTTGTTTGTCCGGGTTGCACCATAAAGTTGGAGGCGTTGGTGAAGACGTCGCCCGGACTTACGTAATAGTATTCCGCGCCGGAAAATTGCAACTGCAAAGACTGTCCTAAGCATATTTGCGAAAACTGGGCGGTCACTTGAACGTCGGGCAAAGGGTTGACAACGATAGTTGTCTCGGCCGTCGCTTCACAAAGGCCTTCCGCGTAACCCGTGACGGTGTAGGTCGTGGTTTGTGTGGGATATACGTCAATCGTTTGTCCGATTTGTCCGGTGCTCCAGACATATTCGTCGGCTCCGGAAGCGGTCAAGATGGCGGAGCCTCCCAAGCAAACGAAAGCGGCGGTCGTTGAAACGCTCACGGGCGCATTACGCGTTACGCGCACCCTGACCGTTCGGGTTACCGGTTCGCACCCGGGCAAAAAGCCGGTTACCGAATAGGTTATGTCGGTAGGGGGCGTGGCCACTACCGACGGCCCAAAATCCATGTTTAGATGTACCGACGGCGACCATTGATATTGGGCGCCGTTCGGTGCGTCGGGCACGAAAAGCGTCAACGATTCGCCCGCGCAAATCGTTACCGTATCGGAGACGTTAAGTCCGAATGGAATCGGCCCCCGAACTACGGGCGCTTCGACCATCGTCGGGCAATAGCCCGTTTCCGCCGTTGCCACCACCGTGTAAATCGTAGACAGCGCAGGATTGACGACGATAGTCGGCCCGAATTCGTTGCCCGGCATCCAGTAATAATTTACCCCCGGAATGGGATTTTGCACGGACAAAGTCACGGGAGCCGAGATGCACGTGGCCGGCGGCGCCGACACCGCAACTTCAAGCCTGGGTATGACGTTTACCGTTCGAGTAATATCAAAAGCACAACCGATGGCGTCAATACCGCGAATGCGATAAGTTGTCGTTTCATACAACGCATCGACAAGCGTGTGATTGGGCGGCGGCTGAAAAAATACGCCGTTGCGAAACCACGCGGTTATGTTGCCCGTCCCAATGATGGATACGGTGTCGTCGGCGCACACTTCGCTGCGGCTGACGTTAAGGCTTGCAGAGCCGTCACCGATGACGACGGTAACGGTTGCCGAACAAACACAACCGTCGAGGGTGTAGCCCGTAACGGTGTAGGTCGTCGTTTGCTGGGGAGAGGCGAAAACCGTATGGCCGTTGATTGTATTTAAGCTCGCGGACGGTTCCCAAACGTAATTTTTGAAAGCCGTGGGGTTAAGAACGCTAAGCATCGACGTTTGGCCGGCGCACATATTTTGACGGGACGAAACGGCTTCCAATGCCGGACAAGCCCCGACGAACGTCGTCAGCGTTTCCGCGCAGCAGCTACGAGAGACCACACAGCTGTATTCGCCGCCTTGCGACTGCATAAAATTGTTTATGGCGATGTTGGGCCCCGACGCGCTAAAGCCGTTGGGACCCAACCATTGATAGGCCGCGTCGGACAAAATCGGAGACACGCTAAGATTCAACGTTTCACCTCCGCAAAGCACGTTGGGAGCGGTCATCGTAAATTCGGGACGTTCAAAATTGGTGCAGAGGTTTTGGTCGACGATGGCCGCGCTTCCGACGCGCGTGCCGTTGTAGCTTGCGGGGCCGCCCGCCAAGTTGTTCACCGTATTTCCCGAAACGTAGTTGTCGAAGTGAAAATACAACGCCAAGCCCGTTTGGGGGGTGGAAAGGTTGGCGTACATGTTGTCGCGGATTTGAACTTGGGTGCGTGCAACGTTCCATACCCGCGCTTGGTCGATAAATCCTCGGAAACGCTCGGCGTTGTTGGAGCGGTAACCGATGCCGACGTTGACGTTGTTTTGAAGCAAATCGCCCGTGGCCTCGATGCTGTTTACCAAACAACCGTTGACGTAAAAGTAGGCGCGTTGGCCGTCGTAAACGCCCGCGAGGTGGTAACATTTGTTCACTTCGAGGGTGCAGGGATTGATTACGGTGCGAAGGGTGTTGGTCGTTCCGACGCGAGTAACGAACTCAAAGCGGTCGGGACGAAGAACGTAGTTGGCGTTGGCGGCGTCGTTGGTCGAGTGCTTGGAAACGATGCTGACGTTTCCGGTAGGGGCGACGTTGAAACGAACGACGGCCTCGACGGTAACGGTTCGGGGAATGTCGACGTCGCCCGAGCGCACGCCGCTGCCGGCGGCAGTACCTTGGGTGTTGTCCAACCATTTTTGCGGGGGCGGGGTTTGCGCCCAAGCTTGAACGAACATCGCCGCCGTCGCCAATAAAAGTATGCGTTTTTTCATATAGGTAGGGTTGCTACACATATAACGGACAAATTTACGGGTTTACCGGCCAAAAAAAAAACAAGTCCAAAAATTCACGACGACGCGGTCCAAAAAAGCAAGATAAAGTTTCTGCGAGGGCGCATCTTCCAAACCAATGCGATATTGTAGGGAAAAAGCACGCGCTTGGGCCGGAAAAGTGTTCCATTCGGGGCAAAAACGCTAATTTTGGGGATGAAATTCGATTTTGCGGCCAAAGACGTTTTCGACCCCGCACCCGAGCAGTTTTTCTTTGCGGCTTTTGGCACGCCGATTGCCGAATGCGTGCCTTTTCCCGTCGAATTGGCGGAAGTCAATTTCAATTTGGCCGACCGCGTGCGCGTCGCCCGTTTTCCCGACGGCAAACGTCGGCTCTTGATTCTTGAGTTTCAGGCCCAACACGACGAAACAATGATTCTTCGCGTGTTGTTGTATTGGGTTTTGGTCGCGCTCAAGGTCTTCAAGTTGCGGCGAAAGTTGGTTTTTCCGCGCACTTACGTGCTTTACATCGGCAAGCGTCCGCTCGCCATGCGCGACAGGATACGTTGGAAGGGG
>CALAJH010000050.1 GCA_937922655.1 uncultured Bacteroidia bacterium
CACACCGTATCCCGCGCCGCAACGTTGCATTCGTCCGTCGCCGTCGCCACAAAATACGTACTGCTTTGCGGCGAAACCGAAATCGTCGCGCCCGTACCGACGACGCTGCCCGCCGCGTTCGTCCACACCGGCCCCGTGATGCCGCCCAAGCCGCCCGAAACGTTCGCGCCTATCGTCGTCGAAGAACCAATACATATATTGACGTCGCCGAAGGCCGAAATCTGCGTCGGCGTATTTACGTCGATAAAAACCGACTCGGAAACGGACATACATCCATCGGAAACGGTCAAGGATATCGTCGTTGGTACGGAAACGATAAAATCGGCGGACGGGGAATTGGGTGCGGTTGGAGTCCATGTATACGTATAGTTGCCGGAACCGCCCGAAACGTTGGCCGCCAAAGTAACGGTTGAACCTTCGCACACCGTTGCCGCCGCCGTCAATGGCGCAAGAGTTAAGTTTGCGGGAACGACGTTGATACGGAAAGGGTCGAAAAGCGCTGTGCAATCGTCGGTGATTTGGATTTGGTAGTCCGTCGTGACGGAAGGAGCCAACGAAACGTTGGGCGTAAAACTTGCCACGGCGCCCGTAACGACGTTTGACCAACGGTATTGCAGCGTTCCCGTGCCCGACGCTACGGCGGTTAGATTCACACTTTCGCCTTGACAAATCGTAACGTCGTCGATGGGCTGGAGCGTGGCGGTGGGCAAAACGGTAACGGTTACGGGATTCGATTGCGCCGAACCGCAGGCGTCGGAAACGGTGGCGTAATAGGTCGTTGTCGCGACGGGAGTCACGTCCACGCTTGCCCCCGAACCGACGGCCGTTCCCCCTTGCGTAAACCACTGCACCGGATTTTGGGCGCCAAAAGCGTTTTGTACCACGGCGTTCAGCGTTGCCACGCCCGTAACGGGACATATCGCCGTATCCGAAACCGCGCTTATCGTTATCGGCGTGTTAATATCGATGGAAAGCGTTTCGGAAACCGTTTGGCAACCGTCCGAAACGGTCAAAACAACGGTCGTCGGCGCATTAATCGTAAACGAAGCCGTCGGTACGGCGGTAGCCGTGGGTATCCACGTGTAGGTATAGTTTCCCGAGCCTCCCGAAACCGTCGGAGAAAAGGTTAGCGTTGTACCCGCGCATACGGCCGAGGGGGCCGTAAAGTTGTTTATCGCAAGCGTCGCAGGGTGTACGTTCACCGTAAACGTTTCCGAACGCGACGAGCAATCGTCGGCAACGGTCAGGGTATAGGTCGTTGTGACAACGGGATTTAAAGTGATATTGGGGGAATCGGAACCAACGTTTCCGCCGGCGTTCGCCCAAGAATAGTTTATGGTTCCGGCGCCCGATGCGACGGCAATGTACGTCGTGCTTTCTCCTTCGCATATCGTTCGGTCTTCGAGCTCGCCGAGCAGAAGTTCGGGCCGAACGGTAACGGTAACGGATTCGGTCAGGGTGTTGCCGCAAGAATCGGAAATGGCGGCTGTATAAACGGTGGTGGCGCTTGGGGAAACGCTAACATTGCCTGAACCGACAACGTTGTTGTTGCCGTCCGTCCAAACGGGAAGCGTACCGACGGCAAAAGCACCCGTGGCGCTTGCGGTCAATTCTGCGCTTGCCCCGAGACAAATGGTCGCCGTTCCCGAAGCGACAAGCGTCAAATCGGGCGCCAAGTTGATATTGACGGTGCGGCTGCGAGTGTTGCAACCGTCGTCCACGACCAACGAATACGTTCCCGGTTCGGTAACGACAAACTGCGCCGTACCCGAATTCGGTCCCGAAGGCGTCCAAGTGTAATTGTAGATTCCCGAACCGCCCGACGCATTGGCAGAAAGCGTTACCGTCGTTCCCAAACACACGGTCGTCGCGGGCTGGACGATAATCGGACTCAATGCCAAATTGGACGGCGTTACCGTTATCGTAAAATCCGATTGGCGGGTAAAGCAGTTGTCGCGAACGACCAAACGATAGTGGGTCGTCGTCGTAGGATTCAAAGTTACCGACGTTGTCGAAAAAACGGGGACGGTCGTATTGGGAAGTTGAAACCATTCAACGGTTACGGGCGGGTTGCCGCCAAAGTATTCCGCCGTTAAATCAACGGTTTCACCTTCGCAGATCGTATGATTGGTCTGCGGGACGAGCGTTAGGTCGGGAAAAAGATTGACGGCAACGGTTTCGCTAAGGCTTGTTCCGCAAACGTCGGTCAAAGTTACGGTATACACCGACGGCGTTGCGGTCGGAGAAACGGTAACGGACGAGGCGGTTTGGGCAAAATTGTCGGGTCCCGTCCATTGATAGCTTAACGGGGGCAAACCTCCCGAACCGTTGGCAATCAAGGTTGTGCTTTCACCGATGCAAATCGTCGCGTCGTCGGAGGCAGTCAAATTCAACGGCGGCGCGACGTTGATATTAACGCTTCGCGTAACGGTTTGACAACCATCGGAAACGGTAACGGAATAGGCGCCGGCTTCGGTAACGACGAACGAGGCGGTGGAAGAGCTTGGCGCCGGCGGACTCCACGTCCAAACGTAGTTGCCCGAACCGCCCGATGTGTTCGTAGAAAGCGTAATGGTTGTACCGACGCATACCGTATTGGCGGGCAAAACCGTGATGGGCATGGCGGCCAAGTTCGAGGGAACGACCGTTATCGTAAAGTCGGATTGTCGGGTAAAACATTCGTCTCGCACGACCAAACGATAGTTGGTGGTTACGCTCGGGTTCAAACTCGCCGACGCGGCGTTGGAAAACGGCGTGGCGTCGGGAAGCCGGTACCATTCCATGACTACGGGCGGCGTTCCCCCCGAATAAACGGCGGTCAAATCGACACTCTGCCCTTGACAAATCGTTTGGTTGGCAATGGGAGTAAGATTTAAATCGGGACGGACGGTTACAACGACGGTTTCGGTAAGCGACGTTCCACAAGCGTCGGTAAGGGTAACGGTGTAGGTTGCGTTGTCTTGAGGGGAAACGGAAACGGACGCGCCCGTATTGGAAAATCCGTTCGGCCCCGTCCATTGATAATTTAGCGGAGGCTGTCCGCCGGAGCCGTTGGCGGTGAGGGTGGTCGTTGCGCCGAAGCATATTGTCGTCGCCGGCGGGGGAACCAGACTCACGGGCGGTTCAACGGTCATGTCCAAAGTCCGCGTGACGGTTCGGCAATCGTCGGAAAGGGCCAATGAAACCTGCCCCGCGCCCGTAATGGTTGCGGTGAAAGTCGTTCCCGAACCTGTTTGGGCGCCGTAAGTCCAAAGATAACTCAGATTGCCCGTGCCACCCGTAACGTTGGCGGAAAAAGTTACGCTGTTGCCGGTGCAAACGCTTGTACCGGGATTGGCCGAAAGGGTAAAGTTCAAATTGTCGGGTAGGACGTTTACGGTAAAATCCACGGTTCGGGTGGCACAGTCGTCGGTTACGCGAAGGCGGTATGCGGTTGTGGCGGTGGGGGAAATATTGAGTGTCGGGCTGTTGGAACCCACGGGAGTGTTGGCGGGCATCTGCGTCCACTCATACGTTACGGTTCCGGAAGTGGAAGAGGCAAGAGCGTTAAAGGTAGCCGTTTGCCCGGCGCAAATCGTTTGATTGGCGATGAGGTCGAGGGTAAAGGGTGGGATAAAATTGACATTAAAAAGCCGCAACTCTTGACTTCCACAATCGACATCGGTTACGCGCAAAGAATATTGTCCGGCTTGGGTAGGGGTAAACGTAACGGGATTGCCGTTACCGACGCTGACGTTGCCCGCCACGCGCCGCCATTGCACCACGTAGTTGCCGCTTCCGCCGCTAATATTTGCGCTCAACGTTACGGGTTGGCCTTGGCATATCGTAACGTCCGCGATTTCTTCGACGACGAGCGGCGGGTGCGCATTCAAATCCACGGAACGGACGATGGTCGTGCAGGCGTCGGAAATATTGACACTGACGGTTGTGGGCCCGGTGGGATTGACGGTAACGTTGGGGCCGTTACCCGTTGCGCCCGTCCACGAGTAGGTGTAAGGCGGGGTTCCGCCGGAGGCAAGGACGGATAAATACACGTCGGTATTGGCACAGACCGTACCGCCGTCCGGATCCAAGACCGGATTGGCCGAAAGGTCGTTGGGCAAAACAACGAGTTGGGCGGTGGTTTGAGCCGTACCGCAATCGCCTTGCGCCGTCACCGTAAACGTCGTCGAAACCCCGACGGTAGGGGTAAACGGATTGCCCACAAACGGAGCCCCTGCGGGGGGAGTCCATGTATAGACGATGTTTCCCTGTCCCGTAGCGTTGGCAGTAAACGTCGCGCTTTGGCCCGGGCAAACCGTTTGCGCCGTTATCGGTTGGATTATCGTACTTTCGATGACCGTTACCGTCACGGTATCGTTGCCACAAGGAAAATCGGGCGAGGAAACGTAATACGTCGTGGTCTGGGACGGACTGACGGTCACGGACGTTCCGCCGCCGACGAAAGCATTCGTACCGACGACGCGCCAATTGTAGATATACCCCGAACCCAGGGCGCCGTTCTGTACGCCGGCGGTTAGCGTCGTACTTTGCCCCGAACAGATAACCGCGTCGTTGGAGGCAAGCATTGTACCGGGTTCGACGACGAATGGTCTGAACACCGAAACGGAATAGCCGCATTCGTCCACCGCCTCTATCAACAGATTTCCCGAAGTGGTGGGGTTGAAGGAAAACGGTACGCCGTTTCCAATCGGATTGCCGTTTTGGTAATAGGTAACGGTATAAGAGCTTCCCACGCCGCCCGAAACGACGGGCGACAAGACTATCGGCTCTCCCCCGCAAATCGGAGGAATGTCGGGAATGCTTATGATCAGCGGATTGTTGGGGTCGGGGGTGAGAATGGTAACGTGGATGGTGTCGCGCACGTCGGGAACGTTGCACACGTTTGCCATGACCCTCACTTCGATGGAAACGTTCTGGGTGACGGAAAGGGAATAATTGGGATTGGTACTCAGAACTTGGCCGTTGGCCAAATTGGTCCAACGGTAGGTAACGCCCGGCGGCCCCGAGACCACGCCCGCCAGCAAGTTTAAGGTAACCGTTCCGGGCGGGGCGCATATCGTCGTATCGTTGGGAGGATTGACCTGCAAGTTATAATTGACGTTTCTAATTATTGCCTGAAGTTCCCGTATTTGCCCGCATGTACCGGGTGCAACGAACCTGAGAATCACCGTCTCGTCGGGTTCGTCGACGCCGTCGTATATCGGGAACATATTGACAATCACCTCCGTTTGGCCGGGCGTAAAAACGGCATACGGCGGCTCGAGGTAATAATCCAAAAGATGCGTGGCCGTGCCAACGTGTTCAAAGAATATGGTGTCGTTTTGGGTGGCGCTGTTGGCGACGGTGGTCGAACGACGAATGGTGAAACGGATGTCGTTGTCGCAGGACTCGTAGGTAATGGGTTGGCCGTTGAATAAATTGAGCAACGAGGCGACGGAAGAAGTATCGCCGGCAAACTCAAACGAATTGGCTTCGAGCAAGACGGCGGAGTCGTAAATACGGTCGCCCGCGTCGGCAATCATCAATTGAAGCGTATAAGTGGAACAGGGGATGACGGGGCTTTCGGCGGTAAGGATGCAAGTAAAGCCGTCGTATTCGATGTTGTACGGTCCCGGAATCAAACCCAAAAAACCGGCGACGTTGTTCCTGAAACAGGAAGTATTGGTCAAGTGATTGACGGTATTGATGGAAACGGGCTGATTGTTGGGCAAACGGGCGATGTTTCGGGTGTTGGCGGGCAAACCCGGCTCGCCGACAATGCCCGGCCCCGTAATCAAAAAGGCAAAAACGTCGTTAAAGCCGGCATTGACGTATTCGGTGTATTCTTCGGAGGCAAAGATGTAACGAAATCGTACGACGTTAGAAGTCGGTACAAACTGGAAGCTGATGACGGTGGCGTCGTAAGTGGTTTGTCCGCTGTAAAGGTTGAGCGTGTTGTTGCCTGCGGTACCGAGACTGGTGGAAGCCGAAACATTGCCTAAGGCGTTGTCGTCGAAGTTGGGTCCGGGCAAATCGACCGCGCGTCCCGTGGATAAAATGATGCCGCGTTGAAAAACTTCTTGGGGCGTACCCGCCGGCGGTCGGTCGAACCGTCCGTAACTTCGCGGATTGTTCGACCCCGTCACCAGCGTAACGTTCGAAACGTTGGAGTTGCCCGAGACAAACTCGTCCTGAATCAATTGTTGCGCGGTCTGCGTCAAATTGACCGTCAATTGACCGTAAACCATTGAGCAAATCGTCAACAACAAGGCCAACGCCGTGAAAAAAAAACGCGTCATTATAGGCATGCCGGGTGGAATTCTATATCCGATTTTGGCAAAATTAGCAAAAAACAAACTAATAAACACACGCAAAGGGCGAACGGGTCAAATCGGCCCCCGAACGGTTGAAAAATACAATCCACAATGGTAAAAACGGCGCCGCCTCAACAAAAACACGCCAAAATTTGAATAATTTTGCGATTTTCGGAGGTGAAAACACACGTCAAGGTCGCTTACGCGCTTGGTCAATGGGGTTGGTCGACGCTCATTAACATATTGGCCGTCAATTTGGTGTATTTTTATTTGCCGCCGGCCGAGGCGGGTCTGCCGTTTTTGATAACGCAGGCAAGTTTTTTCGTGGTTTTGAACGCCATTTCCTTGATAGCGGCGGGCGGGCGGTTGTTGGAAGCCTTCACCGACCCGATTATCGCGGGTTTGTCCGACCGTTCGACGCATAAACGGGGCCGGCGTATTCCATTTATGGCGGCGGGGGCCGTACCGGCGTGTTTTGCATGTTTTTTGTCGTTTTTTCCGCCCGACCCCGACGTTTCACCCCTCAACGTCGCGTGGCTGGTGGGTTTTCAGGCCTTGTTTTTCATCTCTTTCGGCATGTACGTCATGCCGCACAACGCCCTGCTCATCGAATTGGGAAAAGACGAAAAAGAACGCCTCGAACTTTCGACGTACATTTCCGTTACCTATGCTTTGGGCATCATTACCGCCGCGCTCACGCCCGACTTGGCCAAAGCCATCGGCGAAAATACGGGCATGGCCAAAGTGGACGCCTTTCGGGCCGCCATCGGCGCCGAATGTGTATTGGCCTTTGCGCTTATGTGTTTGCCCGTATTCGTCATCGACGAAAAAAAATACTGCCGTTCGTCCCCGAGCTCGGAACCGGTGTGGCGGGCGTTGAAATCCACGTTGCAAAACCGGCGTTTCCGTCAGTTTGTCTTTTCCGACGCCGTATATTGGATGGGCTTGGCCATCATCGAAACGGGACTGTTGTATTACGTTACGGTACTGGCGCGAAAAGAAGAGACTTACGTTTCGACGGTATTGATTACAATGTTGGTCAGTTCATTCGTGGCGTATCCGTTGGTGAACGTTTTGGGGCGGCGTCTGTCGCGCAAGGTGTTGATACAAGTGGCGTTTTTGATGTTGTCCGTACCGTTCGGCATCATCTTTTTCATTGGCAAAATACCGGTGTCGGAAGAGACGTTGATTTATACGATAGGTGTTTTTGCCGGGGCGCCGGCGGCGTTTTTGGGTATTTTGCCCAACACTATCGTGGCCGACATTTCGGAATTGGATACGCTCGAATCGGGGGTAAACAAGGAGGGGATGTATTTTGCGGCGCGAACCACGCTCATGAAGCTGGGACAGACGGCGGGCATCGTCGTTTTCGCGGCGCTATTGACCTTTGGAAAGGAGCCGGGCGCCGACTTGGGCGTGAGGCTCTCGGGTTTGGCGGGCGTGGCCTTGTGCATACTGGCCATGTTGATTTTCAGCCCGTACGACGAACGTTCGACGCTCCAAAAAATCAAGGCCCTTAGGCCCCCGAAAGACTAAACAACGCCGTCCCCGCCCTAAAATGCGGGGACGGCGCGAATCGAATTTATTTGCGGAGTTCGACCGCGGGGTCGAGGTCAAGCGCTTTTTTGATAATGTAGTCTTGTTGGCGTTGGTGCTGGTAAGGACTTCCCGTGGCGGGGCTGGCCGATTCTTTTCGGGCCACGCATTCAATTTTGACGTTGCGAAGTTTGCGCACCAAAAACGGCCACGGCCCCATGTTCCCCGGCTCTTCTTGCGCCCAAATCCATTCCGCTTTTTTGTACTTTTTGAAAAGTTCGTCCACTTGCGCTTGTGGAAAAGGATAATACTGTTCCAAACGAACGATGGCCGTCTCTTCCAAACCGAACTTGATTTTGGCGTCGAGAAGTTCGTAGTAAAGTTTGCCGGAAGTGAAAACGACGCGTTTTATTTTTTTGGGCTCGGCGGCATCGTCGTCGTAAGTTTCCTTGAAAGTCGTTCCGGGACCGAAATCTTTGAGCGACGAAACACACGCCGGCAAGCGCAACAAACTTTTCGGGCTAAAAACGACCAACGGCCGACGCGTCGAGCTTAAAATTTGGCGGCGAAGAGCGTGAAAAAAGTTGGCGGGCGTCGTGCAATTGACGACGTACATGTTGTTTTCGGCGCAAAGAACCAAAAATCTTTCGATGCGGGCGCTGGAATGTTCGGGGCCGCCGCCTTCGTAACCGTGGGGTAAAAGCAAAACCAAGCCGGACAAACGTTGCCATTTGGTTTTCGACGAACTCAAAAACTGGTCAACGATGATTTGCGCGCCGTTGAAAAAGTCGCCGTACTGCGCCTCCCAAATCGTTAGGACTTTGGGATTGGCCATCGCATAACCCAGTTCGAAGCCCATGACGGCGTATTCGCTCAAAAGCGAGTTGTAGATGTGTAGTTTGCCTTGTCCCTCGGCGATGTTGTTAAGCGGACAGTAAGTCTCTTCGGTTTGTTGGTCGACGACGACGGCGTGGCGATGGGAAAACGTTCCGCGACGCACGTCTTGACCGGTCAGGCGTACATGGGTCCCGTTTTTCAAAAGCGAACCGTATGCCAAAAGTTCGCCCATACCCCAATCGATTTTGTCGGTTTTTTCGACCATGTCTAGTCGTTGGGCGAAAATACGCTCAAGGTTTTTGTGTAAATTGAAATTTTGGGGAACGAAGGCGATTTGCCGGGCGATAAATTTAAGGCTTTCGGTATCGACGCCCGTATCGGGGTTGGGTTCAAGGACGTTGTCGTCGTAGAACGTGAGGCCTTCCCAGCTTCGGCGCGTTTTGGTGTCGATTTTATACTCTTCGGTTTTGGACTGTTCGAACTCTTCGTTGAGATGGTCGGCAATTTCTTTTTCGACGGCTTTGATTTCCGCTTCGGTCAAAGCGTTTTCGTCCAAAAGTTTTTGGGCGTAGACCTTGTAGGGGGAAAGGTGGCGGGCTATCGAGGCGTAAAGTTTGGGTTGGGTGTAACGCGGTTCATCGCCTTCGTTGTGACCGTATTTGCGATAGCAAATTACGTCGATGAACACGTCCTGTTTGAATTCTTGGCGGTAGGCCATCGCCAGCTTGGTAACGTAAACCAACGCCTCGGGGTCGTCGCCGTTGACGTGAAAAACGGGGCTGAGGGTAACTTTGGCAACGTCGGTACAATAAGTGGACGAACGCGAATCCTCGGGATTGGTCGTAAAACCGACTTGGTTGTTGATGACGATGTGAACGGTGCCCCCCACTTCGTAACCCGGCAGTTTGGACATTTGTATAAGTTCGTAAACCACTCCCTGACCGGCGAGCGAGGCGTCGCCGTGAATCAAAATGGGGCAAATGAGTCCGTTGTTGCCGCCGTAGAGATGGTCCATTTTGCAACGGGCCATGCCCGCAACGACGGGGTCGACGGCCTCAAGGTGGGAAGGATTGGGGGCAAGGCTGAGGTGAACGGTCAGGCCGTTGTCCAAAACGGGGTCGGACGAAAAGCCCATGTGGTATTTGACGTCGCCGTCGAAGACGTCGTCGGCCAAACCCTTGCCCGTAAATTCGCCGAAAACCGCGTCGTACTCTTTGCGCAGGATGTTGGTCAGCACGTTCAAACGACCGCGGTGGGCCATACCGATGACAAACTCTTTGATGCCCATAACGGCGCCTTCTTCAAGGATGCCTTCGAGCGCGGGAATGAGGGCCTCGGCGCCTTCGAGCGAAAACCGCTTTTGCCCCGTGAATTTACGTTGCAAAAATTCCTCGAAGAACGTCGCCCGTCCCACGAGGCGAAGAATCTGTTTTTTTTCTTCGGGAGTAAACTTGGGAGTGTTGCGAACGGCCTCCATCCGCGATTCAAACCATTTGACGACCGACGGCCGACGAATATATTTGAACTCTACGCCTATCGGCCCGCAATACGTCGCTTTAAGGTGTTCGATGATTTTGGAAAGGGGCGCCGGACCGATGCCGATTTCTTGTCCGGCCTGAAACACTTCGTCAAGGTCGTTGTCGGAAAGCTCGAAGTTTTTGTGGTCGAGCGTCGGCTCGTAGGCTTTGTTGGCACGAACGGGGTTGGTATTAGCGAAAAGATGGCCGCGCGAACGATAGCCGTTAATCAGGTTGATGACCCTGATTTCTTTTTTGAGATGTTCGAGGTCGGCGGAATCGACGGGGGCGCCGTTGGTTTTTTGCCGACCCGAATAATCCGCACCCAAAGTAAAGCCCTCGAAAAACCGCCGCCACTCGGGACCGACGCTCTCCGGGTCGATTTGATAGTCCGCGTACAGGCCTTCGATGAAACCGATTTCCGCGTTGCTTAAATAACTCAACGTCGTCATGTTCGTAGAATTTGCGCCAAATTACGTTTTTTTCTTTTATAACGTTACAAAAAAACGGCGGGTTTACACCCACCGTCCGTTCAAATCTACCCTATTCCAAGCCTTTCGACTTTTCTTTTCGTTCTCAAAAAATCCATTTTTTTATTTCTTTGAGAATGGTTGATTCTTTTGTTTTTGTTTGACGATACAAATATCATCCTCTTTTGCCCAACGAAAAAAGCAAATTCATCTTTTTCTTACACGTCCAAAAAATTCCCGTTCGTTTAGATTCGGCTTCTTTATACATCGTAATTATTAAAATTTTCAATAATAACTAAACCAAAAATACTAAGTATATTTAAAATCCGAATTTATTGTGTTTTTAAGAACTCTTATTGAAATAAGTTTCCGAATTTGGGTATAAAAATCGTTTCATCCGGAACGCGAAAATTGTCGCGTAGATGCCGATATCTTACGCGTTCGGAAATTTTTTGCCCTCAAAAACGATTGAAAAATCAATCGACGACCAAAACCAATCCTTTGAGATATTCCCCTTCGGGGTGAAAAATGGAAACGGGATGGTCTTCGGGATGGGATAGTCGATAAAGGATGCGGGCGTTGCGGCGAGCGTCGGCGGCGGCGGAAAAAACAATTTTCAAAAACAAGTCCGGTGAAACGTGCTGTGAGCAGGAAAAAGTCATGAGCAAGCCGCCGGGCGGCAAAATTTGCATGGCCTTCATGTTCAGGTCTTTGTAACCTCGGGCGGCTTTTTCGACGGTCGAAATGTGTTTGGTGAAAGCGGGGGGGTCGAGGATGACGAAGTCGAAGGCGCCGTTTTGCACGGAGCGAAGATAGTCGAAAACGTCGGCTTTGAGGGTTCGGTGATTGGCGCCGAGGCCGTTTTCACGCAAGTGGCGCTCACAACGTTCGAGGGCGTCGGCGGAAAGGTCCACGCTCAACGTTTCCACGGCGCCCCCTTTTGCCGCACATACCGCAAATCCGCCGGTGTAAGAAAAAGCGTTGAGCGTCCGGCGTCCCTCGGCCAAATCGAAGGCAAGCTTGCGATGGTTGCGCTGGTCGAGAAAAAAACCGGTTTTTTGACCCGTTTCGACGTTGGCCGTAAACCAAAATCCGTGTTCGCGAAAGGGCACCTCGGGTTTACGGCCGACAAGCCAGACGCCGTCTTCCTCTTTTCTCCACAATACGTGGCGTACGCCGACCTCCGACGCAAATTCGCTTAAGAGCGGGGCAAGCGAATCGGCCCCCGGAGTTCGCATCTGCAACACTCCCACGTCCCCGTAACGGTCGAAAACCACACCCGGAAACCCGTCGCCCTCGCCGTTGATCATCCGATAGGCGTTGTTTGTCATCGGTATCAAAAACGGCCGGCGATATTCGAACGCGGCGGTAAACTTTAAACGCCAATAATCCGCGTCGATAGTTTTTTCGCTTTGGCAAAACTCAAAAACCCGACAACGAATTTGTCCGTCGGCCGAATAATGCCCATAACCGACAAGACTTCCGTCGTCGAAACGCACTTCAACCACGGCGTCGGAACCCGGACGTTCCACCCGCGCCACCGCCCCGGAATAAACCCACGGATGACGGTTTATCAACGAACGCTCCTTGCCGCGACGAACGTGCAATACGGGATAGCGACTCATAAATTCGCAAATTTATCCAAATTCGCCCAAACTCAACGCTCGTTCCCATTGCGGGGGGGGCCGCAAGCAAAAACAAATAAGTTACACCCCGTTGAAAAATGAAAAACATCCGATGTTTAGACCGTTTTATTTATACCGTTTTCGGAAACGTCGGACGTTGAATCGACAAAATAAAAATTGTCCCCCTTCGAGGACAATTTCATCAAAATACGTCGCGTTTTTGTTTAATTAAGCTTAAAAGCGACGCCGAGGGCGACGGCGCTCACGTCCCAACCCATGTCGGCAAAAATCCCGACTTTGTTCGCAAAGTAATATTGTGCGCCGAAATGAAATCCGCCCAGAGGATAAACCGCCTGCCCCGCCGTGTGAACGCCCAAACCCAGCGAAATCCCCGCGTAAGTATCCAAATTGTCCACCCCCCAGTCGTAGTGATATCGAAGACGGGCAACCAGAGGAATGCCTATGGCCGTTGCTTGGGCATGGTCGGTGCGTGCATGAGACCAAAAAGCCAATCCCGTCAAACCGCCGATGGAAAACACCCCCGGCCCGACTTGCTTAAAGGCATAATGCCCCGATACTTGCAACAAAAACGAGCTTCGGTACGCCCAACCGTACGAATAGGGAAAACCCATGCCGACGTTGAGGTAGGAACTTTTTTCTTTGACGGTCGTCTGTCCGTGGACGACGCTTCCCAAAAGCAAGGCGGACACGATTGCCGCCGCCGTCGCTTGCATAAAAAGTCGCATGAAACTTTGTTGATTTGACTTTGTGTGAAAAACACAACCTAACGTCAATTTCCATGCCGGTAGCCTGCCGGCAACCGCACTAAAAACATGAAAAATACACAAACGATTGTGGAAATACACGTCTTAGGGGTTTGAAGTCGTTAAAAATTTACGCCTTATGCGTTGAAGGGGTAATCTTCTCGTATCTTTGCAAGGTTATTTAGCAAAGAGGACGAAATCGACGTCGTCGGTCAAGCCAAAATTAACAATGTATCGACCCAAGCCCGCTTTTTCATCTTTTTGCCAACGCGGTTGTTGATTACATGCGCATCGCACCCGAAAAAACGACGACCCAAAAACTGGGAACGGCGGCGTTATTGACGATAAGCTTCGCGTGGGCGGCGGCGCAAAAAATCGAGTACACGCCGGCCGACATGTTTTGGCGAAAAGAAGAATTTTTCAACGAACGCAAAGCCAAAATCGCCGCAACGGTGTGGGGTACGGGTTATGGATTGACGCTGGGAGCGTTGGGTGCGGCATGGTACGGCGGGCAAGCGTGGGCCAAATTCCGTTTTTTCGACGACGCCCACGAATGGAAACAAATTGACAAGTTCGGCCACGCGTACGCCGGCTATCAATTTTCCCGGGCCGCCATCGAAACGGCGAAGTGGAGCGGATGCGGACGCAAAACCGTTCTTTGGACGGCAAGCGCCGGATTCTGGATGCTCCTGCCCATAGAAATTTTCGACGGATTTATGGAAAAATACGGGGCCAGTTGGAGCGACGTGGCGGCCAACGCCGTCGGCCCCGCCGTCGCCCTTGCCAACGAATGGGTATGGGGACGCCAGCGGGTTCATTTCAAGGTCGGTTTCACGCCCACCGACCGGCCCCGACTGCGCCCCGAACTGCTCGGAAAAAATTTTCCCCAACAACTGCTCAAAGATTACAACGGACATACGTTTTGGCTCTCGTATTCACCTTACGACTTGTGGGAAAAATGGCCGAAGTGGTTGTGTTTGTCGGCGGGTTACGGGGCGGGCGGACTTTTGGGAGGTTACGGAAAAGAAGACCCCAAAGTCATTGCCGAACGCGAATTTCGTCGTTATCACCTTTCGTTGGATGTGGATTTTACCCGAATCCCGACCCGAAAACCCGGATTGAAATTGCTTTTTGGGATTTTGAACGCGGTCAAGGTTCCGTTTCCTTCGTTGGAATTTTCGCGCAAGGGCGTGGGTTTGAGGCCGTTGCACTTTTGAATCCACAGGCCGGGAAAAAGGGCTTTGCAAGGTTTGCGTACGAATTGCGTAATTTTGACGCGATGACGACGACGGCCTGTATATTGTGGATGACGACGTTGGCTTTGTCCGCACAGCCGGCAAAGTACAAGCGCCACGTCAATGAAATCACCCAAGACAATTCGCCGCACTTGGTCAAACTCCTCAAGAGCAAGCCCGCCTATTTCGGAAAAATACTGGCCAACCCCGAAAAATATCGAGTGCAAATTATTTACACCCAAGTCAATCGCACCAAAGACAACCGCCCTTACGCCAAACACCACACTTTCCGGCTGGATACCAACGAATATTTTTTTCCGGCGAGCATGGTCAAAATTCCGACGGCCGCCACGGCGTTGGAAAAAATCAACCAACTCAACATTCCGGGACTAACCAAAGACAGCCGAATGGTCGTTTTGGCGCACGGCAAATGTCAAAGTTCCAACGACAAAGGCGAGGCCTCGTTTGCCAAAGGCTACCCTACCCTCACCCACTACATCAAGGACGCGCTGGTTTTCAGCGGAAACAACACCTACGACAGGCTCTACGAATTTTGCGGACAAGAATACCTCAACACCACGCTTTGGAAAAAAGGCTATACCTCGGCGCAAATCGTTCAACGTTACGGACGACGATGCACTCCCGAAGAAAACCGACAAACCAACGAGATGCACTTTTACGACGGCAACAAGCTCGTCTACTCCCAACCCATGCAAACCAACCCTCACGTCTACAAAAAATACCTCAAACGGGTCGATTTGGACAAGCCCCCGGCCAAAGGAGGAGTCGAACCCAGAACGGCCTACGACCGAAACTTCATTCACCTCAAAGACCTCCACGAAATGCTCATCGCCATCATGATTCCCCGGCTCATGCCCCCGGAAAAACGTTTCAACCTCACGCTCGACGACTATCGCACACTCCACAAATACATGTCCATGTATCCGACCGAAAGCACCGACCCCGAGTACAGCTCCGATTACTACCACGCCACGCGCATGAAGTATCTGCTTTACGGCTCGCTAAAACCCCCGTTGGAAAACGTTCGCATTTTCAACAAGGTGGGCTTGGCGTGGGGATTCGCCATCGACTGCGCTTTTTTTGTCGATTTTGAAACCAAAACCGAATTTTTTCTTTCGGCCGTCATTTATTGCGGAAGCAATTATTACAGCGTGGGCATGCCGTTTTTGCAACATTTGGGCGAGGTCGTTTTGGAATACGAACGCAACCGCAACCGCAAATACCTGCCCCAACAAATCGACTTCTACAAACACGACTACACGACCTATTGATATTTCGTATCTTTGCGTCCGATATGACGGCGCAAACGATAAAGTACCTCGACCCGCTGGTCGTCGGCAAACTCAAAAATATTGAAATCAAGGCCCGGCTTATCGTCGAAGGCTTTATCACGGGTTTGCACCGAAGCCCGTACCACGGCTTTTCCGTCGAATTTGCCGAACACCGCCCTTACAACACCGGAGAATCGCTCAAAAACATCGATTGGAAGGTCTTCGCAAAAACCGACAAACTTTTCGTCAAACGCTTCGAAGAAGAAACCAACCTGCGATGCCACGTGGTCTTGGACGTCAGCGACTCGATGCGTTACCCCGTCGGCGGCCCGATTTCCAAACTCGAATACGGCGCGTATTTGGCCGCCGCGCTTTGTTTCTTGATGGTCAAACAACGCGACGCGGCCGGCATGGTCCTTTTCGACGAAACGCTCAATTATTACGTGCCGCCGAAGGCCAAAATGTCTTGGCTCGTCAGAATATTTCAAAAACTCGAAGAGGTCGTAAACCAAAAAGAATTCTTCACCCACCGTACGGCCACGCCCGTTGTCTTGCACCAAATCGCCAAAAAAATCAGCCGACGCGGCTTGGTCGTCGTCATAAGCGACCTTTTTTCCCCGGCCCATCCGTTGGAAGAACTTTTTCCCGCCTTGCAACACCTTCGTCACGCCAATCACGAAGTTTTGATTTTTCAACTCTTGGAACGCGAAACCGAAACGGAATTCAATTTTCCCAACGCACCGCTCGTCCTCAAAGACCTCGAAACCGGCGAGGAATTAAAGGTTCAACCCGAACAAATCAAAGCCCAATACCGAAAACATCTCTCCGAATACAACGAAAAACTCCGACGCAAGTGCCGGGAACTCAACGTCGACCTCGTCGAGGTGGATATCAAAAAGCCTTACGACAAAGCCTTAACGGACTACATCGTCAAACGCAAGGCCCTGACCAAATAACGACGGGATTTCTCGGCAGGAATTATCCCGCGAAAATATATGTTGAGTTTGTCATAAAAAATTTATTGCCATACACGAGTGAGCCATCATAAGTTATTGATTATCGGTTCGGGACCCGCCGGTTATACGGCGGCCATTTACGCGGCACGGGCGGGCTTGCAACCCGTTCTTTTGGCCGGCATGCAACCCGGGGGGCAACTTATGCTTACCACCGACGTGGAAAACTACCCGGGCTACAAAAACGGCGTCAAAGGCCCCGAAATGATGGAGGACTTTCGCCTTCAAGCCGAACGCTTCGGTACCGAAATCCGCTATGAAAACGCGGTGGAAGTGGATTTTTCCCAACGCCCGTTTACGATAAAAACCGATGGCGAAGCGACGTTGACGGCCGACGCGGTCATCGTCGCCACGGGCGCCTCGGCCAAGTGGCTGGGTTTGGAAAACGAAACGCGTCTTTACGGGGCGGGCGTTTCCGCCTGTGCCGTATGCGACGGTTTTTTCTACAAGGGTAAGGACGCGGTCGTCGTCGGCGGAGGCGATACCGCCGCCGAAGAATCCACTTATTTGTCCAAACTTTGCCGGCAGGTGTATCTTTTGGTGCGTCGGGGGGAAATGCGGGCGTCGAAAATCATGCAGGAACGCGTTCTCAAAACCCCCAACCTCAAAGTCCTTTGGCACACCGAAACGGTGGACATACTCGGCGAAAACCACGTCGAGGCCGTGCGCGTGCGCAACGTTCAAACCGGAGAAATTACCGATTTGCCCGTACAGGCTTTTTTTGTCGCCATCGGCCATCAACCCAACACCGAAGTTTTCAAAGGCCAACTCCAAACCGACGCCAACGGATACATCGTTACCCGTCCCGGTTCGACGTACACGTCGGTCGAGGGGGTTTTCGCCGCCGGCGACGTGCAAGACCACGTTTATCGGCAGGCGGTAACGGCGGCGGGGACGGGCTGCATGGCCGCCCTCGACGCCGAACGTTGGCTTGCCGCGCAAGGATTGCATTAATCGCCTGTCCGCCGCATACCGAAACCCGACGTCGTTTTCACCTTCGTCAAAAAAGACGGCGCCGGGTTTTCAACGTCCCCCGTCTATCCAAAGCCCATCCTTGCCTTTGGGTTAAATGTTGTAAATTGCGATATGTTGGAAAAAGGAAAAAGCCTGCTTTACGTTTCGCGACGTCAATTTACATCGCGGCGCGTCAAAGACGCGATTTATATGACGCTTGCGGTGGTATGCGGAGCCTTTGGACTCAACCACTTCATCGTTCCCCACGGTATCTTGGACGGCGGGGTCATCGGCATTGCCTTGCTTGTTGCCCATGCCACGGGGTGGAGCTTGGGGTTGTTGATATTTCTTTTGAATTTGCCGATTTTAGGGCTGGGGTTTGTCAGGATTGGAAAAAAATTCGCTTTGGCCAGTTTTTTGGTCATTACGGGTTTTACTTTGGCCGAACATTATTTTCCCGTTCACGCGGAAACCGACGACGTACTGCTTTCCGCGATATTCGGCGGCTGTTTGTTGGGTGCGGGAACGGGTTTTGCCATGCGGGCCACGTCGGTATTGGACGGCTCGGAAATCGTAGCCTTGCTTTTGAGCCGAAGGGCGGGCATCCAACTCGGAGAAATGATATTGGCCTTCAACATACTGATTTTTATCGTAGCGGGAGCGATATTGAGCGTCGAAAAAGCCTTGTACTCGACGGTAACTTATTTTTGCGCGGCGAAAATGATGGAATTTGTCTTGCACGGTTTCGAGGAATACAACGCGGTTACGATTATTTCGGCCAAATACGAAGAAATGCGCGAAGCCATCGTTCGCAACACCCAACGCGGGGTCACGGTCTATTCGGCCAAAGGCGGATATTCGGGCGAAACGCGCGACGTCGTCGTTTGCGTCGTTACCCGCTTGGAGGTGCCGAGCCTAAAAAACCTTATTTACGAAACCGACCCTCACGCTTTCGTTTTGGTACACGCCTTGCACGAGGCTTCGGGAGGAATGGTGAAAAAACGCCCGTTTTCGCATTAATTCCCGCGCCCGCTCCGCAAACACCGGCCACAAATCGCGCGATAACGGCGAAGGCCGTTGCCAACAACCTAAAATTAATCCCGGTATAATTGGTTGTTGTTTTTATCGTTCCCGTTTTTCGTCGTTGCTTGGGGTAAGCCAACACAATTTTTACATAAAAAAAAGCACGGTTTTGTGTTTCGTTTTCCGTTTTTTACGATATTGCGGCTTGCATGGGACGAGCGCGTTTTCAGCATGCGAACGTCGTGCTTGGGCGCCCGTGGATGTTTTTTTCATCGTTGCCCAAGGCGCCTTGCTTTTTTTCTTAAATTTGAACAACTTTTACCAACAACCGTATGAAAAGCCGTAAAGCTTTGGCCGTCGCAATAACGGCGGCCTTGATCATGGGCCAAATTCGGGCCCAAACCCAAAACTGTCCCCGAATTGCGCAACGCGGCGACACCCTTTTCGCCGTGCCCGCAGACGCCCCGGCGTACCGATGGTACAAAAACGGCGCGCTCGTTGCGGGGCAAACCCAAAATTTCGTCGTCATGGACGAAAACGCCGACTATGCGGTCGAAGTCTTCGGGGTTTCGCCGGCTTTCGACCTCGCGCCGATAACGGTCAAACTTTCGGGCCGCGTTTTCGACCCGCGTTTGCAAGCCGTGGCCGGGGCCGCCGTCCGCCTCGGCGGCCAAACCCGCTTCACCGACGACCAAGGCCGCTTCACGTTTGAATCCGTTGCCGTGACCCGGGGACGAAACGTCGTCAAAATCGAAAAAAACGGCTATTTTTCCGCGCAATCGGCCGTTTATTTCGCCGCCGGCGACGAAAAAAACACCGCCGTCATGCTCCATCCCAAACAAAACCCCGTCGCCTTCGCCGCCACCCAAGGTTTGCTGCTTCACAACAACGATTTTTCAATCCACATTCCCCCGAACGCCGTCGCCCGCGCCGACGGTCAAGCCTACGACGGGCCGGTGACCATGCACTGCGCCCATCTTTCGCCCGACTACCCGTATTTCGGTTTTGCAATGCCCGGCGGCGACTTTTTGGCCGTCACGACCACGGGCCAAACCGTCGCCCTCGTTTCCTACGGCGTAATCGGCGTCGAATTGACCGACGAAACGGGCGCACCCCTCAATTTGCGCAACGGCGCGACGGCGCGCGTCGTCATGCGCATGCCCCAAGGCCTCGAAAACCAACCCACCGCCGCCCTTTGGCATTTCGACGAAAACAACGGCCTTTGGCGCGAAAAAACCCTCCTTCGCGCACAAGGCGACTTTTTGGTCGGCGACGTGGGCCATTTTTCTTGGTGGAACATGGACTATTGGGGACCGTCGGGAACGGTCCGCGGACGCGTCGTCGACTGCGCCGGAAACCCCATCGCCGACGCCCCGTTTTGCATCGGTCAAAGCTGTTGGACGACCGACCCCAACGGCCGATTTACCGTCGTGCGCGTCCCCGCCGGACAAAACCTCACCCTGACCTCCAACGCCCAAACCCTCGTCTTTTCCCTCAACGAAGGCGACACCTTGGACGTGGGCGACGTTTTCGGAGGTTCGAGTTTAATCGCCGCGGGTTTGTTGGCGTGGGACGACGTCAACCAAGTTTCCGCCACCTTAACCGTTTTCACCAACGGCGGAGCCCCGCCTTTTGAGTTTTCGCTCGACAGCCTCCATTGGCAAAACGAAAACGTCTTTACCGGCTTGACCGCCAACGCCTATTCCGTGTGGATTCGCGAAGCCAACGCATGCGTCGCAAGAATCGAAACCTTCCTCCAACGCTTGGGCGCGGGATGCCTGCTCGCCGAAGGCCAAAGTTTGGATTCGCTGCCCCGTTATACCTCGTGGCTTTCCGCGCTCGAAGCCCACAACCAGGGCCTGCCCGTATACCGCTATGCAAGTTGCGAAAACCTCGGCCTCGTCGCCGCCAATTACGTTTGTTTGCGCGAACTGGCTTTGTCGGATTGCGGACTGACGCAACTGCCCGAAGGTTTGTCGAACCTTGTCGGATTGCAAATCCTGAATTTGTCCGGCAACCCGCTCGATACCGTGCCGTCGGTCGTGTTTTCGTTGCCGAACCTCCAAGTTTTGGATATGCGTTGGACCAACGTTCCGGAAGAGGACCGTGCGGGCTACGAGGCGAACCTGCCCGGCGTAACGATTTATTGGGAGGCCTGCGACGCGCCGGACGGCTGGTCTTGGGCAAAACGCGCCGGCGGCACGAGTGTGGACGAGGCTTGGGGTGTGGCTTCGCACGCCGACGGTTCGGCAACCGTAACGGGCCGGTTTGGGGGCACGGCGGACTTCGGCGGCACAACCCTGCAAAGCGCGGGAGACTACGATATTTTCGTGGCGCGGGTGTGTCCGGAATAGGTCGTCGCGGCACGGCTTCACATGACAAGGGGGGCGTTTCCCGCCCCCGGCGTCTCAACGCCTGTATTCGGGCGGCAAAACGCTTGGGGCGGGAAACGACGGGCGGGTTGTTTTTATCGGTCGCGTCATGCAAACGGCGGCGCCCAAGGCCCGCCGTGAACGCAAGGCCGCCGTCAAGCCATGGGCTCGGGCGCTTAACGGAGCGAAAGCAAAAGATGTTTTTTTCATCGCTGCCCGAGGGGCATTGGTGTTTTCAAATTTACGTCCAACATTCGTCGTTTACGTTACCCTTCAAATTATTTTCGTCGATTGTTTGCGCAAACCAAAACGCCGGCGTAATTTTGCCACTCGAATCGGCAATGTAGCTCAGGTGGTAGAGCAGAGGACTGAAAATCCTTGTGTCGGGGGTTCAACTCCCTCCATTGCCACAAAAAACACGACCCTGCCGGCACGGCAATGTAGCTCAGGTGGTAGAGCAGAGGACTGAAAATCCTTGTGTCGGGGGTTCAACTCCCTCCATTGCTACTCATCTATTTTTTAGTTTCTTGTTTAGACTTAGTCCAATTAAAGGCGCGCTGTTCGTTCTAGCGACGCTGACGGCCTCATGCGTTTGGCCGTCGGAAAAAAACGGGGCCTCAACTTCGGCCGTTCGCATCGTTACGCTTTCGCCAACGCTTACCGAGATTGTATACGCGCTCGGGGATACGGTCGTGGGACGGGACTTGTTGAGTTCGATGCCGAAAGAAGCCCTTGCGGCGCCGAGCGTAGGATACATGCGTGCGTTGAGCGACGAAGGAATTCTTAGTTTAAAGCCAACGTTGGTTTTGGCGACGTCCGAGGCCGGTCCGGCGGCCGTATTGGAAAAAGTGGCCGCAAAGACAAAGTTGATTCTCACCCCCGAAGCTCTGGACGTCGATTCGGCGGTCAAAACGATAGAAATGGTTGCGGCGGCATTGAACAAATCCGAAAAAGGAAACCAAATCATCGCCAACCTTCGGACGAAATGCGATTCGGCGGCCAAAATCGTTGAAGGATTAAAAGTTCGTCCACGGGTGTTGTATTTGAATTCGCGCGGCGACGCCGCAAGCCTCTACGCCCACGGCAAAGCAACGACGGCCGACTTTTATATCACGGGTGCGGGGGGCCAAAACGTCGTCGATTTTGCAAAAATCAAGCCCTTTTCCGAAGAGGCGCTAATCAACGCCGACCCCGATATTTTGTTGTTCGACCAAGACACTTTCGAGCGTTTGGGCGGCTTGGAGGGATTGGCGGCGTCGGCCTTGTTCTCGAAACTCAAAGCCGTTAAAGAAAAACGGGTGGTTGTTGCTCCGACGGCGCATTTTTTCGGCGTCGGTCCTTATGCGGGAGAACTGTTGTTGAATTTTCAAAAAGCGTTTTATCCTTGAGCGAGGAAATTTACGGCCTACGGGCGGTGGAGGAGGCGCTGGATTCGGGTCGGACGATTGACAAGGTGTTGGTACGCAAAGGGCTGAACGACGAGGCTTCGCGAGGATTGGTGGCCCGTCTGCGTCGCGCGGGTGTGCCTTACCAAATCGTACCCTACGAGGCGATAGAGCGGTTGTTTCGCGGTAAAAATCATCAGGGGGTGGCGGCGTATTTGTCGGCCGCAGCCTACGCCTATGCCGAAGACGTGGTTGCCGCCGCTTACGAAGCGGGCAGAAGGCCGTTGTTGGTGTATTTGGACGGCGTTACCGACGTTCGCAACCTTGGGGCGATCGCACGGAGCGCCGAATGTTTCGGGGTGGACGCGCTTGTTTTGCCCGCCCTGGCATCGGCGCGGCTTTCGGCGGACGCGGTCAAAGCCTCGGCCGGCGCCCTGTTGCGAATCCCTGTTTGTAGAAGCGTTTCGCCCGTTAAAACCTTGCAACGCCTCAAACAAGCGGGCTTGAAAATCATTCTCGCCCGCGAACGCGCCAAAGAATCGATTTTTGACTACGACCCCGACGGTCCCGTTTGTTACGTTTTCGGAAGCGAAGGCCAAGGCGTGTCGCCCGACGTTGTAGACGTTTGCGATGGCGGCGTTTACATTCCGATGACGGGAAAAACGGGTTCGCTCAACGTGGCGGTGGCGGCGGGAATTGTCTTGGCCGTCGAAGCCCGCCGACGCGCTCTTTGTTAATTTGCCTTTGTTAATTTGCCGTCGTTCTTTGTGAAAACCAAAGAAAAACTTGCGCCAGCATCATGCCGGAAAGCAGGTGCCATACCCCCCAAAAACCGCAAATCAACGCCGGACCTCCCAAGCCGTCCATAAACATGAAAACCAACGCCAGTCCGAGTCCGGAGTTTTGAATGCCGGTTTCCATCGTAACGGCGCGAAGGTCGGGACCGTTGAGGCCGGCGGTTTTGGCCGTGGCCCAACCCAAGAAAAAAGCGATGGCGTTGTGGAGTGCAACCCAAGGAAACAAGCCGCCAACCGTTTTGATGAAAATATCGCCGTTGGCGGCCAAAGCCGCAAGCACATAAGCCGTAAAAACAACGACGGAAATTTTTCGGACGGGACGACGAATCTTTTGCGCCGTTTCGGGCCGCCAACGCGACAAACCCATGCCCAAAACCATTGGAAAAATCAAAAGGGTCAAAACCGATAGCATCAATTCCCCAAAATCGGGACGAACGGCTCTCAACAGTTCGCGGGTTTCGGGGACAAGCGAGGCGTAAAGGCCGAAATTGAGCGGGGTCAGCACGACGGCGGCGGGCGTGGCAAACGCCGTAAGCGCCACCGACAACGCAACGTTGCCCCGGGCAACGGCGGTTAAAAAGTTGGAAACATTGCCGCCGGGACAAGCGGCAACCAAAAGCATACCCAAACCCAAGCCCGGCGGTGGTTTGAGCCACGCCACCAACAAAGCCGTCGTCGCGGGCAAAAGCACAAATTGTGCAAAAACACCGCTAAAAAAAGACTTGGGGTTCGCAACCAAACGCCGAAATTCCGACGGACGGGTCTCCAAAGCCACACCGAACATAATGAACGCCAACGTAACGTTCAACGCCGCCATCCCCGAGGCGCCAAAATTCAAATGAACCTCGTCCCACGATTCCATATTCGTGCAAATTAACGAATTATCGCATTTGATTTTTTGTTTCTATGACGTATAAAGCGACGTGCATTTACAATCGCCTATACCCCCCCCGCCAAAACGAGCAATTTTTATAATTTTGCGGAGATAATCCGCCACGGTTACGGAAACGTCTTACAAACAAACATGAAACGCATTATTATCGCACTGGTCGTTATTATCGGATTTACGGCCTTTGTTATCTTCAAGCTGTTGGCCAACAAAGAGATTTTGGACGAGAAAAGTTCGTTCAAACCGGCCGATCCTCCGATAGCCGTTACGTTGGCGCCCGTCGAACGCCGCGCTTTGTCCCACGAATTGACGTTGCTGGGCACCGTTTTCGCGGACAAAGAACTCCCCGTCGTTTCCCAAACGATGGGCGAAATCGTCGAACTGAAATTCAACCTCGGCGACTATAAACGCGAAGGGGAATTGATGGCCAAAGTCAAGGACGACAAAATCCGCGTCGGCCTTGAAGCGGCACAGGCGGCTTACGAAAAAATCGCCAACGACGTCGAAAGACTCGAAAAACTTTATCAATCCCAAGCCACAAGCGAACAGAGTCTTCGCGACGCAAAACTCGGCCTTGTCCAAGCCAAAACCCAAGTGGACAACCTTAAACTTCAACTCGAAGACACCAAAATCAACGCTCCGATGTCCGGCGTGGTAACGGCCAAAATGGTGGAAAAAGGTTCGGTTTTGGGCGGCGGGACCCCGTTGGCCATGATGGCCGACGTTTCCCGGCTCAAAGTCAAGCTCCGTGTCCCCGAACAGGACGTATACAAACTCTCAACGGGACGTCCCGTCAAAATCACGGCGGACGTCTACCCCGGCGTGGAATATTCCGGGATTATCACTTTCGTTAGTCCTCAGGGGGATGAATCGCATACGTACCCCGTCGAAATTTCGCTGGTCAATCGCGGAGACGCCCCGCTTAAAGCCGGCACGTATGTAAACGCCGTGTTTCCGTCGATTGTACGCGAAAACGCCGTAACCATCCCTCGCGAAGCCCTCATTGGGAGCCTGAAAGACGCGAAAGTCTACGTGGTCGAAAACGGTAAGGCGGCAATCAAAAAAATTGTCGTCGGTTCCGAAACCGGGGAGCGCCTCGAAGTTTTGGACGGCTTGACGGACGCCGACAAGGTCGTCGTTTCCGGGCAAATCAACCTCCGGGACGGCTCGCCCGTCGTCGTCGTCGGAGAGCGATAAACCTTTTGCGCCTCAAAGACGTATCGTCACTCGGGTTGCGTCCGCACGCCAAGCGCAACCCGATTTTTAGTTCGCCTTGGACGCAAAACGTTTACGAAACCAAAGTTTTTTGTCCGTTTGGCGGCCAATATTTACCGTTGAATAGGATATAAAAAAGTTATGGATAAATAACGTTGTCAAATTTTTAATAATTTGGTTGTTTTGCGTTATATTAGCCGACTGCATTCAACCGACCCGAATGAAAATCTTAATACTTGCGGCGCTGATAGGTCTAACGACCCGTTTGTCCGCCCAAATCACCAACGCCCCCGAACAAGACTGCGCCAACGCCATATCCATTTGCGCGGGCGCGTATTATCAAGAGCAGTACTATTCCGGCGGCGGACTGCTTCCCAATGAAATCAATCCCAATATCAGTTGTTTGGGCGGCAATCAAGAAGTGAACGGGACATGGTACGAATTTACCATTGAAACCGCGGGGCAATTGAACATCACCATATGCGCTTATCAAAACGGCCAGCTCTACAACAATACCTACGATTACGACTGGGCGATATATAACCTTACCAACGCCACTTGCGCCGACATTTCCACCAACCCTGCACTGGAGGTGGGATGTAATTTTTCGGGTTTTAGCAATGCGGGCGGATGTACCGGCCCCAACGGGCAGGGCGGCCCTCAAAACGGCCCGCCCATCAACGTTCAACCCGGCCAACGCTACGTGCTTTTCGTCAGCCGCTGGACCCAAACCCCGCAAATCGGCTACGTTCTCAATCTTTGTGCAACCACCGCCGGACTGGTCTGCTCGGAAAACCAAAACGCCGTCGAAATCCAAAACCCCGTGCCTTGCGGGGCGTTGTCGTTTGTTATCGAGTTCGACCAGCCCATTCGTTGCAACGACATACAAGCCGAAGACATCGCCATCGTCGGCCCGGACGGCGCGGCCATTACGATTACGGGCATCACACCCATTGATTGCAATCCCAACAATCCCAACGCCGTCGGCACGCGGTTCATTATCCAAGTGGGAACGCCCATTACTCTTGGCGGAGAGTACGTTTTTTCCGTCGGCGGTTTTACCGACCTTTGCGGCAATCCGATTCCTCCCTATACCGCCACCGCCGACCTCGAACTCGACTTCATCGCCGACATCAATCTCCCTGCGGGTCAAGACGCCGTTCTTTGCGAAGGAGAAAGTTTGCAACTCAACGTTTTTACGGGCAACAATCCGCCGCAAGGCATACAGTTCGATTGGCAGCCGGTTTCCGGATTGAGCGCTTACGATATTCCCAACCCCGTCGCCACCCCTTACGAAACCACCACTTATACCGTTACCGCCCGTTTCGACGAGTGTGTTGCTACGGACGAAATCACCATCACCGTCGTCCCGCCTCTGCAAGTGGCCATTGAAGGCGACTTTACCATTTGTCGGGGGGAAAGCACGACGCTTGTCGCCGTCGGAACGGCATTGAATTATTTTTGGCCGAACGTCAACGTCGTCGGTCCGCAAATTACCGTGGCGCCGTTGGTTACGACGACGTATACGCTTTTGGCTTCGAGTGTTGACTGTGCAAATTTGCCGTTTACGGCCACCGTTACCGTCATTCCCACGCCCATACCCGATTTCACCATTGCCGGAAATATTTGCCAAGACGAAGTGTACGAGGTCGTGTATACCGGTGAATCGGAGGCGACGAACCTCTATGAATGGAACTTTGCCGACGGACAAATACAGTCGGGTTCGGGGGTCGGGCCGATATACGTTCGTTTTCCGTTTGCGGGGCCGCGCACCGTTTCCGTTACCGCCAACAACCTCGGCTGTTCGGCGACGCTGAACCGAAATATATTGGTGCGACCCAAACCGGTAATCGACGCGGGGGAGGCGACGTTTATGTGCGAAAACGCTTTTGGCGCGACGCTCAATCCTTCGATTTCGCCCGACGTTCCGGGATGTTTGTTTTATTGGTCGCCCCCCGACGGCCTCGACAACCCCAATTCCCGCAACCCCACCGCTTTCATTTCCCAAACCACCACCTACTCTTTAACGGCGGTTTGCAACGGATGCTCGAGTCTGGTGGACTCGGTAACGGTGTACGTTCGAGCGCGCCCGACGGTGATATTGGAGGATTACACAGTCGGGTACTGTTTGGGGCAGGGAGGCGCACAAATTCAAGCAATAGCCTCGGGCGGAACGGGGCCGTTGTCTTATCAATGGTACGCCGTTCCCGACGCGCAAGCCCCCGCCACAGGCATCAACAACATTTATTCGCCTTCGCCCGTCGCCTCTCCCACGACTCCACAATACTACAAACTTGTTGTAACGGATTCCATGGGCTGTCGGTCGGATACGGCGACGGTTTTTGTGGACGTTTATCCGGTTCCGGCCGCCGATGCGGGAGGGGATACGTTTTTGTGTTACGACGCGCCGGGCGTGTTTTTGAACGGCTCGGGATTTTTTCCCAACGGCGACGGTTTTGGCTCGTTTTCATTTCGTTGGCGGCCCGCCGTCGGTCTTAGCGACACCACCATCGCCAATCCCTTCGCCACCCCCCAACAAACCACGATTTACACGCTTATCGTAACGAGCGAATACGGCTGTTCAAGTTTGCCAAACACGACCGACGATTTGGCGACGGTGGTCGTTACGAGGGCCCCGCGTCCGTTGGCCAACGCCGGTCCCGACAAATACTTGTGTTTCAATGCCGAAGAGGGCGTTCAAATCGGCGACGTTCCTTCGGGCGGGGTTTTGGACGAATACGAATATTATTGGACGCCGGCCATAGGATTTAATCCTTTGTCGGATACGGCGGTCATGCGCCCGGTAGTCAAACCCGAATTCACGACGACGTATTTTTTGAAAGCTAAATTTGCGGGTTGCGAATCGATTGCGGATACGGTTACGGTCTTTGTCGTTCCGCGCCCGACAAGCGCGGTAGACGTGGCCACTTTGGAGGTATGTCCGGGTAAATCGGTACAAATCCGCGGTATTGGCGGCGGCAACGTCAACGGTGAACCGATTGATTACCTCTGGCGCCCCGGCACGGGCTTGTCCGATTCCACGGCTCAAAATCCCATCGCCTCTCCCGAGACCACCACCGTTTACACACTTTACACCTACATATACGGTTGTAAAACCGAGACGCCTGCCACAGCCCTCGTGCAGGTACTTCCCCAACCGGTCGCAGACGCCGACCCGCTCGATTTGCCCGGCGGACGCTACATTTGCGCGGGCGATACCGTTCAACTTTCGGGTTTTGCACAAAGCCCTGCGCAACCGCTTTACGTTCGCTGGGAGCCTCCCACCCGTCTTTCCAACTCCGAAATCGTCAATCCTTTGGCCTTTCCGCTGGAAACGACAACTTATACGCTGATTGCGAGTTACGGGCCGTGCGTCGTCAAGGATTCGATAACCGTTCGCGTCGGCCCGGCGATCCCCGTTCGCATCGAAGCGGATACCAACGTCATATGCGGCGGAACGGGGACGTATTTACGGGCAAGCGGCGGCATCGGAAGCGGCGACTTTATTTGGCGACCGACGACGGGCTTGTCTCCGGCAACGGGCGCCGTCGTTTTAGCCTCTCCGTCCACGACAACAATGTACACCCTCACTCTTCGCGAAGCCGGCTGCATCGGAATCGATTCGGTATTGGTCGAAGTGGTTCCCGGTCCGGTAACACGTTATTTCCACAGCTTTCCGGGCGGCTGTAATCAACTTACCGTTTCTTTTACCGACCAATCACGAAACGTAACGGATTGGGAGTGGAACTTTGGCGACGGTTCTTCGGTATCGAACGTTCCCTCGCCCGTCCATACTTATTTACGCCCCGGAACGTATACCGTTACCTTGCGTACCCGGTCGTTTGGGCAATGTTACGACGACGATTCGGTCAGTTCGACGGTAACGGTAACCCAAGGATTGAACGCGGCGTTTGGGGTCTATCCCGCCCCCGTAGATACGTTTCTTTGGCCGGCGCCCGAATTTACGTTCGTAGATTCATCGACGGGCGGCGTAATTTCATGGTTCTGGGACTTTGGCGACGGCATGAGCGCCTTCGGCCCTACCGTATCCCACGCTTATTTTTTACCCGGAACGTACAACGTCACTCAAATCGTCTCCGACCATTTGGGTTGCGTGGACACGGCTTCAACCAAAATTGTCATTAAAGAGAAGGCTTTCGAACTTCCCAACATTTTCACTCCCAACGGCGACGGTTCCAACGACCTGTGGTGCATTGATTTGCCGTCGTACGCGCCCGTTAAGTTAAAAATATTCGACAGACACGGCGTTTTGCTTTACGAGTCGGCGAGTCCGAAAGCATGTTGGGACGGCCGCTCGAACAACGGCGCGAAAGCACGGGCCGTTCCGGGGCAATATTTTTACGTCCTTACCGTTGGTGAAAGATTGTTCCACGGAGGCATAACGCTGATGGAGTAAAGCGCTTCTTTAACTTTTGGCGCCAATGAAACCGCCGCATTCGCCTTACGACACATTGGCGTTTCTGTTTTTGACACGCCACGCCGATTGGTTGTTGAACAAAATAGGCGTCGAGGGCAAGATTGCAAAAGACCGCAGCAGCCAACTTTTGGATTTTGACGGCTCGCGTCGTTTTGCAGACCTGATTTTCGACCTTGTGCGTTCGACGTTTCAAGTGTGCATGATTCACTTCGAAGTGCAAACGCGTTATTCCCGCCGACTGATTTTTCGCATGGCCGACTACCGACTTCGCATTTTGCGTCGATTTGGTTTTGTCCATTTGGTGCAAGCGGTAATTTTTTTGCGCCGCCCGCCTCGTAAAATTATCGACAGGCTTTCGGGCGAACCCGTGGGAATCGGTTATCTTTGGACCGACATGACCGAAATCGACGCCGAGGAGTATTTCATGCTTGGTACGCCAATAGCCACGGTGATGGCCGTCGTTTCCCAAACCGGAGACGGCAACCTTCTTGCCCAATCCGTCGTAAAACGACTCTGGAACATAGAAAACGCAAACGAACGCGCGGAGATGATAAACGCGGCCACGGCTCTTGCCGGCGTTCGTCCCGACAAAACCCAATTCATTAACGTCATGAAATATACGATAGAAGAGCTTAAAACACTGAAGCCGTCGGACCTAACCCCCCAAGAAGAGTGGGATAAAGCCATTCGTTACGCCATGCGCGGCTTGGAAAAGCAGTGGAAAGCCGAAGCTAAAGCGGAGGCCAAAGCCGAGGGAATCAAAGAGGGAATCAAAGAGGGAATCAAAGAAGCGAAAATTGAAGTGATAAACAATTTGGCGCGTATGGGAATGTCCCCCTCGGACATTTCACAAGCGGTAAATTTGCCTTTGGATGCCGTCTTTGAGATTTTGGAATCGCACAACGGCGCGAAACAACACGAAACTTAATCGACACCAAAATTACATCGCTAGAACCGGCATAGGCCCGGAAAATCAACGGCTTGAATATCCGAATGTAAAAACGTAAATCCTCCCCATACGCACGTCCATTGAAAACGCGGCTATATTTTTCGCTATTTTTGCGTAATGATAATCGTTCTCTGGGCGTGGGCGCTGTCCGCGTTGGCACAACTTGAAATCCGCGAACCGAACAAGTTTGGCGACAAACTTATCGGCTCGTGGCATTCATATCAAACGTTCCGTCAAGGCTCGCATATCGCCTTTCGCAACGGCGTGGCCTATATGCTTACGACCTCCGGGCTGTTGATTTACAACACGGCAACGGGCGAAGAACGACGATACGGACGAGTTCAAGGATTTCCCGCGGGAAAAGCTACGGGATTGTTTTACGACAAAGCCTCGGACTATGTTTTTGTCGCTTTTGACGACGGCCTTATCGTTTATTTTAGAATTCCCGAAGAAGCGATGTTCATTCGGGACGTCGTTGTTTCGGAAAACGTAATCAACAAATCCATACATTATATCGAAGGAAACGGCCTGTTCGTCTATATTTCCGGGGATTTCGGATTGATGGTCTATGATTTAATCCGAAAAGAAACGCGATTTTCTTATTTTAAAATCGGGGACAGCCCCGCGTTTACTCCCGTTGAAAGCCACGGATTCTTTAACGGTCGCATCTACGTCTTGACCCGGCAAGGCAATTTATATTCCGCCGACCTTTCCCATCCCAATTTGGCCGACGGCGCCGCTTGGCAAAAAGAACTCTCGGGCGTGAAAAACTTTTGTACCGGTCGCGGCGGCGTTTACGTTCATACGGAAAACTTTATTAATCGTTTCGACGGCACGCAATGGACGACGCTTGAAACTTTTGCCCAAGCCTTGCAGGCTTTTCGTCGGTTTCGTTCCGTTGCCGACGGACGCGTCGTTTACATTCCCATCGAAACCAACAACACCGTTTTTGTCGTCGGCGATACGCTCAAAAAAGCCGTATTCGACGTGTATGATTTCGCCCTCTCCGAGGACGGACGTTTTTCGGCCTCCGCCGACGGGTATTTGGGATTGTCGGTTTTTGACAAATTCATGGGCTATAATCTGTATGAATCGCATCGGGACGTTTTCTCCCCCGACAACGACGAGCCGCCGTCCAATGCGGTTCACCGTTTAGCCGTAGGACCGGGAGAAATTTACATCGCTCCGGGTTCGCCTTATACCGACGACGGATTTTACCGCATCGACCTCCAAACCGGCAAATGGACCCTTTTCCCACGCGACACCGTTCGCTCGGTAGATATAAAAAACTATTACCAAGCCTTTTACGTGGACGGAAAAGCTTATTTGAGCGCCTACGAAATCGGGGTCAAAGAAGTGGAACGCGGCGAGGTAAAACGAGTCTGGCTCAAAAACGAAGAGTGTTTTGCCCCCCCGGGCAATCTTTATCCACGCGTCGTGGGCGCGGCCAAAGACAAACAAGGCGACCTGTGGATGATATTGTCGGACAACAACCTCCCATTGTTGAAAATCTCGACCGACGGCTCCTGTCGTTTGTATCCTTTGCCCGGAGTAAGTAATCTGACGGGACTTTTCGCCTTTGCCATCGACGACGCCGACAACAAATGGGTCGTGTCGAGAAACCAAGTTTTGGTCTTCAACGACCCCGAACGCGTCGCTACCGACAACGGGCTTCGTCGTTTGGAACAGGCGGAAGGACGCGGAGGCCTACCCGCAGGAAGCAAACTCAATTGTATCGCAAAGGACAAAGACGGACACATGTGGATAGGTTCGACAAACGGAATTTCGGTTTATTACGTGGCCGCCGCCGTACTCCGTTCCACCTACGACGCCGCCTGTCCCGTGTTTAACTTTCGTTGTCTACTTGAAGCCGAAACCGTAAACGACATTTACGTCGATGGCGCAAATCGAAAATGGATAGCCACTCAAAACTCGGGGGTATACGTTTTCAACTCGGACGGTACCCGACAAATCGCGCAATTTACGGTAAACAACAGTCCCTTGCCTTCCAATAGGGTTACGGACATTGAAGCCGAACCCAACACGGGCGAAATATTTTTTGCCACCGAAGCCGGTTTGGTCGCTTTCAAAGGCACGGCTACCGAAGGCGTCGAGTCCAACGAAGACGTCTACGTCTATCCCAATCCCGTTCGCGGCGACTACGACGGGCTTATTAGCATATATCCGTCGGTCGCGGGTTCGGTGGTCAAAATCGTAACGCCGACCGGACGCTTGGTGCGTGAACTCGAATCCGAGGGCGGACGCACCGTTTGGGACGGACGCGACTTGACCGGTCAAAAAATACAACCCGGCGTTTACGTCGTTCTCGTTTCCACCGACGACGGCAAGAATAAAGGCGTAACCAAGTTTGCCGTTTTAGGAAACTAAGTATTTTTGCCGGTCATGGGCCACAACAACATTAACAAGGTCAGCACGGCGGGGACGCTCATCGCCATGGGCATCGTTTTCGGCGACATCGGCACCTCCCCCTTGTACGTTTTCAAGGCCATCGTCGGCGAACGGGCCGTTTCCGAAACGTTGGTCATGGGTGGATTTTCGTGTATTTTCTGGACGTTGTTTTTTCAAACCACCCTCAAATACATGATTATCACCCTCCGCGCCGACAACAACGGCGAGGGTGGCATTTTTTCTTTGTACGCTTTGGTACGTCGTCGGGGTGCGTGGCTCACGGCGCCCGCCGTCATCGGCGGCGCCTTTCTTTTGGCCGACGGCATCATCACCCCCCCGATTTCCGTTTCGTCCGCCATTGAGGGTTTGCGCGTCGTCAATCCCGAAATTCCCACCATTCCCATCGTCATTGCGATTTTGACGGCGCTTTTTCTCATCCAACAAATGGGTACGGCGGGTATCGGCAAGTCGTTCGGCCCGGTAATGCTGGCATGGTTTACCTTTATCGGTGCAATGGGGCTTTTAAGCCTAATCAAATATCCGAAAATGCTTTGGGCCGTAAGTCCGTGGTACGCATACGAGCTTTTGGTCGAATATCCGGGGGGATTTTGGCTGTTGGGCGCCGTGTTTTTGTGTACCACGGGCGCGGAAGCGGTTTATTCGGATATGGGTCATTGCGGACGCGGAAATATTCGCGTCAGCTGGGTATACGTCAAAACGTGTTTGTTGTTGTCCTATGCGGGACAAGGAGCATGGATTATAACTCAGTCGCGTCTCGACGACCGTAATCCTTTTTATGCCATCGTTCCCGATGGAATGACTTGGTTTGCGATAGCCATTGCGACGATAGCGGCGGTGGTCGCGTCCCAAGCCTTGATTTCCGGTTCTTACACGCTGGTGGCCGAAGCCATTCGCCTATCTTTGTGGCCAAAAGTTAAAATCGAGTATCCGACGACCGTCAAAGGACAGCTTTATCTACCGGCAATCAATTGGTTGATGTTGGCGGGATGTATCGGGGTGGTGTTGTATTTCCGGGAATCGGAACACATGGAAGCGGCCTACGGCTTGGCCGTAACCTGCACCATGCTTACCACAACACTTCTGGTTTCGGTGTATATTCGGCGGGTGATGAAGGTGCACGTCGTGTTAGTGGCGTTGTTTTTATTGGTTTTTTTGGCCATAGAATCGGTTTTTTTGTTCTCCAACGCCTTAAAGTTTACCCACGGCGGTTGGGTGTCGGTCTTGGTCGGGGCCGTTTTGATGAGCGTAATGTACGTTTGGCACAAAGCCGGACAAATCAAGCGCAGAATCAATAAAAACGTCGATTTGCACCATTATTCGGAAGTGTTGAAAGACCTAAAAAACGACGAAACCGTTCCGCGCTTCGCGACCAACTTGGTGTTTTTGACCTCGGCGTCCGGGCCGTTGCAGGTTGAAGAACCCGTGGTGCGTTCGATTCTCAACCGCGGCCCCAAACGTGCGGATTTATACTGGTTTTTGCACGTCGACGTCGTGGACGAACCTTATACGATGATTTACAAAACTTACGAACTCATTCCCGGCGAGGCCATTTGGGTGCGTTTCAAACTAGGGTTTCGCATCGAACCACGCATCAACGTCTTTTTTAGAATGGTCGTCGAAGACATGGTGCGCAACGGAGAAGTAAACATCAACAGCCGCTATCCGTCGCTAAAAAAATACCGAACCCCCGGAGACTTTCGTTTTGTTGTTTTCGAACGTTTCCTCTCGCATGAAAACGACCTCAAACCCCTCGATAAAATTACGATGAACGTTTATTTTTTTCTCAAACAATTCTCGATTGCCGACACCAAAAGTTTCGGTTTGGACACCAGTAACGTAACCGTCGAACGCATCCCCTTCGTTATCAAACCCGTCAAGGATTTGCGATTCGAAAGAGAATAAAGCGGCGGATGCCGGATTGCGTCCACCGCTTTGGGTTTTGAATGTGCTTTTTCATGAAGTCGTATTGGCTGTTACAATAATTCGTAAGCGGGTAGCGTAAGAAACTCGACAAAATCGTCTTGTAAAACCAAATTTTTAAGTATTTCGGCCGCTTGCGGATAACCGGTCGAATCGAAGTCGGGGCCGAGTCGAAGCCGATGTTTTTCCAATTCTTCATGGAACAGACGTTGAAAAAGCTCCGGAGAAAGCGAACGGCCGTCGTCGAGCCGGGCGTTGTGGTGCACCCATTGCCACAATTGAGAACGGGAAATTTCCGCCGTCGCCGCGTCCTCCATGAGATTGTAAATCGGTACACATCCCAAACCTTTGAGCCACGCGGCCACATATTGCAAACCAACGTCGATGTTGAGTCGCACGCCCTCTTCGGTGATTCTGCCTTCGGGTACACGAAGAAGGTCTTCGGCATCGACGCAAACGTCGTCGCGCGTTATGTGGATTTGGTTGGGGCCGGGCATGAGCCGGTCGAAAACCTCTTTGGCGACGGAAACCAGTCCGGGATGGGCCACCCAAGTGCCGTCGTGTCCGTCGGACGCTTCGCGTTCTTTGTCGGCACGGACTTTGGCGATGGCCGCGTCGTTGGCCGCAGGGTCGTTTTTAATCGGAATTTGCGCGGCCATTCCCCCCATGGCGTGCGCCCCGCGTCGATGACAGGTTTTTATCAACAACAAAGAATACGCACGCATACAAGGCGTGGTCATGGTGACGGAGGCGCGGTCGGGCAAAATGCGACCGGGGTCGCGGCGAAATTTTTTAATGATGCTGAAAATATAATCCCAACGTCCGCAGTTGAGGCCGGTGACGTGGTCGCGAAGTTCGTAAAGGATTTCGTCCATTTCGAAGGCGGCCAAAATCGTTTCGATAAGAACGGTGGCCTTTGTCGTTCCCATGGGCAAGCCGAGCGCTTCTTGGGCAAAAACGAATACATCGTTCCAAAGCCGGGCTTCAAGACGGGATTCGAGTTTGGGCAAATAAAAATAAGGTCCGGAACCGCGCGAAATCAATTCTTTGGCGTTGTGGAAAAAAAACAGGCCGAAATCGAAAAGAGCGCCCGAACCGGGTCGGCCGTCGTATATAAAATGTTTTTCGGGCAAGGCCCAGCCTCGCGGACGAACCATAAGTACCGCCGTTTTTTCGTTGAGTCCGTATTCTTTTCCTTCGGGCGAACGGTATTCGATCTGCCGGCGCACGGCATCGAAAAGGTTGCGTTGGCCCCGTACAACGTTTTCCCGGGTTGGGGAATTGGAATCTTCGAAGTCGGCCATAAAAACGTTGGCGCCGGCGTTAAGGGCGTTGATGACCATTTTTCGGTCTACGGGACCGGTAATTTCCACCCGTCGGTCGATTAGGTCGGGCGGCGTGCCTTTAATTTTCCAATCGCCGTTGCGAACCTCCTCGGTTTCGGGCAAAAAATCGGGATATTTCCTGGCTTCAATGAGGCGTTGTCGCGATTTTCGGGCTTCAAGCAGTTCAAGACGGCGTGCGTCGAAACGGCGGTGAAGTTCCGCAACAAAGTCGAGGGCTTCGTCCGTCAATATACCGGCATCCTCCTGCCCTATAAATTGTCTGCTTTGCATGATGTAACCCCGCACCGTGTCGAAATTAAAACGGGCGTGTACGGGCGAAATTACAAAATATCCTTTTGCCCTTCGACAAAATTCGCCCGCTCGTGCGAGGACAACGTTTCCGTGGGAAAACCCCTGCTTTTTTACAAACAAAATTCGGTCTCAAATCGTATATTTGCCGTTGAAACGAAAAGTTGCATGGAATATCAATTTCTATTGGTAAAGCCGAACGTACGTCCGGGGGTTACGGTCGTACAAATCAATCGTCCGAAAGAGTTAAACGCCCTCAATCGGACGGTAATGGAAGAGATAGGAGCGGCGCTGACGGCGGCGGACGCCGACGAAGCATGTCGTTGCGTGGTACTGACGGGCAACGAACGCGCCTTTGCCGCGGGCGCCGACATCAAAGAAATGGCCGACGCGTCGGCCGTAGAGATGCTCAACCGCGACCAATTCGCCCGATGGGAAATTATTCGCAAAACCAAAAAGCCCGTCATTGCGGCGGTGAGCGGATTTTGTTTGGGCGGCGGGTGCGAATTGGCGATGTTGTGCGACATGATAGTCGCATCGGAGTCGGCGCAGTTCGGACAACCCGAGGTAAACATCGGAGTCATGCCCGGGGCCGGCGGTACCCAACGCCTAACCAAAGCCGTCGGCAAAGCCCTTGCCATGGAAATCGCCCTGACGGGACGCTTTTTCCCCGCCCAAAAAATGTTGGAGGCGGGTTTGATTAACCGCGTTGTACCGACCGAACTATACTTTCAAGAAGCGATTAAATTGGCGGAAGAAATTGCACAAAAGCCGCCCGTTGCCGTACGTTTGATTAAGGAGTCGATCAATGCGGCGTTTGAAACACATTTGGACGAAGGGCTGATGCGCGAACGCAAGAACTTTTACCTGCTTTTCGCCACGGAAGACCAAAAGGAAGGGATGGCCGCGTTTGTCGAAAAACGCAAAGCGGAATGGAAAGGAAAATAACGGGCGGATGATGGACGAAGCCAAGTTCAACGCGCTGGTGCGTCTCTTGGACGACCCCGACCCCTTGGTGGCCGAGGCCGTCGAACGCGAAATGACCGCCCTCGGCATCGAAGGCGTCGCATGGCTCGAAGAAGCGTGGGAACGCGCCGACAGCGAGTCCATTCAATACAAAATCGAGGAAACCATACAGCGCATTCAAACCTCCCACTACACCCAAAAACTCTTGGACTGGCGGCTGGCCGGCGGAGAAAACCTCTTCGAGGGATGGTGGATATTGACCCAAATTCAATATCCGACCATGAATCTCGCCGCCCTACAAAACGAACTCAAACGCATGGCCCACAAAATATGGTTGAACCTCGACCCTTACATGACCGACGTCGAAAAACTCGTCGTCGTTAACAAACACGTCTACCACCTCAACCACTATTCGGGCAATTACGGCCCCGACGACAACCCCGATTACAACTTTCTCAAAACCATCATCGAAACCAAACGGAGCAATTCGTTGGGTTTGGCCGCGTTTTATTACGGCCTGTGCAACGAATTGGGCATCATGCTTCAACTCGTGAACTTTCAAGGTTATTACGCCCTGAGATATTACAGCCGGGACTCGCATTTTTATGTGGACACCTTTAACAACGGAGCGTTTTTCAGCCCCGAGAACGTCGTACAGTTTTTAAAAAAAATTAAAAGCGAACCCGACCCGAACTACTACAAACCTCTTTCCAACATCTACATCATCCTGCAATTGATTCGCCAACTGGCCGACGGTTACAGGGAAACCAAGCCCGAACGTGCGGAAATTTATCAACAACTTCTCAAAGATATCGAAATCAAACTTCCGGGTTCAACGTTGATATAAAATCAAAAAATGGAACTAACGTTAAACGGAGAAATTTTTGTTTATGACGGCGCCGACGCCACACTCGCCGAATTAATCGAACGCTTGGGAATGACTACGGACGTTCGCGGCGTGGCGGCGGCGGTCAATGGAAAAGTGATACCCGCCGGCCATTGGAATGCCACCCCCCTTCACGACGGCGATCGCATCGAAATCGTTACCGCTTTTCAAGGGGGATAACGAATTTGCGGTAATTTTCGTAGATTTGAACCATGGACTCAACGGAAAAACACAAACTTCTTGATCGCGTCGAAGCCTCGTTGGGTTCGATACGCGACTACCTCAAAGCCGACGGGGGAGACGTGGAAATTCACGACCTCTTGCCCGACTATACCCTCGAACTTCGGCTCTTGGGAGCGTGCGCTTGTTGCGAAATGAGCGATATGACCATGAAAGCGGGCGTCGAACGCGCGATACGCTCCGCCGTTCCCGAAATTGAAAAAGTCGTTACCGTCCATTAACTGCCGCTCCGTTTTTTCGACCGATATTCTTGCCCCACGGAGTACACCACGGGTACCACCGACAAAACGATAATCGTCAAAGTAATGAGCGGCACGGCGGGCTTGATTTTCGTCAAAACGAATTCCTGCGGCAAATAAGCGACGGGCAAATATCCTAAGAGCGTCATGGAAAAAATCCACGCCACGCCGCCGACGACATTGTAAGAAACGAAGGTTCTGTATTCCATTTGCGCCACGCCCGCAACCGTAGGTACGAACGTTCGCACTATCGGAACGAACCGACCTAAAATTATCGCCTTTCCACCGTGTTTGTCGTAAAATTTTTTGGCTTTAACGACATGGTCGGGGTTGAAAAGCAAAGATTTAGGTCGAACGAACAAGGCCTTGCCCAATTTTTTTCCGATAAGATACCCCGTTTGGTCGCCAACGACGGCGGCCGCCGTCAGGCAAAGCAGTATCGTCAGTATCGAATGAGGAATGTAGCCGAGTCCGCAAAAAAATCCGGTAACAAAGAGCAGGGAGTCGCCGGGGAGAAAAAAACCGGCCATCAATCCCGTTTCCGCAAAAACGATGAGAATCAATACGGGCAGGGCGTATTCGCCGGCGGTGCGGAGGATAAATTCCGGATCTAGGTACCCTTTGAGGGTCAGGAGCCATTCCATGGCCCAAAGTTATACAATTACCTTGTCATAGCCGCCACTTCGGCCAAAGTTTCTTGCGGTATTGCGTGTCCGCCGTCGAAAACAACGGCTTGAAAACGGTAGTTCGCTAAAACCGCTCGTGCTTCTTCGATTTTTTCGGGCTTGACGAAGGGGTCTTGGGTGCCGTAAACGACGAAAACGCCCGCGTCGGGAAATCGTTCGAGGCCGCCCGGTTCCCGAGGAATCGAACCGGCCCATAGAATAACGTTTCTAACGTTGAAACGGGTACGCTTAAGCCAACGCCAAAGCGTTGAAACGCCTTGCGAAAACCCCAAAGCCGTGATTTCCAGACCTTCGGCCCCGACTTTTTCCAACACCGCCTCCAAGTATTCAAAATTGTCTTCGATTTCTTCGAGACGGTGTTCCTTGGTCAGCCACGATGCGCCAACCCGCGTCCAATCGTCGGACAAATAGAATCGGTTCATGGCCTCGGGCGCGACGACAAACGTTGTTGCATCGGCCAAAAAGTCAAATTTTTGAACGAAAAGTCCCGCCAATTGTCCGTAGCCATGGATTACGAGCCATAGCTTTCGGGTTTGCGGGGTTTTCGTTCCAACGGTGTAATACCTTGCGCTTCGCCGAACGTCTATTTTGTGTTCCACCTTTAAATAAAAAAGTCGGGTACCAATTCCACTCCCGGCGTTACGGCGTAAACGTCGAGGTCGGTAATTCCGTTTTTGACGAGGACTTCGTCGTCGATGAAAAAGTTGCCGGAAACGGTTTTGGCGTCTTGGGAAAGGATGAAATAGGCGGCGTCGGCCATGATTTCGGGTTTACGACAACGGCTGACGACTTCGTCGCCGCCGAGCAGGTTTTGGACGGCGGCGGTGGCAATGGCCGTTCTGGGCCAAAGAGCGTTGACCCCTACCTTGCCTTTGAACTCTTCGGCCATTCCCAACACACACATACTCATACCGTATTTGGCTATGGTATAAGCGACATGATTGGCAAACCAACGCGCTTCCATGTTCAAAGGTGGGGAAATATTAAGGATGTGAGGGTTGTCGGCTTTGAGCAAATGGGGCAAACAAGCCTGAGAACACAAAAAAGTACCGCGGGCATTGACCTGATTCATGAGGTCGTAACGCTTCATGGGCGTATGTAGTGTACCGGTGAGGCTAATGGCCGAGGCGTTGTTGACCAATATGTCTATGCCGCCAAAAGTTTTGACGGTCTGTTCGACGGCGGCATAAACGGCGTTTTCATCGCGTATATCCACTTGCAAGGGGAGGGCCTTACCCCCCGCCGCCTCTATTTCTTTGGCCGCGCTAAAAATGGTTCCCGGAAGTTTGGGATGTTCTTCGGCGGTTTTGGCCGCGATAACAACGTTCGCCCCTTCGCGCCCCAAACGCTCGCCAATGGATTTGCCTATACCCCTGCTTCCCCCGGTGATGAATACCGTTTTCCCCTCAAATCTTCTGTTCATGCCGCGTGTAAATCGTTAAATACCTCGCAAAGATAGCGTTTTAAGAAGTAGAATCGCAAAAAATTAAAGTTCGGAGTAGTGTAAACCGGTATGGGTATAAACGACAAAACCGCCGGAACCGATGAGCGCGTAATTTGACCAAAAAGCAACTTTTTTCCGACCAAGCGCGAGACTTTAAAACGCAACGCGCCGTTAAAACGACCGGTGGGTTTGTTCTCTTTGAGATGGAAACCGGTTATTTTCCCTTGGATAAGTTGTTTTTCGTTTCGTTTTTACGGTATTGCGGCTTCCACAAGCCGTGCCCTGTTGAAACGTTCGTACTGCAAATATCATACTTTTAAGCTTGTGGATATTTTTTTCCATCATTACCCGGGTTACATCGCCCTATTTTTGTAACTTACGCCGATAATCCAATGACACTAAGTATGAACTTGACCCAAATTTTAATCCTGCAATTATTAATTTGTGGAAATATCCTTTACGCTCAAGAATGCCCACGCATTTTTCAACGTGGGGACACGCTCTTTGCCGTTCCCGACGACGGGCTAGGTTATCGCTGGTACAAAAACGGCGAAGTTTTGGAAGGAGAAACGAATCCCTATCTGATTATTTCCGAAAACGGAACGTACGCCGTCGAAGTATTCGGGGAGTCTTCGACGGGCAAAGAGGTCGGCGAAGAAGATATTTGGGTCAGGGTAAACGTATCCGGCAGGGTTTTCGACCCCGAACTAAATCCGATTCAAGGCGCGAGCGTTGTTTTTAAAGACCAAATCGCTCAAACCGACGCCGAAGGGCATTATTATTTCGAGCCTATGGTCGTTCGCGGCGGGCGAACATGGGTGAAAATTCAAGCGCCCGGATTTTACGACGGCCAAACGGCCTTTTACCTCTTTGAAGACGGCACGGAGCGTTCGCTTGCAACAATGCTTTTTCCCAAAAGCGACTCGATTGTTTTTGACGCGGTGCGCGGCGCGCTTCTTTACAATTCCGACTTTTCATTACAAATCCCCGCCGGCGCCATTGTCGACGCCGACGGCAACCCCTTCGAAGGCGAGGTTACGCTTAATTATTCGTATGTCCCACCCGATTTTCCAAATTTTGGCACGGGCATGCCCGGCGGCGATTTCTTGATAGAAAACGGCGGTAGCGAACCCGTCATGATATCTTACGGGATTATGGCCCTCGAAGCCCGTTCGACCGCCACGGGCAACCGTTTAAACGTTCGTTCGTCCACGCCCGCCCAAGTATCCGTGCGTATGCCCAACGGCATGTCCTTTCAACCATCGGCCGCATTTTGGACCTTTAATCCCGGCACAGGCGCGTGGAGACAAACATCGACCGTAACCGTGCAGGGAAGAACTTTGTCGGGAACGATAGACAATTTTAATTCATGGACGAACGTTGATTATAAGGGACCGTCGGGAAGATTTCTCGGCAGGATACTCAACTGCCTTGGCCAACCCGTACCCAATGCCGTTGTAAGATTATTACTTGGCGGCGTAGGAAATTGGTTTGGAAGTAACGTTACGTATGCCGACCAATTTGGGCGTTTTGGATTCATGAACGTTCCGGCGAATATGAATTTAACGATTCAGACCACCAACGGTCAAGCAACGTTTACCCTAAGCCCGGGCCAAACGCTCAATATCGGAGATATTCAAGCGACGGCAAGCAATTTCCTTGCCTCCGCTTTAATGATGTGGAACGACATTACCCAAACCTCGATAACGTTGCAGGTTTTTGTAAACGGCGGCCCGCCGGGATTGACTTTCAGCATCGACAGCGTCAATTGGCAGTCAAGCCGGATTTTCAACATTCCCAATTCGCCCGGGTTGAACCCAAAAAGGTTTGTCTGGATACGCGAAACCAACGGATGCGTTACGAAAATTACCGCCTATCTTCGTCGTATGGGGGCGGGATGCTTCCTTCCCATGGATACGTCCATAGATTCCCTGCCCGTTTATTCGACGTGGATGAGCGCGGTCGAAGCCTACAATCAGGGCCAAACCATTTATCGATACGCAAGTTGCGAAAATCTTTCGATGGTTTTGGCCAATTTTATCTGCCTAAGGGAATTGGATTTGTCGTCCTGCAACCTTTCGCAAATGCCCGCCGGACTGGAATCCTTGATGGGCCTTCGAACGCTGAACCTCTCGAACAACCCCATCGACCATGTTCCTCAGGGGGCGATCGGATTGCCCAATCTTAGCTTGTTGGATATGCGCGGCACGCTCGTTCCCGAAAGCGAGCGTGCGGGATATGAAGCACAAATGCCCGGCGTTACCATCTACTGGGAAACTTGCGACGGGCCGAACGACGGTTGGGATTGGGCGTTTCGAGGCGGCGGTTCGTCGGCCGATTTTTCCGCGCGTATAGCCACCCTTCCCGACGACGGATATTTTGCGATGGTCGGCCGGGTTGGCGCAGGCGCATCCATCGGAGACTCGACCGTTAACGCCGGCGCGGTTTTCGTCGGCGCTTTCAACCGGCATGGAAATTTACTTTGGTTGCGAACCCTCGACGCCAACGAAGCCAAAGACGTCGTTCTTTTGCCCGACTCCTCGGTCTGCGTGGTCGGCACCTACTTCAACGACTTGGACTTCGGCAACGGCGTGACGTTGGAAGGAAATCAATGGCAAGGAGGTTTTGTTTGCCGTTTCGACAAGGCGGGCAACGCACTGTGGGCAAAATCTTTCGACGGCCCCGACGACGACGAATTCGTAGCCATAGACGGGCATCCCGACGGTTCAAGCATAGCCGTTGCGGGAGCGTTTCGTGGTTTTGTTGTTTTCGGCAACGACACCTTGCAAGCCGTCGGCAATCAAGATTTGTTCTGGGCCGAACTAAATCCGCAAGGAGAAATATTGCGAACGCGAACATTGACGGGAACGGGCGACGTCTCGGCCGCAACAATAGCCGTTGGCACGGACGGTACCGTGATGCTTGCGGGTGTTTTCAGCGACACCCTTAATTTTCCCGGCGCCGTACTTACACAAGCAGGCGGTTTTGTGGTAAAATACGACACAACGGGCAATTATCTTTGGCATAGGCGTTCGAGCGCCCTTGAATTTAAAGACGTGGCAATTCTTGGCGACGGTTCGTGCTTTGTCGTCGGAGGCTTTGAAGGAACGGCGGATTGGGAAGGAAACGCTTTGGAATCCGTCGGTTTACGGGATGGTTTTTACGTTCATCTTGACTCCAACGGCGACTTGATTCTTCTTCGCAGGATTGGCGGCGCGGGCGAAGACAAGATAAACTCATTAGCCGTTTACAACGACTCTCTGGTTTACTTTGTGGGTGAACACGGCGACGTTTTTTCTTTCGCGGGAACGAACGTTTCCAACGGACTGATCGATTCTTTTGTTGCAAAAATGGATATATCAGGAAACGAAATTTGGTGTAAAACCATTGGCGGGGGAGGCAATGATTTTGGATACGGAATTGGAATCATGGAAAAAGGCAATATCGGGGTTGCCGGTTCTTTTGAGTCTCAAGTTCAAGCGGGTCCGCAAAACCTCGTCTCCTCCGGGGGTTCGGATATTTTTTGGATTAAACTTTGTGGAAATTAAGTTTCCGTTGCAAGAATTTCAAACGATGTTTCGGACGAAGCCTTCGCTTTTGGGGTAAAAAACAAGTTAGGCGTATTTGTAAAATACGCCTAACTTGTCCATATTTGTCTTTGATTCCGTTGTAAACAGACCGATTAATTCCTCGCACCAAAGGTTAAAGATTCGCTTAATTTTATCGACAGCTTCAAAGCAAATATTTTGCTTTCATCGTGATGACGACTTCGGGACGGTCAAGGGTAAAAGACGCGTCTTCAAATTTGGGCGGTCCGAAAAAGAAGCGAGGGTTGTTGCTCGCGCCGTAACCTTCGACGGGAATACCGATAAAATTGGTATCAAGGTCGCGGTTTTCGTTTTCGTCGTGAATGAAAACCACGGCATAGGTTCCGTAGGGCAAATCCTCAAAAACGACCTGCGCTTTTTTGTCGTTAATCGTCGCAACTTTTCCTTGCAGGATTTTTTTAGAGTTGGTAGGAAAACCTTCGGGACCGTTGTAAATCGCGACGGCGACCTTTCCTTTGTTGTTTCTCAATTCCTCGAAATTAACGATGATTTTGCCGGTGTTTTGAGGAGTATTGTCTTTCATCATCCACAAAAAGGCGACCAAAAATATCATAATCAACGGGTTTATTGCACCAAAGTCACCGGCGTTTCGGACGGTTCGTCCGAAGGAGACGGCACGCCGATTTTCATTTTCGACGCTTCGGGTGCATGTATATACAACCGTTTTATGGACTTGGTCGTTCCCGTTTTGAGATCAATGGAAAATATTGCGGCGGAAAGATAAACGTCTCCTTCGGCCAACTTGTACTTTTGTGGAATTTGCAAGAGGGCGCGTTGGGTGGCGGTTTCGACGTCCATGCCGATAACCGATTCGGACGGACCGGTAAAGCCGACGTCGGTTAAAAAACCGGTTCCTTTGGGAAGAATGCGTTCGTCGGCGGTTTGAACGTGGGTATGGGTGCCGCACACGGCGCTGACCCTACCGTCCAAATACCGGCCCATCGTGGCTTTTTCCGCCGTAGCCTCGGCGTGGAAATCCACAAAAATAATCGTGGATTTGGCGGCTAGGTCGGGTAAAAAACGGTCCGCCGTTTGAAACGGACAGTGTATCGGATTGTTGAAATAGGCTTGTCCGCGAAGATTCATCACTCCGACGTGAACGTTCTTTTTTTCAACGACGCAATATCCGTTCCCCGGAACGCCCTTGGGATAATTGAGCGGACGCAAAAGACGACGATCTTTGGCCATGTAGGGAAAAATCAGATGCTTGTCGAAGGAATGGTCGCCGCCGGTAATGACGTCGGCCCCCGCCTTGTAAAACTTTTTGACGATAAATTCGTTAATACCGCGTCCTTCATGGGCATTTTCACCGTTGACGACACAAAAATCCACTTCGTTTTCGGCAATAAGGTTGGGTAAGAGTTCTTTAACGGCGGCCACACCGTTTTCTCCCACCACGTCGCCAACCATCATGAGTTTGAAAAGCGCCATTAGTTTCGTTGCTCATAGTCCCAATCGTCGTAACCGTCGTTGCCGTCGTAACGATCATAGTCGTATTCGGGCATAAGCTCGGTCTTAACGTATTCGATGGTTTCGGTCAATCCCCGGACAAACTTGTTGAAATCTTCCTTGTAAAGATGTATTTTCTGTTTGTCAAAACCGTCGCCGTCATAGCGGCGCTTGCGCTCGGTGATGGTGATGTAATAATCATTGGTGCGGGTAGCGCGAACATCGATGATGTAAGTACGTTTTCCTGCTTTGACCTTGTGCGAAAACACTTCGTTGGGCTCGTCGCGATAATACCTATCCACGTTAAACGGGGTTAATTAAAAGACAAAAGTAGAAAATTTGGCGCGTTTAACGCTATAATCCACAAAGATTTAATCCGCAAAAAACATACGCGAACCATACTATTTTCAGCCATGTGGAAAAAAAGTTCATTATAGACTGAAAAAAAATAAACCATACCGCCGCCTTTGCGTATTTTTACTAAAAATTTGATAAGCGAGTCGGATGATGAACGCCAAAAACAAACTAAGATTGTGGGTTGCGTCGACCCTATGTGTGGTTTTCTCCGCTTGCGGCGGCGGAAAAACCGATGAAAAAAGCGGCGCTTCGGAAGCCGGTGCGGAAACCGAAGCCGAACTTACGGCATGGCTCAACGACCCCCGCGTAGACAAACTTGAGCCCCAGTCCGTCAAAATATCCCCGCGCCGCTACCAAACCGTAGCCGTGGGACAAGGAGCATTTGTCCACTTGGCGCCCGGTGCAATTTCCGACCCTCGCGGCCTAAGTCCGAACACAAATCTTGACTTTAGGGTACGCTCCGTTATCAACATGGACGACTTTGTGCGCTACGGCATGCCCACCGAACCCGGAGACGGATTGGCTTCTTTCGCCTGTGCTTTCTATTTCGACGTTCGCGACACCTCGGGCAACGCCCTCGACCTCGACCCCATCCTTGGAATGATTGTCGCCTTTCCCGTTCCGAAAAATTCTCAGCTTGCCGGCGCCGAAAAGAAAAATTTGATTCTTTACCGGGGCATGACTACCGGTGAAAACAAACGCGACTGGGAACCCGTGGCCGACTTCAAAGCCGAACCCAATTATTTGGGCGGCAACAAAAAGAAAATGGAAAAATGCCGCGCACTTGTAGGCGCCTACGTTGCCTCCAAGACCCGCAAAGGGCATCCGTTCAAATTCGGTTCCCAAGACGAACTTACCTCTTATACTTTTGCCGGCGCCGGCGCTTCCGCCGCCAATTCCGATACCCTGTCGTTTTTTCAAGCCGGCGAAAAATATTTTTGGTCGAAACCCTTCGACGAAGGCGCGGCAAGCATATCGCTTAAATTTATGGACGGAGAAGCGAAGTACTACGACGTAACCGACGCCTGCAAGCCTTGTGCCGCCGCATTAAAATCCATCGAGGCCGACAATCCGTTGAAAAAAGCGGTGGCCGACGCCAAAAGCCCCGATTACGAATACGTTCATATGAAAGTTACCGAAACCGGCTGGTACGCCGTTGGCCGGCCTTATTCCGGAGAAACGACTCCGATTGAGGGCAAGGTACAAAAACTTAACGGCGAAGCCGCCAGTTATTCGCGTATCCATTGGGTATCTCCCGCTCTGCGAATGCACATCGAACGCGACGTTAAGGACGGACAATTCAAATTCGACGTGCCTTCGGGCGCACCGTATATTTTACTGGCGGAGCGGGGCAACAAAACGTTGGCTATGGCCGAGGGACGTGCAGGTCAAGCCGTACCCGAGCTTAAACTTGCCGTCGTATCCGAAGCCGACCGAGACCGAGCCCTTCAAAAGCTTACGGGCAAATAATTTTAGGCGTCAGGGAACTATTGTCCCTGAATTAGGTTTATTATGTAAGTTTTTTTCATGGTTTAGTTTAGGTTGATTGGTTCCCATGACATCGTCATGGGAATTTTTTTCCCCTTAACCGACATTTCTTCAGACGACGCTCCCGCTCAAACAAAGACAAATTTCCAACCCGCCGGACAACCAAGTCGCCCTCCAATAGTTCACATCGCTTTCCACTAAACAAAACCGGTTGCGGTTTTAGCGACGCCGACGGGTAAGTGAAAACAAAAGCCTTACGCTTTAATTTACGGGTTGAAGTTAAGCGTCCGCGATAAAAGCTTACCGCCGTCTCGCTTACGTTTTGAAATCGAATAAATCTTAGGGTAAAGTGCGATATTTAACACTCGTGGTTACAAAACAATTACCGTTGGACAAAGCCAAAAACGACCCGGTATCGACAACAATATTAACTCTTTCGGGTAATTTTCCTTAAATGTTTCATACGCCGAAGGATATCTTTTGACAAAAAAATTCAACGCATACGCAAAAACTTTTTTCCGTGTAAAAGGTTTCAAAGCCCCTTCCCATCCGTTTAGACCGGACTTGTGTTTTATACGTCAAGTTTGGGGTGTGCCGCGCTTGACGTTGTATTTTTGGGTTAGATCGGGATAGACGTCGTTTAGAATTTTATCAATCGTTTCACCCGTACGCCGTTCTATTGTCGTAGGAGAAAAAACTTCCATCTTTCCCACTTCTTGGGTAAGCGCATACGGACTTCGCAAGTATTCTTTTTTCTTTTCACTGAAAGAACGGTTAGATATTTGTCGATTGTAATCGGAGTTAATCAACGTAAAATTTCCTAGACGGTGAACAATAGAAGGAAATTTTTGCAACTTTTCGATTTCGGCATTTGAAAGACAAGACCGCCAATTTTCCCAATTTTGCGGCAGGATATGTTCGATTTCAACGTCGTCGTAATACACGCCTTTATCGTGGTTGTAAGTGCGATTAAGCTTGATGAAAATCAGTCGAAGAACGTCGTTTTTTCCTTTTCCATAAAACTCGGCATCCAGGGCGCAATGCTTGATTTCGTCGTTGGTCGCAGAAACGGTAGGGACGGCTTTGACAATAGCCTTAACCAATGTTTGGGGAGTCAAATCCTTGTCCAAGTATTCAATGACACGTGGAAATTCTCGATTCAGGTTTTTGCCTTTTTTCCCCAAAAGTTTTTCACGAACGATAAAATTTTCAATGACGCCGATAAGTTCGGACAACGTCGAATTGTCTATCTTTTCTTCATGACGGGCGTTAAAAAGCATGAGCAGCAACGGGTAAAACGTAGTTTCGCCGGTTCTTGCGATATCGTATAGAGCTTGACGTACACGTTTGTCGTGTTCGAATTCCGGCAAAAGGAAACTTCGGTAAAAAGAAGAATGGGTTTTAATTTCTTTTAAAAAATCAACGACGGCTTTCTCGCTACGATATTTTTTTGCAATTTCTTGCGCCAAAATACGAGCGGGAAAAACGTTTTTTTCTATCATAACACTAAGATGATACAAGAATTTTGAGGGAATGTCGCCATCGTGTTTTTTGATGCTTGCATTGGATTTTTTGATTCCTTTGTGCTTGTTTTTCGCATTTTGCATTAACTTAAACTCCAACTCTTCGAAGTTGGATTCAAAGGGGGAGTAATATTCGGTGTAATAAATTTTTTGATTTTTTTCGGGAATCTGTTCAAAGAGATGGTTGCGAATCAAATCCGCGTCCGTTAGCTGCAAGCCTTTTTGATTTAGACTGGAAAAAACTTCGTTGGGATTGTCCGCATTTTGTAGTTGAATGACGACCAAACCAATATTGTTGATAAGTTTGGAATTAAAATCGTCGATTTTTTCGACGTCAAAAATTTTAAGTTTATTACAAAAATAACGATAGGCTTGGGTAATTTTGGAATTAACTTCCACCTTTTCTTCATCTCCCAAAATGATGTGATAGTAATCGTATCGGTCTTTGTCGGAGGGATGGATACGAAAATAGCCGTCGCGAACGTGTCCAATGCCTTCGATGCTCTCGCCATAATTTTTGTAATTCGGGCAAGCGATTAAATCTTCAAGTTCGGACAGAAGCGGCGAATTCGATTCAAGCTTTTTAATTCTGTTTCGGATGGCGGCAATCAACAAAGTAAGCGTCGTTAAACGTTGTTGGCCGTCGATGATAATTTCGCGTTTTAATTTCGGAGTGGAATCCTTGTCTTGCAGAACGATTGCGCCCATGAAGTAAATTCTGTCGTCGTTCACGGCATTTTCAACGTCTTTCCACAACATGGAATACTCTTCTTCACCCCAGCTGTAACGACGTTGAAAAATAGGAACGATGTAATTATAGTTGGGTCGTTGCAGTATTTCCGAAAGCGTCAAATAATCGGCGCTTATGCTCATTTTCGACTTTTTCATATCACACAAAATAATTTTTCCACAAAATAAGTGAATGTTTTCTGTTAAATAAAAAAATAAACAAGCGCACGGTCAAAAAATGCGGTTTACCGCCGTTCGCACGATACGGACGAACATTTTCAAGCTTTTTTATCAAAAGACGATTTTTTTAAAACGGACGGGAGAAGTTTTTCTACGTAAACCGCCAAATCCGTCTTTATATTCCATTGAAAAGAAAAAAAAACTAATTTTGCGTCAAGCAACACGACGTCAATGAGAAAAGCAAGTGTCATTATTACAGTCGCGGCCCTGACGTGGTCTTGGGCCGTATCTCAAAACCCTAAAAAATTATACGGGGAGGCGCAAACGTTCTTTGAACAAGGGCAATATCAAGAGGCCATCAATCGCTTGAACGACGCGATTGCCAAATCGGGCAAGAACGCCGACTATTGGGCCTTGCGCGGACGTGCCAAGGCCGCCCTTTGCGGGGAAATTCTAGAAACGCCCAAATGCAAAGAAGCCGTCAACGACTGTAACAAGGCGCTCGAACTTGACCCCAACAACCTTACGGCCTTTTTTGCACGCGGCAACGCCCAACTTTACCTCGAAAACTACGCCGAAGCCGTCAAAGACTTTGACAAAGTCGTTTCGGGCGGAGGAGATTTCGCCGAACGCGCCCTGTTCAACCGAGGGTTGGCACGGCTCAACTCGGGCAACCCGCAAGGCGCCCTCGAAGACTTTAACAAAGTGATTGAAAAACAACCCGAAAACGCCGACGCTTACGCCTATCGCGCCGAAGCCTACATCGCGCTCAAAAAATATCCCGACGCCGTCAAAGATTGCGACAAGGCCATTCAACTTAACCCCAATCATTTGAGCGCCTTTACCAACAGAGGACGCTGTCGTTACGATCTCAAACAATATCCTCTTGCCTTTAGCGACTTCGACAAGGCCGTCATGCTCAACCCCAACGAACCCATCGCTTATTCCAATCGCGGCAACTGCTACGAACGTATGGGCGACCACAAAAAAGCCATCGCCGACTTTAACAAGGCCCTTTCCCTCAACCCCAACCTTAATATTGTTTATTACAACCGCGGCAACGCTTACCTTGCAGGCGAACAGTATTCCGAAGCCATCGCCGACTTTAACAAAGTCCTGCAATCCAATCCCAATCATGTCGGAGCGTTGGAAGGCCGGGGATACGCCTACAACGAACTGAAAAAATACGAAGAAGCCCTCCTCGATTACGACAAAGTCTGCGGCCTCGACCCCAAAGGCGCCGACCACTTTGTCAATCGCGGCATCACCAAAGAGGCTATGAAACGTTACGACCAAGCCCTCGCCGATTTTGACAAAGCCATCGAGCTCGACGGTCAAAACGCCCGAGCCTACGATTCTCGCGGATTGACCAAATTCTCAATGGGCAAGGTCAAAGAAGCAATAGCCGACTTTGAAAAAGCCATCGCCCTCGACGCCAAATTTTCATTGGCCTACAAACACCGCGCCATAGCGAAAATCAAACAAAACGATCTCGAAGGCGCTTTGGCCGATTTGGACCAAGCCATCAAAATCAGCCCTCAAAATCCGGTTTATTATTACAATCGCGGCGTGGTGTTGGACTCGTTGGGACGCTACGAAGAGGCCATGAAAGCTTATCAAACGGCGCTCGATTTTAAACCCGCCCTCGCCGAAGCCAAAACCAACCTCGCCACCGTAACCAAACGCATAGAGTATATTAAGTCCGAAAACGCTCATTTGGACAGCCTTGTCGCCGCCAAGCCCAAAGACCCGCAAGTGTATATCGACCGCGGCGCCTTCCTGTTTCATTTGCGAAAATACGACGATGCGCTTCGCGACTACGACGCCGCCGTCAAATTGGCGCCCAACAACTCCGAGGCATTATATCTTCGCGGCAACGTCAAAAGCGAACTCAATCGTCTTGACGAAGCCCTCGCCGATTACAACAAATCCGTCCAACTCAACCCCAAAAACGCCGACGCCTATTTCAATCGGGGCATACTCAACCTTCGTCGCAACAAACTCGAAGAGGCCTGCAAAGATTTGAAGAAAGCCCTCGAACTAGGCGACAAAACCCATGCTCCCGAATACATCGAAAAGAATTGCAAGTAATTCGTTTGCGTTTTCATGAAACCCGGCCGGTTCCGACGGAACCGGCCTTTATTTTCAACGGTGATGCGAATGTTGTTGTGGATAGCGTTTTTGATTGCCTCTTGTGCCCACGCTCAAGTGGACTGGCTCGAACCGCAAAAAGCGTTCAAGTACGCCGAAGGAGACAAGCGAAAAGTACTGTTTTATTTCTACACCGACTGGTGCGGGTGGTGTAAACTTTTTGAACAAAGAATACTGTCCGACCCGGCAGTATATATTTACATCAACCGACATTTTTACGCCGTAAAAGTCAATGCCATGGGGCAAAAAGACATATTTCTTGGCGGAAGGCGTTTTGTTTTCATGCCGGAAGTGAATGCTCATCAATTGGCATATCTATTGTTAGGGGGGGATATGAGATATCCGGCGTTGGTGGTCGTAACCGCGGCGGGCGAAGTTTTGTCGCCCGCACACGGTTTTTTAGACTCATCCACTCTACGCAAGTTCTTGGCATATTTTGCCGAAAACTGCTACGAGTACGTCAAATGGGAAGATTATAACGGAATCTGTCATTAAAAGTTATGGAAGAAGCCACCACCCCAAAAGAAATTGAAAATCAAAACGAGGTTGGCCGCGAAGAAAGCGCCCCACAACAAACGCCGTCCGTCCCGGAAATCGATGCCGGCGCCGAATGGCAGGAAAGATATTTGCGACTTGCGTCAGAGTTCGACAACTTCAAAAAACGCACCGCCCGCGAAAAAGAGCATTTAATCAAATACGCCAACGAACACTTGCTGCGCGGATTTTTGCCCGTCGTGGACGACCTCTTTCGCACCCTTGCCGCCGCCCAAACATCGGACAATCTTGAAAAAATACGCGAGGGCGTCGGATTGGTGCATAAAAACTTTTTGGCCGCCCTCGAACGACAAGGTGTGTTTCCCATCGAAGCGCAAGGACGCGACTTTGACGCCGATTTTCACGAGGCCATTGCCTCCATTCCCGGACCGGAAGAAATGCGCGGCAAAGTCGTTGAAGAGGTGGAAAAAGGATATATGTTTTACGACAAAGTCCTTCGTTATTCGAAGGTCGTAACCGGGGAATAACATGGCCAAACGAGACTACTACGACGTACTGGAAATAGACCGCAACGCCGACGCCGAAACCATCAAAAAAGCCTATCGGCGTTTGGCGATGCAATATCACCCGGATAAAAATCCGGGCGACAAAGTTGCCGAAGAAAAATTTAAAGAGGCCTCGGAAGCCTATGAGGTGCTGAGCGATCCGCAAAAGCGCGAAGCTTACAACCGCTACGGCCACAGAGCAGGCGCCATGGGTGGAGGGCCTTTCTCCGGCGACATGAACGACATTTTCAGTTCGATTTTCGAAGGCGGTGGATTCGACCAATTCTTTGGCGGACGCGGGCGGCGACGACAACAGGGACAACGCGGCGGCGACCTGCGCATCAAAGTCAAAGTCACGCTTGAAGAAATCGCCAAAGGCGTGGAAAAAAAACTTACCCTCAAGCGTTACCAGACTTGTGCCAAATGTAAAGGTTCGGGAGCCGCCGATACCTCTTCGTTCCAAACCTGCCAAACTTGCAACGGAAGCGGAGAAATCCACCAGCGCATGGGCGGCGGTTTTTTTCAACAAATCGTCGTCAGCTCTTGCCCTACGTGCAACGGCGAGGGTCGAATTATTAAAAAGGCATGCGTGGAGTGCGCGGGCGCCGGCAGAATCATGGGCGAAGAAACGGTAAACGTTAAAATTCCCGCCGGCGTTTCGGATGGTACCCAGCTTTCCGTGCGCGGTATGGGACACGCCGGACAACGGGGCGGCGAAGCCGGCGACCTCCTCGTCCACTTTGAAGAACAGCCTCACGAAATTTTTGGACGCAGCGGCAACAACATCACTTACGACCTCTATATTTCCTATCCCGACGCCGTTTTGGGAGCCAACGTCGAAGTGCCAACTCTGGATGGAAAAGTAAAAATTAAAATTGAACCCGGAACCACCGGAGGCGAAGTCAAAAGATTGCGAGGCAAAGGCATTCCTTCCGTCCACCAGCCCGGATTGACGGGCGACCAACTCGTTCACATTTCCATTTACGCCCCCAAAAATCTATCCAAAGACGACATGGCCTTGATGGAAAAGATGAGAAAAAACCCCGCCTTTCAACCGACGGGCGCCAAAGCCGAAAAATCCTTTTTTGACCGAATAAAGGACGTATTCTCGTAAAGTTTTGTTTTTGCCCGAAAAAATACATAATTTTGCCGCCCGAAAGTTGAAAGTGTAAAAATGAAAAGAACCTATCAGCCGAGCAATCGCCGTCGCAAAAACAAACACGGTTTCCGTGAGCGCATGAGTACCAAAAACGGTCGCCGCGTACTTTCCGCACGCCGTGCCAAAGGACGTTGGCGTTTGACCGTCAGCGACGAACCGCGCCATAAGCGTTAATGAACGCCCGTTGGCGGCCCAAAGAACGTCTACGGCACAAAAAAAAATTTGACGAACTTTTTCGGCGTGGAAAATCCTTCGGCATGGGTCCGATGCGTTTGTTTTATCGTCTTTATCCCGCCACCGCATCCTATCCACGCGTTGCGGCGGGCTTTGCCGTACCTAAAAAGAAAATAAAAAAAGCCGTTCATCGTAACCTTATTAAGCGCCGCATGCGCGAAGCCTTCCGTATACAAAAAAGCGCAATCTATTCGGTATTGCCCCAAAGCGCCGCCGTGGACTTGGTTCTGCTTTATCGGGATACGAAAGTGGCCGATTATTCGGCGATACATGCCGCCATCGCCAAGGGCATAGCCAAAATAAGCGAAGCATTGGACTTCGGCTCGCCGCCCCCCTCCACGGTCTAAACGCTATTTGGCGCCTGACGTCGGTCGGTTATTTTTCCCGGAAATAAACATTGATGGGCCAACCCTCAAAACCGTACAGCTCCCGGATGCGGTTTTCCAAAAACCGACGATAGTTTTCTTTTACATGCCGGGGATGATTGGCGAAAAAGATAAACGTCGGTATCCTTGCTTTGGCTTGACTGACGTATTTTATGCGTACAATTCGCCCGGCGGAAGACGGTGGCGGCGTTTGCCGAACAAACTCCAATAATTCTTCGTTCAGCCTTGCCGTCGGCACATGTCGAGAACGTTCGTCAAGCATCTGTCTTATCTTTTCCAAAGTTTTATAAATACGCAACTTTTCAGTTGCGGAAACGAATAAAATTGGAACTTTGGAAAGCGGGGCGATTCTTTCGTTGATAAGACTTCTAACCTCTTTTTCGGCGTCGGGCCGGTGATGCATCAAGTCCCACTTGTTCACTAGAATCATCATCCCCTTTTTGGCCCGCTGAACAAGGTTGAGGATAGCGAGGTCTTGGGCTTCCATCGGCGCCTCTGCGCTCACCATGAGCAAACAAACGTCCGATTCGTTTATTGCGCGAATGGTGCGTATACCCGAATAAAACTCAATATTTTCCTTGACCTTGGCTTTTCGGCGAAGCCCCGCGGTATCGATAAACATGTAATCGAAACCGAAGGCGTTGTAACGGGCATAAACCGAATCGCGAGTGGTGCCGGCAATGGGCGAAACCAACGAATTGTCCCGACCTAAAAGTGCGTTGATAAAACTGGATTTGCCGACGTTGGGACGGCCTACGACGGAGATGCGCGGCAGTTCCGGGGTTTCCACGGGCGGGGCGCCCCTGAGAATTTCCACTATTGCATCCAAAAGTTCGCCCATGCCGTAACCGTTGGCGGCGGAAATCGGAAAGATATTTTCGACGCCAAGCGAATAAAACTCTTGGGCCGCAAGCTCTTTGCGGTGCCCGTCCACTTTATTGACGGCCGTCAGTATTTTTTTTTGCGGATAACGACGCAGAACGTCGGCTACGATTTCGTCGTAAGGCGTTACGCCGTCGTTGACGTCGGTCATAAACAGCACCACGTCGGCCTCTTCCAGCGCGATAAGGACCTGCTCACGCACGCCCGCGTCAATTATGTCCGAAGAGTCGGGAATATAACCGCCGGTATCCACCAAAGAAAAGAGGGTTCCGTTCCATTCGACGGTTCCATAGATTCTGTCGCGGGTTACCCCGGGTAAATCCTCAACAATCGAACGGTTTTCTTCGGTCAAACGGTTGAAAAGCGTCGACTTGCCCACATTGGGCCGTCCGATGACGGCAACCAATCCTTTCATAAAATGAGGCTCCGTTCCGAAAGCAAAACGGACTACAAATTTACAAAGATTTTTGGGGAGGGGCTACCCCCAAACGAGGCGTTGCCCGTCCCATTCCAAACGATTGACCGCACCGTAAGGCATCGCATCAATTTCGGCTTCGATGGCGGAAAAAAGCGCGGCGGTTTGGTCGCCGTCGCCGACGGCGGGCGCCCGCTTGCCTTCGGAGCGCGTCGGACGAAAATAACCGACAAGCGTAAAGTCGGAATCGCGCACTTGCACGTAGTCCGGAATTTTGGCTTTGCCTTTGACTTTCAAGGCGTAAAACGTCTTTTTCTCCATTAAAGTCGATTGAGCGTAATACGAATGCCGGCGCGCGCCTCGAATCCCAATTCGTAAGGGTGGCTGTTGATGTTTTCCAAGTCGCCGTCCTCGTTGAAAAACTTGGCGCCGCCATCGAAAAACAACTCCAAAAACTCGCTTACTTCAAACATCAAACCCAATCCGCCGATAATTTCAGGGGTCAAAGAATAACCGTTTTTACCCATGGAAAAGCCGCCGGGATTGAGGTGGTAACGCATCCTAAAACCAAAGTTGCCATAGCCGTTGACGGCAAAGCCCCGACTGCCAAGGTGGAAATACGGCTGGTAGGCAAAACCCAAAATCAAGCCTCCCCGTTTGAATATCGGGCTTTGACTTTCCAGAACCGTGGCTTTTCCAAGGTAATTTCCGTTTTCGTCGCTTTTTCGCTTTATATAATCTTGAAGCTTTGTATCCACCATAGCGTCGTAAACGACGTAATCGCGGTAACCCATGACGCGGTCATGACCGAGCGTAAACTCAAGCATGGTGTTTTTACCCGCCACCCATGAATACGTTAAGCCGGTAGGCGAAAAATTGCGCCCCCCCAAGGGTACTCCGAGCATTACACCCAACGAGTGTTCACCAACGATTTGCGCTTGCGCCGCGGCGGACGCCAAAAAGAAGAAAAAAAAGAGAAAAAATTTCATACCTTAAAAACACTTAATAAATCACGTGATGCTTGCTGTGAGGGGCTTTGGTGATATGTTTTGGGCCTATCCGCTTACCGTTTTCGTCGTAAACAACCCGCATATGACGTTCTTTTGAAGTCGATTCGTAAAAAACACGATAGGTGTCGTTGCCTTTGTGAACCTTATGATAAAGGCGGGAGAATTTCCATCCTTCTTGTTCGTCTTTTTGAATGGCGTTTTTGACGGGGTCGGGAACGCCTTCTTTAGAGATGTTGGTCACTTTTCCCACAACGTTGCCGTCTTTGTCCACATTGACGGCAAAAGGATGGTTTTGGGCAATACCGTGCGCATGATAAACGAGTTTGGTTCGGGAAACGTAGCGTACGCCCCAATGTATGCCGCATGCCGCAGGATAAACCTTGGCCACTTGGCTTTTGACAACCTCCGGCACCTTGAACTCGTCAATGTCCGTCCATGCACGTTGCGCCGACGCGCTCGTCGCAAAAGCCGCCGCGAATGTTAAGCATAAAAACCATTTTGTAACCATACGCCCATTATAATAATTTTCACTGCAAAGCTAACAATTTATTTGAAAACCGACTTCGTTTATCGACAAAAGTAAAAATTCATGGTTGACGAATTAAATACCACCCATCGGTTTTACACGCAGAAACTTCAAGCCGAAGTCTTCAAAATCTTCACACGGTTGTGACAAACTCATCCGCGGCAATGATTTCTGCCGCTATTCGGGCCGATAAACCCTTTCGGCACGTTTGAGTATCTCTGATTTGTCGAGCGTCATGGACTTGGTGCGATAGGTTGTGTACAGTGGCGCTTGGTCGACGAAATGTTTGTCGCCCGGACGGTTTGAACTCCCAAACGGTACTATCGTTTCAAACTTTTCCAAACCATTTTCCCCAAAAGTAACGAAGGCCGTAAACGTATCCCCGCCCATGACTCTCAACTTTCCCTTCAAATGTTTTTTTTGCGGTCCTTTTTTGACAAACTCCGAATAAGAGGGCGCCAAAACTTCGGGCAAACCGGGCATGGCAAACGAATGAAAGTGTTTACCCGTCCCGCGAACCAAACGCTGAACTTCTCCGAATTTCGGCGTCAATGTAGCGTAACGTTTGCGAAATACTTTTTGAGCGTGCGTCAACGATTCTATCAGCCGTTCTTTGGGAATGGGCACGCCCGATTCAATTTGCACAAAACCGTATTTGAGTTTTTGATAAGCGTGGTAAAAAGTATACATCGTCAGCCCGGCGTTGCGGTTTTCCACGTCCCCTTTTTGGTTCCAATTTTGCAAAACGCGAATGGCGTCGGCCAACTTCGGATGCTCGTCGGGTTTAAGTTCCAATACGGTTTTAAAAATTTTTTGTGCCGGTCCCGACTTCGGATATTGGCAATCAAACTTGAACGATCTCAATTCGGAGGGAGAAATGCGTTCGCGCCCGTCGAAAAGTTCGCGCAAGCGATGGTCTCGGTTGTTTTCGCGATTTTGCTTGAGTCCGTAAGTACGGGAAAAAGCATTGGAATCGACGTTGCAACCTTGTCCCGTTGCGAAGAACGGGGAATTGTTGGTGTTGTAGACGTATCCGCACTCGGGATTTTCCACCTGCGGAAGCTCGTCAAACGGGAGATACTTGTCCCACAAAGTTTCGGAGGTATTGCCCGGAACGGTCTTTTGCCAGTTGTATTTGGGATTGCGATTGGGCAGAAGACTGTTGTGTACGTAATAGATATTGTGGTTTTGGTCGGCGTAAACGAAGTTGAAATGGGGAATGGACTGCATTCGCAAAGCATTTTTGAATTCTTCGAGATTTTTGGCTTTGGCCATACGGTACCATTCCTCGGCGGCACGAATGGGTTTGTTGTTCACAAAGCGGGTGGCGTAAACTTTACCCTTTTTGTCGCGAATCGCCGGACCGTATTTGCACCACAAAACCTCGCGTTTTACCTTCAAGACCACGCCGCCGAGCTTAACCTTTAACGGTACTTTTGCCCGTTCAAAATCGTACCATTGACCGTCGTATTTATACCGATTTTTATTTTTGGGGTCGAGTTCCATTTCGTAGATATCGACGTAATCGGGCCAATTGAAGGTCACGGCCCATGCGTGCCGGGGAGTGATTCCCATGCCCGGCAACGGCATTCCGGGAAAAAAAGCCCCCAAAATATTCAAACCTTCTTCCGAATGAAGATGCGCCTCGTAAAAGGCAAACGTCCCGTCGACGGGAACGTGGGGATTGATAACGATGTGCGTCTTGTAATCGGTGGATTTATTGGGGTTGATGGCGATGGCGTTGGAGCCGGGTTGCATGATGAAGTCGTCGGGTTTTCCATCGAGGATAAATTTTATTGCGTCGCCCAGTCCGACCATACCCGCCAAAATGGTTACGAAGCCTTGTGCAACGGCTTTTCCCGTGAGCGGGAAAAGGTTTTTGACGACCCATTCTTCGCGATGGGACATGGCGTAAGCATTTACCCCCTGCGCGTAAGCATCGAGAATACGCCGAAATTCAGGCGAAAGGTCGCGTTCATAGCTTTCGTCCGCCGTTTCGCGAGCGCGGACGTAACGGGAAAAATAATCCATTCCCGCCCCTTTTACCCCGTGCACCTCGCCGCTTCGACCCGCCACCAGCAACGCCGCATCCTGCATAGCCGCAAAATTGTCCTCGCAAAAAGCATAACCGATGCCGTAAGCCACTTCCGCATCGGTTTTTGCGTAAATGTGAGGTACGCCCCATTCGTCGCGTACTATCGTAATTTTGGTCGGGTCAATGCTTTGCGCATAAATCGGCGCAAAAAATTGGATAAAAAAACTAATCCAAAAAAACATGATAACCTTGGTTGTTTGTTTCTATTCTAACGTAGTCCCGGAGGGTGGTGGCCAAATGTAAACCAACGTAATCCGCTTTTAGAGGCCATTTGGCATGCCCCCTGTCAACCAAAACGGCGATTTTCACCGAAACGGGTTGAAAATCGCTCATTTCGGCCGTCGCCCATCGCATGGTTTCGCCCGTGAAAAGTACGCCGTCGGCCAATACATAACAGGCGTCGGCGCGTTTTGCACGATGCAAATCCGTTTCAAAAACAACTTTTCCGGGCGCAAACGTTTGCGCATGCCATGAAAGGCGTTCGCCGATGGTGGCGCCGTGCCGCCCCACGCCCACCAACACCACCTGTGCAACGTCGTAATGGTCTTCGACGATTTTACAGGCCATGCGCCTCAACTTGGCCTCCGCCCTGTCGGGCGACAAAATCAACCGCGACATTCAAGCAAGGCTTTTAGGATGTTGATAAAAGAACGGGCGTTAAGCGAGGCTCCGCCTACCAAACCGCCATCCACGTCGGGCATGGAAAAAAGAGCTTGGGCGTTGTCGGCGTTGAGACTGCCGCCGTAAAGAAGCGGGATACGTTCGGCGGAGTCTCCCAAGCGTTCGTGCAACACGGCGCGAACGACGGCATGCATCGCTTGGGCATCGGCGGGGCTTGCGTTTTGGCCCGTGCCTATCGCCCAAACGGGTTCGTACGCCCAAACGACCTCGTCCCCGGGACGCAAGACTTCGAGCGCCGCATGCATTTGTCTTGTTACGACGCTTTCGTGCGTTCCCGAAGCCCGCTCCTCGCGCGTTTCGCCCACGCAATAAATCGGCCTAAGGCCCGAATCCAACGCCCGGCGAAGTTTGGATTTTAGCCGTTCGTCGCTTTCCCCGAAAAGCAACCGCCGCTCGGAATGCCCGACGATGACGTGCGTCGCGCCGCAGCTCTTGAGCATTTCCGCGGAAACTTCTCCCGTAAACGCCCCTTTTTCCGACTCGTGCAGGTTTTGACCGCCCACAAACAACGTAGGTTTGACCAAATGCGATACATGGGCAAGATAAGGAGACGGTACACACAAAACCACCGGTACGGGAACGGTAATTTCGTTACGGTACATTGCAATCACTTCCGAGGCCAAGGCTTGCGCCCCCGTCAACGACAGGTGCATTTTCCAATTGGCAGCCAAAAATGCACGTTCCGGTTTCATAAAAAGCAAAAAAGCCCGAGGTTTCGGGCTTTTGAAGGTATTTTCCGCGCCCGATCTTGGACTCGAACCAAGGACCTACTGATTAACAGTCAGCCGCTCTAACCGACTGAGCTAATCGGGCGTAATTGGGGGCGTTCCCCGAATTGCGGTGCAAAGTTATAACGCTTGTTTGATTCGCGCAAATAAATCGCAAAATATTTTATGCCAAAGACAAAAGTTCGTCCACGACCTTGGGAACGCCCGTCGTGGCGGCCTCGGCGTAAACACGCAGTCGCGAGGCGTACCTGCGTGGAATCGACGGCACGCTTTTGTCCACCAAATATATCGGACAACGTTCGGGAGTATATTCGTACAACCCTGCGGCGGGGTAAACCAAGAGGGAAGTGCCGACGATGAGAAAATAGTCGGCCGTTTCAGCCAATGCCGCGGCCTCGTACATGGCCGGCACCTCTTCGCCAAACCATACGATGTGGGGCCGCAGTTGTGCACCGCGTTCGCATACGTCGCCCAACCGAATCGGTTTCGTACCAACGTCGTAAACAAGTTCGGGATACAACGTCGAACGCACTTTGGTCAATTCTCCGTGAAGATGAAGGATATTTTTTGAACCCGCGCGTTCGTGGAGGTTGTCCACATTTTGGGTAACAACGTGAACGTCGTATTTTTCTTCAAGACGAACCAAGGCGCGATGGCCTTCGTTGGGTTCGACCTCGCCCAATTGCGCCCGCCGAAGGTTGTAAAAACGTAAAACCGTCTCGGGGTCTTTGGCAAAACCGATGGGCGAAGCCACGTCTTCAATGCGATGATTTTCCCAAAGGCCGTTGGCGTCGCGAAAAGTGGAAATGCCGCTTTCCGCACTTATCCCCGCCCCCGTTAAAACAACGACGCGTTTTCGAGCCATTTATTTTTTTCCAAATTCACGGATTTCCGTTCCCAACGGTAATTGGAACGCCGAATCCGCAACCGCCTCCTCTTTTAATTCGGTTATTTTGAGGTGATAGGTCGTGTTGCCCGAAGCATCGGAAATATGAATTTCGACGGGAAACCCTTTGACGTCCTCGGGGTAAGGGGGATGTTTAAGAAAGTTTCCGTAAGCGACGGCGTCGAAATCCAAGTTCGCCAGCCAGACGGTATATTTTTTTTCCGCGTCTTGGGCAACGAATTTGCGGCACAAACGGCCCATACGCTCTTCCAATTCTCCCGTTGGAACGAAACGTCCATGGCCCGAATAATTTTTGACCGACGCTTTGTCAAAACGATAGGCCGTTTTTTGTTGCGGTACATACCAATCGAAATAAGGCGCGTCCGTGTCTATGAAAAGCGAATATTCGACGGTTCGGTCGGGGTAGACGGCCGTTCCCGAAGCCACCGAAACCTTGGACTTGATTTTCCATTCCACATTGCCGTATTCGCGTCCTTGACTGTAAGTTCCTTTTGCCGTTCCCTGAAAACTTTGCGCCCAAGCCGTTTGCGGAAAAAAGAATAGCGCAACGACTACCGATATCAATCCGTTCACGTTCTACTTTTTTGCAAATATAAGCAATTGTTGGAACAAAGGCGTGACTTTTACAAATAAAAATCATGCCTTAAAAAAAACGTCAAGCGATTTGGTCCAAAGTTTTACCCAAGTATTTATTGACGGCGGCGTAACTGCTAAACAACCCCAAGGCCGCACCCAAAACCGTCAGCGACGCATATAAAACCAAAGAGTAGGGATGAAAAGTAACCAAACTAAAATCAAGGCCGGTGAAACGCTCCAAACCCGCAATCAAAATCAATAAAAGCGCCGAAGCCAAAGCGCCGCCAATCAAGCCTTGCAACGTCCCCAGCCATAAAAAAGGTTTGCGAACGTATGCGGGCGTGGCGCCTACCAGCCACATCGTCCGAATCGCAAATCGACGAGCGTGAATGGCCAAGCGCACCGTGTTCAAAATCAAAAAAAACGCCACGGCCAAAAGAAGCGCCCCCACCCCGAAAGCCGCCGGCATTAACCGTCCCGCGTTTTCGTCCACCTGCTTGATGAGCTTTACGGGATAATAAATTTCGGTGATTTGAGGATTTTGGAGCAGTTCTTTATTGATGGCCTCGACGCTGTCGTTGTCGATGTATTCGTGTTTGAGGGAAAGATGAATGGTGGCGGGCAAGGGCGCAGTGCTTTCCGATTCGGTAAGAAAATCTTCGCCCGCCGCGGAAAACGACGCCTGCGCTTCGGCTTTGGATATGTAACGTGCCGAACGAGTGTATCTTTTTTCCGCCAACGCCCTTTCCAACTTTTGTCCCTCCTCCGGTGAAACAAAGTCCGCCAAAACCACTTTCAGCTCGATTTGTTCCATCGCCGTGCGCGCGACTATCGAACCGCCCAACACCGCAAACGCGAACAAACCAACGAAAAAAAGTATCAAGCCGATGTTTATCAACGTGGTGAAGAAGGGTACGCGCGACTCGCCCATCTTCGTTAACGGAATGCGGAAATGCCCGTAACGTCCATGCCCGTTATCAACAAGTGAATGTCGTGGGTGCCTTCGTACGTGATGACCGATTCGAGGTTGGCCATATGGCGCATGACCGGATAATCGCCGACGATACCCATGCCGCCCAATATTTGCCGAGCCTCACGCGCAATATTCAACGCCGTTTCGACGTTGTTGCGTTTGGCCATCGAAATTTGAGCCGACGTCGCACGTCCCTCGTTGCGCAACTGCCCCAAACGAAACGCCAAAAGCTGCGCCTTCGTTATTTCGGTAACCATTTCGGCAAGCTTTTTTTGTATCAATTGAAAACTCGCGATGGGGCGGTCGAACTGGATGCGTTGTTTGGCGTATTGAAGCGCACAATCGTAACAGGCGGCCGCCACGCCGACGGCGCCCCAAGAGATGCCGTAACGCGCGCTGTCCAAACACGTCAACGGCCCTTTAAGACCCGATACGCCGGGCAAAAGATTTTCTTTGGGCACGCGGACGTTGTCGAAAACCAACTCTCCCGTCGCCGAAGCCCGCAACGACCATTTGTTGTGGATTTCCGGCGTGGAAAATCCTTCCATGCCCCGTTCGACAATCAATCCGTGAATTTTTCCCTCTTCGTTTTTGGCCCAAACCACCGCGATTTGCGCGAACGGCGAGTTGGAAATCCACATTTTCGAGCCGTTGAGAAGGTAATGGTCGCCCATGTCCTTGAAATGGGTTCTCATCCCTCCCGGATTCGAACCGTAGTCGGATTCGGTCAGACCGAAACAACCCATCCATTCGCCCGTCGCCAACTTGGGCAAATACTTGCGGCGCTGTTCTTCGCTACCGAATTTATAAATCGGGTACATGACCAAGGACGTTTGCACCGACGCCATCGAACGTATGCCCGAATCGCAACGTTCGATTTCCTGCATGATGAGACCGTAAGAAATTTGGTCCAAGCCGGCGCCGCCGTATTCGGTCGGAATAAACGGCCCGAATATCCCCATTGCCCCCATTTCGGGAATCAAATGCGTGGGACATTGGGCGCGTTGGGCGAAATCTTCGATGACGGGCATGAGACGTTCGTCCACCCACTTGCGCACGCTGGCACGAATCGACACCTGCTCCTCGGTCAGCCATTCGTCGAGGTTGTAGTAATCGGGCGGATTGTACGGCAGGACGGGCGCCGTTTTAACTTCGGGTTCGGAAATCGCTATCATGGATTGTGTTTCTTTATTTAAAACCGCGCGGGGCGGCAATTCATTCGTTTTGGCCTTTGTTTTCGAGCGTTGTCTTCTTTCCTAAAAAAGACAAGGGTTCGACCGAATTTTTCACACAAAATTATTGAATTTTTACGGTCAAAACAACGTCCGCAAGGGCTTAAACGTCCAAAATCTGTTTTTTTCCCCTGCAAACCGTTTTACTCCGTCGCTTTGAGCTTTATATTTGTCCGTCATTACCGTTTTCCAACCGCAATGCATCCTTCGACCCTCAACCTTGCCGGAAGACTTTGGATTTTGGAAAAACCCGTGGTCGTCGGTATTCTCAACGTTACCCCCGACTCGTTTTCCGACGGCGGAAAGTATTTCGACCCGAAAAGCGCCGTTCGGCGAGCAGCGGAACTCGTCGAAGCGGGGGCCGATTGGATTGACGTCGGCGGCCAATCCACCCGGCCCGGCGCGACGGACGTCGGTCTTGAAGAAGAGTGGCGGCGCGTAGTCCCCGTTCTAAAAGCCGTCGTCGGCATGGGCGTTCCCGTTTCCATCGACACTTTCAGGCCCGAGGTAGCCCGTGCCGCGCTCGACCTCGGCGCCTGCGCAATCAACGACGTTACCGGTGCGACAAGGGAAATGTTTGCCGTCGCAAAAGAATATCGCGTCCCCGTCGTTGTCGGGCACATGCAAGGCACGCCCCAAAACATGCAAATCGCCCCCCATTACGACGACGTCTTCGAAGAAGTTTTTATGCATTTCGTTCAAAAACAAAACCTTGCCCGTGAAATGGGCGTGAACGACCTCATTTTCGACCCCGGCTTCGGCTTCGGAAAAACCCTCCAACACAACTACGAACTTTTACGGCGCCTTGACGAATTGCCGCGTCCGCTTATGGTCGGCATATCGCGAAAAAGCATGATAAGAAATTTGCCGTGGCTCGACGGCACGCTTGACGATACAGCCTTTGCCATCGAAACCCACGCCTTGCACTTTTGGGCATTGACGGCGGGCGCGGACTTTTTACGCGTCCACGAGCCGCATTTCGCCAAACGACTAATAAAAACCCTCGACGTTTTGAAGCCCCGGCGCCACCACACCCTCGAACACTCCGAGTAAAGCCGACGCGTCGTCGCTTCCCAACGCCGGAATGCGGCCCAAATCGGGCAGTCCCGTGTATTCGACGATAAACTCGCGCGAACCGTCCAATACCCTTCGACGCGTCGCCGCATCGGAAAATACGGGGCCGAAATCCCCTTTGCCGTCGTTGAATATAATCCCGACGATTTTTACCCCTCGCTTTTCCAACGATTCGACCGTCGCCAACGTATGGTGAATGCACCCAAGATACAAACGTGCGACAAGAAACGTCGGCAGTCGGTTGTCCGCCAACCAATCCGCCCACAAATATTTTCCGCGAATGGGTACCAACGCCCCCCCCGCCCCTTCGATAATCAAATTTTCGGGTACCGACGGAATTTCCAACTTTTCAACCTTGCCCGCCGCCGCAGGCGCCGCCGGCAAATCAAAACGATAGGCCTCGGGCAAGGTTTTTACCCCACGGCTTTGCGCATAGCCACGGTCGGAGTCGTCCCCCGTTTGTATCGGTTTCCAATACATCGACCCCAATCCCAAGGCAAGCATCGTCGCCGCCAACGTTTTGCCCACTTCCGTTCCCGTTCCCGTTACCGCCAAACGCTCGTAACTCGTTTTCATGGATAAAAGAAATTCCCCCGCCCGTTTAGGCGGGGGAAAAACGTATTCGATATATTACGCCGTTAATTACCGCCGCAGCACCCGTCGCAGGTGACGACGGTTACGGTGATTTGTTTGGATTCAACACAACCCGAACCCGTATAGCCCGTTACGGTGTAAGTGATGTTTTGACGCGGAGCGGCGGTTACCGTATGACCCGCCGTGTGCGACAACCACGTCGCCGGCGACCATTCGTAAAATTCCGCGCCCGTCGCACTCAAAAACACCTCCGAACCCCGGCAAACCCTCGGATTTTCGGGACCGACTTGCAAATCCACTTGGTCGACCACCACGACAAGGACGTCGAACGGGTCGGAAACGCATCCGTTCAACACCGTGCGCACCTGATAAACGCCCGCCATATCGAAGCTAACGGGCTGACGAACGGGATTGCGCTCCGAGGACGTAAAGCCGCCCGGCCCCGTCCACAAATATCCCGCACCCGGTACTTCGTTGGCCGTCAAAAGCAGCGCTCCGCCGATGCAAACCGGACTGTTCGAACTCCCAACCGTGCCGCCTATCGGCCCTTGCACCACGTTCACCGAAACGCTCGTCGAATACGTACATCCCGCCGCCGAAACGAAGGTATAAGTAATGACGTGGGAACCCGGACCCGCTTCCGACGCACGGAAAATATTGCCCGCCACGCCGTTGCCCGAAAACGTGCCGCCCGGCGGATTGGCGCTCAATACGATGTCGTCGGCGTTGGTGCAGAGCGTGTTCGGTACGGACGGGGTGATTTCCGCCGACGCCGTCGTCGAAACGTTTACCGTTACCGTTCCCGTCGAAGAGCATTGATTGACGTCCACGCCGCGAACGGTATAAACGGTATTGGTCGTCGGGTTGACGTTCAGCGTCGTTCCCGTACCGATAAGTTGGTTGCCTATGTACCATTCGTAGGTCTGTGCGCCGAAGGCCGTCAACGTCGTCGATTCGCCGACACATATCGTCGGACGCGCGGCCGTGGCGCTGACAACGGGCAAACCGCTCACGCGCACTTCGACCGTCGCGCTACGGGCACAACCGTTCACGTCCTCAACGTTCACGGTGTAAATCGTCGTCGTTGTCGGGTTGGCGACGACCGTCGCTCCCGTCGTCGAACTTAGTCCCGTCGCCGGCGCCCACGTGATGTTAAAGGGAGCCACGCCGCCCGTAAAGGATACCGTCATGGTCGTGCTTTCCGTTTGACCCGTACACAAATATTGCGTGGACGGCGGGGTCAAAACGATGTCGCACGTCGGAGCGAAAACCTGCAGGGCCCGCTCGGTACGACAACCGTTTTGTCCTTGCACGGTAACGGTATACGTTCCGGCGGGAATGTTGTTGAACGTCGTCGTCGGACCGGGTTGATTGTTTTGGGTTTGACTGAACGGCGCTCCCGAACCCGTTACGCCCGCCAAAGTGACGTCGTAGGGCGCGACCCCGCCCGACATGTTCACCGTTATCGTCGCGGGTGCGGTCGTCGAGCTTACGGTAACGTTCGGCGACGGCAATACGTCCAGCGTTACCAACACGTCGCGCGAACAGTTGTTGGCGTCGGAAACGGTCAAAGTGTAGGTTTGCGTGGCCGTGGCCGTGACGCTCAAATTGGGCCCGACGTGTCCGCCGGGATTCCAAACAAACTGCGTTCCCGTAGGCGATGAGGCGGAAAAGTTCACCGTCGTTCCGGCACAAACGGGGTTGGGCGGAACTTGACCGACCGTCGCGGTCGGCAAGGAATTGACCGTTACCGTAACCTGTGCTCCACCGCCGCAGCCGTTTACATCCACGCCGACGACGCTGTAAGTCGTCGTTGCGGTGGGATTGACGTTGACCGTGGCGCCGGTGGCGAAGTTGGGGTTGCCCGGCGCGCTCCACGTGTAAGTCAGGGCGCCTTCCCCCGAAGCCGTGAGCGTCGTACCTTGGCCCGAACAAATCACCGACGGGGACGCGGATGCGGTTACGGAATTTTCCACCGTGACGTTGATTTGGATTTGGCGCGAAACCGAACAGCCCGTTACGGGGTCGGTCGCCGTCAAAATGTATACCGTCGTCAAGGGCGGGGAAACGGTAACAACTTGGCCCGACAAAGCGCCCGGTTGCCAAACATAGTTCAAAGCCGCAGGGCCTGCGGCGGTCAAAGTAACGCTTTGACCCGCGCAAATATCGGTACGGTCGGCGGAAACGCTTACATTGGGGTTGTTGACGACCGTTATCGTTACCGTGGCTTGGCGTTCGCAACCGTTGCGGTCGGCGACGACGGTATACGTGTAAGTACCGGCGGCAATGGGCGAAACCGTTACCACGTCCACGCCCGAAACCGTACCGGGCAACCAACGCAAATTGGCGTTCGGCACGTCGGCCACGGCCGTCAATATTGCGTCTTCGCCCAAGCAAATGGTGGTGCGGTCGGCGGAAACGGTAACGGTCGGCGGCGGGGAAACGGTAACGGCAACCGAGGCGTTGGACGAACAACCGGCGCTAATCGTGCCAACGACCGAATACGTCGTCGTCGCCTGCGTGGGAGAAACGTTGAGGGTGGGTCCCGTACCCAAGGGGTTGCCGAGGGCGTCGAACCATGCGTAGGTATCGGCGCCGGAAGCGGTTAAAGTCGTGCTTTCGCCCGTGCAAAGACCGGCGTCGGCGGCCGTAGCCGTAACCGTCGGGAAGGGGCGCACCGTCAGCGTTACCTCGCCGTAAGCCGAACAGCCCTCGGGCGTAGTCGAAGTAACGGAATACGTCGTTGTAACGGAGGGACTGAGGGTTTGGGTGGCGCCGGTGGCGAAGTTCGGCGCACCGGGGGCGCTCCAAGTGTAGGTCGTGCCGCCCGAAACGGTGATTTCCCGCGCGTTGCCGACGCATACCTCGGGCGCCGACGGCGTAAACGTCAGCTCGGCCACGTCGACGACGTTCACCGTCCGCGTCGTCGAATAGTTGCAACCGTTGAGCGTTCCCGAATAGGTTATCGTATGCGTGCCGGCGCCCGCAAACGAGGCAATGAAAATATTCGTACCCGAACCCGTAAAAACCCCGGGGCCGGAAAAGCTTCCGCCCGCCGGCGTTCCGGTGATAACCACGGGCGGATTGGAAACACAATACGTCGCCGAAAGCCCCGCTATCGACGCGGGCGACGTCGTGCCTATCGTAACCTGACGCGTCGTGGTAAATTCACAACCGTTTTGCGTACCGGTATAGGTCAAGGTGTAATTTCCCGGACCGCCGGCTTGGTTGGGAACGAAAGTGTTGCCGACGACGCCCGGCCCCGAAAAGACCCCGCCCGGCGGCGCGCCTTCCAACGTTACGGGCGTCGCGTCCGTTTCGCAATATTCGGTTTGCGGCAAGGGCAGGAAAAATCCCACCGGTTCTTGCAGGACTATCAAGTCTTTGGGCGGCGCCGAATACTCGCAACCCAATTCGGGGTCGATTCCCGAATACTGGATTTGATGCTGGCCCACGCCCGCCACCGACGGATTGAAAAACCAGTTGCCGCCCACGTTCGTTACCCCCGGCCCCGAAAACGTGCCGCCCAAAGGTTCGCCCGACAATGGATAGTTCGTATTGTCGAGAACACAATAAGCAATCGACAAGCCCGTGATGCGGCTGACGGTCGGCGCCACTTCGGTCGTGAAGGTCGTCGAATAAGGACAGCCGTTGGTCGTTCCCGAATAGGTTATCGTATAAATACCGGGCGTATTCGGTCGGAAGAAAAACAACGAACCCTCTTGCACCACGCCGGGCCCCGAAAACGTACCGCCCGTCGGCGAACCCAACAGCACCTCGTCCACGTTCACGTTGCAGTATTGGTCGGCCAGCGTCAAAACTTGCGGGGTTGGCACGTTGCGAACAATCAAAGAATACGTCGAGGTCGTTTGGCATCCCGTCGCGCTATTGGTGCCAACGACTTGGTAGACGAACGTTCCGCCGTTGGCGGTGCTTGGGGCGATGATGGCCGTCGATGCGCTAAAGCCGCCGGGCCCCGTCCATTGGTATTGGTCGGAGCCGCCGCCGGCAATGATTTGTGCGGGACGGTTGCGGCAAACCTCGCCGCTGTTTGCGGTCAACGCCTGCACTTCGCCCCCGGGGGTGAGCGTGAGCGTCGGATTGGCACTGACGTTTACAACGACGGGTTCGGAGGGGTCTTCGCCGCAAGAGCCGTTTTCCACTATCGCACGCACGAACCACAAGCCCGCTTGGTTAAAGATTCCGAGCGGGGAGTTGTTGGTGGTGGAGCCCGTCCATGTTTCGTAAGTCGACGAACCGGGGCGGCGGCGTTCCCAACGTTTGACGTTGCCTATCGAACCCGATATGACAAAAGGCTCGGAAAGTTCGCCGGGTTGCAAGCATACGTTGGCCGTCAAGGGTTGCACGCTTCCGGCGAGCGAACCTTGTATCGCGTTAAAGGAGGTGGAGGTGGTCAAAGCGGGGCAGGCGCCGGGGCCGCTGCCGGCCTGTACGCGCACGCGCACGACCCAAAATCCGGGTTGAAAACACCACGAGGCGGGAAAATCGGCGCCGTCCACGCCCTCGAAGGGGCCGCCGTCGAAACTGCGTTCCCAACGGATGATGCTGCCCACGTTGCCCGTCAGGGTGATGTTCGGAACGGGACAGGCGCCGTTGGCGCACCATTGCCCCGAAGCGTCTACCCCTTGAACGGTCAAGGTACCCGCGACAGTGGCCGCCACCACGGTAACAAACACGTCGTTGGTGGCCAATTCGCCGCAAGGCGCGTTTTGGACGTAGACGCGCACCCGCCACATGCCTGCGGTGAAGGTGCCGGAGTTCCATGCGGCGGGAAAAGCCGCGCCATTGACGGTTTCGACGGAACCACTAACGATGTGTTGACGTTCCCAACGCACTATCGTCCCCGTTTGGCCCGTGAGGGTAAAGGCGTTGCCCGGATTCCAGCCGCCCAAGCAGACCTCGCTCGTCGGGCCCGACAGCGTACCGGCCACCGTTTGCGCCCGTACCTCCACCCATACCCGGCTAAAACTCGAACTCGGCGCCCCCGTACACGGGTTTACGGCGTTGACCTCGACCATATACACGCCCAGCGTGCCAAAAATATTAAAAAACTCGAACGAATGCGGCGAAGACGAATTGGGGTCGAACGACCCGCTGTTGACCGCCGGCCCCGTAGGCGTGGTCGAACCGACCGAAGCCACGGGAACAATGCGCCAACTTTGACGACCGTTGTTGTACGTCAAACCCGTAACGGCAAACGTCGACGTCGTGCCAATGCAAACTTGTTGCGTTCCGGGATTGACGTGCGTAAGCGTTCCCGCTTGGCC
>CALAJH010000051.1 GCA_937922655.1 uncultured Bacteroidia bacterium
TTTGGACGACGGTTTCGAATACGAATTCATCGCCAAACACACAGGACTCCGTCGCGAAGAAATCGCCGAATTGGACAAATCCCAAAACGTTTTTTAGCGCTTCAACCCCGCTAAACCAAAGGGAAAATGCCCGCTTTGTCCGTCCTCAATCCGGGCAAACGCCCTCCCAAAACCTCCAACGTCCGTGCGTAACGGTCGTCGCTCCAACCCATGCGTTCCAACAACGTCAACGCCTCCGGACGCGTGCCACTTACAAACCGTCCTTTGGCTTTTTGAACGGGATGGACGATAAAATGTCGGCAACCCGTTTCCAACAAACTTTCGGCAAAAGCCTCGGGATTTTCGACGGGCAAAAGCGGCGTAAGCGTAATACAAGTCAATATTCCCGCCTCGACAAAATCCCGCACCGCCCGTAAACGAACCTTGTTCGACGGACAAACGGGTTCAAACGCTTTACGAACCGTTTCGCTGTCGGTCGTAACACTGTAATTGATTTGCAAACGAGGCAAACGCCGATACAAATCCACGTCGCGAAAAGCCAGAGGACTTCGGGTTTGAACGACCAAACGTACGCCCGGGTGCCAACCCACCAGCTCCTCCAACAACGAGCGCGTCAGTTTGAGTTTTCGCTCGATGGGCTGGTAAGGGTCGGTTACACTGCTCATATAAACGACTTTATCGTCGAGCGGTTTGTTGCGGCGCTTTTTGAGTAAATCAAGGGCGTTTTCTTTGACGGTCAGCCAATAGCCCCAATCCCGCATTTTTTCTTCGCTCGGCGAAAAAAACGCGGCGTAACAATAAGAACAAGCAAACGTACAACCCGAGTAAGGATTGAGGGTAAAGTCGTAAGCGTCCATGTACCCCGAGGTAGGGGTGAGGATGCTTTTGGCCGAACGGTATTCGACGGCGGCCCGACCCATGGCGTCGGGGCGAAAGTCGGAATCGTCGTCGAAAAGCGTGGACATACCGTCAAATAGACGTAAGGACGGCGGCAAAAGTTCAACGTCTTACCAAGAAGAATCGGCGCCGCCGCCGCCCGAATCGCCGCCGCCCCAATCCGAACCGCCACCCGAACTCGACGAATCCCACGACGACGAATCCGAAGAGCTCCACGCCGACGAAGCGTATCCCCCGCCGCCCGACGAACCCGTTTTTTTCGGTAAAGTCTTGTAATTGCGTTCCTCGTTGCCGCAGTTTTGGCATCGATAAACGTCGTATCCCAAACCGAAATCGGTTTCGGTCGGCTCCGTAACGACGACGCGGCGTTCGTAGCTTGCCGTCCAAAACCTACACACCCCGCATTCGTGAAAAGGTTTCAAATATGCGGGGTAACGCACGATTTCCACTTCGCCGTCGGCGAGCCAAACGTCGATTTCGGAGGCTTTGAGTCGGACTTCGAGTTTGTGGCCTTGGGCCAAATTACGTTCGCGCTCGTCGCCCCGAGCCATGCGCATCGATTTTCCGCCGGAAGAGGTCATCGGCCGACGGCGAATCGAATACAACGTCGTTAAATAAATCAAGTGATAAACGGCCCGCACCGCCGGAAACATCCACGAACAGTTTTCCCGATAGTCGTCGCGCAAGCCCGTATACGCGCTTACGCGATGTTCACGGCGCGAGTAGTAGCGCGTACGTTTGAGCCAAACCGCCCCGTGAAACAGCGACAGTTGCGCATAAGCATGAAAAATCGACCACGACGTTTGCGCCCGTTCCCCGAACGCGGTCGACAAATACACCGGCGCCGCCGCCATCAACGGAAAATAGACGCTCAAAACCAAAAGTTCGATGTTGCTTAGATTTTTTTTCGTCATTTTTTGACGAAAGCCTTGGGCGTTGCGCACCGCGAAAACGACAAGCATCGTTACGAAAAAAACAAAAATCATGAAAAAGGTCGGAAAAGACGACGGCCTTTGGACCCCTTGCGGCGGACCGACGTTCCAGCGTTCGGCGACAATTAAAAAACCCGTTTTCAACGACCGCCAAAAGACCGAAATCAACGGCCCCGGTCCCACCTCGTAACGCCCGAACGCTTCAAGCTCTTTGCGTTCGTCGACGTTGGAAAAAGCGTCGCGCAGATACATGAGCGTATTGGTCACGCCTTTGCCGTAGCGCTTTTCTTTAAAATGCGGAACGAGCCGTGTATCCAAGATATGCCTGCACGCCGCGTCCGTCAATAGATGTTCGATGCCGTAACCCGTTATCAAACCGGCGTAACGACGGTCCATAACAACCAAGAGCATCAATCCGTCGTCCTTTCCCTTTTTGCCCACGCCCCAATGCCGAAAAAGTTCGACTCCGAAAGGCCGCGGCTCCTCGTCGCCAACGGACTCAAGCACGACGACGGCCGTCTGCGGCCCCGAAACCGCTTCGATGGCGGCACACAAATCATTGACCGTTTGGGCCTCGTCGGAAGTCAAAACCCCCGATGGGTCGGACAAACAACCCCCCGTCGCCAATTTGGGGTCGGGAACGTCCGACGGACGAAAACCTTGCCCCCATACCGCCGTCCGCACGGAGATTAACGCCGCCGTCGTAGTAAAAAACAGAAACTTTTGAAGAATATTCAATATCATAAATTAAACGACGGGTTTTGTGTAAAAACGGGCGACGAGTCGAGCTTATCGCTCAAAACGATTTGTCCCCGCTTAGCGGTTTTTGACCACGCGAATCGTTTCGCCGCCGAGGCTTAAAAAATAAAGGCCGGGTACAAGAGCCGAGGTTTCGATTTCCGCCGGAAAAATTTCGTGGCGACGTTCGTACACCGTGCGTCCGTATACGTCAAAAAGTTTAAGCGTCGCGTCAAAACCCGAAAAATCCACCGTCAATCGGTCTTGAAACGGCACGGGATAAACCAAGGCTTCAAGCGTAAAAGACGTCCCCCGTGAAACGGTGTATTCCGGTCCTTCGACTATCAATTCATTGACCGGCGTACCGTCCGACCATTGACCCATTGTCCGTTGTTCGGGCGTATTGCCGAAAGCGAACGAACATTTGAGTCCGTTGTAAACGCATTCGCACAACGCCTCCGACAACTTCCAATAACAATAATAGTCCACGACGTTGGTGGCGGCGGTGACGGCGGCAATCGAAACGACCAAATCGAATTCGCCGGTGTCGAAGCCGTTGAAAACCGTCAGCGGTTCGGTGTGACCCGCGCCAATAATATTGATACCTCGTGCGTCGGGGACGTGGGTGATGAAATATTTGTTTTCCGCGGGAATTTGCGGGGTTCGGTCGAAATACGGACGGGACGTGACGGGCGGTACGATAACGTCGTTTTGCCCGACGACGACAAGCAGTTTGATATCGGCGGGGATGGCGGAATAGTCGCCGTCGTCGAAAACGCCGGCGGGCTGGGCAAGAAACATCGCCTTGACGGGCGGCAAACCGTAGGCTTCGCTGTTTTTGGCGATGGCCGTACCAATCGGCCCGCCCAACGAATGCCCCATGAGAATGAGGCCGTCGTCGAGGAGGGTGTAAAGGTTTTGTTTTTTGATTTCGGCGATGGCGGAGGCAAGAGCGGCCGCGGCCGTAGGCGCGTATTGGTCGGTGGAAAGACCCTGACCTTGCTGATATTGCGGATAAACGACGACGTAACCCTTGCGGACAAGATGTCGTATCCAACCGCCGTAAACGTAAGGCAAAATCATGCCCGCGCCGTGTATAAAACCGACGATGCGGGCGGCGGACGGCGTGGGTTCCACGGGTTCAAAAATCCAGTAGCGCTCGGCGCCGGCGCCGAATTCGCGCATTTTCACGGCGGCGTGACGATAATCCGAACCGCCGGGACCCGTTTCGGGTTGGCCCGGAGGCAAGGTTTGACCCGCCAATTTCCCCGCAAGCAACATCAATAGCGTCAAAATTTTCATATCCAAGCTTTTTCGCAAATATAAAAAAATTACGACTTCTCGACAAATTGAAAGGGAATTGAAAATTTCCGTATCGTACCCCGGGTAACGATGAAAAAAATATCCACGGGCCTAAAAGCATGATATTTGCATTATGAGCAACGCGAAACGGTCGGCGCCGAAAAATATTCGCAAGAAGCGAGGCGACTATTTGACGCCCCGGCTGAGTTCGAGCATTCTTTCGATGGGTTTGAGGGCGGCAAGACGAAGGTCTTCGTCCATGGTCAATTCCGGGACTTCGTACAGAAGGGTGAGATAGACTTTTTCGAGAGTGTTGAGCTTCATGTGGGGACAGTTGTTGCATGCGCAGGATTGATTGGAAGGTGCGGGGATGAGGTTGGCGTCGGGGCGTGAAGCACGCATTTTGTGCAGAATGCCCGGTTCGGTGGCGACGATGAACGTCTTTGCCGGCGAACTTTCCACGTAACGAAGGAGTTCGGTCGTCGAACCGATGAAATGCGCCGTCTCGAGCACGGCCTCTTCGCATTCGGGATGGGCGACAAGCAAAGCGTCGGGATGGTCGCGAAGCGCGGCCTCGATTTTTTTGCGGTTGAATATCTCGTGGACCATGCACGCGCCGTCCCAAAGTACCATCTTGCGTCCGGTTTTTTTGTTGATGTAGGCGCCAAGGTTTTTGTCGGGCGCGAAAATAATCGGTTGGTCTTTGGGAAACGATTCAACGACGGCCACCGCGTTCGAGGACGTAACAATCACGTCGGAAAGGGCTTTGAGCGCGGCGCTGCAATTGATATACGAAACGACGACGTGGTCGGGCCGCCGGGCCTTAAACTCCGCAAACACGTCCGCCGGACAAGAGTCCGAAAGCGAACAGCCGGCGTTCATGTCGGGAATCAGTACTTTTTTGTTTGGGTTGAGAATTTTGGCGGTTTCGGCCATGAAATGCACGCCCGCAAACAATATGATTTCGGCGTCGGTTTGTGCCGCCTGCCGCGCCAAACCCAGACTGTCTCCCACATAGTCGGCCAAGTCTTGGATTTCCGAATCCTGATAATAATGCGCCAATATCACGGCGTTTTTTTCGCGTTTGAGGCGCAGAATTTCGGCTTCCAAATCCAACGTCGGGTCGACGTCCGCAACCACGAAGCCGTACTTTTCCACGCTTTCCATGGTCTTCATTTATTTTTTTAAATTTTTTAAAAATAGACGATAATGACGATGAAGGCGTGAATTTCGTGGAAAAGTCTGAAAAGGCTCAAATTTTCCTTTTCCAACCGATTGAAATTCACGCTCCGCTTACGGAGGCCGGGGTTGCGGGGTTGCGTTTTTCTCGAAATATAAGCGATTTTTTTCAACTTTACCGGCATTGGGATTTTTACGGTTCTCTTTTTTGTGGAAAACTCCAATTTTCACACGTGCCGGCGCTATTCGGTCTTGGCTTGTGGATTTTTGGGTCGCTTTTCACCGGGGATAAAGCCGGGACGAATTTTGTGAATGAACTTCCCCGGCGGAAGATTCTTTTTCCACCTCTTTTATTATGAATTGATTTTAGTGATGTGGATTTATAAAACAACGTTTTTTATTGTTTTTATATTGTAAAGTTACGTTTCTGGTTTGATTGTTTAGTTTTCTATTTTCGACAAACACCGCTTTTATGTAGGTTTTTAGCCGTGAAAAACGCTAATTTTGGGGATGAAATTCGATTTTGCGGCCAAAGACGTTTTCGACCCCGCACCCGAGCAGTTTTTCTTTGCGGCTTTTGGCACGCCGATTGCCGAATGCGTGCCTTTTCCCGTCGAATTGGCGGAGGTCAATTTCAATTTGGCCGACCGCGTGCGCGTCGCCCGTTTTCCCGACGGCAAACGTCGGCTCTTGATTCTTGAGTTTCAGGCCCAACACGACGAAACAATGATTCTTCGCGTGTTGTTGTATTGGGTCTTGGTCGCGCTCAAGGTCTTCAAGTTGCGGCGAAAGTTGGTTTTTCCGCGCACTTACGTGCTTTACATCGGCAAGCGTCCGCTCGCCATGCGCGAAAGGATACGTTGGAAGGGGCGGCTGTTTTTTCGCACGACCATCGTGGACGTGCGTCGGGTGCCGTATCAAAACTTTTTGGCGCTCGAACATCCGGCGCAGGTGTTGTTTGCGGTTTTGGCGGGCAACATTTCCGACCCTCGGGCCGTATACGTCGAGGTGGTGCAAAAAATCAAACGACTGACGGAATCCGACCCCGGGGCCCTGCGTTTGTACTTGCGCCGATTGTTGGAATTTTCAAGGTTGAGAAACATGCAGGAGACGATGCTTTCGATTATCGAGGATTACGAAATCCCGATGAGCGAAGCCGAAATTCAGGCCGATCCCCTTTACAAGCAGGGCGTGGATTTCGGCGAACGTAAAGGCCGCGAAGAAGGCGAACGTAAAGGCCGCGAAGAAGGCTTAAAAGAAGGCCAACTCAAGGCCAAACGCGAGTTGGCCCTTCAATTGAAAGATTTGGGCATGAGCGACGACTTCATTGTTGAAGCCACGGGCTTGCCCTTGGACGAATGGCGGCAAATCAACGGCAAGGCAAACGAATAAAGAATTCGACGCACGTTTTTCGAATTCGTCTCTTGAAATTCTTTGAC
>CALAJH010000052.1 GCA_937922655.1 uncultured Bacteroidia bacterium
TTTTTTTTTTTTTTTTTTTCTATATAGGTAAATAGGATAAAAAGTATATGGAAATAAACGAGTATCGGATGTTTCTGACGCGTTTTGGATTGGCGGACAGCCACTGGACGTTGTTGGAGTATAATCGTTTGTTGCGGGAGGGGGTAAATCCTGTATACGACGATGTGTTTGCTTACGAGCGTTCGGGTCGGGTGGTGGTAAACGTAGGTTACCATTACAAGCGTAAGAAGTGCAATCACTTGATAAAGTCTGTGGAGTTTGAGTTTTTGGCGGACGGTTCGACTTCGTGGTCGGATGCGTATTCGGGGGACTTTTCGGGTTTGCGCGCTTGTCGTTGCACGATAGTCGACGTCAAGGGCCGAGTGTTCAAGAAAGTGGTGTTTACGGCGGACTTGAACACGAAAAACCCCGCGAAGTTTACCATGTTGATGAAAACGGCCGAATCCCAGTGTTTGAGTATGGCGTTTCCCGAAATCCTGAACGGTATCCATACCGAAGAGGAAATTAGGGCTTACGGCGTCGATATGAATTTGAAGGAAAAAGTCAAAATGGAGTTTTTGTCGGAACTGGTCGACCGTTACGGCGTAGACGACGAATTTAAGTCTAAGGCCGTCGAGTTGCTCAAAAACGGCGTTGAACCCAAACGAGCCGAAAAAATCGCCGAAAGGTATTTGTGCGACCTGCAAAAAACCCTGCTCGAAGCCAACGTTTGGGACGATTTGGTCTCCGGAAAAAAGTACAAGCTTTTGGTCGAAAAGACTTTGGACGTCATTACCGACTGCATGGTCGACAAGTTTTCCGAAAAAGCCGAAAAAGAGTTTGCGTCCGATTACGAGTCCGAATCGAACGAAGCGTTTAACCCCGAGTCCGAAAACGACGAATTCGACGTTTTGGACGAGGGTTTTCAATCGTCGCAAAATAATCCGTTTTAATTTTATAATTTTGTTTTCGGTCGCGGGAAAGTCTCCCGCGGCCGGGAAATTTTTTAGCGTTATGAAATACTCACAGAAAATCAAAGACGCGATTGCGCAAGGATACGTCTCGAACGAGGACATTATTTTCCTGATTCAAAGACTTCAAGTCAAAAACCCTTCGGACTTTGCCTTGCTTCATCTTTTGATTGAGGCTTACAACAAAGACCTCGAAAACGAAAACTTGATTTCGGACAAACTTTTTTTGCGGCTTTTCATTTCGGCGATAGATTTTTTTGAAGACAACGACTTTTTGGAAGACTCCGAGAAATCGATTATAAACGAAATTTATTACAATTCGGCCCAATATTTTTCAAATTAAAACTCATGGAAAATATAAGTATTGAAAACTCCTCGAAAGGGTTGAGTTTCACGGACAAATTCAAGTCCATATTGGACAAGGGAAGTATGGACTACAAGGATGTTTTGGAGGTCATGCGGGAATGCAACAAGTTTCTTCCGTGGATGCCTCAGGCGGCGATTATGTTTTCGAACGAGTCGGTCGGCCGAAACATCGTTTGGTTTTCGGAAAATACGAAAAAGGCTTTTTTGTCGTATATGGAAAGAATCGAAAACAGCGGTTTGTTGAGCGACAAGTGCAAGCGTATGATTGACGAGGGTTTTGAAATTTCCCTGTTTTAGATGGAAGCCGTAAAGGAATCCGAGTTGTTGAAAGCTTTAATGTTGAAAGGTTCGAGTTTCGGTTTGAAGCTTTTCCGTACGAACGCGGGGGTGGGTTTTCGCGACGGGCGGCCGATTCGGTCTTTGCCCGTCGGATTTCCCGACCTGTTTGGATGGGTCTCGTACAAAAATGTAGCCTTCGTCGTCGCCGTAGAAGTCAAAACCAAAAATACGAAAGTCTCCGAACAGCAGGAAAGGTTTCGAAAAGCCTTCGAAAAAGACGGCGGGGTGTATTTTCTTTGCCGTTCCGTTGACGATTTGTCTTTTGAACCTATAAAGACAAAAATAGATAAAATGTTGATGCAGAATTTTAGCGTTTGTCAAAATTAACGTAACTTTGTCAATCGGTATGAACCAATTCGAAAAAAATAACGTTTAAGCAAAGACCCGATTGTTTAGCGAACTCGTAATATGTAAATGGGAATTAGGCCCTTTGTTTAAAAAGCAAAGGGTTTTTTTATAATCTATGCTGGATGGTGTTTTGTGAGCAGTCTTTGGTCGGCGTTCGAAATGTTCGCCGACTTTTTTTTTAGTGTCGAAGTTCCAAATTCGAAAAGTATCGACTTGTGATTTACCCCTAATCATAACCCCTTCAAATATTCGATTTAAGGCCCCGTACGAGGCCTACACGGCCTTTTTTTTCCTTAGTGGACTATTGATATATCCAAAAAAAAATAATCGATTCTAAGGCCTTTACGGGGCCTTAAATCGAAGGCCTAATGATTCATATATATATATATCTAATGTTGATATTTTGTCGATATTTTTATCGAATACTTGTTTGCTAAATATATATATCGTAATAATTTTGCAGTGGAAATTCATATCCATTTATAAGATACTTTATATGAAAACTTTATTGGGACAGAGTTACGAGTGGCCTTATCCCGTTGAGAAACAACTTGGGTTTGTGACGAAGCTTATTTCGGAATACAGCCCTTTGTTTGACGAGGACGGTCGTATACTGAAGCGTAAGGCGGCGGAGCTTGGAATAAGCGAGGAAGAGCTACTTGAACGCTGGAAACAGAAGGGGGACGAGTCGGCTCAAAACGGCGAACGTCGTCACGCCGAGACATACTCGTTGATAGAAATAGACGGTTGGGAATTTGCGCATTCCCTTTTCGACGTTTCGAAATACGAGTGCCTTGTCGAATGCTTTGTGTCGAACGGGATACTTTCGGCTTACGCGGACTGCATTTTCAAGTCGGATTCCGAGCCGAAAACGCTTCACGTCGTCGACTTGAAGTTCAGTTCGAAATACGACGTTTACAAGCATTACGGAAAATATCTTTTGAAACCGTTCGACGCTTTCAAAAACAATTTGGTGGACAAAGGCTTGTTGCAGTTGTCCTTGATTGAAAACATTTTGTCGGATTTCGGCTACGAGACTTTCGGTTACCTTTACGTTGAAACGCCTTATTTCAAGAAGATGGAACGTACGACCGAATTCCACAAACTTCAAGCGAAAAAAGCCATAGAAACTTTATTGCAATAAATCCATGAACATTGTGTTTGACGAGGTTTTCGATACCAATCCCGGTTGCGAAAACAGAATTTTTTTGGCCGAGGCGGTGGACAGGTTGTCCGACCGATACAAAGACTTGGCCTTCAACAAGAACCGTTCCAAACGGAAAAACAACTTGGCCCTTTTGGCTCGGTTGTTTGAAAAACAATTGGCGGAATTCGACCACAAGGTTTCGCGTCGTTACGAAATACTGAACGAAATTTACGGCGACTTTTACAAGCCTATTGTCGATTTCTTCGGTTACGGCGAATACGAGTGTTCGGCTTTTCCTTTTATCGGAAACAGTCGATTCTTTTCTCACGCGGACTTTGTGTTTAGAAACCTTTCGAACCCCCAAGAGCTTCACGTCGTAAACTTGATTTTGACGACTCGCAAGAACGTTTTCCCCTCGTCCAAAAAAGACATCTCGAACATGAAACGTTTTCGCGAACCGTTCGAACGTTATTTGGACTGCTACTTCGAGAAATCGATTTTCAAAACGGTTGTAAACGATTTGATGCTTTCGGAAATGGGTTTCGACACGCATTCTTTCGTGGTCATAGAAACTTCTTCCTATTCGATGATTTATTCGGTAACGCAGGAACGCAAACAATTTATTTCACAATACATCAATGAATTATATTAAAATGAATCCCAAAATTGGAATGAGGGAAATACTCGAAGAAAATCTTCGGGAGGCCCTTCTACCTTTGCACGAGGACGAATACAATCGTGCGATGGAAGTTACTTTAACGAAGGTACCTCGAATGGTCGAATACGACCTTTACGGGGACAATTTGGTACATACGCTTATTCGAGCGGGTATGTCGGATTTGTTGAAATACTTGAATCCTTCGAAGGTGGATTTCCATCACAAAAACAATTTCGGTTCCACGCCGGTTTTTACGGCTACGGAAAGAAACGACGTCGAGGCGCTTAAAGTGCTTTGCAACAAAGACTGGAAGCCTTGGGAGGTAAACAACAATTACGACACGGTTTTTCACGTGGCTTCGGAATACGGAAGCGTTGACGCGATGGCTTTTCTTTTGAACGAAACTCGGTTGAATTACGGTTCGAAAAAGCTTCGCGATATTATAAACAGGTTCAACAAAAAAGGCGTTCACGCGGGCGCCGAAGCCATAGCGGAGCTAAACTTTGAAATTTTCATGCTACTTGTCGACAACGGTTTGGACTTGCTTTCGCGCATAAACGATTCCCACGAAACGATACTTTACGTTATCAAGTACTTCAATCATCGTCCCGAGATATTTCAATTGCCGAAATTCAGGAAACACGTAAACTCGAAGTTCCATCCTTATACTTTTTTGACGTTTGCGGCGGATAGAATTTGTACGCCTTGGGTTATCGAAAGACTTGTAAGTCACGGTTGCGACCCAAACATTCCCGACGCCGACGGCGATTATCCCATACATGTTGCGGCGAATCGAAGCTACGTTTTGGTCAACACGCTTTTGAAACTTGGCGCAAACCCCTTCGTACTCGATTCCAAAAAAAGAACGATTCTCGACATACTGAGTGAAAAAGAAATATCCAAACTTTCCCTTACGAACGAAGACATTCAAAAACTTATCGATATAAAAAATGAAGCCTAAGTTGAAATACAAAACGATGGAAGTGGAACTTCCGGAAAAAGCCTCGTTCAAAAACGAGGTTGAATCGAACGGCCTTCCGGTTACGGAAGACTTGATTTCGGTAGACGAATTGGTTTCGATGACTTTTGGGGACAATTATTCGTCCCCAAGTCCGAAAACGGTTTTTATTCCCAAAGACGAGCCCGAGGATTTTCCTCGGGACGTTTTAAAGACGCCGAAAATTTCGACGGATTACGAAACTTTGGAAATTTCGGAATCGGAAAAAATAAAGCGTATGCGTTCGTTGATTAAAAACTTTTCTTCGGAAAAGGACATATACGACGAGACGCTGGAATTTTCTTTTTTGTTTCGAAACATTCCTTACTCGGACGGTTATTACAACACGAATTTGAAGCGAAAAACGGCTTTGCTTTGTTGCAAGGCTTTGAAGGACACTTTGAACATTCCGACGACTGTTTTGAGTAATTTAAGCGGATTTTTGCCGAACACTTTGAGTGCGGCTTTTTCGCGGTTTCGGAAACTTGCCCCTTCGGATTCTTTGCTATACAACGCTATTTGCGAATACGTACGGCAGCGATGGATTCATGGCCAAAATGTTTAAGCGCCACCGTAAACTGGGTTTCGAGAAACGAAAAGACTCGATTGAGTTGGGACTTCGGCCCCTACTTGTTTTACGCCCAAAAAAAACATTCGGCGGCGGTTGAAAAACCTTGGAACAGGCCTGAAGTAAAAAACGGTACGGGCGGAATCGTAATGGTTCCGCCCAAAACCTATTATAAACCCATGAACAGAAGAAGAAGGAAACTTTTTTATTTTTCGCCTTTGCTTGAAGGTTGTCCGCTTACATACGACATAGACCAAATGGGTCTTTTGTTGTACAAACTTTCGGTTCGTACGGACTACGAGAAGTTTGCGGCGTTGGAATACTTTTCAAACGAAAACGCTTCCCCGCCCGTAATGCGCACACTTGTCAAGTGGCATTTTTCGGAAGAGCATATACGCGAATTTTGTTTGCTTCCCGAATTCTATCATTGGCGGACGCACAAAGACTTTTGTGAAATACTTCACGAGGTCGTCGAACGGGGTGTTTACAGAAAACTTTTGGATTCCTTTGTTTCGACGATGTACGAAAACCTTTTTCCGGATTTGACGGACGCGCTTCGAAGAATGCTTACAAACGAAAGTTTTTGGCGACTTGGAATATTCGACAAAATTTACGAGCCTTCCCGAAAACTTTTCAATCCTTTTGAATCGAATGTTGAATCTTAGAGACTATCAAATAGAGGCGATAGAATCGATTAGAAACGCTTATCGAACGGGAAACCGCAAGGTAATGTACGTTCTCCCTACGGGCGGCGGAAAGACGGTTGTCTTTTCGGAAATTTGTCGACTTGCTTCGTTAAAGAAGAAAAAAACGGTTATTTTCGTACACAGGAAGGAATTGTACTATCAAGCTTCGGCGGCGATATACAATCACATAGACCGCGAGAATCTTTTATACGTAAAGGTTGCGATGATACAGAACTCGAAAAAGATAAACGTGGAAGATGCGGAATTCGTGATATTCGACGAGGCTCACCACGTTTCGGCTTCAAGCTACTTGTCGGTGATTCGTCGAAACCCAAACATGAAAATTCTCGGTGTTACGGCTACTCCTTCGTACGAGTCCGCGCGTGTGTTCGACCGAGTGATATACGGCCCGGACATTACGACTCTTATCAACCGCGGTTACTTGTCGAAATTCGTTTACCTTTGTCCAAAGACGATTGTGGATACGGCGAAGCTTGCCGTAACGAAAAACGATTTCGACGTTGGCCAGATTCAAAAACTTTTGTCGAACAAAAGCGTTTACGGCGATTTGGCGAAAATCATAAAGGAAGATTATCCCGAAAAGACTTTCATCGTTTTTTGTTCGAATATACAGCATACGAAAAACACTTTGGACGGTATAAAGGAAATGGGTGTAAAAGCGGAAATGGTTACGGGAGACTTGGATATTCGCGTTCGCAAGGAATCTTTGGAAAAACTTGCGCGTCGCGAAATACGTTGCGTGGTGGCTTGCGACGCGATATCGGAAGGCGTGGACGTTCCAAACGTCGACGCGTGCATACTTATGCGTCCGACGAAAAGCAGAACGCTTTACATACAACAAGTCGGTCGGGTACTAAGGCCCCACCCTTCGAAACAGTTTTCTTACGTTATCGACTTGGTCGGCAACGTAATGATACACGGTTTGCCCGATATGCCGCCGCCGCCGTTGAAACCGCCGCGTCAAAAGAAAACGGAATCGAATTCGAATTCGCAAAAAGTCGAGATTTGCAAAAACTGTTACGGCTGTTACGATTCGTCGATTCACGGAAAACTTTGTCCGCACTGCAACTACGAAGCCCCGTTAAAACCCAAAAAGAAAAAAATTTTTTCAATAAAAAACGACGAAATTATCGAAGTACAAAGAGACTTTGTAAAACCCGAGTTGTGGAATCCGACTTGGGACATTCCCGGTTGGCGATACGCCATAAAGGATTTGGATACCGTTGAAAAATTAAACGAGTTCGCAAAATATAAAAAATACAAAAAAGGATGGGTACACAAAATAATGGAAAGTCGAAAAAGAAGATAGTTTTCGACTTAACCGATACTCAGGTCGAGAGCGCTTTTTCCGACGTTCAAAAACTGAAAAAGAACGCAAACGGTTCTTGGGGCGGTCTTTGTCCTTTTCACGAAGACAAAAACGCTTCTTTTGGAATCAAACGTTACGCCGACGGTTCGGTCAGATACAAGTGCTTTGGATGCGACAAAAAGGGTTCGGTGATAGACTATGTAATGGAAAGACGTTCGATAAATTTTCGGGAGGCTTGCAAGCTTCTTGAAATACCTTTGGACGATTCTTCGCGTTCGGTTTCGAATACGGAAGAGGAACCGAAGTCGAATTTGAATCCCGCGGTTTTTTATACGAGTCGTCAAATATCCCCGGTTCCCACAAACGCTCCGAAACCGCCGCAAGTGGCGAATTGTACACAGGTTCACATTTACCTAAACGAACACAACGAACTTTTGGGCTATGTATACCGAATCGAGAAAAACGGTTCGAAAGGCTTTTTGCCGTGCGTATACACGGACAAGGGGTGGGAATTTCGCGGTTTCGACCATCCTACACCTTTGTACGGGTTACAGTTTGCTTCGGAGGCTTCGACAAACGGTCCGGTAATGGTTTGCGAGGGCGAAAAAACGGCTGACGCGATACGTTCGATATTCGGCTTTCCGCTTTGCGTTACGTGGAGCGGTGGCGTAAACGTTTACAAGAACGCCGACTGGAATCCTTTGAAGCGATTTAGAAACATCATTGTTTGTCCGGACGCGGACGACATCGGTCTGAAACGTGCAAAAGAGCTTTGCGCTTATCTACATTTCGACAAGGGACTTTCGGGCGTTAGACTTTTCATTCCCCCGCAAAACTGGCCTAAAAAAACCGATTGGGCGGATATAAGGATTCCGCGCGAAGACGCTCGAAGGATTCTCAAAGAAAACTTGGCGATTGCGGACCAACGTGGAAACTTTACGATTAAGGGTTTGGATATCGAAGAGGTCGACAACCTTTCGTCGTCCCGCTACTTTTCCATTATTGGTCAAAGAATAAGAAACGGAAAGACCGAAATCGCTTTTCATCGAAACGGAATAGGCATCATATACATGTCGCCGGAATCGATATCGCCTCGAAACCTTTATCAACTTGCGCCGGCGGAATTTTGGAAGGCTTACGACCCCAACTACTACAAGCCCGCGAATCAGTTGAAACTTATCGACCAAATCTTTCGCTTGACGAGCAAGCTTCCGATACTTACGGAGGATTCGATACGCGGCGTCGGCGTTTGGTTGTCGGGCGTAAACTCCGAAATTGTAGTAAACGACGGCGGAACCGTAAGACATTTGGACAACGTCAAGCGCGGTACTTCGATTTTCGAGGGACATGTATACGAATGCGGAATTCAATCAAAGTTCTATTCTTTGGACAAAAAACCCCTAAACGACGTCCAAATCAAAGACATTTTAACGGTTTTCAACAGTATTTCGTCAAAAAGCATTTGGGACTCCCGGATACTTGTCGGTTGGACTTTTTGCGCTCCGATATGCGGGATACTGAATTGGCGTCCACACGTTTGGATAACCGGTCGGGCCGGTTCGGGAAAATCTTTTATTATGGATTTTATCCGAAGACTTCTAAAAGGCTGTTCGGCGAATTTCCAGGGGAACACTACGGAACCCGCGATACGTCAAACGATAAACAACAGCGCTCGTCCCATCGTCATAGACGAATTCGACCCTTCGGGCGAAAAGAGTTACAGCGACCAAAACAACATTGTGGCTTTTGCGCGTGCTTGTTCGTCCGGAGACTCGCCGCCTATTGTCAAGGGAAGTTCGGCGGGCCAAGCCACATACTACACGGCCAAGTCCATGTTCGTTATAGGTTCGATAGTTCCGAGACTTGAACAGGATTCGGATATAAGTCGATTCGCCGTTGTCGAGCTACAAAGTCGTCGAAAAAATTCCGAAAACGATTCTTTGGTTCACGAGATAAGCAAGCGCGAAACCTACACGGAACACATGTTTTCGACGATATACCACAACATAGGCAAGTTCAACCAAAACTTGAATTTCATCAAGCAATACATGTTGTCGAGCGGTTGCAACCATAGGTTCGCCGACCAATACTCGACTCTTTTGGCGGGTTGGGCTACTTTTGCAAACCACAAAATCACTTCCGGTGAAATATCGGAATTTCTTCTCGAAATGGAACACGCGACCGAAGGCAAAAACATGCAAAGCAGCGAAATCATGAACGTGCTTATGACTTCGATACCTCGCGGTTCGTCGATTCCGTTCGGGGTTCTTTTGAAAAACGCTTACGACGCTTTCAAACGCGAAGGCGGACACGCCGTGATTAAATCCGGAGATTGCGAAACGGCTTTGGAACATTTACTAAATTTGGGGGTAAAATACATGCCGGAAAAAGAAATGTTTTATTTGTCCCGTTCGCAATTCGTTATCGAGACGCTTGAACGTTTGAAACAGCCTATAAACACTTCTTTGAAGTTGTTGACTTATCACGACGACTTTATTCGTACGATAATTACGAAAATCATTCCCGGTACGCCTACGACTCGTTGCTTGGTTTTCAAATACAATCCCGAAGAGACGGTTTGAGATGCTTTACAAGGACACGCGCATTAGTCAAAAAAGCGTAGACAAATTTTTCACCGAATTGATAAACTGCGGCGGGGACATAGGCGAAGCGCTTATGAGCGCCGGAATTACAAAAGTCGAGTACAATCAACTTGCAATGGACGACGACTTTTTTTATCGAATGCAAGAAATAGTTTTAAAAGTAAGACGTGTGCGTGTCCTTGAAAACTACATTCAGCAAGCGGAAACCGGAGACCGATTCATGATGAAACGCATACTTGACATGATAGACAGAAACGCCGAATCAAACAAAAAATGGAGCTTCCCGGAACTTGACTTGGAATACACTACGGATGAATACAAATTCGAAGAGTAAGAAAAAAATTTTCACGCTTACGGCGCCTCAAATGCGGGTTTTAAACTCGAAGGCGCATACGGTGATATTTGTCGGGGGTTTGGGCAGCGGAAAAACTACGGTTATGGCTACTTTGCTTTTGAAGCTTCTTAAATACCCGGGTACGGTTGGGGGCGTTTTCGCCCCCACTTTGCCTGTATTGAAAAACGCGACGATGTACCGACTTATTCGCACCCTTGCGCAAATAAACGTTTTTCCGGAGATAGACTACGTTTCGGGAAAATTTCCGCCGGTCGACTGGGGGATACCGAAATACACCGAATTTACGCAAACGAAGGTAATGACTTTCAGGAACGGTACATACGTTATTGCGGACGGCTTGAAAGACCCCGATTCGAAGCGCGGAATCGAGTTCGACTTTATTCTTATAGACGAATTTCGGAACGTGTCCAAAGACTCTTTCGAGGTTCTAAAAGGTCGTTTGCGGGGTCAAACATACAAGCGGTTGGGGATACCTCACAAGATGTACCTTTTCACTACGCCGCCGGTTGTCGTGGACGATATACTGGAAATGGCCAAAAGTCCGAATTGCGAATTGATTACGGCGCCTTCGTGGACGAATCCAAACCTTCCGAAAGGATACCTTGAATCGTTAAAAAACACTTATCCGGACATTATTTACAGACGCGAAGTGGGCGCGGAACTTTTAAGCATTACTACGGAACTTTTCGCTTTCGAGTTCGACGAAACGAAACACGTCGGCCCCGTACCCCCCATACTTCCGGACGAATACGTTTACTTGTCGTTCGACTTTAACATAGCCCCGGCCACTTGTACGGCTTGGCGTTTGATAAGACACGGGGAAAATCGAAGACTTCAATGCGCCAAGGAATTCAGATTGAACGACGTTTCGATTCAAACACTTTGCGCCCACATAAGAATGCATTTTCCCGTTCAAAACATTATCGTTACGGGAGACGCTTCCGGTTGGACGAGACAGGGCGCGACAATGGATTTAAGTTCTTTTTTCGAAATTATCATAAGGGAGTTAAGGATACATCCAAATTCGTTGAAAGTCTCCCGAGTCAACCTTACACACCGAAGTTCGTGGGTTCTTTGCAACTCGGTACTGTCCACTTTTCCTTTTAGAATAGACGGTTCTTGCAAAAACCTTATCAAAGATTTAAAAACGATTCAGTTCGACCCCGTCAAAGGCATAGACAAGTCGAACAAGGAGATGGGACACTTGTTGGACACTTTCAGATATATGTGCCAAACTTTCTTTTTTGACTATGTGAAAACAAATTTGTAAAGTTCTTATATTTGCAAAAAAAACACAAATGAGCTGCCTTACTCCTTCTTACGGCGACTCTTTTATCGAGTTTTCGATAAGCGGTTCAATTAACGCGGGGAAAAAACTTTATTTTTCCTTCGATTCAAGTTGCAAAACCTCTTTTTTCGAAGTCGAGTCGAGCGTGTCCAATTTGGAAGACTTTGCGCAGGAAATCGTAGACCGATTGATGCTTGAAAACTTGTCGGATTCGACTTTCTTTGCTTGCTACGAAACTCTTCCGAGCGGTTCGATTTTAATACAGGCCGTTTGGGAAGCCGACGGCCCTACGGCGTTTATACAAAAAGGCGAAAGATACTACATTTGCACCGACGAGGACGAACTTGAAATCGTAAGGGAAAACGGTTCGAACGTCGAATACATCAAAACGGACGTTGCCAACTGTTTCATGGCTTATTCATACGTCGAATTTACCGTAGACCGAGTCAATCCTAACGCAAGCTTTGGCTTCTCTAATCTTGTAAACACAAATTCTTTTATTCTTCACACTACGGATGTAAACAAGGCCACAAGGCTTATCGCCCACTTTTTGGCGTTGAAATTTCCAAACGCAATGGTCAACTTCAACTACGACTTTGTTCGAAACAAAATCATCGTCTTTTTTCAAGACGAAGAATATATTCAGTGCGGAGAAAACTTTTATTCGAAGCTTTACACTTACAACTTAATCGACAACGGATACACAAGCGGGCCCGAGCTTATAAAATTCACTTTTACGCCTTCTCAAAAAGTTACTTGTTGTAACTTTGAAACAGGAAACATACCTTGTTGTTTTAAAACCGAACATTTATTGAAATACGGTTATGCTTAAATGCAACGACTGCCTAAACAGACAAATCGGGCTCGAACTTTCCTTTATCGGAAACCCGCAAATCGGAACAAGGCTATACTTTACTTACGGCCCTTGTGACCACTACCACTTTATTTTCGAAGTTGTTTCGTTGTACGACAACTCTTTGGACTTTGCCGAGCAACTAAAACAATATATTCTCACAAACTATTCCGACCTTCCAAACTTAAGCGTTTGTTACGAGCTTATCGACGGCGTTGTATACTTCGACGTTTTCTACGACTATCGTCCGGGCGTTGGCTTTTTGAATTATGGACACAGAGTGTGCGTCGAAAACGGCGACGGCTTCATTGTCGATACCCTTAACGAACCTTTTTCTTTTTGCATTCCCGAAAACTACGTTTGCGAGGATATGGTTTTGATTTTCGAATTTAGAATCAAGCCTTACACGAGACCTTTTTGTTTTTCGTTCGTCCAATACAATTCGGAGTGCGTTCAGGACAACAGTTTTTGCGTTCCTCTTCTAAGCGTCGTCGACGCCGCCGAATACGTTGCGGATTATCTTAGTGAAAGTCCTGCACAATTTGCGATACCAAATTATCGGGGTATTGACGGAAACGTGGGAATGTTTTTGGAAGCAAACTCTTTCGACGGCGGAGACTCAATGTTTGGTTTATGCAAACTTGATTTCAAAGTTTGCGTTTACGCCTTAAATCCGGATACAAGTCTTTACGAGTTGGTTCCTACGGAAGACTTTTTGGAATTGCCGCGCGGAAGCAGTTTTATATGTTGCAAAGACTTAAACGCTTTCGATTGCGACGATACTCCGCCCCCACCGCCCGTGGAACCCGAAGAAATAAACGCCGCAAAGTTCTGCATACCTGATTGTCCTTGCACGAAAATATGCGACTTTCACGGTTGTGCGGATACGATTGAATATTCGCTTTCGGCTCCGAATCCTTCATACTGGTCGGCGGGGAATCCGGTGGCGATTCAAATTTGGGACGAATACGGAAGAATCCACGCGGAAACGGTTGTTCCTACGGGCCCGCCTTACAAAGTCCAAACAACGCCTTTTACCGAAAACTGGTTTATTCCGGGCAGAAAGTACTCGGTCGCGGTAAGATACGCCAACGGCGAATACTGGCCGCACAAGTCCCTTTCCGAATGCGTTTTATTCGAATTGCGTTTTTCAAAAGAATACTTCGAGAAAATAACAATTTAAGTCAATATGGAAAACAAGATTTTTTCGATGCTTTTGCTTTCCTTTTCCACTTCGTTTTTCGCCATCGCTTTCAAATACATAAGCGATATGGATTACGAAATGCCTTTGTCGAAACTTTCGATGAAGGTTTTCGAGTTAAACAAAACGGTTTGGAAGGCTCTTTTTGGATGCGTATACTGCGCATCGTTCTGGTACCATATACTTGTTTATCCTTTATTCTTCAAGGTGGACATTTATATGATATACTTTGGATTGGTTTCTTTGGGAATTACAATTTCCATTAAACGGGATTTTTTATGATGCGGTTCGACAAAAACTTTGTAATCAGCTACTTTTCTTTTACCATGATGTTTTCATGGATTGAGTTATTTAAGAAATACGTTTGGCACGACTTCGAATTCATCGCTTTTTTGGCCATACTTATCATTATGGACACTTTAAGCGGAATGTTGGTCGCTTACCGACAAGGGAAGTTCAACTCCAAAACAATGGGAAACGCGGTAACAAAAGTCTTCGTTATATCCATATCGTTAATTTCGATACATTCCATCAGTTCGATTAAATATGTTGGAAAAGACTCGATATGGGTTTTGGACTTTGTTTCGCATCTTGATTCCATACTTTATGGATTCATTGCTTTAAGGGAACTTCTAAGCATCAACGAAAACCTTTCGATGTTGGGATACCCTTTAATGCCCGATTGGCTTATGAGGGTTTTCAAACGTAAGATAAACAAAAAACCGGTCAACATTCACCGCAAGGAGCCCTAAGCGAATACTGCGCCGTGGCTACGTAAACTTTGTGGTAAGGGTCTACCGTGTCGTTGTTTGGAAACTCGTTTTGTAGGTTTGTATACGTGTCGGCGTTGATTTGTTTGAATCTCAAATACTTGTGTTTTTTAAGTCTAAAAAGAGGGTTCGGCAAGTTGAAACTTGAAACGCCTACGATACCCAAGTCGACGGCCCAAACGGCGTTGAAATTGGGCTCGGGCGTTATCGTCAAAACACGATAAATCAAAGCGTTCGAAAAATTGTAAACTTTTGGGAGCCGCACACCCGAATTGTCCACGGGTACCGAAACCGAAGCGGGATAATGAACCAGTTCTACATCTTTGGGCGTAATGGACTCAAAGACCTTTCTAAGCTCTTCGTAAAACTTTTCCATATCGCAAATATAAGAATTATAAGAAAACAATCGAATTTTCCAAACTTTGGAAAAGTTCAAGTATCTAAAACAGATTTTTTTTTTCTGCTTGAAGTAAGCCTTACAAACCCCCCAAATTCGATTTAAGGCCCCGTACGAGGCCTACACGGGCTTTTTCCTTATTGACTAATATGTAAGTCCAGTTCGACAAAAAATTCAATTGTAGGCCCCGCTAAGGGCCTTAAATCGAATTCTAAAATTTTTTAAAAATTTTTCGTCAAAAATTTGCTTCATTCAATAATAAGTGATAATTTTGCATGTAAAATGTTATTTTTATCATATACATATCCATTTACAATACTTAATCAAATACGGCTATGGCCAAAAAACTCATTTACTACGCGGCCCCCGAGGCCAAGATACTGAAAAAATCCACGAAACGGATGCGTGGATTCGTCCTTACGAGCTACTTGGTGTCGCTCGAAGGCTTGGAGTTTTTCGTTCCGGAAAACCATATTATGGTACACCCGCAAACGAAGGAATACTTAATCGAGGAAAGATACTTCGACGAGTACGACCTTCCTACTCGCGGTGTGGCCATGTTGAAAGACGGAACGCCGACGGACATACATCTTGTGCGCCAACAATTGGAGGAGGCGGTTAAAAAACTTGTCGAATTCTACGAGGCGCCTTTCGACGCTACTTCCGCTACCGCGCATCAAAGACGTTTTGCGCAAGGCTGGGCGGAAACCGAAGACGGGTTGTCGGTTTCGAAAAACAGCATTTTGGCTCGTGAAGCGGGTGCGCTTGTACCTTCGCAACTCGAAATCGAAATGAAACTTCCCCGCGGCTTTGCGAAATACTTTTTGACCTCAACCGAATTTCACCACGTAAACAAGTCGGGACGAATGGTCGTTCACATATGCAAATACAAAACAATGGATTTGCTTCAAACACCGAAAGTTCGGGCCGCTTTAAAAGCTTACAAAGAAATTGTTGCAAGATTCAAGTAACCATTTACAAACTTCAATTTTCAAGTACAGTGAAAAAGTACGAAATCACAAACGAAAAAAATTATCTCGGTTTGAGACGCATTCGATGCGTCCGGGACTTCTACTCGCAGTCCCCATACCGAATGGTCCCTCAAAAACTCGTTTACGCGGGTCAATACGGGGGATGGGTCGAAAACGAGTACAACCTCTCGCATTTCGACAACTGTTGGATTGACGTAAACGCGATGGTTTTCAAAAACGCGCGCGTTACGGGAAACGCCTATATTCACGGTCGGTCGAAGGTTTACGGATACGCCAACGTTTCCGGAAACTGCAAAATCGGCGGTCGGGCGAAAGTCTTTGGAAACGCGGTCGTTAGCGGAAACGCGGAAATCGAAGGAAACGCAATTATAGGCGGTTCCTGCTACGTCGGCGGAAACGCCCTTGTCACGAAAAACACCAAAATCCTTACGCGCGGAATCATATCGGGCAACGCATACGTCTCGTACGAAGTCGACTTCGAAAACTTCATTATTTCGGAAGACGCCTTTATCGCCAACTGTTCGATTTCGAACTTCCCGCCCGCTAAAATTTCGGTGAAACAACCTTTAAGCATTCAAGAAATACTCGAATCCGAAGAATTCTTACCATTTATCATAGAATAAACATGAGAACGAAAGTTGCGCAAACTTATGCCGACAAAGTGTCCGAAGTACTTTTTTCAAGGACTTCGTTGACAAACTTCACGATGGTACTGCAACTTATTGCATACCTCGACAAAACACTTCCATTCCCCGCCATGTACATGCAAATAGCCCTGAAACGGGAACTTAGCGGGAAACGCACTTACAGCTTCCATCCGGAAACTTACGGCGAGGTCAAAGAATACTTGCAGCTGCTCGAATCGGAAAACCTTTTGGACGAAAAAGCGAAATCCTTCATAAACGAAATTCACGAAACTTACGTAAAATACAAATGAAAAAGTACGAGTTCACGGGCGAAACAAACGAAATCGGCCTGAAACGCATTATATGCGTTAGAGACTTGTCCCCGTTCGTCATGGCGGGAGACTTGGGCGGTTGGATACAATCGGAACGAAACCTTTGTCATTACGACAACTGTTGGGTTGCCGAAGACGCAATGGTTTACGAAAACGCTTTTGTTTGCGGAAACGCCTTAATTATGGATTCCGCAACGGTAAAAGGATACGCAATAGTCGGGGGACAAGCGAAAATACTTGGAAATTCGCTCGTCAAAAAATACGCCGTGGTTTCGGAATACGCCCGAATCATGGATTACGCGCTGATTCACGACAACTGTAAAATCGGCGGAAGCGCATTTGTTTTCGGAAACGCAATCGTGGGTGGAAACACCCGCGTTTCCGAAAACGCTTCCATCGGTCAAAACGCCATAATCGAGTCGGACGGAATTATTTCCGGAAACGCGATTATACTTGGAGAAACGCGAATAAAAGGCGAATGCATAATATCGGGCGATACGTTGATAAACGGAAACGTCAAGATAAATGGCAAAATCGTCATTCGAAACAAAACGATGCTTACCGGGGAAGGAAACATTTTCGGAAACGGTATTCTTGAAAACGAGGCATTCATCGACGGCAAATACGACATTAGACTGGACGCGTAAAACATCGGGGGGGCCCGAAGCCCCCCTACTTTTTTAAAAATTTCAATTCCATTTACAGATGAAAAAATACGTATTTACGGGGGAAACCAAAATTTACGACGGCGTGGTCGTAAGAAGAATCAAATACGTCGGACGCCCCACCGACGAAATACAGAAAAACCAACTCGGAGGCTGGATTGAATCCGAGAAAAACTTGTCCCAAAAACAAAAATGTTGGGTCGGGGACGAAGCCATCGTATACGGAAACGCGGTGGTACGCGAAAACGCGTGGGTTTTTGAAAACGCGGTCGTACGCGGCGACTCTTACATCGGCGGAAACGCCGACGTTTGCGGAAACGCGGTCGTCGAAAACGAAACAATCATTTTCGGAATACGCGTGCAAAAAGTCATTCGACTCAAAGGTTGCATACCGAAAGTTTACTCGCTTCCGATTCGATTCAAAAAAACCATATATTCGCAATACCGTTAAGCCGGTTGAATACTAAATTTGCCTAAAGGTAGCGCTCGGAAACGAGCGCTATTTTTTTTTTACTTGTCGGGAAAAAGTTTTTGATACTTCGGCCCCATATAACGCTTATAAGGGGCTAAATGGATTTAGGGGTTATGGATATATGGACTCGAACAAATAAGCGCGTGAAGGCGTTATTTGGGGCCTTATATCGAAAAATTTAGGGGGCCGTCAAGCCCCCTTAGAAGATTCCTCAAATACTTTTTCCCCCAAGTTTCTGATACTTCGAGCCCCAAATAACGCTTATAAGGGGCTAAATTTATTTGGGGGGTAAAATTATATGGACTTGAAAATATAAGCGCGTCAAGGCCTTATTTGGGGCCTTAAATCGAAAAATTTAGGGGGCCGTGAAGCCCCCCTTGACGAACGGTTTAGTTTTCGTTACAAATCGGTATGCATTTGTCCTCGGCAGTACCGACGAACGAAAAGATGTTTCTTACGCCTTCCATAGGGTCTCCTATGGGGTATACGTCCGCGGGGTATGGCATAACGTCGTAGTTTGCCTTAATGGAAATCTTCCAAGCGCCTTTAACGCCGCCGTTTGGCGGTACGGCGCAGTGGTCGTAGTTTACGGAAACGTCGTACCAAAACTTGTCTCCGTGAACGGGGTCGGGCAAACAAGTTTCGAACCAGTCGCCGCCTTGATGTCTCATCGACCCTCCCATATCGGCGAATTCGACGTAGTGATGTAGTTGAAGCGCGCCAGGTTTCCAAGCCACGAACTGTCCTTGTTGTTCCGGCAACGGCGAGTATATCAAATTGAAGTCGCGGTCGTAGAACGGAACGAACGGAACGCCGTTTGTCAAACCGGCCGTTTCTTCAAGAAGTCTACGCATGTCGATTCCGTCTATATTGGCCGTCGAATAGTATTGACCGACTTTCAGCGCTTTCCGCATAGGCCCGTTTCCGTATACGACAATCGCTTTTTTGACGTCGGCGTCTTCAAGACGTAGCCCGAGTTCGGCAAGTCCCCCGGGATAAACCTTGTCTCCCGAAGCGTCCGTCATAAGTATCGGATAAGGATTCGGAGGACTTACCGAATCGATTTCCGGAAGTATGTAAGTCGTCTTGTAGGAAGCAACCCGCGCAATCAAACTTTTGTTTATCGACAGTCGAAGCGCACGAAGCATTTCCCAAAAGTCGTTTACGAGTTCGGGCGGTAGCTCCCAACCGGGAACGGCGGGGTTGAAATTCAGTACCCGGTTGTTGAACAAGTTTCCAATTCCCGGACAACGCGAAATCAAGTCTTGACGATAGAACAGTAGACAGTCGCCTCTGTTTAATTCTATGTCGAAAGTCATTTCGCGAGGTTCCAAGGAAGTACAAGTAGGTTCGCAGTGGTCAAGTCCGGCGTATGCCTCCTCTTTTTTCATTCTTTTGTATCGAATGATAACCGAACGTTTCGTGTGCGGCGAACGAGGAGTAGCTACGTTGTGGTAGGTCTCGGGGCCGTAGCCTCGGAAGTTTTCGTCGCTTAACAGAGCGTCGAACATTCCGGTATGGCCCATTTGTTCGAAGCTGGCCCTTCCCGTGTTTATATCTACGAAAGACTCTAAAGCGTATATGAGACTTTCGCATATAAATTGGCTCGGCCCGGATACTACTGGCATATCTCTAAGTATTTAATTTATGCGCGTAAATTTAGCAAAAAAATGTTTGATTGTATCAACAACTAATCGGAAAATTGTTTCGCCGTTTGTATAAGCCTGTTTTGTTGGCTTTGGCGAAGCGTGTCCAAAAAGTTGCCGGTCTCTTTTGTTTGATTTTGTATGTGTCCAACCGATATAATCGGGCCCGGCGTGTTTGAAGGAGGTTTTTCGGAAACGCTCAAACCCTTCGCCGCTATGGCTTGGTTTATGAACGATTCCAATTTTAAAGTTTCTATCCTTTTGCCCGAACTCTCTTTCAGCAAAGCAAGCTGTTTTTTGTCCAAACCAAGTTTTATTCCCTTGTTCCGAAGTTCAAGCATAAGTTTGCCTCGAACTCCCGCAAAATGTTGTTCGGGAACTTTCTTTTCACGCATAATGTCGCGAATAAGTTTGTCGCGCATAGAGTTGATTTGGTCTTGTATCGCTTTGCGCTCTTTTTTTTCTATCCACGACTTGCTTTCGGTAGCCGCTTTCGCCACCGAACGTATTTCCTTCGTTACGGGTGTTACGGCTTGTTTGATTTCTTTTTTTATCGTTCCTTCCAAGTTTGCCTTTATGCTTTCGAGAAGTTCTTTGTAAGTATAAGAACCGTTCGAAGACTTTATGGGCGTATGCGTATTGCCGTGAATTTTCGGCGGAACCGTTTTCGGGGCAACGCTCGTCGAAGGACTCGATATCGGTTTCGGACGTTGAACCAAAACCTGTTTCGGAGGTTCCGGTTTTTTTGCCGTTTGCAAAGGCTTTTTCGTTATCGGCTCAATCGCGTCCGCACGTTTTTTAATCTTTACCTTCATAATCAAAAAAAAGTTTTTTCAATCAATCGTTATCTTCCGCAACACGGTCTTTTCTTTTTCTCCCCCTGTTCGAGTTTAAGTTCTGGTCGTAAGTTTCCGAGTGAAAGAATTGATTCTTGTCTAAATTGTCTATAATAGAGGTTTGTGAATTCGACGATTCCGCTTCCGTCTTCGAGTTGTTTATATAAACCCGTCGAACGTTCTGAAAGATGAATTTTTTTTTTTCGTCGTATTCAAGAATCAAAGGCTCTTCACCCGGAAGGTATTTCGCGATATATTCGTAAAAAGTTTCGGGATTCCAGTTTGGTTCCCCAAAACCGTGGGCGTTGTCTCCAACAACCCTGCAATCGCCCCAACGCATCCGTATGTAAGCCTGAAAATCGTTGGGCTTCAAGTTGTATCGCCAAGAAAGCCATTGAACGGCTTTTACACGGGACTTGTATTTGTCGTCCGTGTGCGAAATCAAGTATTCCAATTTCTCTATGTTCATAATGCAAAGATAATTATTTTTTATTCAAAAATTTCTCCTTTATCTTCTGTGGAACGTTTTCGTTCGGTACCGCCAAAAGTTGGTGTCGACAATTGTATCCCCCGCAATAAATAAATATCGTTTCGGAATCCGTACCGGGCTTTTTTCCAAGCCAGTCTTCCTTCGGCCATTTAAGTATTTCGCTTTTGTGAAATATCTTGCCTATTCTTTCTTTGCAAAAAGGACGTGTTCGAATGGAATCCGGGCCTTCGTATAAGAAAAATTCTATTTCCGCTTCTTCGTACAACTCTTGGTTTATCGTTCTGTGTACCTCCATTAACGCGTCGTTTACGCGCATTTTCAGTTTTTCAAGTTGAGAACGTTCCAACTCGTCTAACGAAGGGTCCGAAAGCGCTTTTTCCGTAACTTCCAAATAGTTTTTGTCTTTTGGATTGTAGGTCGAATTTCGGGCTTTTTTCATTATGTTGTAAAGAGTGTCCGAAGCCGACTTCGTTATTTCGTCTTTGGACTGAACGCCCAAAATTCGTTCGAGAACGTTTGAAGCAATTTCTTTTTCTTTTTGGTAGAACGACTTTAAAAATTCCCCGTCTCCCATGACGCCCTTTAAAGCCGTTTCCTCCATTGAATCGTATTCTATTAAAGAAATAATTTCGTTTATGGAATTCTTTATGACCGATTCGTATTTCTTATAGTTTTGTTTGGTCGAACTTTGTAAAAGAGTTTGCAGCTCGCTTCTGAATTTTCCCAAAATTTTGTTTATCTCTTGGGAAAAGAAATTTTTGCTATTTCCCGCCTCGCTGTAATATTTTGAAATGTATTTTTTGACAAGAAATTTCGCCGTACTTGTAAACTCTTGAAGTACGGGGTCTATTTCATCGACCGTTCGGTCAAGTAGCTTGTTTAGATTTTCGAATTTTTTTTTCGCCATGTTTTACATGGAAGCCGGTGTTTCTGTTTCCGTGGAAGGTATCAAAACTTCCGGTTGGTCTTTGCGAATGGTGTTCATTTCTTTTTTGACCATTTCGCGAAGTCTTTTGATTCTATCGTAGTAGGTGACGCTTTCGTCCCAAAATTGCGAATCCTCGAATTCGGCCTGTGTAATGTAACGTTCCAAGTTTACGCTCAAAACGTAGTCTTCAAGCGTACATCCTCCCGACATTCTTATCGTTTCCTTTTCCGACAAAGAGTATGCCGGCAAAGGGTCGGCAAGTCGAACCAATTCGTATCTTCTGCGAGCCTCTTGGTTTCCGACAAAACGTTTTACTTGATATTCCGATTCCGTAGCCGCGATAATGTTTTGGGACATCCCCGAAGCACGCTGCATTTGTAGTTCGGTTGCAATGTAGTCGGGAGGAATAATGTCGAAAAAAGTAGGTATGTTGACCAACGGCATCAAAGAGTTTAAAACGCTTACGGTCATTCCTTCGTTCGAACCTTCGGGATTCCATTTGTATCGATAAAGCAATATGTACCAAAAAACTGGATTTAGTATTTTCTTTATCAAGTGTTCGGCAACTTTTGCTATGAAGGAATTCATCTCTTGACGGTCGTAAGCTTTTGCGATTCCGGACTGTTCAAGTGGCGTCATCGTCAAAAATTCCATGTTTAGCGCCGAATATGCGGCTTTTACGGCCCGTTCGATTTGTATCCTCAACTCGTTTACCGAGCCAAGGTCTTTGTTCACGTATGCAACGGGCGGGAAAGGTATGGAACTTTGCCCAATTTCGTGGGAATTTTGAGGCCTTACGTAGTGTGTAGCGTAAACACTGTGTATATCCATTCCCGTTCCGCCGCAAGAATGGCAAATATCTTGACTTCCGTCTTTTAAAGTAATAGTTTTTGTTCCAAAGCATTCTTTGCAGACGTCTTGAACGAAGACCGCTTTTTCGGGATAAACGTGTTGCTTGATTGCACCTTGTAGGTCGGATTCCATTACGACTACCTCGTCCCACCAGTCTACGGCTCCGTCGATAATGGACCTAAATCTTTTTCCGTTTATTTCTTCCTTGATTCCACCTATAACGAACGCCGGCGTTTCTCCAAAATTGTGTTCGATTAAAAGTTGAATCCGCATATCGCTGTATACGGAATAAATCTCGTTTTCACCGTAATAGATGAATTGCATTACGCCGTCTTTGGGGTCGGGTACCCAGTGCCAGTCGTATTGCGAAGCTTGACGGTTGTTTGCGAAATTCGAAAGTCCCGGATTCGAATAGTAGTCGCTTACCTTGCCCCATTTAAAGTCTCCCGTATAAAGCAAGTATTCCTTCCCGTTCGTCCATGCAAGTCTTTTGGCCTCGTATATTACGGGCTTGGGACGTAAAAATTCTCCTTCAACCGCAAGAGTTTCGGGAATTACGCCTATAACGCCGTTTGGCTCGGTAAGCAAAGCGTATAAGCCGTCGCTAAAAAGCCAGTTTTCTATATCGTCCGTTTCAGGAAAATTCTTCGAACAGTAAGTTTCCAAAGAGTCGTCTATCTTCGACAAAGGGTCGTCGAGTTCCGAAGGATAGTTTATTACGAATTCCTTTGCATGACGTATTTTGGACAATATGGAAAAGACTTTGTCGAAGTAGGCTTTGGTAACGTTCCGAAAATTGTTTATTCGGTAGTTGAATATGTGTTCGGGTTCGGAAGGTTGTCTTACGTTTAGCAAACGTTCCACGAGCCGGCCCCCGTAAGAGTGTCTAAGCACTCTTACGGAAGGCTCGGTCAAAAACAAGTTTGGACGAAAATTTTTCGCCGCGTTTAAAGCTTCCGCATTTATATTGTGTTTTATACTCGTGATTAACATGGAGTAGACGAAATCGGCGGGCAGTTTGCCGGAATGTCAATAGGCGTAGGAGAAGTAGGATAGCTCCACGAAATCGTTATGTTGTTTTGAATAACGGCGTTTAAATCCGTCGTTATAGGCATCGAACGTTTCACCTTTACGGGCGCAAGAGTAGGCCAAAGCTTTGTAGCCGTAAACATTACCATATGATGTGTTCCCGAAGAACGCTGTAACGCGTTCCAAAAAGCCGAGTTCGTAACAACCGTTTTGTCAAGTAAAGTAACCACGTGGTTCATACCCGAAACGTATTCCGAGTTTCTACCGTAACCCTCCGAAGTAGTATGCGAACCGCCGTCGTATGAACCAATAAGGTCGGGTATCACAATAGCCCTGTCCGCGGAAAGTTGCGCGGTCCACCAAGCACACGAAGAGTAATCAGCAGTTTCCGCAACGCAAGGGTCTATCAAAGCAATCATTCCTATTCGGCCAAGTTCCGACTCGCATTCCGCCGGAACGTATGTAATCAACTGGCCGCAATTCGATATCGCCATAAAAATGTTTTTATTTTAAATGTTTATTCTATTGAACCTGGGTCTTCTATTGAACCAAGCATTTGAGCTATTTCCATTAACTTGTCTTTGGATTCAACCGAGAATCTAATTTGTTCCAGTTGTTCAACCGATATGCTTACGCCCGTTAAATCCGAACCCGAAAAATCCGCGTCCGTAAAGTCGCAGCCACTAAAAGTAGCTCCCTTGAAGCCGCAAGAGTCGAATATCGACTCGTTGAATTCGGACCCGTTGAACGTGGTGTTTGTCGAATCAAGGTTGTCGAACACCGAGTTTGACATATCCAAAGAATCGAAAGTATCGTTCGACAAATCGACTTCGATTTCCTCCGTAGTTTCCCCGTCCTCGACCGTTTCCGAAGCCGAAGATTCCGCGTCGGTAGCGTCAACCTCTTCTTCTTCGGTTTCCGTATCTTCCGATTCCTCGTCGTCTTCCGGCGTAACCTCGTTTCCGGGCATTACAAGCGGTTCACCAATAGCGTCTTCCAAAAGAGTTTCTTCGTCGAATATCGCGTCCGTAAAGTCAACGCCCTCGATTACAGCCCCCGAAAAGTCTGCGCCGCTTATGTTTGCGTTTGCAAAGATGGAATTCGATAAATCCGCGTCCGTGAAGTTTGCGTTTACAAATATGCATCCGGAAAAATCCGAATCCGTCATATCGAGGCCCGTAAAATCCCAGTCGCTGAAATCTTGGTTTTTTACGTCTACCGAAGACCAGTCTATCTCCGCAATACGCCCCTCGTCTCTTAACTCGACAATTTCTTCGTAAGTCATAGCGCTATGTTTCAGTCGCAAATATAAAAATTTATTTGCCAACTTTAAAAATTTATTTTTTATGTATAAAACACTGCAAAAAAGTATCCATGACAAAGTTTTTTTAAACCCGACTAATCCAAACAATTTGAACAGTAGGACCTGTACTTGTTGTATACCGATTCCGTCATCGTTAATTTTAATTTCGAGTTTCCCGTGGGAAGTCCCGGCGCGTTGTCTTTTACGTACTCGAACGAGTCCAGTATCAGCCTCCTTTGAATCAAAAGCACCGGCATGTTTTCCGTCACCGAAGAACTCATTATGAAGTAGTCGTGACTCGCCATGTAGATTATCGCCTCCGTCGCGTGTTCCGGGATATAGCCAGTTTCCAAATTCCATATTTTGTTGTATCTAGAATTTACCTTCAGTGTCACACCGTCGGAACGTTTGTAAACCTTTGCGTCTTCCTTTAATTCCGAGTTTCGAAACATCATATCCAGTCGAATATTCTGCTCGAAAGAGTTTGCCAAATTGAAACCTTCGCTGTCTTCGGTCAAAGAATGGTAGGGAATTCCAAATATGTCTTTGCAAGTCCCCCACCAAACCAAGGAAGTTGTACAAAGCTCTTCATCGCAAATACGTCTAAAAGGCGTTCCGTAAAAAGAGTTTTCATCGTCTTCGGCATTTCCGGGTATAAACCAATTATGCGAAACAACCGAATTTATGTTTATACTTACGAGAGCGTATCTGTAAGCCGAAAAACTTGGAAAGTAAATAAGGTCGGAAGGGTAAATCGTTCCAATATCTGAAGTAAGAAGATTAAGGTCTTTGTCGTAAGCGTTTAATTGAATAGGGATATCGTTCGGTATATCAAAACTCAAAAGTGAAACAAATCTGAAAGAAATGTCTCGTCCGTGGAATGGAATCGAGAAGCATGAATCTTGTTTGCATTTTTTCGGTTCCGAAACAAAGTCGCTGGAAAATTCAACTATTGTTCTTGTAGGCAAATTTATGTTTTGCCCGGAATGTTTTGTCAATAAATAAGCGACGCCCGGCATGTCTTTTTTCTAATTTAAGGTTCTAACCAATTTAAAGTTTGCTTCTTGACTCGAAGGATTGTAGGTAAGTTCGATAATAAAACAGTTTATCGTCGTCGAACCGTTTACAAGTCTTATAATCCCACGAGGGTTTGCAATAATGTTTTGATAATCCTGTATAGACAAAAATATCTTCAATTTGTGATATTCGGGTTTTAGAATCCAGTCTGGATAACCCGTCGGCAGAGAGTCTATGGCCAAACCCTCGTTTTCAATCGTCGTCCCCCAATCGGTACACGAACTTAAAAAAGTATTGAAAACATCCGAACCTTCCGCTTCGATGTTTGCGTTACCGCTTGCAATCGTTAACCATTCAATTCCAGTAGGCGCATGAAACATTGAAGAAGCAAGCCACCTAAGATGTCTTCGAGCCATTATTGCGGGACGAATTCGCCAGTTTAAAACATCCGTAGGGTCTTTGATGTTTGAAAACGGAGCGTTTACGCCACGTTCCGCAATACTGTATATACCGTTGCTTACGTTTAAATCGTTGTTTTCGTTGAACTCGCTTATGCAAAACAAAAATTTGTTTTCGTCGAATTTAAAGTCTTGACTTCCCGATATGCTTAAAGCTTGACGACGAGTATATTCAATCGTTTGTGAACCCGCAATAAACGGACAAGAACTTTTGTACTCGTTTTTAATCGTAAATATCGGTATCTTCCACAACCGCATTGTGTTGTATTCGAAAAGACCGTTTATGCTTTCGGTTTCCCAAACCTCGTAACCGCTGATAAATTTGTTGTAAACCATATCGGTGGCAACTTCCACCTCGTAGTTTATCAATATTCCGTCTTCAAAATTTATCGTAAGCAAAACCGTCGAAAAGTCGTAGAAATATTCCCTGTTTTCTATCCTAAGCCACCATTTGTCGTTTATGTATTCAAGTCCCGCCCCAATAGCGTATATTGCATCCAAGGCCTTGTATATCTCGTTGAAGGTTACAAATATCTTCTTAAAAAGAACGTTTGTGAATCCCGAAGGGTCGGAAATTCCGGTATCGCAAGAAGGTAAAGGAGCGGAGGAATTTCCAATAGTTTCAATCCCAAAACCCCTTAAATAGTATCCGTTTGTTATTGCCAACATTGAACCGCAACCGAAGTCCGAAACGTTTTGGGGCAAAACACCGGGTCTACCAAAGAAGTCCGAACGAACCTGTAACTCGTTGTCCGTAACGCTTTCCACGATTCGATTCAGTGTTTCGTAAACCGGGTATACAGAAATTATTGAACGTGTTTCAACCTCTTGCACGTCTCCGTATGT
>CALAJH010000053.1 GCA_937922655.1 uncultured Bacteroidia bacterium
TGCGACGGGCGCGGCGGGCCGTTTGGCGGAGTCGGAATCGGGGGCGGAAATGATTGCGTATCCGAATCCGAACAGGGGCGATTTTGAGTTGAAAGTTTCGGGTTTGGCGGACGCGCCGGGGGAACTGAGGTTGTACGACGCTACGGGAAGGTTGGTTTTTCGCCAAAACTTCTCGCCCGAAGGCGGTCGAATTGAGGTTAATTCCGTACCGGCGGTTTCGGGCGTTTACCAAATCGTTTGGAAAACGCAATACGCGAACAAATACGCAAAAATCACAGTGGCAAGGTAAAACGTTAAACAACACACTCACAACGACCCCGCCCTTTGAAAGAAAAAAGGGCGGGGTCGTTTGTAGCGATTTTATGCGTAATTATTCGGCTTGAGCCAATTCGGTATTTTAACCTATCGTGTTTTGAAAAAAACGGTAGAGTGGGCAAAGATAAAAAATTATTACACATTAACAACACATTGTCATTAAGCAAAAATCTTAGGACGTTAAGAAAAAATTATACTTGTTTAATATTGCCAAAACTTGACAGCCCGTCGTTGCGTTAACAAATATTGGCGCTACTCAAAATACGCTGCGTTTTTCTTTCGAGGTAAGCCGAAAAATTCGCTTTTATCGAGCCTGCGTCGTGGAAAGATAGCGTTGGGCCAGCCAAGCCGGCGAAAACAATACCGCCGAATAAAACAGGTCGCCTGCGAGGGTGTTGCCCAAGAAAGGAATCGCGGCGACGTAACATTCGGCGAGGCCGACGGCGTTTTTGGGATAATATGAACCGACAGCCCATACCCCAAAGTTGGAAACAAGAAAAAATATCGCGGTGGAAGCGACGGCGGCGACGGCGGTGCGCAAGGGTGTGGCTTTACCTCGCAAAAATCCGAAACCCACGAGGGAAATCAGAGCAAACGCTCCGTAAACATAGGCCATCGTTGCATGGAAACCCAAGGCCAAGTCCGACAGGAGCATGGCTACCAATGGCACGGCAAACGCCGCGCGTCGATCGGCAAAATAGGCCGCGCCAAACAATGCCACGGCGCCCACGGGTGCAAAGTTGGGCGGGTGGGGTAAAAGCCGGGTTGCGCACACCAACGTTACCAACGCCGCCGCCGCCCAAAAGCCCGCTCGTCCTCTTCCTATTCGCTGTTCCATGACCGAATTTTGACGCAAAGTTAGCGCAAATTCGCCGTTTTTTCAAACGCCGTTCAAAGAAAACCGGCGGTTTCGGGATAGCTATGCGTAGTGAAAGCGGGCTTCGATTTCGACGTCTTTGCCGAGGCTGAGGGCAACGGGACAGGTGTGGGCCGTCGCTTCAAATTCCGCTCGGTCTTCGGGCGCCAGCGGTCCTTCGACGTAAACGTCCATAACAATTTTGGCAATTTTTCGGGGCGGGGTTGCACTCATGATTTTTTGCACGTCGGTACGCATTTTTACCTCCGGAAATCGTCCTTGTTTCATTTTTATCGCAAGGATGGAGGTCATACAGGCGGCAAGGCCGGCGGCGACGAGGTCGGTTGGCGAAAACGCCGCTCCTTTGCCAAAATTGTCGGGCGGAGCGTCGGTTGTGATTTCATACCCCGAACGCTCGTGTACCATGCGGGTCGTCAGTTCCCCGCAATATTCTACGGTGGCTGTTTTCATTTTTTTAATACCGATTGATAAGTTTTAATGGCGCGTTCGCGGGCAAAAGCGTGTTCGACGACGCGGGGCGGCGCCAACGCTTGGGCATACTCCGGCGCCCAACGCAAAATAAATTTTTTTTCGGGGTCGAACTTACGCATCTGTTCGTCGGGGTTGAACACCCGAAAATAAGGTGCGGCGTCGCAGCCCGTGCCGGCGCTCCATTGCCAACCCGCGTTGTTTGACGCCAAATCAAAGTCCAAAAGTTTTTCCGCAAAATACTTTTCTCCAATTCTCCAATCGACCAACAAATGTTTGGTTAAAAAGGACGCGGCGACCATTCTGAGCCGGTTGTGCATGAGTCCGGTGGCGTTGAGTTGCCGCATGCCGGCGTCGACCATGGCGTAGCCCGTGGTTCCCGTTTTCCACCTTTCGATTTCATTCGGGTGGTTGCGCCATGGAATGGCGTCGTACTCGCGTTTGAAAGCCCCTTCGACGACGTGCGGAAAATGGTATAAAATTTGAGCGTTGAAGTCGCGCCAAATCAATTCGTTGAGAAAAACGTTGTTGAGTCGCCGGGCCTTGCTTGCCCATTGGCGAATGGAGACGGTTCCAAAACGAAAATGTATTCCCAATTTGGAGGTGCCGTCAAGGGCCGGAAAATCGCGGCGTTCGCCGTAATGAATAATAACCTCGTCGTCGGGAGCGGGGGAGGGGAAGGTTTGCCCGTCGTCGGGGGCGAAGCCCATGCTTTCCAAGGTTGGCGGTGCGGGCGGCGAAAATTTTTCCAGCGCCCCGAAGTATTTTTCCGTCGGGTAGGATTTAAGGTAAAAATCGTCAAGGCGCGAAAGCCACTTTTTTTTGTAAGGTGTAAATACGGTGTAAGGTTTGCCCGAGTCGGTGAGAATTTCGTCTTTATGAAATATTAGATGTTCTTTTACGAGGGTAAGGGTGGCGCCGCGTCGGTTCAAAATTTTTGCGACGTTTGCATCGCGATTTTTGGCATAGGGTTCGTAGTCTTCGCCGGCGAACACCCGTTCCACGGGCCGGGTTTCAACAATTTTTTTCCATACTTCCTCCGGTTTGCCGAAAAACGTTTCCAAACCCGAGCCCAGTTGCCGTAGTTGCTCGTTTAATTGAACGATTTGTCGATAAATAAAAACGACTCTTCGGTCGTTGGCGGGCAGCGGGCGTAAAATATTTTCGTCGAAGATAAAGACGCAACGCACGGGTTTGCCCGATTTAAGGGCGTAATACAGCGGTGCATTGTCGTCGAGCCTGAGGTCGCGTCGGAACCAGTGCAGCGTCATGCGTCGCCTTTGACGATGAGTTGTTCCATGAGTTTTAGTACGTCTTCGGCGTTGCGAATGCCGGCCTTGATTAAGTCTACGCTGACGGCTTTGCGGTGGTAGCCGAAAAGGTGCAGATTTTGGTAGGCGACGGTGAGCATCGGGATGAGTCGGTGGCGACAGTTGAGCCGGTCTACGGCATGGCCGTATTCGTGAATTTCCGCGGGAAGACGGGCATAGTCGGCGCCGACGTGCAGAAGATAAGCGTTGACGGCTTTGAGGGCGGCAAGGTAAGCGTTTTGGGCGACGAGCGCGACGCCGTCGGGGTCTTCGTAAATGCGGTTTTCGATGACGGTGATGCCCGCCAAGTCGGTTTTTGCTTTTTGCATCAGCGCCTTGGCCTCTTCGAACTCCCTTCGGCGCAGTTCCGCTTTGTCTACCGTAATCATATTTTTATGCAAATATACGGCAAATCATCGGTGCAATTTTTTTCCTCCGTAGGAATTTATGAACGTCCCTCAACGGTGTGATGGTTGTCTAACGGATTTTAGACGCAAAAAAATGTAATAAGTAGAGAAAGCTCTTAGGAATTTCCAACCGGGTTTGTTAATTTTGGCGACTGAAACACACGCATGAAAAAGACGGTTTTGGAAGAGCTGGCTTTTGCCCGTTCGGGGGACAAAAACGACGTTTGCAACATAGGCGTTATGGCCCGCCGTCCCGAGGATTACGACTTTTTGGTGCGCGAATTGACGGCCGAACGCGTCAAAGCGCACTTCGGCGCCTTGATTCAAGGTCCCGTCGTTCGTTACGAATGGCCGGCCATCGAGGCCCTCAACTTCGTGTGTTACGCCGCCCTTGACGGAGGTGCGTCCCGTTCGCTCAGGATGGACGCCTTGGGTAAAAATTTTGCCTCCCATCTCTTAACTTTGGAATTGTAATTATTTCATTATTTCCGGGTCTTGTTTCAGATGAAAATACTGGTATTGGACGATCGCAATTCGGTGCGCAGCCAGATAGCCGAAGGTTACTTGCGTGTTTTTTTGGGTGCTGAGGCGACGATACTTAGTGCGGGCAAAAATGCTTACGGCCTCGACCCGCTTGCCGTACGCGTTATGGCCGAAGACGGGGTCGATATTTCCACCCAATCTTCAAAAACCATGGTCGACGTCTTTGAACCCGAAGAGCATTCCGATTGCGTCATTACGTTTAGCGACGACGCCGTCGAACATTTTCCCGTACCCGTCGGAGGGGTTTATCATATTCATCGATACGTCGACGATGTTTCCAAAGCCGTTTTGTCGGACGAAGAAAAACTCGAGCGTTTACGCGCCCTAAGAAACGAGCTCAAGGAATTTCTTGCGTTCTTTGCCCAAAAACCGGATTACTACTTAGTTAAAGACTTCCTTGAAGAAAGGGTGGCTTTGCCCGAATTTGCCCGATGAGTTTATAGTCGGCGTGAAAATTTTGACTTGCACGCTCAATGTTTTTGTAATAAGAGCGCGGCCGTTCGTTTGAATGGAACCGACAACGACGAATAGACGCCAATTGGTGAATTTGGTTTGTGTGTCGGGGATAATTGCGAGGAAATTGATTGGGTTGTTTGTGGTTTACGCATCGCCTTGAAATTTAGGCGCAGGGGTCTGCGCGTTTGGGTTTTCGTCGTTGTCAAACGTTCCGTAAGCTTGCGGAAGGGTTGTTTTTTTTCTGTTTGTTGGGCGCTTGGCGCAAAAAGCGGGCGTTATGCACCGAACGCCGGGGAAAAAGCGGGGGCGGACGGGGGCGTCGGGCGCTTATATTTGCACCGACGATGACGACGTGGGCAAGTCGAATGAGGGTGGCGCTGTCGGTGGAAAACTATTCGGCGGCGGAAAGTTTGTGTGCCGAAGCCGGGGCGTGGGAGCCGGTGGTCGTCGCCGTTCGCGCCCGGCGCTACGACGAAGCTCTTGCGTGGCTCAACGAGTTGGCCGTCGCCCGGGTTCCCGACCCCGTCGCTCTTAAAATCCGCGTTCTTATCGTCGAAGCCGAAAAACAAATCGTTGCTTTGGAAACCGAACTTTCCGATGCCGAACGTCTGGTTTTTGCTTTTAATCGGGCTTATTACGCACGCTTGGGCGTACACTTGGCCGAACTGCTTAAAATCAAACAGGAAATTTACCGTCGTTGGGCGGAAAAAGACCCGTCCCGACAAAGTCAATACGACGAGGTCAAAAACGACTATGAACGATTGTATCAATCGCCGAAAGAGGAGCCGCCGCCGATGGCTCCCGAGGCCGAGGCCGAACTCAAAGACTATTTCAAAAAAGCCGTCAAGCTGTGCCATCCCGACGCCGCGCCGCCCGACCACGCCGAAGAAGCCGCCGCCGCCTTTATGGCCCTCAAAGCCGCGTTCGACAGAAACGATCTGCACGCCGTCAAAAACATTTTTCAACGCCTAAGTCAAAGTCGGTATTCTTTCAACGTGCCGACCGAGCGTGTCAAACTTCAGCTTCGCCTCAACGCCTTGCGTGAAAAGATTACCGCCCTCCAACTCAAAATCGGTTCTTTCAAAGCCGGCGAATCTTTCCGTTTGGCTTCCGAACTCACCGATTGGAACGCTTATTTCGTCAAAATGCAGTTGAAAATCGAAGAGGAAATTCGCCAACACCGCAAACTTAAAGCGGAGATGGCCCTGTGGTGAGCTTGGTGGCGGAAAACGTTGCTAAGCGCGGCGTTTTCGCAAACGTAAATTTTTCACTCGAAACGGCAAAGAGAATGGCCGTCGTGGGCGCCAACGGCGCCGGCAAATCGACGTTGTTGAGAATCATTGCCGGCGCCGCCGCGCCCGACGTCGGAAACGTCCGTTTTTTCGATAGCGATGGTGAAATTGCCGTCGAAAAACGTTACCGGCACGTTTCATGGTCGGGACCGAACGTTGAATTTCCTCCCGACATTTCCATGCGCGATGCTTTTAAACTACATTTTTCTTTTCGCGTTCCTTGGGCAAAACCCGAACAAATCGCACAAATCATTCGTTTGCAAACGCATTTGGACAAAAAATTGCGACATTTTTCTTCGGGAATGCTTCAACGTTTCAAGGTGGGGACGGCGCTTTTCACCCAAAGCGCCCTGTTGATTTTAGACGAACCTACGGCGTTCATGGACGTCGAAAACGCCCGTTACGTTTGGCAACTCATTGAAGAACATTTGAACGGAAGAACGTTCGTCGTTGCCACCAACGACCCCGCCGAGGCGGAAAAATTCGACGTTCGCCTAAGGTTGTAGCTCCCCGTTCTTGCGGAAGGCTGCGTTTTTTACATGATTCCGTGAATGTAGCGGTTGAGTTCGCGTATGCTCGAAGAGAACCGAAAAGCGTCGTTGACCATGAAATAATTTTGGGGGTCGCAAGTGCGGGTATAAGCGAACTTGGCGATTTCCAATCGACTGCTTTCAAAATCCAAACTTTTGACAACGGCCACGACTTGTTGGGTGGTTACACAGTGGGCGGAAAGCATTTGCTTGGCGATGACGACGCGGTCGCTTTCAAAACGGGCGTTGTGAAAAGTGTGCATAAAGCCGTCGAAAGCGGTGGGCGACAACGTGGGAGCGGGGCAAAAGCCCGGTGCGACCACGACCGGCGGCGGGCACGGGATGGGAACCTGTTGCACGGCCCAGCCGCCTTCGCGCCACGTTTTGCGTCCGCCCGGCCCCGTTTCCCAGCGACCCTCCACCCACACACGCTCCTCGCGATAACAGCCTTGCGCGCCGGCGCCCGTCGTTATGGAGCCGTTTTCACGGCGAATGGACGTGCCGGTATTCGGTTGAGCATGCGCGTACAAACCCATTGACACCATTGCGATAAACGCCGATATTTTTTGGTAAGGTTTCATTTTCTTTCGTGTTTGTGTAAATCCCCGATAGTGCTCTTCGTAAATCACAAACCGTGCCGAAGGCTCGACTTGCGTTCCCGCCGTTATACAATAGGATTAAATTCTTTTTTCGTTTTCGGCGAACGTCGCTAAATTGCCGACAATAAAATTTATCGCCATTGGCGGCGCCGCATTTGTTTTTTTTTCTACATTTGCGACAATATGAACAAAGTAGACAAGGTACACGCCAAGTTGGTGGGTATCATCAAAGCTTACAGAACGGCGCTCGAACGCTACACCCCCGAACAACTGCAATTCAAACCCGGCCCCGACGACTGGTCCATCGGACAAATGTATTCCCACGTGATTATGTCGTCGCTTTTCTTTTTTATCGACCATGCGGAAAAATGTTTGGCGGGCCATAAAACTTCGTCGGGCGAAAAAACGCGCAACGGAAAAATCGTCTTTTTTTTCAATTCTTTTCCGCCCATACGTTTAAGAATGCCCAAGCGCATCGCCGTCGAACCCCATCAACCCAAAGATGTTCAAGAAATTCGAGAAGGTTTGGATAATCTTTTAATCCGTATCGAAGAAGTGAAAAAGAATTTCGATACGAATTTCGACCCTCAAAAAAAACGCGAAAATCCGGTTTTTGGTTGGTTGAACGCCGTCGAGTGGTGGCAAGTGATGGAAATGCATTTTCGTCATCATCTTCGCCAAAAGGCGCGCATCGACAAAGCCATTCGTGCGGCAAAGGTATGAGCGTCGTTGTTGCGCCATCGGTACTAAGCGCCGATTTTTCCGACCTTAAATCGGAGTTTGCGATGCTCAACGCTTCCGATGCGCCGTGGATTCATCTCGACGTCATGGACGGCGTTTTTGTTCCGAACATATCTTTTGGAATGCCCGTAATATCGGCGATGCGTCGTCTGACTTCAAAATATCTCGACGTTCACTTGATGTCCGTCAAACCCGACGATTATATTTTACCGTTGAAAAAGGCCGGCGCCGACGGTTTGACCGTCCATTACGAGGCGTGTTTGCATCTCGACCGGACTTTGGCGCAAATACGCGCCGAGGGCATGCGTGCCGGCGTGGCCCTCAATCCCGCCACGCCCGTCGAAGTTCTCTTGGACGTATTGCACGCCGTGGAATTGGTTTGTTTGATGTCCGTCAATCCGGGATTCGGCGGACAATCGTTTTTGGAACGCACCTACGACAAGCTTTCCCGACTGGTTAAAATGCGTTCCGATGCGAAAAGCTCGTTTTTTATTGAAATAGACGGCGGGGTAAATTTTGACAACGCCCCCCGACTTCGGGGCTTGGGGGCGGACGTGCTTGTCGCGGGAAACACCGTTTTCGCCGCTCCCAGCCCTATGGAAGCCGTTCGCAAACTTGCAAGAGACTGAGCATCGCCACGCCCCGTCGCCCGGTAAGTCGATGCAGCGACCGCCCGTTGAACAGCGTTTGGGGGGGGTTAGACGGCGGAAACGTCGGCCGAATTCATCCGTTGGTGGAATTCGGCCAATTTTTTGCGGTCGATTTTATTGCTGTCGGTTTGGGGAAAGGGAGCGGTGAAAATCACGGACTTCGGAATCATGTAGGTCGGCAGCTTATCGGAGAGTTTGGTTTTGAGTTCGGATTCCGAGCCGTTCAAACTTTCCACAAAAGCGGTCAATATTCCATTGGATAACATGACGACCGTCTTGCATCCGGTAAATTCGTGAATGACGCACTCGATTTCTCCGGGTTCTACGCGGTATCCGTCCACTTTGATTTGAAAATCCTTTCTACCGATGAAGTTCAATCCATTGGAATTGGCAAAAACCTCGTCGCCGGTTTTGTAATAACGTTTGCCGTCGATATAGACGAAAACGGATTGTGTTTTTTCGGGGAGGTTGAGGTAACCGTCGGCGAGTTGTTCGCCCGCTAAAAGCAGTTCGCCGCGTGGATGCGGTTCGAGGCGGATTTCGGTACCGGGCAAAGGCTGTCCAATGGGAACGATGCCCAAAAGAGATTCGTCCACGTGGCGGTTCCAGACGTGGCGCGTGCAAAAAATCGTGGCTTCGGTGGGGCCGTAAACGTTTTCGATTTGGGCGTCGGGTACGCACGGCGCCCAATCGGCCACGTCTTTTTGATACAAAGGCTCGCCGCAAAACAGGTGCAAACGCACGCTCGGCGCGAGGATTTCGTGCAAATAAGGACGCAAATAGCTTAGAACCGACGGTGCGGTCAGAGCGACGGTGATTTTTTTCTCCATCAACGTTTCGGCCACGGCGAGCGGTACCGACGGCGAATTCCTTGGTACAACCACGCACTTGGCGCCGTTCATCACGCTCATCCAAAAGCCGAAGCCCGACAGGTCAAAGGTCTGTTCGAACATTTGGAGAACGATATCCTTTTCGTGAATTCCGTAACATTCGCAGGCGGCCAGCAAAAACGCAAACAATGCCGAACGCGCTACGACCACGCCTTTGGGCCGACCCGTACTTCCCGAAGTATACAATACATAAACGGGCTTGGCGTCGGAAACGGCTCCGGGCAACAGCGGTTCGTCGGAAATTTTCAAATCCTGCGTACAAACAAACGAATATTTGCCCGTATTGCGCGGCCAATGCCCAAAAACGCACGCGGGTTGGCAATCATTAAGCATGTAATTGACGCGTTCGTCGGGATAGTTTCTTCCAATGGGAACGTAAGCCCGACCGATGATTACCGAAGCCAGCATTACGGCGTAAGACCACGGTTCGTCGGAGGAAAAGAAAGCGATGGGTCCGGGTTTTCTTTTAACGGCGTGGGCAACGGCGTGGGCGGCTTTGAAAAGCTGTCCCAACGTCCAATCGTCGCCGTCGCCTGCGGACAATACTCTTCGAGATTCGAATTTGTCGAGCGCTTGGACAAGGGTTTTGTTGAGACTGCGTTTGGTCATGCGAGAGCTTCAATACCGGGGAGGGTTTTAAACTCTAAATATTCAAGCAGAGCTCCGCCGCCCGTGGACACAAAAGAAAGTTCGTGGGCGCGGCCAAATTTTTCGGCGGCGGCGGCGCTGTCTCCTCCGCCGACCAACGTATAGGCTCCCGCACGCGTCGCTTCAACCAAAGCGTCCAAAATGCCAACGGTGCCGTTGGCAAAAGCGGATTTTTCGAATACGCCGGCGGGTCCGTTCCAAAGTATTGTTTTACAGGTCAATAGGGCGACTCGGGCGGCTTCGATGGTTTTCGGACCGATATCCAATCCCATGCGGTCGTCGGGAATTTGGCGGGCGGCACAGACGGCGGCGCCCGTCTCGTCGTCCAAACCGGCGGCAACGACGGTGTCTTCGGGTAAAATCATTCGTATCCCTCGCGCTTCGGCTCGAGACATAATTTGCAATGCAACGTCGGTTTTATCCGCCTCCAAGAGCGACTTGCCCACTTTTCCACCTTGCGCATGAATAAACGTGAACGCCATACCTCCCACAACAACCACAACGTCCGCCGTTTCGACCCAATTTTTCAATACGCCGATTTTGTCGGAAACCTTTGCCCCGCCCACGACCACCCCAAACGGGCGGCGTATGCCGTCTATAACCCGTTTGGCGTTTTCGATTTCCGCGGCCATGAGATAGCCGGCGTATTTTTCTTGAAAATACTTGGCCACCACCGCCGTGGAAGCGTGAGCGCGGTGGGCGGCGCCAAACGCGTCGTTAACGTAGACGTCGGCCAATTCCGACAGTTCTCGCGCGAGGGTTTCGTCGCCCTTTTCTTCGCCGGGGTTGAAACGGATGTTTTCCAGCAACGCGACGTCGCCCGGCGCCAAACTTTCACAAAATTCTTTCAATTCCCGACTGCCCACGGGCGCGGCCGAAAACAACACGCTTTTATCCAGCATTTCAGCCAAAGGATGATGCAAATGGCGTAAACTGTATTTAAATTCACGATTCTTGGGGCGACCGAGGTGAGAAACGAGGATGACGGCGCCGCCGTCGTTCAAGACGTGCCGAATGGTAGGCAACGCGGCACGGATGCGTCGGTCGTCTTCGATTACGTAATTATCATTGAGGGGTACGTTGAAATCTACGCGAACCAAAGCTTTTTTTCCGGAAAAGCGGCCTTCTTCGATGGTTTTCATTCCTGACTTGCTCGAAAGAGCGTTTGTTTTTCTTCTTTAGTGAGATTGTTGTAACCGACGGCTTGAATTTTGTCGAGAATTCGGTCTATCTCTTGGGGGGTGGGTTTAGGGGGAGGAGAGGCTTTTCCTCCGGCGTGGTGAACGACGCGCATCGACGGGTTGCGGTAGGTTTGAAACTTACGTTCCGTGCTTCGGCGAAAAACGTCGAATACCGAGGCTAAATCCACGCCGCGTCGGCGCAAGGCAATCAACGCTCCGCCCATAGCCGCGCCCCCCACGTGGGCTACCATACCCCCGGGGTTCCCCCCGCTAATGAGTATCAAATCCATCAACACCAACACAAGCGCGAGCCATTTTAGACGCACCATGCCAAAGAAAAGAAGTTGTAAGGGATAATTGGGAACGAGGACGGCGGCGGCAACCAGAACTCCGTTGACCCCCGCGGAAGCCCCGTGAAGCGTTCCGCGCAAACCGGAAAATCCCGGAAAAACGTTGATTGCCGTTAAAAAAGCCGCTCCGCCCGCAAGGCCGCCGAATAAATAAGCCGCCCATACCGTCCGGTCCCCCGCAAATTCGCGCAATATTCGCCCCATCCAATAGAGCCAGAGCATATTGAAAAGGATGTGAAAAACACCCGTTGGATGATGAACGAACATGTACGTAAGGAGTGTCCACGGCCGTACGGCCAACGTCTTGAGGTCGGAAGGAAGTTGAAAATAAGAAAAAAGAAGTTCAAAGTCGGCGCGTTTGCCTGCAAAAAAAAGGATGACCGAAATCAAACCCAAGCCCAAGTAAACGCCGACGTTGACGACGACGATTTTTGCCGCCGCGCCGTATCGGGCGATAAACTGGGTTCGCAATTCTTCGACAAGTCCGCTCATGGTTGACGCCTTGTTTGATAAACAAACAAAGGTTGTGCAAAATTACAAAATATGCCGTCATGGTCAAGCCTTCAAAAAAGGGTAGTTCGCCACGGCTAACGATAACGATAAAAATTCCCTTTGACCCGCCAAAAATTATCCAATTAAGAATAAATGATTGCCGTTTTGCGCCGATTTTTATCATTATCCTATCGTACGTCGCTTTGTCGAAATTTGAGTAACTTTGCGTAAAATATCCAAGGAAAGGTAACCCCAAAGATGAAAAAAACAATTTTCGCCGCTTTTTTGGCAATTGCCGTTTTGGTGATAGCGGCATTGGCGATTATTGCGTACACCAACGTCTTGGTCTATCAATTTCCTGCCCGCGAACCGGGCGAATACTATCGCGCCAAAGAAATTGTTCCCGCGCCGCCGCACGGCGATTCGTTGAAGGTCATGGACTGGAACATCAAATTCGGCGGCGGACGCATCGACTTTTTCTTCGACTGTTACGGCGACCGTGTAAACATGACCCCCGACGAAGTTACCGCCAATTTACAGGGGCTGGCCCAAAAAATCAACCAATACGACCCCGACGTATTGCTCTTGCAAGAAATTGAAACGGGTTCCAAACGCGCGGCGTTCGTAGACATGATGCAATGGCTCTTGGACAATACCAAGCTTAATTACGGTGTTTACGCATCGCAATGGAAAGTACGCCATATTCCGTCGCGCGGCATGGGAAAAATGAATTCGGGCGTGGCGATTATGTCCAAATACCCCCTTCAAAACGCCGAACGCATCGCGCTGCCGCTTATGCAGACCCAAGACCCGCTGACCCGTTTCTTTTATTTGCGCCGCGGAATCTTGACCGCCGACCTCGTTCTTCCCGACGACACCGTCGCCGTCGTCGTCACCCATCTTTCGGCTTACGACAAAGAAGGCTTGCGCCTCAAACAACTTAAAATTCTCAAAAACGTTGCCGATTCGCTCGTTCGCCTTCGCGGAAAAACGATTGTCGGAGGCGACCTCAACACCGTCCCTCCCGGCACTCAAAAACTCAAAAATTTTGACGACGCGGTGTGTAAAGACGACGACTTCATCGAAGACGATTATACGGGTGAAACCGAATTTTTGGCGCCGTTCTACCGCGACTACCGGGAAGTGATTCCTTTGGAAGAATATCGACTCAACGAGGCCAAATACTATTCGCACACCGTGAACGGACGCGGTTTTTGGAACCGTAGACTCGATTATCTTTTTTCCAATCTATGGTGGACGGACGGCATGGTGCATCAGGACGAAAGTACCGGCGGCATGCAAACCATGCCCCTTTCCGACCACGCACCCGTTACGGGTACGCTTCGCCTCAAACCGCCGGCGTCGCCGGACAACGTCAAATCCGTTCCGTGACCGCCCCTTCCCAATCCCGTACCCTTGCCGCCATCGCCCTCGTCGGTTTGTTGATGTTGGCGACGCATCGTTTATTTCGTCGCGATCCACCGCCGGCGCACGTCCATTTCCCACGGCCCCAAGGACTGTTGCCCGACGGCCAAATCGAAATCAATTTGGCCGATACCCTCGCATGGCAAACGATAAAAGGCGTCGGTTCGTCGAGGGCAAAACTCGTAGTTCGACGGCGCGAACGACGCGGCTATTTCGAATCTCCCGAAAACCTCTGCGAAATTCGAGGAATCGATTCCATCTATGAAGCCAAGCCCGAAAAGTTTGTCGTCTTGGATTCGGTTTTGAAAGTTTTTAAGGATTCGTTGGGCGACCCTAAACCCTATCGTCCCCACAAGCCCAAAAGAAAAAAAGAATCTCCGGCCGCGGCGGAAAATTTCGCCGAGAAAAACGAGGCTCCTCGGCCTTTGAAAAAAACGGTTCCGGTACCCGTCGCCGCCTTGGACCTTAACACCGCAAACGAAGCCGAACTCGAAGCTTTGCCCGGCATCGGCGAGGTTTTGTCCGCCAGAATTGTCAAGTTTCGCAACCTTTTGGGCGGCTTTTACGCCGTCGAGCAGCTTAGAGAAGTTTACGGACTTCGGGACGAGCATTATCAAAAATGCGCCCGCCATCTCGTCGTCAAAACCCCGCCGTTCCGAAAAATTCCCGTCAATTCCGCTTCGGCTTCGACGCTAAAAAAACACCCTTATTTCAAAACGTTTGCCGACTCCATGATTGCGTCGCGCCCGTTGACCCCCGAAAAAATGCGGGCCTTGATGAAAAAAGACTATCAACGTGCCGAAGCTTACATCGACTGGCGTTAGTCAAAGCGAAAAATTTCAAAACCGGGTTCGGGGCGTGCCAAAAAATTTTTAAGTATTTGGCGTACGTCGCGGTTGTGTCCACCGTGCTCGAGTTTGGGTTTGAGCGTTTCAACCGACCACGGAGCTTCATCGGACGCAAAGGTAAAGCCGGCATATCGTCCGCGTTCCACCACGACAAACGCTTTTTCTCCCTCCCGACGACCCGGCCCCTTGATGACGACGTTTTCTTCGTTAAAGCCGATTTCCGAAGTCAATACCTGCACCCGTTTGTTGTAGTCTTCGGGGGATTCTTTATGTGCGCACGCGCCTTTACATTTGTGCAGTTGGTACTGAAAACAGGGCCCCGAAGTTCTTCCGGTCGCAAACGGTTCCAGATTACATAATTTGGGGCATAATTCCAATTCCCAAACTTTGGCGTTCAAATAATCTTTGGCGGCGTCCATGTTTGGGAAAAAAGCAATCGGATTGCTGTCGGGGCGCGTTTTTTGTATCGTTAGGCGAATGTAACCGTTTTGGTCGGTGTAATGAAATATGCCGTAACTTGCCCCGGCGCGTTTGCTTTTGACGTTGAAAACGGGTTTAAGTCGTTTGATTTCTTCGGATTCGAGCAAAAGCGCCACCAATTCGTTGCCTGTTTTTTCAAAATGCACGTCGGCGGTTTTGAGTTTCATGCCCAAAGTTTTTTGGGATCGGTGGTCGTTGTAAAAATGAGAACGCACCCGTTCGCGGATATTGACCGATTTTCCGATGTAAATCACACGTCCGTCGTCGTCCAAAAAATAATACACCCCCGGTTCTTCGGGCAAGGATTCGAAGGTTTGGGCTTCAAGTTCGGGGGGGAGGCCGCCGTTTTTGCTCAACGTTTCGACCGAATCCCAAAAGACGTCGGGATAGGTTTGGGCGGCGATACGCTCGATAAGTTTGACGGTGGCGGCGGCGTCGCCCCATGCCCGGTGTCGGCCTTCGATTTCGATTCCCAAATCCGCACACAATTTTCCCAAGCTGTAAGACGGCCGCCCGGGTAAATGCAATCGACTTAAACGCACGGTACACAAGCGACGCCGCTGATATTGGTAGCCCAATCGCTTGAATTCGCTTTTCAAAAACGAATAGTCGAAATTGACGTTGTGGGCGGTGAATATCGCTCCCTCCGTCATTTTGACCACCTTTTCGGCAATCTCGCAAAATTTCGGCGCGTCGCAGACCATCTTGTCGTTGATGCCCGTTAGTTGGGTGATAAAATAAGGTATTTCGCGTTCGGGATTGACGAGCGTGGTATACGAGTCCAATATCTTTTCGCCGTCGTGGAGAAATATCGCCACCTCGGTGATACGGTCGTCGACGGGCGAACTTCCCGTCGTTTCCAAGTCCACTACCGCAAATCGGGCCATCGCGTCGCTTAATGTTGCAAATTTACGTTTGTCCTCAGGCCTTTCACCCCACCCCTCGCCGAAAAAAGTTTTCCACAAAATACTTTCGGCCCCATTTCGGGGCCGAAAGTATTCAATTGGAATGTCAAGCGGGATTAATATCCGCTTCTGACGTATTTTACCGCCTGATATGCGCCGCCCGTCGTTACTTTTACGGTATAAAAGCCGGGGGAAAGGTCGGGAATAGCCACGCTTTGGCGGCCCGTGGCGTTTTCGAGTTGTTGGCGGAAAACCACCCGTCCGTCCAAAGTAATCGCCTCAACCGTCGCCGTGCCCGCCGTCGCAACGACGAACGTTGCCGTGGCCGCGCCGTTGGAAGGATTGGGATAAATTTGAACGCTCATGGCGCGGCGAATCAATTCCGTAATATTCGACGTTTGTTCGCAGGGGTCGTTCGTCGCCCCGTTTACAAACAACGCATAGGGAATGCCGTCAAAGAAATTGGGCAAGATGCTGTTCAACGTTGCGTTGTCGGTGGTTATTTTGAATTTGATGAGCAACGAGTCGGGATTGTCGGCGTTGGGGCAGTTTTTGACGTTGGGCGTTCCCGTTAAACGTACGCACCCGGCAATAAGGTTGTTGCACGGACTTAAGCGGCCGCCCTCGTCGCAAGGGTTGGCGCTGACAACGGCGTAGTTCATCCAGTTGTAAGTATTGAGATTTTTGGCCGAACCTACGCCCGTAATATCCACGTATAAAATATTCGAAGGCGCGGTGGTTATCGGGGGAAAGGCGGGGATTTGCGTTTGCGACTTGAACTGTATGATTTCTTCGTAAGGCTCGCCAACCGTACCGACGGCCAACGTTTCGGGAGCCAAGCCCACCAAGTTTTGCAATTGGGGATTGAAGGCAACGCCGTCGGGGTCGGGAACGCATGCGGGGTTGGACGGCGGCGGACAATTGCAACCCGCCGGCTCCAATACTTTAAGGTTGAAAGAAAAGCCGTTAAGGGCGTTGTTCAACGCCGTCAATGCGGCAGGGTTCGTTACCTCGAACGTAAAATTTACTTTGACTTGTTTGTCCGTTACAGGCGTGGTAGGTAATCCGCTGAGTTTCAAGCATCCGGTAATCGTACCGTCGTTGCCGGGAGTAAACGACAACGACGCGTCCGTTGCCACGCTCGAAGCCGACGCTACGTTCACCCAATTGAGTTCGTTGCCCGAGGGCAGGGTAACGCCCGTAGCAGAGACCGTGGCGCGGGTAATGGAAAATTCGGGTTGGCCGGGTTCCAAAAAGCCGGCGGGAAATTCGGTGCGAATTTTGATTTGTACCACCTGCTCGTAGTTTTCGCCCACCGTCCCGTCGGGAAGCGAAACGGTCGATTGCAACGCCACGTCCGTAGCCCCAAGCGTCAATCCCGTACCGTTTACGGTACATGCCGGCGGCGGTATGTAACCACAGCTGTCCGTCGCTCCGCCCGCGCCATTTACTTGAAAAACCACTTCGTAGCCGTTGAACAGATCGTCTACGGCCGTTTGGGCGTTGGGGTTGGCGGCAAAGAGTTTGGCCCGGATAATCAAGTTTTTGTTGCAAACCTTGACCGTCGGCGTACCGTAAATGCGTACACAACCGGCCATTACCCCGTCCTGATTGGGCGTCAAGCGATTTTCGGCTTCCCAATCGGCGTTGTTGATGCTCGCTACGTCGTATTGCACCCAGTTGAATTCCGTTCCCGACGGCGAGGCTTCAATACCCGTAACGAGAAGCGAATCGAAAGTTACGTCCACGCCTGCGATGCTTGCCGTAGAAACGGCCAAAATCTGGAAGGTTTGAGAATAGGGCTGGCCGACCGTCGCCTCATTGGTAACGACGGCCGGGGAAATACCGGTCAGGCCGCCGTATACGCCGGCATTCAGGGTAACGGCGTCGGGATTGGGCTCGCAAGCGCCGGCGCAAGGGTTGGCCGTGTCGTCGACCAAAAATTTGGTCCCTATCGGCGGCAAAAAGCCTGAAACGTCGCCGAGCGCCGTATTAATGGCCATCAATATCCGTAGCGAGTCGTTGCAAGCGCGTTGATTGGGCGTGCCGAAAAGACGTATGCAACCGGCGATGATGCCTTGGTAGGGGGTCAAGACGTTGCCTTGGTCGGCGGGATTGTAACTGACTACCTCGTATTGGAGCCAGTTGTAAATTTCGGGGTTGTTGAGGCCCTCGATGCCGTTAACCACCACGGACTGAATGTCCAACGGAATGGGGTTGGTAATGGATTGTAAAGCTTTGAATTGGATGACCTCGTCGTACGGTACTCCGACGTATGCCGTAGGCAGCGCCTCGGGATTCAAGCCGGCGGCGTTCATGAAAGCGGGATTGAACGGATACGAATCGGGCGCGGGGGTACACCCTTGTCCGAAGCTTGCCCCTCCGGCGCTTGCCCATAGCGCAACGCCCATAAAGGCTACGAATAGATGTTTAAGCATTCTATTTTAGATTTTGGTAATTTTCGGCAAATTTAAGTTTTTTTTTCGGACCCGTGGGAACTTTTTAACAAAAATATTCAAAAACTTTGTCGAAAATCACGAGCAAGAGGCTTCACGCGCTGTTACGACGGTGGAAGCAATGTGAATTGTATTTTAGATTTGCCGTCAATACTTGGGCGCGTGCCGAATCAAAAACGATTCGGCACACCCAAAATGTTACAGCGCAAACCAAAGGTTAAGCCGAAAGGGCTTCGCGCACTTTTTGCGCCGCTTCCCGCAATTCGATGGCCGGAACGACTTTAAGGCCCGAATTGCGAATGATTTCGGCGGCGAGTTCGGCGTTGGTGCCTTGCAAGCGAACGATAATCGGCACGTTGATTTGGCCAATGTTTTTGTAGGCTTCGACCACGCCGTTGGCCACGCGGTCGCATTGGACGATGCCGCCGAAGATATTGATTAAAATCGCTTTAACGGCGGGGTCTTTGAGAATGATGCGGAAGGCGGCTTCGACGGTTTGGGCGTTGGCTCCGCCGCCGACGTCCAAAAAGTTGGCGGGTTCGCCGCCCGAAAGTTTGATGATGTCCATGGTCGCCATGGCAAGACCCGCCCCATTGACCATACACCCTACGTTGCCGTCGAGTTTGATGTAGTTGAGGTTGTTTTCACGGGCTTCGGTTTCGAGCGGTTCTTCTTCGGTAACGTCGCGGAGGGCTTCGTAATCCTTGTGGCGGTAAAGGGCGTTTTCGTCAAGCTCAAGTTTGGTATCGACGGCGATGATTTTGTCGTCGGAGGTTTTGAGCATGGGATTGATTTCGAGCAGGGAGGCGTCGGTTTTGGCGTAAACCTCGTAAAGTTTTTTAATGAAGGCCACGCCGTTTTTGTACGCCGTTCCCGAAAGTCCCAAAGCGAAGGCAATGCGACGGGCTTGGAAGTCGGTCATGCCGACGAGCGGGTCGATGTGTTCGCGAATGATTTTTTCGGGGTGTTTTTCGGCCACCTCTTCGATATCCATGCCGCCTTCGGACGAGGCCATGACGATGTCTTGTCCACGGGAACGGTCAAGGGTGATGGAAATGTAAAATTCCTTGTGGGGCGTAGGGCCGGGGTAATAGGCGTCTTCGGCGATAAGCACTTTGTGGACGATTTTTCCCTGCGGGCCGGTTTGGGGCGTAACGAGGTTCATGCCCAAAATTTGTTGGGCTTTTTCTAAGGCTTCATCGGGATTTTTGGCCACTTTGACCCCGCCGCCCTTGCCGCGTCCGCCCGCGTGGATTTGCGCTTTGACCACGTAAAATTCTTTACCCGTCGGGTTGGGATAAAGATTTTTGATGGCGGCGGATATCTCCTCTATGTTCGAGGCCGCAATGCCTTCTTGAATCGGCAATCCGTAGCTTTTGAGTATTTGCTTGCCTTGGTATTCGTGCAGTTTCATGAAATCAATTAAAATGATTCGGCTTTAATTCCTTTTTCGTCCGCGACGTTCTTTTCGGCTTCACCCACCACGATGGCAACCGGACCTTCGCCGCGCTCGAAGGTTACGGACAAAGTATATTTCCCACGACGGCGAATGTGACAGTCCATATAATTTTTTCCCGTTTGTTTGGTCGAAAGGGCCAAAACGCCGGAACGGTCGTAAAAATTCAGCACGGGTTTGCCCCCGTCGGCGCAAACGATAAAACGATACACGTAATCCGACGACAGCGTCAATCGTAATTTTGCCGTTTCGCCTTCAAAAAGCTCGGTGCGGAAATAATGGGTGGTTGAGTCAAAGGGCGCGAGCGCCTCGACGCATTTCGGCGCCTGTGCCATAAGCCACATCGGCGCCGACAATGCCAAGGTCCACATCGCTTTCATCCTTCGGTTATCGTTTTGCGCAAACCCGAAATAATTTTGAAAATTGCGTCGATTTGTTCGTCGGTGTATTTGGGTTTGACGGGGGCGTCGTCGTCGCCGGATTGTTTTTCGCCTTCTTCCCCCGGCGTCATGGTGCGGTAAACCTCGGAAATTTCGGCGAACTTGGCTTTAAGCGTTTGGACGGCTTTGTCTTGGGTATCGAGTTTGCCCACGAGGTCGGCAAGCATCGAGGCCGTCGGCCCTTGCATCGCGATTTGGTCGGCAAGTTCCGGCACTTTTTTGGTCCGCCAAATCGAACCCGCCAGCCATATCGTTTCCACCCAACCGCCCGAAATGATGAGCGCCAAGTCGCGTTCGTTGGAGTTTTGTTCCAAGCGCGAGTGAAGGTTGGCAAAGGTTTCGGTAAATATCTGTTCGAGCGAGTCGCGGTTGCCTTGGTTGTTGGTCGCGCGGTCCAAAACCTCGCGGGTGAACACGCTGCCGACCCCGATTTTTTGGGCGATTTCGCTGGTAAGCGCAAAATATTGCAAAGACTCTTTTTTTCGGTCGAAAAGGGTGACGTAAGACAAGTCCGCGCCGTAAACGCCAAGAATCATGGCTTGGGAGGCCGAAGATTTATAGTTTTCCTTGTTGGCGATGGGATTGAGAAGCGTACCGTCGTAAGCGGCGTTGGCGTTGCGCAGAATATTGACCATTTGCACCGGTGACGGCAAAGACATAAGCAGGTCTATCATCGCCTCGTCCACGCTGCCGCCCGAACCCAGTAGGGTGTCGGAAGTTTGACTTTCGCCGGGTTCTTTTGGGGTGGGTTCGCATCCCGAAAGCATCGTAAAAACAAATGCGGCAACGACGCCGACGCCTAATCTGGTCATAGTCGGTTTTCTACGTATGTGTTCTAATATCTTTGACCACAAATTTACGAACATTATCATTGTGCGCAACGTTTTCTTGTAGGACGACAAAAAAAATATCAAATTACTTGAAAATGAGGCCGGCGCCGTTCCATGCTTCGTCATGTCCGTTTGACGGGGCTTTGAAAATTCGGATACATGCTCTTGCGGCCGATTAAATTTCTTTGCCGTCGTAAAAAACCGCGTGTTATTGCTTAGTTTCGCGCCGAGATATGAGCAAACCCTTGCGCTTTGTCATCGGGCTGGAAAAAATGTCCTTTTACGGCTATCACGGCGCCTACGTCGAAGAAAACAAACTCGGCAACCGCTACGAAGTCGGCGTGGAAATGGAAGCCGTCCTCGACCCCGAAGTCGAAAACGACCGTCTGTCCGCCACCGTCAATTACGAAACGATTTACCGCGTCGTTGCCGAGACGATGGCGGAAAAGCACCGGCTTTTGGAACGTTTGGCAATGAGAATCGGCGCGAAAATATTGGCGGCGGCGCAGGAGGTGGAATCGGTCAAGGTGCGCGTGGCCAAAACCAATCCCCCCGTTGGCGGCGTGTGCGAAAAGGCTTACGCCGAATACGTCAGCCGACGCGCCTGAAACTCACCGGCCTTCCACGCCCTCGCGCAAGCGTTCGCGTATTTGCGTGAAAGCTTCGATAGTGTATTCGACGTGTTCGGGCAGGTGGTCGGCGGTGGGAATGAGCCGAAGCATCAGCAGGCCTTTTTCGATAACCGGATAGGTAACCACCGAAACGAAAAGACGAAACTCTTCGCGCAAAGCCCGCACCACTTCGATAACCTGTGCATCGTTTCCTTTTAAGTAAACGGTTGTAACGGGCGTTTGGGTAATGCCGAGGTCGAAGCCTCGGTCGCGAAGGCCTTTTTGCAACATACTCGTCAAGGCGTGCAATTTTTGACGGCGGTCTTGGCCGTCCCGTATCATTTGAATGCGCTTTATCGCGCCGATGGCCATGGCTATCGGCAAGGATTTGGCGTAAATCTGGCTGCGCATATTATAGCGCAAAAAGTCGATGACTTTTTTGTCCCCGGCAACGAAAGCGCCTATCATCGCCATGGATTTGGCAAAGGTCGTAAAGTAAAGGTCGATTGGGTCCATGACGTTGTAATGTTCGGAGGCGCCGCGCCCGCCCGCACCCATGACGCCGAAACCGTGTGCGTCGTCAATCAAAATGCGAAAATCGTATTTGGATTTGAAAGCGACGATTTGGTCGAGCGCGCCTATGTCGCCTTTCATACCGAAAACGCCTTCGGTGACGACGAAAATGCCGCCGCCCGTCTGCGCCGTGATTTCCGCCGCTTTTTTGAGTCTGTCTTCAAAGCGGTTCATGTCGTTGTGGGGGAAAACGAAGCGTTTGGCCAACGATTGCATCATGCCGTCGATAATGCAGGCGTGGGCAAGTTGGTCGTAGACGATGACGTCGCGTCGGTCGGTTAGGGCTTGGATTATCGATACGCATCCTTGATAACCGTAATTGAGCAGGAAGGCGTCCTGTTTTTTTTCGTAATCGGCCGCCAACGCCTCGAACTCTTCGTGAAACTTGGTGTTGCCCGTGAGCATGCGCGAACCCATGGGGTAAGCCAAGCCGTATTGCGCCGCCGCCTCCGCGTCCACCCGGCGTATTTCGGGGTCGTTGGCCAAACCCAAATAGTTGTTGAGCGACCAACACAACACTTCCTTGCCCTCAAAAAACATCTTCGGCCCGATTTCCCCGGTAAGTTTGGGGAAAGTCAGGTAACCGTGGCCGATTCTAGCGTATTTGCCTAAATCCGTCTCCATGAGACGGTCAATTTTTGCGAATAAATCCATGAAATAAAATGGGGCCGAAATTTCGCTTGAATTTTTCAATTTGCCAACGCTCCCGGGGCATGAGAAAAAATACCTTTCGGCGTTTTCTTGTTTTGCAAAATTGTACGCCGCGTTTTAAATTTGTATCGCCATGTTCACGGGCGCGGAACCTTATCACGGGTGGTTGCACCTTTACAACCACGAAATGGACGAACGTTCGCCGTTTCACCACGTCGAACACAATCTTTTTTTCTTTGACCGTTTCATTCACAACATTCCCGCCCACCCCTTGTGGGACGACATCGAAAGCGAAAGTCTTTTGGTCAAAATTCTTTACGCCGACTACGTCGAAGGATACGCCGTCATCGAGCTTTTCGGCGAATGGAACGACCTTTTTGAAAACGATTTTCGACTATTGTACGAAAACTGTCTGTGCTTTTTGACCGACGCGGGCGTGGACAAATTCGTTTTTATTTGCGAAAACGTCTTCCACATCTATTTGCAGGACGACGATTATTATCGCGCGTTCTCCGAAGACATTTCGGACGGTTGGGCGTGTTTGGTGCGGGCGCGTCCGCACGTGCTTGAAGAGGTGGAAAAATACGGCATGGGCCGCTTTTTTTATTGGAGTGCGGCCTTGTCGAGCATCGAATGGAGAAAGTTGAAGCCCGACGTGCTTTGCGAATACATCGAGGAGCAGGTGCGTCAAACGTTGAGCGCATAGGCGCTTACAAAAAACGTATGGCCATGATGGAGACGTCGTCGAATCGGGGAACGCCGCCGGCGTGGTTTTCTATGAGTTTCAATGCGTCGGAAACGATGTGTTCGGCGCTTTGGTTGTGGTTTTCCAAAAGCAATTTCTCAAACGGTTCGACGCCCAAAGCCTCGTCTTTGTCGTTGTGTTGGTCGACCACGCCGTCGGTATAAAGCAAAAGCACACTGCCCGGTTCGCAGGTTTCGGCGCCGAGGTCCAAATTGTCTATCGGCATGATGCCCAAAGGAATCACGCCCCGGGACAGTTCGCGCACCGTGCCGTCGCGGAAAAACAGCGGCGGGTTGTGGCCCGCGTTGACGTAAGCCATACGTCGGGAACGCACGTTCACCTTGCCCAAAAACATCGTTACAAATTGACCCGAATCGGTCAAACGTATTATCGCGTTGTTGAGGTGGAAAAGTATGTGATGAAACGAGGTGCGGGCCGTGGCAAGGGCCCGAAAATTGGCCTGCAAATTCGCCACCAACAACGCCGCGCCGATGCCTTTGCCCGCAACGTCGGCCATGCAAAAGTAAAACTCCTCCGAATTGACGGGAACCAAGTCGTAAAAGTCGCCCGCAACCGTCGAATGCGCTTGGTTTATCGCGTATACGTCGATATATTCGGGAAAGGCGAACGTAGAGGGCAAAGCCAAGCGCTGAATGCGGGACGCAAACGACAGCTCCTGCTCCAACGCCCGACGCTTCAACTGCTCTTCCAACAACAACTTGTTCTCCAACGACAAAGCCAATATGTTGCCGACCGTTTCGATAAATATCAAATCGTTTAAGGCCTCCTCGGCCGATTCGGCAAAGTCGGCGATGATGAACCAGCCCGACGGCGGTCGATTTTTCATTCCCACGGGAATGACGTACTCCGCGCCCAAATCCTTGACCGCGTCGGGGACTTTTCGCTTAACCCGGGTCGTGGAGGTTATGTTCGTCAAAAAATCCAATACCTCCCGAGAAACCGGCGGGAAATTGACGTTCACCTCGACCTTTTTCACCCCGCCAAAGTTTGTAACGAAAATAAGTTTGGAAACGTCAAGTTGGTTGCGAATCGCGTGAACGACCGCGCCGATGAGTTCGGGTGGCGAGGATTCGGGGTTGATGCCCCGAATAACGTCCAACAACACGCGCGATTCCTGACGCTTGAGCGCCAGAAGTTGGGCGGGGTCGGTGGTGTTGTAGGCGTTGTATTTCGTCATAACCATTCCGGCATTTCGACAAGGGTGCGCAAAGCGTCTTCCATCGTCTCCCTTCGGCGAATTAAATGAGCCTTTCCACGGTAAACAAAAACTTCGGGCGGGCGAAAACGACAATTGTAATTTGAACTCATCGAATAGCCGTAGGCGCCCGCGATGTCGACGCCTAAAATGTCGCCCTCGCGCACCTCGTTGATTTTTCTGTCCCAGCCGAAGGTGTCCGTCTCGCAAATGTAGCCCACCACCGAATAGACGCGGGGAGGCGCGCCCGGATTGGAAACGTTGACAATGGGGTGCCATGCGTTGTAAAACATCGGGCGAATCAGGTGGTTGAGGCCGGAGTCCACGCCGACGAACGTCGTCGAAACCGTTTGTTTTACGGTGTTGCATTGCACCAAAAGCGTGCCGGATTCCGCGACCAAAAACTTTCCGGGTTCGAACCATATTTCCGGCGATTGGCCCGTTTCTTGTTCAAACGTCCGTATGCGTTCGCTCATGGCGGCGCCGAGGGCTTCCAAGTCCGTTACGGGGTCGGTTTCACGATACGCAATCTTAAAGCCCGAACCAAAATCAATGTACTTCAAATCGTTGAATTCGGTGGCGGCGCTCAAAATCACCTCCACGCCTTGCATAAACACTTGCCAATCCGCCAGCTCCGAACCCGTGTGCATATGCAGGCCCTCGACGCGTATTCCATGAGCCGAAACCACGCGTTGAATGTGCCGCAATTGAAATATCGATATGCCGAACTTTGAGTCTATGTGGCCGGTTTGCAGTTTTACGTGCGCGCCCGCCAAAATGTGCGGATTGATGCGGATGCAAACCGGCACCCCCGAGCCGAACCTGTGTCCGAAACGTTCCAAAATCGAAATATTGTCGATGTTTATCCTCACCCCCAATTCTACCGCCGCACATATTTCCTCAAAAGAAACGGAGTTGGGCGTGAAGATTATATCCTCGGGCATAAAACCGGCCAAGAGCCCCAGTTCGACCTCTTGTATCGAAACCGCGTCCAAGCCCGCACCCAACCGGCGTACGAACCGCATGATGTTGAGGTTCGAATTGGCTTTGCATGCGTATTGCAAGCGTACACGAACCCCCGAAAATGCGTTTTTTAAACGTAAATATTGCGATTCGATTTTTGCCCCGTCGTATACGAAAACGGGCGTACCGAAGCGTTTGGCCAATTCCTCCGCGTTCAATCCGCCAATTTCGTAGACGTTGTTTTTTAATTCAAGCATATATATTTGGGCAAAAATACGAAAACCCGGTTTCTATTCCAACGGATTTTATCGCTCGTTCACCGAAAGAAATTTTTGCTTCTGCGGATTTTTCTTACTTTTGCAACCCCAAAACGAAAATTTAACAATAATGGCTTACTTGGTCGGGATATGCGGGGGGAGCGCCTCCGGAAAAACGCGTCTGATACGGGAAATGCGCAACGCATTGCCCGAGGCCACCTTCGTATCCCAAGACAATTATTACAAAGACTTGGAAAAACAGGCGACTGACGCCAACGGCAGAATCAATTTCGACCACCCCGACGCCGTGGACATGCCGCGTTTCGAAGCCGACTTGCGGCGCATGGTCGCCGGCCAAAGCGTAACGGTCAAAGAATATCATTTCAACCGTCCCGACGCGCCCGAAACCTATCTTACTTATTCGCCCGCACCCGTCGTTATCGTCGAAGGTTTGTTCATTTATCATTACAAACCCGTTGCCGAGCTGCTCGATTTAAAGTTGTTTGTCGAAGCCGACGAACATACCAAACTCATTCGCCGCATTCGCCGCGACGCCGCCGAACGCGGCATTCCCCTCGAAACCATACTCGAACAGTACGAACGCGACGTGATTCCGATGTACAAAAAATTCGTCGAGCCTTACCGTTCCGATTGCGACCTTATTTTGCCCAACAACCGCGATACCGCCGGCGCCCAAGTCGTCATCAATCATCTTCGCGTCGTCATTGAAGCCCGCAAGCTTGCGCGGCCGGTAATGGATGCAATTTGAATCGACGTACCAAACGGGGAGACGGGACCCGGGTGCCGTTTTCGCGACTTCTTGAAAACGGGACGACTCAATAACCCTTGGGCGGGTCTTTTTCCGGCATTTGTATAGAACCCGGAATGCCGATGAGCGGAAATTCTTTGCGCAAAGGAAAATAGGCAAAGTCTTCGGGCAGGTAAATGCGTCGCAAATCGGGATGACCCTCGAAAACGATACCCATCATGTCGTAGGCCTCGCGTTCGTACCAATTCGCCGAAGGCCACAAGGAAACAACGGATTGAATTTTGGGGTTGTCCTCTTCCAGTTGCGCTTTGACGCGCACGCGTTTGTTTTCACCGAGGTTGAAAACGTTGTAGCTGACTTCAAAGCGTTTTTCGTCGCGGTAATAGTCCACGGCGCTGATATCCACCAAATAGTTGAATCCGTATTGGTCGCGCAGGTTTTTCAGCACGTCGTAAACGTCGGCGGCGTCGACGGTGAGGGTCAGTTCACCGGCGTAAGTGTCGCATTTGAGGGTCCGCGCTTGAAGCTCGGTGCGTATTTTGTCCAAAAACCGTTCCATGTTATGAATACTGCCAGTGTTCGGGTTGATTTTTCCAACGCAATAGCGTTTCGCGTTTGGCGGGGTCGATTTTTCGCAATTCCATTCCGATTTCGACGACGCATTCAAAATTACACAAAAAATCGAAGGCCACGCCGTTTTGGGCAAATAAATTTTCGGCGTGGGGAAAACCGTAATTAAAAATCGAAAGTATGCCCAAACTTTTTGCTCCGGCCTCCAAAAGGGCCTGATGCACTCGAAAACAGCCGGCGCCCGTGGAAACGAGGTCTTCGACCACGAGGGTCTTGGCGCCTGCGGGCAGTTCGCCTTCGATGCGGTTTTCGAGGCCGTGGCTTTTGGGTTCGGGGCGCACGTAAACCATGGGAATACCCAAACGGTCGGCGGCGAGCGCCGCGTGTCCGATGGCTCCCGTCGCCACCGCCGCCAAACATTCCGTCGCGGGAAAACTCGTTTTCAAGGCTGAAACCAGCGCGTTCGCCACGCGTGAACGGATGGGCGGATGAGACAAAATTTTGCGGTTGTCGCAATACATCGGCGACAACCATCCCGAACTCCAACGATAAGGCGGGTCGATGCGAACGTTTACCGCTCCGATTCGCCACAAGTCCCGGGCTATAGACAATGCCAATGGTCGGTTCAAAACAAATTATTATCGCGTGGTGAGCTGTTCGATGCGTTTTTCGTAGTTCACGCCTTGGAATATGCGTTGGACGTAAACGCCGGGGGTGTGGATAAAATTGGGGTCGAGTTCGCCGACGGGAACGAGTTCTTCGACTTCGGCGATGGTGATTTTTCCTGCGGCGGCCATCATGGGGTTGAAGTTGCGGGCCGTGTAACGATAAACAAGATTGCCCATTGCGTCGCCTTTCCATGCTTTGACGAGGGCGAAGTCGGCTTTGAGGGCCGTTTCCATAATGTAGGGCTTTCCGTCGAAGACGCGGATTTCCTTGCCTTCGGCGACCTCGGTGGCGTATCCCGCCGGCGTGAAAAACGCGGGAATGCCCGCACCGCCCGCCCGTATCCTTTCCGCCAACGTGCCTTGCGGTATCAAATCGACCTCCAATTCTCCGGAAAGCAACTGGCGTTCAAACTCGTCGTTTTCCCCGACGTACGAGGAAATCATTTTTTTGACTTGACGGGTTTTGAGCATCAAGCCGATGCCAAAGTCGTCCACGCCCGCGTTGTTGGAGATGCACGTGAGGTTTTTAACGCCTTTTTTTATCAAAGCGGAAATGCAGTTTTCGGGAATGCCGCACAAGCCAAAGCCGCCCAGCATGAGCGTCGCCCCGTCGTGAACGTCGAAAAGGGCCGAATCGGCGTCGGCGTATACTTTGGATTTCATGAGATGTCGAGTTGAAGTAGATATTTTCCCGTACCGGAAAGGAGTCGTGGGATTTCGGGGTCGTCGGAACGGGTTTCTTTGACGATTTCAAAACCCGCTTTGAGATACGACTTTAAGGCCTGTGTGTTTTCCCGCATCAAAATGATTTGCGCCGTGTTCAATTCGGGAAAAATAAGTTTGAAGCGTTTAACGTGTTCGTTGATGAGTTTGTGGGGTAGGTTTTTGCCTCGAAATTCGGGCAAAACGTAAAAAGACTCCAACTGAAGGGCGCCCGGAGTGCGTTCAATGTGTACCTCGGCGACTTTTTCCAAGCGTTTTTTGGCGCCGGCGACGATTTCGGGCGGCAAAAAGTGGGCAAGCAACTGCATTTTTACCAACGACGACGGCGAACAGTTTTTGGCTTCCACCCATCCGGCGCAGGCGGCGGCCGGTTTTCCCCGATACTCGGCGATGAGATAGTTGTTGTGGGTTAAATCCTGACCGGCCGCGTCTTCGCGGGCAATTTCCACCAAAAAGTTTTTCATCGTCGCGTCTTCTATGCCGAATATGCGGGCGTAGCTGAAGACGTTCGTACCCGAAGATTCGGCGGCAACCACGGCTTCGGCAATAAATGGGGCGTCCTCGGGCAAAGCTTCCCGAAAAACATATTCCCCTGCATCGAGATGGAACATAATCAACGCGAAATTACGTAAGTTTCCGCCGCTTGCAATATTTCTTTGTTGTTTGCCCGAGACAAAAACGCCAAAACTTTACATTTTGAGGCGTTCCATCCGTCGTTCAAGCGAAAAACGACGTTGGTGTTTTTTTTGTCGCCGGGTGCGGCGGCGCCGACAAACCTTTGTCCCCATATTCCCGTCGGGCAGGCCCGCAACATATCCCTTTGCGGATAGTCGTATATCGAGCTCGGCGAACGTGAATAGTCCTTTTGATAGCTCGGGACGCTATCCTCCAAAAGATATACGACCAAATTCAAGGCCTCGGGCGCGGGGCGTAAAAAATCGGCCGCCACCCGCGCCGCGACCTCTCGGTTTTCGGCGTTGTAATCGCAAACGACGGAAAAGGTGCACAGCGTCGGTTCTTTGACGAGCGAATCGACTTTGGCCGCCCACGTGGAGGCGGTGGAAAGCGGGTCGCCGTCCCAAGTTCTCCGTCCGACCAGTCCTATCGGAATGCCTCGGTTGTCGATGCCGTAATGACGGTTGAGGCTGTCGCCGGCGGGGGTTTTGAAATAGTATTGTCCGAAGGGTGGAAAAGTGTCGGCCAGGACACCCGTGTGTATTTCGGCTACAAACACCCGGCCTTTATAGGTTTCGGCGATTTGATGGGCCGTACCCCCCGCCGACGGGCAATTGCCGCACATAAAGCCGGTAAATTTTTCGATGACGACGCGGGTAACGGTATCGCCGGCGGGCGCGTCTTTTCCGCCGCCTTCTTTATACGGCGCTTTGACCACGTCGCAGGCCGAGGTTAAGCAAACCGCCACCGCCGTAAACAATAATTGCCGTGCCATCTTTTTTGCTCAAATTTACTTAAAAATCGGCGCTCAATACGCCAAAATTTCAAACTCCACCCGACGGTTTTTTTGCCTGTTTTCTTCGGTGTCGTCGGGGGCGATGCGTCTTTCCATACCGTAGCCCACCGACTCCAAGCGCGAGGCGTTGATGCCCGCGTTGATGATGTACGACTTGACGGCCGTCGCCCGGTTTTGGGAAAGCAGTTTTTTGGTGTCGGGTTCGCCCGTACCGTCCGTGTGTCCCGAGATGCGCATGCGCACCGAAGGATTTTGTTTGAGAAAATCCACCACGCGGTCGAGTTCGGGTTTGGATTCGGGGCGAATGGTGGATTTGCCGATGTCGAAGTGGATGCTGAACGACTGCACGATTTCACCGATTTTAATTGGACGCAATTCGACGTCCAAGCGGATTTCGGAGTAACGTTGTTCGTCGGTGATGCGCACGTCCTGACTGTAAAACATATAGCCTTGGGCCGAAAAACCAATGGACGCCAAATTCGTGTCGGGCAAAAAGACGTTGTAAATGCCGTAGGTGGTATCGGATTTGTCGGCGGATACTTTTCTGTTTTTGTAATTTTCTACCAATTTTACTTCCACTTCTATGTATTTTTTGGTTTCCGCGTCTTTGACGTAGCCGATGATGGTGGTGGGGGTAAGGGAAATGACGCGGTTGTCTTTGTTGTCGGGGTCTTGGATGCCGAGAATCCAGACGTCGGAACCGCCCGCGTGGATTTGTCCGGCCAAGTTACCGCCTTTGGAGGCCGAGGCCCCGACGGCCACGTAATCCCCGCCGGGGATTTCCTTTATGTCGTAGATATAGTCGTGTTTTTCGCCGCCGACGACCTTTTGCCACAACATTTTTCCGTCTTGTCCCGAAACTTTGAATATCCAGCCGTCTTCCATGCCTCGATTTTCGAGCAGGTTTTTGTCTTTGGATTTGCTGTGGGCGGAAACGAGATAATTGCCGTCGAAGGCCATGGAGATGGCGTGGGCCTCGTCGTCGGCGCTGCCGCCAAACGATTTTTTCCACACCAAGCGTCCATCGCCGGAAATTTTCATGACAAAAACGTCTTTGGCGCCGTGTTCGGCAACGATTTCTCCGGTGGTGGAGTTCGTTACACCTGCGATAACGAAGCCTCCGTCGGGCGAGCCGGCAATCGAACGGGCTTCGTCGTTGAGGTTGCCGCCAAACGATTGTTTCCACACAAGTTTTCCTCCGGCGTCGAGTTTGACGACCCAAGCGTCGGTTGCGCCTTTGTTCGCCGGCACGTCGCCGTCGGAGGAGTTGGAATAACCCGCAAAAACAAAACCTCCGTCCGGCCCCGCGACCCCGCAAAGAATATGGTCGTTGAGCGTACCTCCGAGATAAGTTTCCCATTTGATTTTTCCCGTTCGGTCGAAGGCTATGACCCAGCCGTCGGCGTTTCCGCGATGGCCGTCGTTGCCCCGTCCGCCGCCGCACTCGCCGCCGACGACGAACGTACCGTCTTTTTTGGAAACGACGCACCGGGCCTCGTCGTTGTTCGGTCCGCCGAAAGCCTTGTTCCAGCGCATGTTGCCCACCGCGTCGATGAATGCGATGTAGGCGTCTTTTTTGCCTTTGGCGAGTTCGGGGGAGTCCGTCGAACCGACGCAGACCATCGCTTTTTCGAACGTTTTTATGGCGTAGGGAACGTCCGAACCCCGCCCGCCAAACGATTTTTTCCACAAAAATCGTCCCTTGGAATTGACTTTTGTAATAAAAACATCGTTGTCGTGATGGGATTTTTCCAAACCCGGGATATTTCCCGAATGAAACGAACCGGTTATCAAATAACTGCCGTCTTGGGCGATTTCAAACGCTTGCGCATGTTCTTCGCCCGACCCGCCCAGCGTTCGTTGCCACAAAACGTCTTGTGCGTACATTAATCGCGAATAAAAGACAAACGTTAGCAGGCAGACCAATGGTTTTTTGTACATGGTAAAAGGGTAATTTGCTTTGCGAAAGGAATATTTCGTTGTCATCACCGATGATTTACGCAACGGGCGTGCCGGAAATTCTCCTTTTCTTTGCATCGCCAAAATTCAAGCGGCAAATTTACGCATATTTGCCAAAGGCAGACAATCCGAAATATCGCGATTTGCGGACGCTTCGACGGTTTTCCGGCGTGGCGCTCCCAAAACGTTTGCCGAGGCGTTTTGTTTTTAACGACCTTTGATACGACAAGTTCGGCCCTGTTTAGATTTGTGGATAACTTTTTGACGCAAAACGCGCGGAGTAAGCCAATTTTTAGCGTACTTTGCACCGCGAATCGGGGGATTAGCTCAGCTGGCTAGAGCGCTTGCATGGCATGCAAGAGGTCATCGGTTCGACTCCGATATCCTCCACCCAACGCGGTCTTTTTCGGCCGCGTTTTTTCTTGCCCCATTGGGCCGGCGCCAAATACCTCTAAAAATTGTAGCGACGGTTGTGTTAAACAAATTAACGACGGTCATCGAGGCCTCTAAAATCATCGTAATGATTGTCAACCCGTCGATTTCTTATCTCCGTACGGATTTTTGTCGTAACCGGTCCATTGACGTAGCGTTACCCAATTGATGAAAAAATCTATTTTCCCGTTGGGACGAGGGCGCGTTCGCAAAGTTTGGCGCCTTTGGGAACGACGGCCAACATCGCTTGTTGTTTGGCGGGTATTTGCGTATTGTCAAGGATGCAAACCTCTTTGAGTCCGGTCATGTTTTGAAACTCCGGCGGCAGGGATTGAAGTTGGTTTTTGGAAACGTCGAGTTTGGCAAGCGTGGTAAGTTTGCAAATTTCGGCGGGAAGTTCGGTCAATAAATTTACTTCAAGCCGAAGGGTGTCCAAATCGGTCAATGCGGAAATCCCCGGTGGAATTTGTTTGATTTGGTTGAAAGCCAAGTCCAATATTTTGAGTTTGGTGCATTTGTAGAGGTCGGGATGTATTTCGGCAACGACGTTTCTACGCACGGACAGCGTTTCAAGTTCGGTTAATTCACCCAGGTGGTGAGGCAGTTTGCCGATTTGATTTTGAAAAAGAATTAAGGCTTTGAGTTTGGAAAGTTTACCGATGTGTTCGGGAATATGTTTGATGGAAGTGCCGCCAATGGCCAAAAACTCAAGATTGGATAAAGAAAGAATAGGATGGGGAAAATGCGAAATCGGATTTTCCTGAAGTATCAGCTTTTTGAGTTTGGAAAGTTTGGCGAAGTCGTCGGGAAGTTTGGTCAGTTCGTTGCCGGAAAGGTCGAGAATTTCCAAGTTGGGAAGGAGCGCGATTTGCGGGGAAATGACTTTGAAGTCGTTGCGATACAAACTAAGCGCCTTGAGGTTTTTAAGTTGAAAAAACATCGCGGGCGGCAGTTCTTTGAGCTTGTTGTTGTCGAGGATGAGCGTTTCCAAATTTTTGAATTTGTAGACGTCCTGCGGCAAAACGCTAAGATTTTGGCCCGAAAGATCGAGTTCAACAACTTTATCGGGCGTTTTGAGCGCTTCTTTCAGATTGGTAAACTTTTGACCGAAAACCGTTCCGGCCATTGATGCGATGATGACGACAATGCGCAATATCATGGCTTGTATTTGATTAAATTATGAGGAACCCAAAAGCGTTCGGGGAAAAATCCGGGTGGAACGTCGTGGGTTCGCGAATTTCTAAATCTTTTGTGGACGGCGTATCTTTCAAGCGGCGTAACCAAAAACACGCAGGGAGTTTCGTCGACCACCGCCCGTTGAAAGCGGACGAACAGTTCCCTCCGTTTGGCCGAGTCGCTTTCCACCTGCAAGGCTTCGATGATACGGTCGGTTTCCGCGTTGCCAAAACCCAAATCGTTGGAGCCTTTCTTGCGCCATGAATCGGTGTGCCACAACTGTTTGGGGTCCAACTGCAACGGCGAATTAAGCCAGCCACTTATATACAGATTGAGCTCTTGGTTTTGTTGTTTTTCAACCATGACGGCCCAATCCAAGGGCACGGGCACAATTTTTATGCCGATTTTCGCGGCGTTGTCTGCGAGCATCGCGCCGACGATTCTGCCCACTTCGTTGCCTTGTCGGTAGTAAAATTCGGTTTCGAACTTTACGCCGTTTCTTGAAAGCACGTCGCCGTTTTTTGTCCAGCCCGCGCGGGCCAACAACGCCGCCGCACTATCCAAGTTGAAAGCGGGTTGGCGTAAATCTTCGTCGAAAATATCTTTCAACATCGGGTAGACGGGGCCGGGCATAGGCCGCGCCAAACCCTTGTAAGCGTGTTCGACGAGTGCGTTTACGTCCACCAGATGCGCCATCGCCCGCCGGGTGTGTTTGTCGGTAAACAAAGGTTTTACGTTCGGCCCCGGGCGGTTGTTCATGCCAATGTAATTATAGGCGTAAATCGGCGGCGTGCTTAGTTCGTAATGTTCCGTGACTTTGGCGTCGGTTTTCAACGCATCGAAGGCGCGGTAGGGAATCGAGCGCAAAACGTCGATTTCTTGGTTTTTGAGGGCGTTGAGGGCGGCGGTTTCGTCGCTAATCATTCGATAAACGATGCGCTCGGGAAAGACCTGTAACGCCGGGTTGTCGGGTTCGCGGGCGCCCCACCAATATTTTTTGCGCTCCAAAACCAATTCCCTTCCCGCATCCCAAGACTTTAGAAAGTACGGCCCCGAGCCGAAACTTTCGGTCGGGTTGCGCCATAGTTTTCCTCCGTTCCATTTTTCCGCCAATGCCGTAACCTCGGGGTCGTTTACCTTGCCCGCCGCCAAATCCTCCAACGGGTATTTTTTCAACACCCCCTTAGGGTCAAAAAAATACTCGGGCAACACCCAAAGCTCAAAGCCCAAGCCCGACAATGCGTAGGCGTATTTTTCTTTGAACTTGACGGCGAACTTTTTGGGATTTTCGGGTGAAATTTCGACCGATTTTATTTTTTCAAAATATATTTTTCGATGAGGGGCCTGAATTTGCGGACAAAACAACAATTTGAGGCTGAAAGCCACGTCCGCACCCGTTATCGGATATTCGTCGTTCCAATCGGCCCGAGGATTGATTTCAAAATAATAGGTTTTTCCGTCGTCGGAAACGTCGGGAAAGCGCAGCGCCAACGACGGAGTGAAACGTTCCCCCTCCGGAGAGAGCTCCAAAAGCCGTTGGTACAACAAACGCACCACCATAAACGAGGGTTCGTCGGCGTAGGAAAGCGGGTTTAAATTGACGGGTTCGGATTGAAGGGCGACAACCACGTGGTCTCCTTTGGCGGGCGTGGTTTGGTCGGACTCGTAGGCTCCTTTTTGCGGCGTGCCGCATGCCGCCGCAATCAGCCCCGTACACAGAAAAAATCGTTTCATGGTGCAACAACGACCTTTATCGTCCGTGTATTTTCGCCACAACCCGTTTTAACCACGTAAACGCCCGGTGTAAACAACCGAATTTCCATCTCGTTGCCGTATTCAATCGCATTCACGGCTACTTTGCGACCGTCCATTGTATAAACTTCAGGTAGGGTTCCGGGGGGGGCGCCCAAGATGCGGAACGCTCCGCCGTTGGGGTTGGGATACGCCGACAAACGAGGTTCGACGACGGGGTCGATGGAAACGGCGCCCGTTGTTTCAAACGTGCCGGAAATTTCGTGAACGCACACGCCCCGACGAATATACAAAACATAGGTGTGCCGACCGGCTTCGAGGCCGCCAAGTATGGCGTTGGGGGTTTCTCCGACGATTTTGCCGTCCACCGTCCACAGCATGGCCTCGGGCGTCGGGCTGTGGTAAAGAAGCGTAAAAACGTTTTCGTTGTTGAACGTCAGTACGTTGCCGGGGTCGAAAAGGGCTTCTTCGCTCACGTACCGGAGTTCTATGCCCATATTCAACGAAACCCCCCAATTCAGGTAAACGGCCGTCCATGTGCCGTCGTAAGCGCGTTCCCATGCCGTTTCGTAAGTTTGGGTGTTGTCGGAGGTAGGCAGGGCGAGGGTGTCGCCGGCCGCGGCGGGTAGACGCAAACTTGCAAAAACATCGGATACTTTGACGGGCGCCGGTAAACTTATCACGTAGTTTTTGTTTTCATCCCAACGGGCCTTGAGGTTTTTTAAGGCGACGGACCCGGAGAACAACGTTTGCCCCGGGCGATGGACCGTGTTTTTGGCGTACAAATGTACCGATACCGAATCGTTTTGCGAACTTAGTTTCAAAAAACCCGGACGCAATTCGATGTGGGTAACGTAATCGCGACCGGGCAGGCGTTGAAACAGTTCCGCTTTTTCAACGATGTTTCGCGGGCCGGTACCGGCGGGAAAATAGCCGCCGGTCTTTAATATGTATGCCATTGAGCCGAGGTGGGAAACGAGTTCGGGACGACAAGCCATGGGCCGCAATTTTTTCATGGCCGCGCCCGCATTCAACAGCCCGGAGCCCAACTTGCCGGCGTGTCCGGTGTTGAGTTCGTCGAGACTTTGGGCCGATTCGACAATGGCCCGGCGAACGTCGTCGGGCGTGGCGTCGGGGCGGTGGCTTTTGAGCAGGCCGCACACTCCCGCGACAGCGGCGCAAGCCATCGAGGTGCCGGCACGTTTTTTATAACCTTTGATTAAATTGGCGGCCGTCGCCTCGCCTGAAGCGCAAACGTCCACCCATGCCCCGTAATTGGCGCTCGAGTATTTTTGCAAGGATTCGTCCACCGACGATACACATATGACGTTTTCGTACCCACAGGGATATTGTATTGCCTCGGCGTCGGCGTTGCCCGCCGCTGCCACGCAAACAATTCCCCGGTCGTGTGCCGTCAATAACAAATCCCGGAAATACGCCGAAAATACCGAAGAACCAAAAGACATGGAAATAACGTCGGCGCCGGCGGCGATGGCGTATTCCACCGCCTCGTAGGAATGGGTTAGCGCGGCAAAGCCAATGGTGTCGGATACGGCTTTGACGGGCAAATACCGACAACGAAATCCCGCACCGGCCATACCTTTGCCGTTGTGCGTCGAAGCCGCCGCCACCGACGCGCACGCCGTTCCATGCACGAAAAACGGACGAAGCGTATCCATCGGCGGTTTGACGTCGCCGTCGCCGTCCGCCGCGTCAAAACCCTGATGGTCGTCGATATAACCGTTGCCGTCGTCGTCGACGCCGTTGTTCGGAATTTCCAAAGTATTGAGCCGAACGTTGTCGCGCAGGTCCTCGTGCGGCAACCAAAAACCGTTGTCCACGACGGCAATTGTAACCTCGGGATGGCCGTAATTGTATTGCCAAGCCTCGGTAATGTTGACGAGCGCCAAATGCTTGGAGTAAGCGGGCGAGTAATCGTCGGGGTTGCCGAAGGGGGGGTGAAAGAAGCAGTAAAACAACGGAACGGGCTCGACCCGTTCGACCAACACACTGGATTCCAAACGCTGATACACCTTTTTCTCTTCCGGCGGCGGGAAGCTTACTTTCAGGTAGCGTTCCAGACGAACGGAGTTTAGCGCCGAGGCCCGAACCACGCTAAAACTTTGAACGTCGGCCGCTTCGAGAATTCCCGCAATCGATTGAATCATTTCCTCCGTTTTGTCCAAAGGAGCGGGAAGCGGGCGTATTTTGACCATCAAAACCCCTTCGCGAAAAAGCGGCTGGCCGTTTGCCACGAACGTCCACGCGAAAAAAAACGGCATAAAAACCATTTTTATTTTTTGCTTTACCACCATATCGAACGCATTTTTCGTCTTTTGTCGTGGCCGTCGGCACAACGGTCGTTTTTATCGATGATATAGCCCAACGAAAACATCGAAAAGACGTAGACGTCGTTTTGGTTGGGGTCGCCGCGATTGGCGCGGGTTTCGTAACCCGTCATACCGGCGCTTCGGTCGGAAAAAAGCATGCTTTTTATCGCGCCGGCTTGTATGAAATCGTTGGGATTGGGGTAATAGGTACCGGCAACGTTGCCGGAAACGTCGTCGATGTAATCGGTGAGCGTAACCCGATAGCCGACCTCGAACGACAGGTCGATTTCCCTCGTGATTTTAAAACGCAATCCCATGCCGACGGGAAAAGCCACGGCAAACCGGGAATACGGCTTTTGGTAATAATCGCGCCCGCTTTGCAAAAACTGACCTTCCGTGCCAAGAGGTTGAAGATTGACCCAACGGTCGTCGGCAAAAAGCTCGGGATATCGTTCGACCCAAGACTTGTCGGGCTTGGCTTGGGGGTTGAACCAAAAACCGGCCACGCCGCCAAAAAAATACGGCGAAACCTTGGTGCGGTTGTCGGGACGCGCTTGATACAATATGCGTTTGCCCAAGAACTCGTAGCACCATTGCGCGGAAAGTTCCGAAATGGGCGAACGAAAATGGAGGTTGCGGGTACGGCGCGCTTCGGTCGAGCCGTGTTTGTCGTGTGCGCCTACGAAGCCTTGCGACAACGTGAAACGCACGTACATATATTGATGAAAATGAACGTTGAGGTAGGCTCCGAAAGCGGGGCGCATCAGCAAAAAAGGATTGCCCACGCTTTGTCCGGACTTTTGACCCCAAAGATTGCCAAAATCGAAGCCGTTGTCGTCCAAATCACCCTGATAATGAGAGACCCCAAGCATTCCGCCTACCGAAATATACGTATACGGACGGTCGTCTTGGCTTTGCAAGACGGATGGAATGCACGCAAACAGCCCGATTAATATACAAACACTCGCTTTTATCGTTTTTTTAAGCACAGATTTTGTGTTTTTTTATTTTTAAGCCCATAAATGGGCAAATTTTTGTAAAAATACGAAAAAAATCCGTTCACAAACCCTAGAATCCATTGAACGATTCGATAAAACGACGTTCGCTCCAAATTATTCGTGTGCCAAATACGCTCACGTTCGACTTGCCGGGGGAAACTTCCGGCTTCACGGCTTTTACACGGGTCGTACGGCCCGACCAACGCCGCGTTGTGTAAGACGAATGCTCCCAAAAAATTAAAAATAATTTGCCGATTAAAAGAAAATGCGTTAAAATTGCGTATTAACGGCCGTCCAATCGGCGCTTTCATAAATTTTAGGCGTAAGCGACTCGTCTTGCAAGCCGAATGGAGAACGAGCCGGCTCGCGGCTTGCCGTTTTGCCCCTTAAAAATTCAATAATCAAAGCGTTTTCCAAATCAGGCATTTCCCAACGATGAAAAACACCGACAAGCCGGTAGGCGAAAGCAAATTTCTTCGATTTTGGGCGAAACTTTTGTCGTTCTTAATCAATCCGAATATTTGCCAATTTTTTCTCTTCGTTTATTTCATATCCACGACGACGGGTTTCGTTTTAAGTTCTTTGTTGTTTCTTTTCGTCATTCCCTTTGGAGGTTACGTTCTTTACGTCAGGCTTTGGCTTAAACGTAAAAATTTATACGTTTTGGAAAGAAAATATCGTTACTTTCCCTTTGTCTTAAATATAGTAAGCGTGATTGTTTTTTGTCTCATTTCCATTTATCACTACAATGTTTATGCTCGTTTCGAGGTTTTTTTCCTGATATTCATCAACTTGACCGCATTCTTCATTACTTTTTTTTGGCGTATTTCCATTCATATGTTGGCTTCGAGCGCCGCTTACGCCCTCATTTACTACGGCAACCACACCCAATCCAAACCCATGGCCGTACACTGGCTGGTGGCCTTGGCGTTGTTGGTGGCGGCGGTGGGCTGGTCGCGTTATTACCTGCGGGGCCATACCTTCAATCAAATCTTAGGAGGAACCTTGACCGGTTTCGGCGGATTTTTCTTTTTCAAATTTTTCGAACTCGACGCTTTTTTTGAAAAACTGCTCTAAACCAACTCCAATTTACCAAACCGTTACACTTCGGCGAACGAAGCAACGTTCGTTGGACGATTGCCCCGTCGCGTGCGCTCATTGCAAGTGCAGCACCACGGTCCGGCCGCGCCGTAGGGGTTGGTCGTAGGGCAAACTTTGGCGAACGACCCGTCCCGAGCCGCTAAGCCGGGGTTTTAGGCCGATGTTTTCCGCAAGGGCCAGCGCGTCTTTGGCCGACATTCCTCGAAAATTCGGTACGCCTTTGTAATTGTATTTGTAGGGCCGAAAATGAACGCTGTCGCTGACGGCTTTAAGCCGAACAAGGTCGGAACCGGGCAAATCGGCAAAAGGGATATTGAGCGTTTGATAAACGGTTTTTGCGTCGCGGGCGTTGACCACGGGCGCCGTCGGCGGTTCGACCTTGCGTTTGCGCAAGCTTTGGCTTTCCTTGCGCAGGTGCGTTTCGACGTGCGTGGCGTAGATGTTTTCGGCAATTTCCTTAAATACGGGCGCAGCCACCTCCGAACCGTAATACTCTCCGGACAATGGCTTGTCTATCATCACGTAACACGTATACAAGGGTTTGTCCGCGGGAAAATAACCTACGAAAGAAGAACGATACTTTTTGTGATAAGCCCCGCTGACGACCGTCAGCGCCGTTCCCGTTTTTCCTGCAATTTTGAAATGCTTGGATTTAATATTTTGCGCGGAACCCGTTTCCACCACGCCCTCGAGCATTTCTTTAACCAACGCCAACGTCGAAGACGAGCAGATGCGTTTGTTCAATATTTGGGTATCGAAGCGTTCGCGAGTCGTGCCGAAGTCCAGAATTTCGCGAACCAACATGGGCCGTACCATGACTCCGTCGTTGGCTACGGCGTTGTAGAACGTCAAAAGTTGGAGGGGGGTAAGTTTGACGTTGTAACCGATGGCCATCCACGGCAGGGTTACCTTGCTCCAAAACTTTTCGTTGGGCATGATGATATAGGGTTCGGGTTCGCCTTTAAGGTCGAATTGCGTGTGTCCCAAGACCCCCGTTTTTCGCACCTGTTCGATAAAAAGTTCGGGCTTGTCGCCGAATTTGTTTTGTACCACTTCGGCAAAGGCGATGTTGCTTGATTTTTCAAACGCGGTACGGAAGGTGATGTTGCCGTAAGGTTTGACGTCGGTCATGGTGCGGTCGTAGTATTTTTTTGCGCCGTCTCCCGTGGCGACGGTGTCGTCGGGATGAATTTGACCGGCTTCGAGGGCGGCAATGGCGGAAACGAGTTTGAACGTCGAACCGGGTTCAAGTTGGGTGGCCGTGGCGTTGTTGTAGGTTTCGGGATAATTGGCAATGGCTTTGATATGGCCGGTGCGGGTTTCCATGAGTATGGCCACGCCGCCTTCGGCGTTGTGTTTTTCGACCGCCGACTTCAACGCCTGCCAAACCACGTCCTGCATATTGACGTTGAGCGTGGTCATGAGGTCGAATCCGTCCTTTGGTTCAATTTCCGCAACATTGGCCACGGGGATTTCGGTGCCGCCGCCTACCCGTTGCATGATGACCCGTCCGTCGCGCCCGGCCAGTTGGGCGTTGTAAGCGTATTCCAAACCTTTGACGCCCATGCCGTTCTCGTCCAACGACCCCAACGTCACTTGGGCCAATACCCCCAACGGATAAAATCGTTTGTCCTCGACGGGTTCCACGATTAAGCCGCCTTCGAGTCCCGCCCGGTTGAATATCGGCAGTCGCCGAACTTCCTTGATTTGTTTGTGGCTGAACAAATCTTTGACGCTCGTCAAATAGATATGACGGTCGTTTTTTGCTTTGGCCAAAAGAAGTTTGTCTTTGAAGTAATTGGGGGTATAAGCGCCGTCGAGCGGGAGCATCATTGCCGACAACTGCCGACAAAGCGCGTCGAGCGAGTCCTGAAAATTGGCGAAATTTTTTTCGTCGAGGAGGGTGGCGTCGACCGCAAGTCGAAAACGGTGGATGGTCGTGGCCAAAATCGAGCCGTCGTCGGCCAAGATACTGCCCCGGTGGGCGCGGATAATTTTGGGCGCCACCCTGTTCGCCAACTGTTTTTTTCGCCAACGTTCGGCGTCCAACGTTTGGATGTAAAACAACTTGATTGCCGTTAAGGCGCCAAAAAGAGCCATGGCCCCGAAAACCACATACATTCGGCTGAGCGTTTGATTGGAGAGTCCGTTTTCGGGCATTTTCGGTTTGACGGCGTTCAAGACTCGGTTCATTGTTTATTCGTCGCTAAGTTTGAAGGGCGGGGCGGAAAGCGGTTTAAGACCGATACTGTCCACGACGGTGCGAACGTTCGACTGTTTGCGGCGCACGGAAAGCTCGGCGTTGACGGTCATGTATTCGGATTTGTACTCTTTAAGTTCTTCTTGAAGTTCGTCTACGTAACGGGCGCGTCGTTGCACGTCGTGGGCGTTCCAGACGTAAAAAAGCCCCAACGCCGTCAAAAATAGGGAAAACGCAAGATTGCGTTGAAACCAGAGCAGAGCCTTGCCCGTGGCCACGTTTCGTACAAGCGAAAGTATCGCGGCAAACGCGACGACCAATGGTCCGGGGTTTTTTTTCGATTGATTCATCGGTACGAACTAAATTTTTTCCGCCGCCCGCAGTTTGACGCTGCGAGCGCGGGGGTTGTCGGCAATTTCTTGCGCATCCGCAACGACGGGTTTTTTCGTTATTTCCCGCCAAATTTTTTTTTCCCGTCCATAAAAATCCTTTTCCGCCAAGCCGGTTTCATTGCCTGCGCGAAAAAATTTTTTGACCAAACCATCCTCCAAAGAATGATAGGACAACACAACCAACCTTCCGCCGGGTTTGAGCAACTCGGGGGCAAACGTCAGAAATCGAGTCAAGACGTCGATTTCGTCGTTGACGCGAATACGAAGCGCTTGATAAATTCTTGCCAAATCGCCGTTTACGTCGGCGGGATTCAGCCACGGCTCCACGGCGGCGTTCAGTTGGAAGCTCGTCAAAACGGGCCGATTGTCTACCACCGACTTGGCCAATTTTCGACTTTGGCGCAGCTCGCCGTAACGAAAAAAAACATCCGCCAATTCGTCGACGGGCAACCGATTGAGCAGGTCGGCGGCGGACGGGGAGGTGGATTCGGCATTCATGCGCATATCCAGCGGCGCGTTGAACCGAAACGAAAATCCCCGCGAGGCCGTGTCGAACTGATGGGACGACACGCCGAGGTCAAGTAGAATACCGTCCATCGGCGGCAGCCCCGCCTTGTTCATTTCCACAAAGTTGCATGCGATGAACGTCAGGCGTGAATCGTTGGGGACGTTGGTCCTAACGTCGGGGTCTTGGTCGAAGGCGAAAATTCGCCCGCGCCCGTTCAAGCGTTCCAACGCGCGGCGACTGTGGCCCCCGCCGCCAAACGTAGCGTCGGCGTACATTCCGTCTTCACGGGTTATCCACAGTCCCACCGAGACGTCGAGTAATACCGGTACGTGATAGCGCGTCGTCATCTTTGCAACGACAAAGTTAAACTTTGTGCGCCCGCTGCCGGCGGATAAATTTCCCGGTAAAATGTGGGGAAAATCGGGGCCCGCCTCGCCCAAAGCCGCAACCGTACAATGGGAAGTGGAACTCGACGAACCCCAATCAATTCTTTAAAAACACCGACGCCCCGCCGTACTTATGGTATGACGGGGCGTCGATTGCGACGGTATGTTGCGTTAGCGTCCGAAAAGGTTGCCCAAGTCGTATTTGGGGCAACGGTCGGGTTTGTAGATGAGCATCGTTACTCCGAGAGCGACAAAGGCGTACCAGTCGTCACGCTTGGGATTGCCGCGTTTTTCTCCGTATTCGCGCCCGCCAAGCCGCTGTACCAGCGAAGCGCTTACCCCCCGCGTGGAATATTCGGCGATGTACCCGCTTCGGTCGGAAAAGAGGGCGGCCACGGGATTGTAAGCCATCATTTCCTCGTAATTCGGATAATCTATGCCCGATACGTCGTCGAGATAATCGGTGAAAAGTTTGCGCAAGCCGATGTCGAAGCGCATGTCGAATTTAGGCGAAATTTTCCAACGCACCCCTGCACCGAAGGGAACGCAAATTTGCGTTAGAGAATAAGGGCTGGGATAAGACGGGATTTGCCCCGTGATAGGGTCCACTTGGGGAACCAAAAACTGGCCTTCCGTTCCAAGCGGTTGTAGCTCGACGAAGCGGTCGTCTTGAAAATATTCGGGATAGTCCTTAATCCATTGAGGGTCGGGTTTGGCCTTGGGATTAAAGAAAAACACGCCGACGCCCGCAAAAAAGTAAGGCGACCAACGTTTGCGATAAAGCGGGTCGTAGGTCGGAAAAACCTCGTAAATCAAATGGGCGCTGATTTCCGTAATCGGCGAACGAAAATGCTGGTTGCGCCAACGACGACCAAAGGAGTCGTTGAACGAGTCGGCCGCCGCTATCCATCCTTGATTGAACTGGGCGCGTACCAAAAATCGGGGCAAAAAGTGATAGTAAACCGAGAATCCCACCCCGGGCCTCAAAAGGTCGATAGGATTTCCGATTTTACGGTTTTCTTTCCCCCCTTCAAATACGGCCCACCAGTCGAAACCGTTGTCGTCGAGGTCGCCCTGATAGTGGCAGGAACCCAAGTGCGGGCCGGCGGTAAAAAACGAATAGCTTCTTTGCGCCCACGCTTGCCCAACGCCCAAGGCCGTCAGCGCCGCGAAAACCAAGCTTATCGCCCAATTCCGTACAACTTTCATCATTTTTACGGGGAATTATCGTATTTGTAAAATAATTTTACGCTACGGCGGCCGTCGAAAATATTCCGCCGTAACCAAATGCAATATTAAGACAATTTCTTTTACTATCCAACTTTTTTTCGGTCAAGCTCCTAATAATTTCGACCAAAGCCCGAATTGTCCACACGGACGAATTACGCGACAACGGACTCGATTTGTGGAATATGCTCCAGAATTTGGTGGGCGACGACCAGCGAATCGTAAGCCGACTCAAAATTGACCGCGGGTTCAACGCCCGTCGTTATCGAACGGGCAAAAAGTTTATGCTCTTCTTCAATAGCGTTGACTTTGGGAGGTTCGGGGTGTTTGACTGAAAGATAACGCGTTTTGTCCCCAAAAACGAACGGCATCGAGTTTTCCACGGGTTCGGCGGATATGCGATAGATTTCCGATTTTCGTTCCAAAAAATCCAACGTCAAATAGGCGTTGGGTTGAAATATACGCATGCGGCGCATGTTTTTCATCGAAAACCGACTGGCCGTCAAATTGGCTACGCAATTGTCTATGAATTCGATGCGGGCGTTGGCGATGTCGGGCGTATCGCTAATAATGGCAACGCCCGAAGCCCGTATGCTCCGTACCGGCGACTTTACCAAACTCAACACCAAATCTATGTCGTGAATCATGAGGTCGAGAACGACGGAAACGTCGGCGCCGCGCGGATTCCATTGCGCCAAGCGATGCACTTCGATAAACAAAGGTTGCAACGGCTCGGCGGCGACGGACAAAAAAGCAGGGTTGAAACGCTCGACATGCCCCACCTGATTAATCACCCGGGCCTCGCGTGCCAACTTCACCAATTCCTTTGCCTCTTCCAAAGTGCCGGCCAAGGGTTTTTCCATAAAAACGTGTCGTCCCGAGCGCATCGCCTTCGCCCCCAAGCGATAATGACTCGTCGTTACGGAAGCGACGACCACCGCATCGACCGCCGCTATCAAATCGTCCTCCGACGAAAAACGATACGCCCCGTCAAGCGATACCACCGGGTCGTAATAGCCTAAAAAGTCGTATTCGGGCAAGGATCGGATAATTTCGATGTGGCGTTTGCCCAAATGGCCTGCCCCCAATACGCCAACCTTGATTTTTTCCATAATTAGAAAGCCATTTAATATTTGCGTTTAGCGAGGCGGTGTCGTAAAAGCTATTTTTTTAGTTCGTGGTCTACATATACGTATACGTCCCCTTCCTCGCGAATTTTCGCCTCGAATTCGGCTTCGACGCTCTTGCTGTCTTCCAAAGGTTTGTTGCCCGCCCCGTCTTTTTTCGCCGCCATCCACGTACGTATTACGGGTATGGCCGTAACGACGATAAAGGCGATAACGATGTATTCGTAGTAGTCTTTTATTCCCGGAACCTGAGTGCCGAGAAAATAACCGAGCAGGGTCAGCGACCAGACCCATAAAAAACCACCCACGACGTTGTAAGTCAGGAATTTTTTGTATTCCATGGAAATTACCCCGGCCAAAACGGGCGCAAACGTGCGAATAATCGGCAGGAACCGCCCCACAATCAAGGTTTTGGCGCCGTGTTTGGCGTAAAAACGCTTGGTCATCACGACGTATTCGGGTTTGAATATCCGTGAATTGTGCCGTTTGAAGACTTTCGGACCGTAGCGTTTGCCGACGTAATAACCAAAGCTGTCCCCCGCGATGGCCGCCGCCGTAACGAACAACAACACCCGCCATATCGAAAGTCCCAGTTTGGGGTTGGCGGAGAGCAGACCCGCCGTAAAAAGCAATGAGTCGCCGGGAAGAAAAAAACCCACCAACAAGCCCGTTTCCGCAAACACGACGAAGGTCAGCAGCGTCAGACCGCCTACCCTGATAATTGTCTCCGGATTGACGAGCTGTTTCAACAACTCGTATATTTGACTAAACCACTCGCCCATTTGCGCCGTATCCAAGCACAAAAATAATCAATAAATTCGGTGAAAAGAGGAGAGGTCGGAAAATTTGTGGGCAATAACGGTTTTGCCGTCGGCGTTGACGAACCCCCAAAGCCCGCCGAGCTTGACGGCGGCCAGCCCGTAAGAAAAATTGTTGGCGGCCTCGTATTTTATCGGTACGGCTACTTGGCCCGAAGGCGATAAGAACCCCCATTTGCCGTATCGTTGGACGGCGGCGCGGCCCTCGCAAAATTCCATTGCGTCGTCGTAAATCAACGGCACGACAAGTTTTCCCGTTCGGTCGATGAATCCTCGCCTCATACCGTCGCCCACGCGCACGCGCCCGTCCCGCATTCGTCCCCCCGACTCAAACGGAAGGTAAAGCATCGTTTTGCCCGTTTCGTCGATAAGCGCCGGTTGGTCGTCGAGTACAACGTAGGCGCATGCCTCGGAGAACGGCAGGGTGTAGTCGAAAATCAAAGGAACGCAGACAAGGCCGTCGCGTGTAATCCACCCCCAATAACGCCCGTCCGAAATCTCTGCTCGGCCCTCGAAAAAGTTGTAGGCGTCGGCGTATCCGAAAAGCGTCGCCGGCGTTCCGTGAACGTCGATAAACCCCACGCCCTTTTCGGTTCGAACCCGCGCTCGCCCCTCGCTAAACACCGCCGCGCTCAAAAATTGCGGCGGCACAACGAGCGCCCCCGACGTATCGACGTATCCCCAACGCCCGTTTCGACAAACGGCGGCGCGATAATTCGAAAACACGCCCGCGTCGTCGTACTGCGGCGGTACAACCTCTCGGCCCGTGCCGTCGCAAAAGCCCCAAAGACCGCCGAGTCGTACCGGCGCCCGATTTTCACGGTACGGCAAGGCCTCGTCGTAGCGTGGGGGAATGCGAAATTTTCCCTTCGCGTCGATGTAACCCCACTTTTTGCCCTTGCAAACCCGCGCCAAACCCTCCGAAAAACGCTCCGCCCTCTCAAATTGCGGTGCGACAAGCCACGAGCCGTCGGGGCGAAGATATCCGTACAATCCCTCGTAACGCGCGCAGGCCGCGATCGTATCCGCGTTTTGGGCAAAAGCGCCGTACAAACCAAACCACGCCCAGAGAATTATCGTCATTACAACGTAAAATTACGCGAAGGCCGCTTTGTCGCATTCGGATTTTGTGAATTTAACCGGCGTGTAAAGCGTAAACAAAGTCGCAATCGACTCGTCGGCCAAACCGGCCCCAAACATCCTGTTTGATTTTGCGACTCGGCCTCTTCAAAACGCGACGACGTTTAGCGCATCAACAACAACCGATGCCCCTCAATAAAATAATATCCGTTTTGCAAATTTTCGGGAACGACGATTTCGACTTCAAATTTCCCCGATGGAATCGACACAAAATATTCCGCGACCGTTTTTCCATAAACGTCGTAGAGTTTCAATACGTTTTGAGGCGAACCGAGGTTGGTTCCCGAAAAAAACGTCTTTGAGCCGTATACGGGATTGGGGTACAGGTTCGTTTGGGAAAACGACAAGCGTTGCGAACGCTTCAAGACCTGTTCGCCGTCAAAAACCGCGACGCATCCGTCGAAAGAATTGCCCGAAAGATTGGTTTGTTGAAAATAATCGTTGCGAAAAAGGTCGGGACTTTCCGTTTTTCCGACAACGACGAGCTTGGATGAAACAAAGGCCGCCGCCAACAAAGCGTCGTTTCCGCCGCCGCCGTAATAACTGAAAACCTGCACCCTTCCCAAAGAATCGGCCCAAAACACGGCGCCGTCCGTTTCCCCACCGCCAAACCCGTTTTGATAATCCGAACCGAAATATCGACTGTACGTTTGACCGACGAAAACAAGGCTGCCGTCGGATTTTCGCACGGCGGCGCCGGCGGCAAAATCCCAATCGTCCCCACCGTAAACGCCCGAAGATTGCAAACGCAACGTCGAATCTTGAAATTGAAAAGTGGCCAAAGACCAGTCGGACTTACCGTTGTGGGTTTTTCCAAAAGCCGTGCCTTCAACGGAAAAGTCTTGACTGTACGTGTGTCCGAAAACGTGAACTTTTCCGCCGTTGGATACCGCAACGGCGGCGCATTCGTCGCGGTCGCTCCCGCCAATCCCCGTTACATGCAAGAGTTTGCCGTCCCGGAATGCGGCAACGAAAACGTCGCGGTCGCCAAAGCGAGGGAAAAAATCCGAAATCGTTTCGCCGGCGACAAAAACAACGCCCGAGTCGTCGACGGCGACGGCTTTGCCGTAATCTTGGTCGCTTCCGCCGAAATAGAACATCCGACGGGGAGTCAAATTCGAGTCCAATGCGGCGACAAACACGTCGGATTGTCCGATGTTGCGTTGGGAAAACCCGCCGAAAGCAAAAAGATTCGTACTCGAAGTCGTTCCGACAAACACCGACAATCCGTTGGGGTCGCGGGCGGCGGATTCGATGCGGTCTTCGCCGTTCCCCCCCATGAACGACGAGCGAACCAATCGTCCGTCGGCGTCGAAAACGGCGGCAAAACCGTCGCCCAAACCGCCGTAGTCGCCCTGATAGGGCAAATACACGGGCAGATTTTCGCTGTAAGACGTGCCGAAAACAATGATTTTCCCCTGCGGGCCGACGGTCAAGGCTTTGCCGAGGTCGTTGCGGGCGCCGCCAAAGTAAGTCGCCCATTTTCTTTGTCCGGTTTTCAAATCCCAGCACAAAAGCGTAACGTCGCAGTTTGCCGGCGAATTCGGACGATTGTTGAGAAAAGACTGCCAAGCCGAAAGTTTGGGGAAGTTCATGCTGAAAGTGGTTCCGACGGCGTAGGCGTTGCCCAAAGCATCGGCGCCGACGGCGCATATTTCGTCGTAATCCGAACCGCCGTAAAAGCCCGCGCCCAAGAGTATCAATGGGTCGATGACCCACGTTTCGTTCGGCGCCGCATCGACGCAAAAGCCAAATTCGTTGCGGGAAAACACGCGGTATTCGGTATGAATTTTTCGGTCGTTCTCCCATGCGACGGGCGGCGTAAATTCAAAGACGGCACCCGTCGTCGCCGTTTCGACGCTTATCTTGTCGTGAAAAAAACATACGTTTCCGAGTCCTGAAAGCGACAATCGTATGCGTTCGGGGTCGGCGCCGGCATGCAAAACAAAGTCGAATTTTATACCGCCGTCCGCGCCGTAAAAGCGCATGTCCACTTCGGGAAAAACGTCGCGATAGACCAATGCGTTGGCCACGCGAGCGGTTTTCTCGTCGGTCGAATTCAAATAATACCTTACGGTTTCGTGAGTGGGCAACAAGGGTTCGGGCGTGGATTTTTTACCCAAAACGGTCAAATCCCAGCGTTCGTGGGCGTAAGGAACGGGACGGTCAAGCGATTCGTCGCGCAAGTACCTCGGGAATACAAACGATACGCCGCCGTTCCAAAAGAGCGCGTCCACGCCGTTGATTTTTGCATGGTATTTAATTTCTTGGTCGTAAACGACGTTTTCGACAAAGCGTACCGGCGATGCGAAGCAGATTGCCGCCCCCAAAATCCATAAACCCAACATATTTCGTCCTTTTGGGCAAAGATACGGAAAAAACCGATTGCCGACGGCTTCGACGCAAGGGCTTTGACGAGCGTTAAACGAAGTTCTTTTCAAGAAAACGCCAAACGTTTTCGCGCAATATTTTTCGGGTCATCGCCTCGGGGTCGAGGCCCGTATCGGCGAAAAAGGCCCTGCGTTCGGTAAAAAGACGTAAAAGTTCGTTGTCCAAGCGTCGGGTGTTTTCGCCGGGCTTGCAACGATATTCTTCGGCGGTGGGAATGAGGTCGATAGGGTCGATGATGCCGTCGAAATCGCTTCCCAAACAAATCGAATCCAGGGCGTTGGTGGGCGAAAAACCCGCTTCGACGAGGGTTTTGTAGATGTGTTCGATATGGTTGAAAATGATTTCGACCCATTTGCCCGTTTTTCGCGCTTGTTTTTCCGCGGCGGCGGACGACAATACGCGTACGTCCATAATCAAGCCCATGAGTCCGCCCGAGGCGTGAATGGCGACGATGTCGTCGTCGTGGAGGTTGATGTCCCACGGGTTGAACTTTTCGGCGACGGCGCGGTCTTGGGTGCGGTCTTCGAGTTTGTTGAGCAGGGAAAAGTCGCCGTTGAGGTTGGTGGGTTTGCCGGAAACGGCGACGTGGGAGGCGATGACGGGTTTTCGGTGTTTGCGGGCAAGGGCGTAAATTTGTCGGCGCGTAACGGCGTCGCAATGTTTGACGTCGATAAAGATGTTGTTCTCGAAGCATTTTTCGACCATGTAAACGCCGAGATAGGTCAGTCCCCGATAGTCCCCCATTTTGTCGAGTGTTTCAAGGGGGTTGCCGGCAATTTTTTTCCATCCCGTCAATTCGACGGCCTTGGGCATCGAGGCCAAGCGATTGTAAACGAAATGATTGAGGGTGAGCATAAAAAAACCGTGGCGCTTGATAAAGGCGACGCGCTCGTCGACGAGTTTTTCATCAACGGGTTCGGCGGCTTCGACGGGCCTTCCGAAACGGTCTTTGGCCTCGGGAAATTTTCCGTCGCAATACTCAAAGCCGAGGTTGTGGGCGCCTTCGACGGCGGGCAACACGGCAACGACGTTGGGGTCGGCCAAAGCGGCCCGCACCTCGGCAAAATTGCGCACAACCACGGCGCGACGGTCGGAATTTTTATCTTCTTGATGGTCGTAAAAAAATTGCAGTTCTTCCTGAAAAATCTTGAAGGGCTTGGTTGCCAAAACGCGCCGCAACAACGGTACGGTCATTCGCATCATGCGCCCCAAAACGTTGGGTGCGGTAATGATTTTGTTTAAGACGTAACGTTCGGGGACAATGAAGGCATGGGAAACGAGACGGACGCCGGCGTTGTGTAGGCGTCCGTAGTCCGATTGCGCCAAACGCATCGTTCTGCCGGAACGTTCTTTGAGGCTGCGGGTGGTGTCGTGGGCTTCCCACGGATGTTTGATTTGTTTGACGTAAAAAGACTTCATCGTGCAATGCACGTGAATGTCCGCATAATAATCCTGATTCACGACGCAAAAATACGATGCATTGAATTCTACGAGCTCAAACGGAATTTAAATTGTTGTTGTCTTATGCCGTTGCGCGTTGGGAGACCTTGCGTTTGAGTTCTTCGACACGCTTGATAACCTCTTCTCGAGAGTATTTTCGGAAGCTTTCGGGCAAGAGTTCGCGCGAGGTGCATTCCATAACGGCGGCAAAGTTCATGAGTTCGATTTCGTCGGGGTAGGCGGGCGGAATAAAGTCGTCGAAGGCGGCGACAATCAGTTCTCGGGACATGGGCAGGTTTTCGGCGGCCGAACGGAACTTGGCGCGGGTAAGGGCGGCCTCCATGTCCGCGCCCGAAAGAATGGTCAATGCATTGAAAAATTGGTCGTCAAAATCGTTGGCCGAAACTTCGCTTATTTGGGTTTTTTTGAGCATGACGGCCAAAAGTTCGCGTTTTTCCTCGACGGTTTCGGGGTAAAAGAGGGCGATGTGTTCTTCGGCGCGGCCCTGACGTTTGAAGTCCACGGGCATGAGGTCGGGCCGGGCGGTGAGCAGAAACCAAATGATTTTTCCTCGGTTTTCGGTGTTGCTCATAAACGTGGCAATCATCGAAAAAACCCGGCTGCTCACGCCGCTGTCGCCTTGCATGTTTCGATTGCCCAAATAGGCGTCGGCCTCGTCAATCATGACGGCGACGGGGTTCATGGCTTTGAGCAGTTTGAGCACTTTTTCGAGGTTGGCCTCGGTAACACCCTGCCATTGCGAACGAAAGTTTTTGAGCAAAAGCATGGGGATGCCGATGTCGGCGGCAAAACAGCTGACCAAAAACGTTTTGCCCGTACCGACGGGGCCGTTGACGAGGTAACCCATGGGTAAAACGTCGCCCCGTCCGTTTTTGAGGGCGGCGGCCGCGGCGCGCAGGTGTTTTTTGGCAAAGGCGTGCCCCGCCACCGAATCCAAGTTGAATTTCGTTTCGACGAACTCCAACAAACCGCCCGCCTCCGCCTCGATGACCGCCTTTTTGCGTTCGGCCAACGCCTTGTGCGTAAAGACCTCGTCGCCTCGGTTGATTTGCGCCAAGAGCGTACGCAGCTGCACCAAGTTCATGCCCGCCGTGTTTTTGGCCAACACGCTTTCGGTCATCGCCAATTTTTCAATAATCTTGGGCGACTTTTCAATAAAATGCCGTATGAATTTGCCTCTTTCGTCCTCGTCGGGATAAGGAATTTCGATTTCGGCGGTAAACGGACAGCGAATGATTTGCTGGTGAATTTCTTGGAGGGAATCGGCCAAGAGGACGATGGTCATATCGTTCTCCAAAAACAGACTTTCTCCGCCCCAACGCAAAAGATATACCAACAACGCCCGGTCCTGTGCGGAAATCGAACCGCCCGAACTCATCGGCACGAGCGTGTCCGCATAATCGACGATGAAAGCGATTTTTTTGCCTTCGCTCAGCCGGCGGTAAAAATAGTTCTCCAAAATGGCGAAGGCTTGAACGGGGTCGCGCGGCAAATTTTGGCTGAAATTTGTGCCGTGAAGCGTATCGTAGGATTGCAAGACTTGAAAAAAGTCCTTGCGCATTTCGGGGGTGCGGAAAGTAATGCCCGAGGCCCGGTCGTAACGGATGACGGCGTCGCGTTTTTTGAAAAGGTCGTTTTGAAGGTAGTCGCGAAGCTTGGGATAACGAACGCCGGCCGATTCCTCCACCCGTACGTAGTCCACGATGTTGCCGTGGAGAATAAACTGTGAAATGGTGCCGGTAAAATAGATGCGCGCAAACGCTTCGACCCATTCGGGACGGTAATTTTCCATGTGAATAGACTTTACGAAGCGAAAATACACATTTTTTGTGCTTGCGTCTCGTTTTCCGCAAAAAGAATTCGGGGTTGCGACGCCAAACGTTGCAACCCCGAGTTTTTCGCGAATGTATATCGTACAAGGCTCCCTATTGGGCGGGCCAAGGAAGTAACCCACGCGTAGTCGGGGGACGAAGACCGTCGATAAGTTAGCCGCTACGACAATTTGGATTTACGGCGACATTATCTTATCAATCGGACGGGTTAAGGGTTTTTATTGCCCGTTAACAAATTTTCGAGCTTGGACGCCGGAAGCGGTGGTCAAACTCACGACGTAGACGCCCGCGGGCGCTTCGATCGGTACCAACGTCGTGCCTGCCGGCAGTTCGACGCTCCGACGCCAAATGTTACGTCCCCAAGCGTCCATGAGAGCGAGTGTGCCCGAAGTTGGCGCCGCGACGGTGATTTCAACTTTAGTCTTGTCCGAACCCGTTAAAATTCGGAAATTGTCGTTGAATAAATTCGTTTTTCGAGTTGTCGTACTCCCGGAAGTTGAAAATTTTACCAAATAAGCGTCGGAAAAATTGCCGGTGCTGCCGCGCGTTTCTTGATGGGCTCCGGGAGTGGCGATGGCATCGTCGGAAGTGGTATATCCCGCGAGATAAACGGAGCCGTCGGAAGAAACGGCTACCGATTTGCCCGAAGTTCCCGATCTACCGCCGTAATAGGTGCCCCATTGTCGAAGGCCGTTGGCGTCGAATTTCACCAAAAAGGCTTTTTGCGAGTTGCCGTATTCCGTTTGATGTGCATCGTCGGTAACGATACCGTTTTGGGAATACGTGTTTCCCGCAATATAAACAGGGCCGTCCGGCGAAACGGCTACGGAATAGCAAACATCCCAGCTCTCGCCGCCGTAGTAGGTAGCCCATTGTCGAACGCCGTTGGCATTGAATTTCACCAAAAAGCCGTCTTCGTCTTCGTTATCGGGCCCAAGGTTGGCGTGCGTTTGTTGATGGGCTCCGGCGGTGGCAATGCTATCGGATCTGGTTTGTCCCGCCATATAAACGGAACCATCGGAGGCCACGGCAACCGACCATAATAGATCATTGTCTGATCCCCCGTAGTAGGTAGCCCATTGTCGAACGCCGTTGGCGTTGAATTTCGCCAAAAAAGCGTCGTTATTAATAGTAAAAACGTTGTTACGAGGACTAAGGGTACTTTGATGGGCGCCGGAAGTGGCGATGCCGCTATTGGACATAGTGTGCCCGCCAATATAAACGGAGCCGTCCGGCCCCACGTCCATAGAACGAACACTTTCCGCCGACGGTCCCCCGTAGTAGGTAGCCCATTGTCGAACGCCGTTGGCGTCGAATTTTGCCAAAAACCCGTCGCGGGCGCCGCCGCCATACGTGCTTTGATGGGCGCCGGGAGTGGCGATGGCATCGCTGGAGCAGTTTCCCGCCAAATACACCGAGCCGTCGGGACCTACCTTTACCGAGTGACCAAGTTCTTCGGCCAAACCGCCGTAGTAAGTACCCCATTGGCGAACGCCGTTGGCGCTGAACTTTACCAAAAAAGCATCGTACGTATTGGAAGAAGAGCCATCGGGATATGTGCCGCCGTGCGTGCTTTGATGGGCGCCGGGAGTGGCGATGTTGTTATAGGACAGCGTACTTCCCGCCAAATACACGGAGCCGTCCGGGGCCACGGCGACGGACGAATAAGGTTCTTCGTTGTTGTCCCCCCCGTAATAGGTACCCCATTGGCGAACGCCGTTGGCGTCGAACTTTGCCAAAAAAGAGTTTGCGGGGTCAACAACGGCGAGTACCGTTTGATGAGCGCCGCCGGTGGCAATGCCATCGGCGGATTGGGTTTGTCCCGCCATATAAACGGAACCATCGGAGGCCACGGCAACCGCCCACGACGCTTCGTCTCTGTTTCCGCCGTAATAAGTGCCCCACGCGCGTACGGGGGGGTCTATCACAAGGGTTTGGTTTTTGTCATAGTCGGATACGGAAAAAGTCAAAATATTTTCTAAAAGTATGGGGCGAACGTTGATCCGATGTTTAACGTCTTTTGAAACGGCGCTTTCCAGCCACGCGTTCACTTTGCCTTCCTCCACCGAACCAACGCTTGTATTCATGACCAAGCCGTTTTCGGTGAGTTGTAAAGCGTTCGCGCCACGATATTCCATGCGGATTTGACGCGCGTCCCCGCCCGGACGAACGACAAAGTCGTACTCAAATTTTCCTTCGGCGTTCGTATAAAATTTAAGGTCGATGTTCGGATAGACGTCGTGGTAGACGACGTATTGATAACGCCGCACTTCGTGAACGGCCGGGATTACGGTGTAGTAGTTGTCGTAGTCGGGCGAGGCGTCGTGCGACGCAATGCGGGGATTGGGATTGGCGTCGAGCAGTTCGACGTCCACGCGGTGGACGTGGTATCCGGGTGCGACGGGTCGGACAAATTCTTTTTCAAACGATGGACGATTTTTATCGTGTCGTTTACGGTCGGCTTCGATTTCGTCGGCGTTGAGCAGTTTCCATGTTTCGTAGGAAAAACCCGTTTTACGCAAATGGACTTTGAGGCCGTTTGCGTCGGTGAAAAGATGGGAAACATCGGGGCGAGGGGCGCCGTTTTGGTCGCGTACCTGTCCTTTGTTTTCGGCGAAGGAGAAGCGGGCGTCGGGAGCGATGGAAGGGGTCGCCAAAGGCGCCGAGCTTTGAAGGGCGTCGTCGTTCCAACCTCGCACTCGCGGCATCGGCCCGGCGGGCCGAAAAACGTTTTGTACATCCATGAATGCGGAGTTGTTGCGGTGCAAAACTTTGCAGGCAACGGCGGCGGCGTCCGTGCAAAACCCGGATGGGTTGCCGGCTTGGACAATCGCGACAATCAATGCCGGAATGGCCGAAAAAGTCAAAATTTTACGCATGGATATATTCTTTTTTTTATTTATTTACTTATTGACACTATGAAGTTTTAATGGATGAAAAGAGGTTGGCTTTCCACCGTCGTAGCGGAAAGCGCTTGAAACAATAATAATGGCGGGCGTTGCGTGGACCGCATTTGCGCTAGCGCCGTATGGAAAAACTTCCATAACGCATTCAATCGGAGTTTATATACATGCAAATTTATGATTCTTGTTTATCTATCATATAAACTTTTCGGAGTTGGTCGAAAAATTTTAGATAAAATATCCACATGTCTAAAAATACAAGCAATTAGGCGTGGGGAAAAAATAAACCCCGTCAAGACATAAAACAACGGTAAAAAATTTCTTTCCAAATTCTTCGACGCGCTCATTGGTTCCGACGGTTTTACCGCTTGTTGCTACAATTTATCATTCATCGGTTTACGATTGCCGCGTCGATTCGATAAAAATAAAAAAATCATATCGTGGAACGGATAACGACAATCGCGGGATTATTCTTCGTCCGTTTTTTGCGATATTGCGGGTCATGCCACGACAATGCAAATAAATTTTTAGGCCCGTGGATATTTTTATTGTCGCTCGTTGCACACTGCCAAACTTTGTTTTCACGTGATTTCCACAAGTAAATTGTTAATTTTGCAAAAACGATAGGCAGGCCATGGATTTGACAAGCATGAGGGACAAAACCGTCATTGTTACGGGGGCGAATACAGGAATCGGCAAGGTTACGGCATTGGAAATGGCGCGAATGGGCGCAAAGGTTGTCATGCTTTGTCGCAATCCCGAAAAGGGCGCCGCCGCCCGCGACGAAATTGTTCGTCTTTCGGCCAATGACAACGTCGAACTTATCGTCGCGGATTTGGGCGAGAAAGCCACGATTTTACGTTTTGTCGAAGAGTTTTGCACGCGCCATTCCCGATTGGACGTACTTGTCAACAACGCCGGCGGCATTTGGCGCAACTATACCGAAACCGCCGACGGTCATGAAACAACTTTCGGAGTCAATCACCTCGGGCATTTTTACCTGACTCACCTGCTGACCCCCATGCTTTTGGATTCCGCTCCCTCGCGTATCGTGAACGTCGCCAGCGAATTTCATCGTTTTGCCGGAAACATTAATTTTGAGGATATTATGGGAAAAAACAATTACAATTCTTGGTATGCGTATGCGCAAAGCAAGCTTTGCAACATTCTTTTTACCTATCGTTTGGCCGACTTGTTGAAGAATACGGGGGTAACGGCCAACTGTTTGCATCCGGGGGCGGTGGGTACGGAATTTGCCCGCGAACTGCCCGGCTGGGTGAAAAATATTTTCAATTTTGTCGCCGTTACCCCGGAAAAAGGGGCGCGCACCTCGGTGTATTTGGCCTCCTCGCCCGCCGTCGAAAACGTTTCCGGCAAATATTTCGCCTCGCGCAAACCGAAAAAAAGCAGTTCCGTCAGTTATAGCGTTCCACTGCAAAAACGATTGTGGAAGCTCAGCGAAGAGCTTTGCGGAATATCCTAGCGGCGTTATTCCAAAACGCAAACCGTAATTCCCGTACCTCCTTCGTTATCCGGCGGATGATGAAGTTTTTTTATTTGTGGATAAGTTTCTTTGACGAAACGCCAAAGAGCGGTTTTCAAGGTTCCCGTTCCTTTTCCGTGCAACAAAAACACGCGGGGCAGACCGGCAACAACGGCCTCGTCCAAAAAACGGGTAACTTCGGGCAAAGCCTCTTCGACCCGTTTGCCCCGTAAGTCGAGCTCTTGGGGAGTGGAAAAGGTTTTGTCCAACGTGGACACGCCCGTTTTGGGGGCGTCGCTTTTTTCACGTTTGACCGTTTTGACGAGTTCGCTTCGTTTTGCGGTGGTTTTTAATTCTCCGACGGCCACGACGGCCACCTTGTCCCTGACTTCCAACACCGTTCCGACGGTGAAACCGTCGGGCAATCGCACGGCGTCGCCCGGTTCGAACGTTTCCTCGGGGCGGTCGTCGAACGGTGGCGGCGGCGCGGTCGTTGAAACGACCGCCAACTCCCGTTCGAGTTCTTTGCGCAACTTGCGGGTTTGTTCTTTGTCGGCCTTGACTTCGCGTATTTTACGAATCGTCGCCTCGATGCGGGCATTGGCGTGTTGAAGCATCCGCGCCGCCTCTTCTTTTGCTTCCTTAATTAATTTTGTGCGTTTGGCTTCGGCTTCTTTATCGGCTTGTTTGCGGGAATTTTCGGCGTCGGCGATGGCTTTTTCGCGTTTTTCGAGGTTTTTGAGTCGATTTTCGAGGTCGATTTTTTGGCCTTCGAGCGCTTGTTGTTTTTGACGGAGGGTGGCCAAAAGCCTTTCGACGTCCGCGCGAACGACGCCGATTTTCGCCCTTGCCGCCGTTAATACGTCTTCGGGAATACCGGCGCGGGCGGCGATTTCCAAGGCGTAACTCGCCCCCGGCGCTCCCTGTTCCAAAACGTACGACGGCGCCAACGTTTCGAGGTCGAAGCGCATGGCGGCGTTGCCGCAGTTCGGATGGTTTTGCGCAAAGTCTTTAAGGTTGGAATAGTGGGTGGTAACGACCCCGAAGCCGCGTTTTTGCACGAATCGTTCCAAAATGGCTTCGGCAATGGGGCCGCCCAATTGAGGGTCGGTTCCCGACCCAAATTCGTCAATCAAAAACAGCGAACGCCGGTTCATGCGTTCAAGCATATACCGCATATGCCCCAAATGCGAAGTGTAGGTGCTTAGGTCGTTTTGCAACGACTGGTCGTCGCCCATGTCAATGAACATCCTTTCAAAAACGGGAAAAACGCTCGAATCGCCGACGGGGACGGGCAAGCCCGATTGTACCATAAGTTGGAGAAGTCCGACGGTTTGCATGGCAACGGTTTTTCCGCCGGCGTTCGGTCCCGAAACGACGACGATTCTCGCGTGGCTGTCGAGCCGAAGGTTGAGCGGCGTAACGGCGTTTTTTCCTTTTTGCAAAACGAGCAGGGGATGACGGCCGTTTTCGATGTTGAGCACGACAACGCCTTTGCCGTCGTCGGCACGGACGACGGGTACGCTTGCCCCCAGTTCCAAACCCAACTTCGCTTTGGCACGCAAAACATCCACCGCCGTTAAAAAATCCGAATAACGATGGTATTCCGGCAAATACGGGCGCAGTTTATCCGTGAGTTCGGTGAGGATTTTAAGGATTTCGTTGCGTTCGCGAAGCTTGAGTTCGCGGATTTCGTTGTTTAAACCAAGAGCCTGCACGGGTTCAAGGTATACCGTTTGGCCCGAGGCGGAAACGTCGTGAACAAAGCCTTTGATTTTGTTTTTATGGTCGGCGTGGATGGGCAAAACCAGCCGATCGTTGCGAACGGTGAGTTCGCGGGCGTCGGTCAAGCCTTCGCTGCGGGCGTTGCGAAGAATTTGTTGCATTATCTTGCGCAATTCGTTGCTTTTTTCCGTAATGCTTTCTCGCAAACGCAATAATTCCGGCGAAGCATGGGACAGCATTTTTCCTTCGGGGCCAATGACCTTGTCGATTTCGTCGGCAAAGCGCACGTCAAACTTCGGCCCGGCAATCAATTCCGCCAAAGCCGGATATTTTGAGCGCCGGGCGTGAAAATAGCCGTACATCGCCTTGACCGTCGCCAACCATTTGGAAAGCGCAAAAAAATCTTCTTCGAGCAGGTAGTAGTTTTCAATGGCGGCGCGGGCGAAAAGCGGTTCTACATACGGCAGGCGTTGAAAAGGCAAAGGTTCGTCGCCGACAAGGATTTCGGTCGTTTCTTCGACCCTTTTGAGTTGCGTAAGAATTTCATCGAAACAAGTGGAGGGCCGCAGCGCCAAAAGCGTTTCTTTTCCCCGTTCGCCAATGCAGTAGCCTGCGGCGCGTTGGATAACGGCGTTAAAACCGATTTTTTCCGCCAAATGGGCGGGGTAGAGTTCGACACTCAAATTCTTTCGCGAATTTTTTTCGGTAAACCGGCAAAGACCAAACGGTAGGACTGTTCCACCATTTTAGCGATGATTTCATGGGACAGGCCGGCGGCAAGGTCTACGGTGTTCCAGTGTTTTTTGTTCATGTGGTATCCCGGACGAATTTGGTCGGGCCACGCCTCGCGCAGCCGCAATGCCTCCTCCGGTTCGGCTTTGAGATTGACCCGACGGTCCGTCAAGTCGGCGATGGCGTAAATTTTACCTCCAACCCGAAAACAAACAAGGTTTTCTCCAAAGGGAGAATCGAACGTCGTTCCTTTTAACCTTAAACAAAAATTTTTTAGGGCTTCGATTTCTTGCATGCAATGAGGGGTAAATGGCAATTCCCCGCCTCAAGCGGGGAATTGCGCCGGACATGCAGCGTATTTATTTATCCTCGGCCTCTTTGAAAATATCGTCGTCGTCGAGATTCTCTTCTTCGCCCTCCGTTTTGATTTCCAAACCTTCGATGTCCTTGTCCACGTCGCCGAGTTCTTTGAGTAAGTCTTCGGTTTCCTTCATCATCTCTTCTTCCTCCAATGCAAGCGAATCGAACTCAACGGGGATTTGAATCGAACAGCAATAAAGGTTGGGGGTGGTGGGGATACCAATGGACTCGTTGGCGTCGTAGCCATAGTCGTTCAGTCTGCCGATAAACGCCTTTCTCGAAATAATGGAAGTGTCGATTTCGACCAATAGCGTTTGCGTGCTATCGGTGTAAGAGTAGCCGATAACGCCTTTGGTGTCGCGAAGCAGGGTATCCAAACGTGAATAAGGGCAATCCTCGCAGACCCCGCCGATTTCTATGGACATTTTCAGCGACGCCTCGGGTTTGCAAGCCGACAGTATAAATAGCAATGCCGAAACGGCGGATAGTTTCCGTGTCATAAAGGTTGAATGCTGGTTTTACCTTTGCCCGTCAAAATTAGCAATAATTATTGTATGTAAAACCGTGCCAAAAGATAAAAATCGGATATTGTGGAAAATTTGGGTTAAACGGCTTCAAGTACCAGAGCGGAAGCGCCTCCGCCGCCGTTACAGATGCCCACCGCGCCGTATTTTGCGTTTTTTTCTTTCAAGCCCCGCGCCAACGTCAATACCAAACGCGCGCCGCTGCATCCAATAGGATGTCCCAACGACACCGCGCCCCCATTCGGGTTAAGTTTTTCGGTGGGAATGTCCATCAATTTTTGATTGACCAACGCCACGCAAGAAAACGCTTCGTTGATTTCAAAAATATCGAGTTGTCCGAGGGAGAGGCCGGCTTTTTTGGTGGCAATGGATACGGCGTCGGTAGGGGCGATGGTGAACCATTCGGGCTCGCGGGCGGCGTCGGCAAAACCCGCCACGCGGGCCATGGGTTTGAGGTTGTATTTTTTTAAAGCCGATTCGCTTGCCAAAATCACCGCCGTCGCCCCGTCGTTGATTTTGGAGGCATTGGCGGCGGTAATCGTTCCGTCTTTTTTGAACGCGGGGCGAAGTTCGGGAATCTTGTCGTAACGCACGTTGCCCGGTTCCTCGTCTTTGTCTACAATTGTCGTTCCTTTTTTGCCTTCTATTGCAACGGGTACTATTTCATCGGCAAAATAACCGCGTTCCAACGCTTCGGCCGCCAGTTTGTAGGCGCGAACGGCGTACTCGTCTTGAATTTGGCGGGTAAAACCGTATTTCTCGGCGCAAAGTTCGCCCGCCATGCCCATCATCGTTCCCGAATATACGTCTTGCAAACCGTCGCGAACGATGCCGTCTATCAATTCCGTATTGCCGTATTTGAATCCCGTGCGGTAAAAAGGAACGTAGTGGGGTACCAGACTCATGTTTTCCATGCCGCAGGCGGCCACAACGTCGCGATCGCCGAGCATAATGCTTTGTGCCGCCAACATGATGGCCTTCGTACCCGATGCGCACACTTTGTTTACAAGCGTGCAGGGAACCGTAGTGGGAAGGCCTGAATAAACGGCCACTTGCGTGGCCGGAGCCTGACCCATATTCGCATTGAGAACGTTACCCACGTATAGTTCTTCCACCGCATCGGGACTCAAACCCGCCTGACCCAACGCGCCTTTGAGCGCCGTGGCCGCCAACGTCGGCGCCGGAACCGACGACAACACCCCGTTCAACGAACCTATCGGCGTTCGTTTTCCGGCTACTAAATATACCGCTTCCATTTTTAATTTTGATTGCAAAAATAATCATTTATTTCGGCAACCCACATTCCTTTCACATAATTTTATGCCAAAGAATGAAAAAACGATTCCTCGTTCGTCGTTAAAGCAATTGCCAATCTTGCAAATCCCAAAAAACGTGAGCCGCCCAAAGAGCGGCTCACGAATAACTTTTTGATTAACCTCCGTTAGTTTCCAACGCAACATCCGTCGCAAGTGATGACTTGCACCGTGATTTGTTTGGATTCGACGCAACCGGCGGCGTTGCTCCCCACGACGGTATAGGTAGTGGTCACCGGGGGACGGGCGGAAACCGTATGACCCGACGAACCGCTCAACCACGTCGTCGGAGACCATTGATAAAATTCCGCTCCCGTCGCTTGCAAAAACGCTTCACTGCCCCGGCATATTCGAACGTTCGACGACGGTCCCACTTGCAAATCCATTAAGTCAAGTACTTGAATATTGGTCGTTGCGGGTTGGGAAAAACAGCCGTTCTGAACCGTAACCAACGTATATTGTCCGGCCATTTCGGGCGTAACGGGGGAGAGGGTTGGATTTTGCTGACCCGAAACGAAGCCGTTTGGCCCCGTCCAAAGATATCCCGCTCCCGGCACAAACGACGCCGTTAGTTGAAGCGTTCCTCCAACGCAAACGGGATTGTTGCTCGTTATGGTGGCTCCGGCCAACGGTCCGTCGATAACCGTAATGCTTCGCGTCGTCGAATAAACGCATCCGCCGGGAATTTGATACGTATAAGAGACGACGTGCGTGCCGGCGCCGGCGGCGGAAGCTACGAACGTATTGCCCGCCACACCCGGTCCGCCGAACGTTCCGCCCGCGGGATTGCCCGTCAGCGTGAGCGCCTCCGCGTTCGTGCACACCGTCTCGGGCAAGTATAGTATTTCCGCCGTTGCGGCGTTTGTAGTGGCGATGGTTATCGTTGCCGTCGAAGAGCATCCGGCGGCGTTGGTTCCTCTAACGGTGTAGGTGGTGGTGGCAAACGGATTGACGGTTACCGACGCGCCCGAAAGCCCTCCCGGCTCCCATGTGTACGATACGGCGCCCGTTGCCGACAGCGTTGTGCTTTCGCCGGCACAGACCGTCGTCCGTGTCGCGCTTGCGGAAACGTCGGGTAAACCGCCCACGCCCACAAACACCGCGCCCACGGCCGTGCAACCTTCCGCATCCGTAATCGTAACGGTGTAAGTTGTAGAAGTTGTGGGAATCGCTTGTACCGTCGAGCCTGTTGCGGGAAAAGTCGTTGGAGACCATTGGTAGGTAAAGGGCGCCGTTCCACCGGTAGCCGTCGCGGTCAGCGTCGCGCTTTCGCCCAAACATATGTTTTGGGTCGGGGAAACGTTTACCCCCAAGTTACACGCCGGAGCCAACACTTGCACCGCACGACTCGAACCGCATCCGTTCGAACCCGTTACCGTAGCCGTGTAATTGCCGGCGGGAACGTTCGTGAATTCAACGCTCGGCCCGAAAACATTGGATTGTGTTTGGTTGTAGCCCGCGCCGTCCGACAAATTGACCGTGTAGGGTGCCGCGCCTCCTCCCACCGTTACCGTTACCGTCGAAGGCGCGGGAGTGGAACTAACCGACACCGAGGGGACGGGAAGCGCTTCCATCGTTATCGTTTCGACGGTCGAACAGCCCGCGGCGTTCGTTGCGGTCAAGGTATAGATTGTCGTAACGGACGGCGTTTGGGTTATGGACGGACCGGAAAGGTTGCCCGGTTGCCACGTGTACGTTACACCCGGAAGGTTCGTTGCCGAGAGCGTTACCGTCGTGCCGGCGCATATCGGAGACGGTGGAACGGCGCCCAACGTTACCGACGGCGGCGTATTGACCGTTATCGTTACCGTTGCATTCGCCGAACATCCGTTGTTGATTCCCGTGAGCGTATAAACGGTAGTCGAAGTCGGGCTAACGACGACGCTTTGACCCGTGAACGAGTTTGTGCCGTCGCTCCACGTGAATGTTGTACCGGCGGCGCCGGCGGCGTTCAAGGTAGCCGATTGGCCCGAGCAGATGTTCGGCGTGGGGGAGGATGCCGTTACGTTGCCCGGGCTCGATACCGTTATCGTTATCGTTGCCGTGTTTTGACAGCCGTTGTTGTCGGCGCCGGTGACGGTATAAGTTGTGCTAATCGAAGGGGAAACGTTTACAATACTGCCGTTCAACGGCCCGGGAAGCCACACGTACGTTGCGGCGCCCGTCGCGCTAAGGGTCGTCGTTTCTCCCGCGCAAATTTGGTCGTCGGGTGTGGAAACGTTCAGTGTGGGAAGCGGATGGACCGTAACGGTAACTTCATCCGTGGCCGTGCATCCGTTCAACGTTGCGGTAACGGTATAGGTTGTGCTTGCACCCGGATTGACGGTAACGGACGAACCGTTGAATCCGCCGGGTTCCCATGTCAAGGCGGCGCCTGCCGTAGCCGTTGCGCTTAACGACGTTGAACCCCCGATGCAAATCGATGCGTCCGGAGACGCGGTTACCGAAACGCTCGGATTGACATTTACCGTTACCGTTCGGCTATCCGTACAGTTTTGGTCGTTGGTTCCGATAACGGTATAAGTGGTGGTTGCCGAAGGGGAAACGGTAATCGACGAACCATTATAGGTGTTGGTTCCGTCGTTCCAAATGTACGTTTGGGCACCGATGGCGGTAAGGATGGACGTTTCGCCGGCACATAGGGTTGCGGGGGTTGCGGTTGCCGTTACCGTCGGAACCGAACGTACTTCCACCGTTATTGTCGCCTCGCCCGGACAGCCTTCGGCCGATACCGAACCTACCGTATAGGTCGTGGTTGCGGTGGGCGAAACGTTGACCGACGCGCCGGAAAGGTTGCCGGGTTGCCACGTGTACGTCGTGCCTCCCGAAACGTTGAGTGTCGCCGTTTGCCCAAAACATATCGTCGTCGTTCCCGAAACGTTCAACGTCAAGGTCGTATTCACGACGACCGTTGCCGTGGCGGTGTTTTGACACCCGTTCGCGGCGTTACCCGTAACGGTGTAAGTGGTGGTTTCGGTCGGGGAGACGGAAACAAAGTTGCCGTTAAATATATTGGTTCCATCGGTCCAAACGTAGGTTTCCGCCCCTGTGGCAATCAGGTCGATGTTTTCTCCGACGCAAATCGAGCCTCCCGTGGCCGTTACGTTGGGGAGGTTGTTGACGGTTATGGTAACGGTGGCGGTGTTTTGGCAACCGTTTGCGTCCGTCCCCGTGACGGTGTAAGAGGTGGTCGTGGCAGGCGAAACGTTTATCGACGCGCCGGGTTGGTTCGTCAATTCGCCGCCGTTCCAGACGTAGGTCGATGCACCCGAGGCGGACAAGGTCGTCGATTGCCCGACGCAAATCACGGAAGGCGTGGCGGACGCGGATACATTCGGTGAAGTAAAAACGGTGATGGACACCGTAGCGATATTCGAACAGTTGTTGTCCGTTCCCGTGACGGTATACGTAACGTTGGTTCCCGGACTTACAATAACGCTTTGTCCGGAAAGGTTGCCCGGCATCCAAGTATAATTCGTAGCGCCGGTGGCGGATAAGGTTACCGGTTCGCCATCGCAAATTTCGTTGTTCGAAGCGGAGGCGGTTACGTTGGGGAGGTTGTTGACGGTAACGGTAACGGTGGCGGTGTTTTGACAACCGTTGCCGTCCGTTCCCGTGACGGTGTAAGTGGTGGTCGTGGCGGGCGAAACGTTGACCGACGCACCGGGTTGGTTCGTCAAGCTTCCGCCGTTCCAAACGTAAGTCGATGCACCCGAGGCGGACAAGGTCGTCGATTGCCCGACGCAAATCGTTGCGGGGG
>CALAJH010000054.1 GCA_937922655.1 uncultured Bacteroidia bacterium
ACGGCGACGACGTCGTAGACCATTTCGGCGTTGCCAAACTTGGGGTAATTCTTGGTAATTCCCGTATGGCGGGTGTAGGCCGCCAACCAGACGGCGGGGTCGGGGCAAAGCGCCAAAAGCATTTTGCCGGTGACGTCCGCGGGGTTGACGTTGACGATGCCGCAACCGGGGATGGACACTACGATTTCGACGTTTTTGCCGCTGTCGGCAATCATCTTGCCGAGGACGTGAATTTGGTCGTTGAAGGGGTTGGGCGTTTTGGGCGGAGGCGCGTCGGCGGTAACGGGAATTGTGCAGGCCGCCAAAATTTCGAAGGCTTTTTCTTTGGAACCTTTCCAGTCGGCCCAGTCGGCCGAGGGGGCCCAATCGGCGGGTGGGGAGAACATTGCGACGGAAGCGGCGCCGACTTTTTGCAGTTGGGCCGCGACTTTTTTGGCGGCGGCGGCCCCCGCGGGGTCGTTGTCGGGGCATACAACCACGTGGCGGTTTTTAATCGGAGTCCAATCCGTTTTGTCTACGGCGTGGGCCCCGCCGGACCACGTGACCACTACGTACTTTTTTTCAAAAATTTTGGCGGCGGCCTCGGCGGTTTTTTCTCCCTCTACCACCATAACGGGGAGGGAGGCTTGCTTTTGTAAAATGGGCAGGCGGTAAAGGGGGCGCGGCGGGGGCGGGGCGACGCGTTGCCATCCTTTCTCCGCGGTGAAGCATACGGGGTAAAAGACTTTGCCGCCGTCCTTTTTTTCGTGTCGGTAGACGTAAAATATTAATTTTTCTCCTACTATGTAGGAGTACACCGCCCCTTTTTTGGGTCGCGGGAACGCTTCGTATACGGGAGGCGCGGACAAAGGCACGGGGACGACTACCGTCAATTCGGGCTCGGCGGGCCTTTTTGGCGTTGGCGGCGGGGCGGCCGCGTCGTCGTACGCCGCGGCGGCGGTTTTGAAGTCGACTTTGTCGTACATTTGGATAAACGAATAAGAATCTCCCTTGGCCTCGCAAGCGTGGCAAAAAAAGACGTTTTTGTCGAAGTCGATGGACATCGACGGCTTTTGGTCGTCGTGGAACGGGCACAAGCCCGTGCCTTTCGAGCCGCGGCGGGTAAATTTGACGCCGCGCTCCCGCATTACTTTTTCGATGGACGGTTTTCCCATTGTTTGAAAAATTTTTGAATGTCTTCTCCTTCCCTGAATATTTTGGCCACGCCGCCCGCTTTTTCGACGAGGGCCAAAAACTCCTCTTGCGCGGGCGTTGCGCGGCAGTTTTTGGTTTTGACTTCCACGGCCGCAAAAACGGCAAGTTTTTCTCCCAACAATTCGGGGCCGACGATGACCTCGTGCCACCCAATAAGGTCGGAGGTGCCTTTGCCGAGGCCGTAAAAGATGCGGCGGTCGTCAAAATCGGCGGCCCCGACGTTGTTGCGAAAAAGTCGGGCGCGAAAATACGGCGCCGCGGCGCGGAGGCTTTTTAGAATGGCGCTTTCCTTCATTTTAAAACAAGGTGGTTTTGTTTTTGATTTTGGCGGCCTCGTACCTTGAAAACACCTTGCCGAAAAATTCTCCCGCATTGACGGGTACGGCGTTGGCCACCATAAGTCGGGCGTCGCTTTCGCTTATCTTTGCGCCTTCCGGGAAAAGGTTGAATCCTTTTGGGAAAGTCTGCAAGTCCATGGCGTGTTTAAGGTTTAGGCGGGGCGCCGTTTGGTAATCGTATTTTTCGTTTGGGGAGGGCCTGAATTTTGGGCCGGGATTTCTTTTGAACGACGACACAATTGTCCACGACGGCTCGTCCATGGAAAAAGTGCATCGCCTCTCCATATATCTTGGGTAGAGAAAGTAATGGTCGAAATTCCATTCGGCGTTGACGGGGTTCTCCGTTACGTATTCGCGTACGGTTTTGGGTTTTTTCGCAACGTACGGCTTCCAGTAAACGTCAAGACAGTTTTCTCCGCCGCCCAAAACGCCCAGCAAAAAAAGCCTTTTTCTTTTTTGCGGGACGTTGTAAAAACTTAAATCGGCGATTTTGTACGTCAGCCCGTACCCCGCCGCCGCCGCCGCCAAATATACTTTTTTGAAAAACTCGGTTTTGATTATCGGGGGAACGTTCTCCATCAAGAAATATTTGGGGCGGACTGCGGCAATAATCTCGACGTAAGAAAGCGTCAAATTTGCGCGGCGGCCGATTTGTTTTTTTCCGCAAAGGGAAAAATCCTGGCACGGCGGCCCCCCGACAATAAGGTCGGGGGAATAGCGGGAGACGGATTCCGCGGCGGCCTCCGTATTTGCGAGGTTGAATACAAAAGCGTGCGGAGATACGTTGGCCTGATAAACGGCGATTGCCTTGTCCCAGTAGTCGAACGCCGCCAAATGGTTGAGCCCCGCTTTTTGCAACCCGAGGCTCAACCCGCCGCACCCGCAAAAAAGGTCGACAAAAGAAAGCATTGCTAAAACAAACTTGGCGGCAATATGACGTTTTCCGGAGCGAATTTGGGGATTTTGGTACAAAAAAGAAATTTGCCGTAAGGCTTTTGGCGGGATACTTTTTGGGCCATAGAGTCGACCGAGGCGTTGGCGTCGACGCGAAGTTCTCCGGAAAGCGTGGCGCCAAGGATGGCGTCGGCGACGTTGTAGTCGTCCGGGAAGTCGTAATCGTCGTTGGGGTAAACGCGTTCGTAGTGTTTTTTGACGGCGGCGGCCTCGATTTCTTTGACGAACGCCAAAAAGCGTTCGCGGAGGTTTTGCGGGTCGTCCGCCCCGCCCCGCCGGACGAACGCGTCAAAAACCACGGCAAAGGCCTCGAAAGAAGCGGGGTCGGGGTTGGCGGAGAATTTTTCGATTAACGCCGCCGCCGCCGCTTTCCCGTAATTTATGGCTACAAATTCGTTGAAAGGGAAAAAACGCGGGAGACAAAAATCTTCG
>CALAJH010000055.1 GCA_937922655.1 uncultured Bacteroidia bacterium
ATGTTGTCCCCCTACCAAGGGTAGGTTACGTACGCGTTACGCACCCGTCCGCCACTATGCGTCGCCGCACCGTTCGACTTGCATGTATTAGGCCCCCCGCTAGCGTTCATCCTGAGCCAGGATCAAACTCTCCATAGTAAATTATTGTTCGCGCTTTCGCGCGGCCGTTCTTACCCTTCCCTACTTTTGTCGTCGCCCCGTATTTTCAAAGAACCCCTTTCGGGATATACAAACCGGCTCGCGCCGGAATTTTTCGATTTGCCCTCGGCTCGTGCCGAATTGCGGGTGCAAATTTACGGCGGTTTTCTCATTGCACAATACCTTGCGAAAAAAATATCGGTTTATTTATCCACATCCCAAATATCCGACCCAAAATTCGATGTGCGGAATATTTCCGATTTTTGCCCCGCATGAAAGACGTTTACAACTACCTCACGGGCTTGGGCAAAAACTGGGACGCCGGCCCGTACACTTTCGGCTTGGACAATTTTCGAGCGTTGGCCGCCGCCATCGGCAATCCTCATCAAAACCTCAAATGCATCCACGTCGCGGGCACCAACGGCAAGGGCTCGGTCGCATGGATGTTGGCCCACGCTTTGCAAACGGCGGGTTACCGCACGGGTCTTTACACCTCGCCTCATCTGCTGCACTTCACCGAACGCATACGCATCGACGGCGTCCCCCTTCCCGAATCCGATTGGGCCGCCGTCGCCGAACGCTATCGTCGCGAATTTGAAGTCCGTCGTCCGACGTTCTTCGAGGCCGCCACCGCCATCGCCTTGACGCTTTTCCAAGAAAAGAAAACGGACGTAGCGGTATTGGAAACGGGACTCGGCGGACGACTCGACGCCACCAACCTCGTCTCCCCAATCGTCTCGGTCGTCACCAACGTCGGCCACGACCACCAAGAACTTCTCGGAACGCGCCTCGAACAGATTGCGACGGAAAAAGCGGGAATCATTAAAGCCGGCATACCGGCGGTCGTCGGAGAAAAAAAAACCGAAATTCAAAAAGTCTTTGCGGACTTCGCCCGCAACGTCGACGCGCCGTTAAACTTTTGCGACATTGACGTTGTGCCTACCCAAATCGAGCCGGGAAACATGCGTTTCAAGGTTATGAAGGAGGGCAAAGTGTTGGCCGAATCCCAAACCGAACTTTGGGGAAAACATCAATGCGACAACATCGCCGTCGCCTGGAAAACCCTTGAAATTCTTAACGCCCGCATGCCCGCTTGCGGACTTTGCAAACCCGTCGCCCCGGTCGCAAACGCCCCCGGGCTTCGCGGCCGTTTGGAAATCGTCGCTCGTTCACCGCTCGTGATTGTGGACGGCGCCCACAACCCCGAAGGCGTGGAAGCTTTGTTTGCCTCCCTGAAAGCGGCGGGAGTCGAAAAAATTTTTGTCGTTTGGGGCGCTTTGGCCGACAAAGACCACGCCGCCATCGCTCGGCGCTTTCCCGCCGACGCGCGTTTCTTTTTCACCGCCCCCGATTCACCTCGTGCCGCGCCACCCGAAACATGGGAGCCGCTCGTCAAAAGCTTGCACGCCGACTTTTATCCCGCCTTTACCGCCGCCTTTGCCGCCGCAAAAAACGAGGCGGAAAATACAGGCGGAGCCGTCGTCGTCGCCGGAAGCCTGTATCTTGTCGCCGAAGCGTTGCGAACGTTTGAATCCAAGAAATAACAATAGGGAATGCCGAAAATACAAATGCCAAAGCCTTTGCCGTACGCGAGCAAATTACGGCTTTGGCGCCAAGTTAAATGGTTTGCTTGACAACCACGGAGGTTTACAAGCAAAGCGTACTTTGTCCTCTATTCGGTTGGAGCAGTCTACCAATTGTTAGGTCGCCGGCCTCTCGCATTAAAAATCGAAGCCAACAACCCATCTATAGGAGGTCAATCGCCAATTCGATTGACACGCGATTTTAAAAATTTAAAAAATAAAATCCAAAACAGCCGCAAAATTCTCAAAAAATTATCTCCGCCTTCTTCAAAAAGCAACCGAAAACAAAAATTAAAAAAAGAAATGCCAAGTCCGTAACCGCACGCGAATTACTTTAAGGACTTGGCGTCAGCTCACGCCGGCGAAAAACCGGCAAATTCGCTCTTAACGAATACGTGCTTTGGAAAAAACATACGTTTTTCCGCGTCTAAACGCAACAACGTTGGTTGGTCTTTGCTTTAAGCTTGCCCTGAGGGCTCGTGACTTAAAGCAATTCGGATTGAAGCCGCTTCCAATAAACGGCAGGCATTAAACAAGGCGCAAAGCAATAAAGTTCTTTCAAGCGGGAGTAAAGCGACAAATTCATTTCGGCGGCCAAATTACTTGTTAAAAAAATGCGACCGCGTCAATTTTGTCCACAAAGTGTATCCGGACGTTCGAAAATTCGTAATATTGGGCGTTGAAAGGATAAATGAAATAGCATCCATTCCGAAAGCACAAGAGTTATAAAATATGGAAAATTTAATACCGGCGTTGATACTTTTGGGGGGCGGATTCGCGTTGCTGCGCTCCTTTGTTTTTGTGGTTAAACAACAAACGGTGGCGTTGGTGGAACGCTTGGGCAAGTTCGAGCGGGCGGCCACCCCCGGTTTGAACTTCAAAATTCCGTTGCTGGATTCAATCCCCGCGCGGGTCAATATGCGTGTGCAACAACTGGACGTGGCCGTCGAAACCAAAACCGAAGACGACGTTTTCGTCCACATTCAGGTCTCGGTTCAGTATATGGTCGACCCCGCCAAAGTCTACGAGGCCTACTACAAACTCAACAACGTCAAAGAACAAATCACCTCTTATGTTTTCGACGTGGTGCGTGCGCGGGTGCCGCTCTTAAAACTTGACGACGTTTTTTCGCACAAAGACGAAATCGCCGACGCCGTCAAAGAAGAGTTGCAAACGACGATGAACGAGTTCGGTTACAAAATCATCAAGGCGTTGGTTACGGACATCGGACCCGACGAAAAAGTCAAAAACGCCATGAACGAAATCAACGCGGCGACCCGTATGCGCATGGCGGCGGCGGAAAAGGGCGAAGCCGACCGCATCCTCAAAGTCAAAGCCGCCGAAGCCGAAGCGCAAAGCAAAGAACTGCAAGGCCGAGGCATTGCCAATCAACGCAAAGCCATCATCGAGGGACTGAAAGAATCGGTCGAAGAGTTTCAAAGCTCCATTCAAGGCTCGACGGCACAAGACGTGATGATGCTCGTGCTCATGACCCAATATTTCGATACCTTAAAAGAAGTGGCGGAAAATTCGCGCACCAACACCATCATGATACCCAGCTCCCCGGGCGGACTGGAAAACCTAACCGAACAAATTCGCAATGCCATTCTTTCGGCCTCCGAGATTTCCAAAATTTCGGGAGGCAATTAAAAATCGTCGTTCATGGCCAAACCCGTCATTCCCAAAGAATTAAAAGTTGGCGCGTTCGGCGTGGCGGCGTTGGTGCTTTTGATTGTCGGAATCAACTACCTCGAAGGCACGAACGTTCTCAGTCGCCCCGTCGTCTATCATGCGAAATACCCGCATGTCGACGGTCTGACGCCGGGCTGCTTCGTACGCCTCAACGGCTTTAACGTCGGAAAAGTCGAGGCCATGAAACTGCGCCCCGAAAGCGGAATTTTCGACGTGGCCATGGAAATCCACGAAAAAATCGACGTCCCCGAAGACAGCCGCGCCACCATTGGTTCGTACGATATGTTCGGTACCAAGTGCGTAATTCTACATTTGGGGAAAGCCAAAAAAATTCTTTCCCCCGGCGACACCCTGCGCGACAGCCTCGCTTTGGGGATATTCGACAAGCTCGACGGCATGCTCACGCCACTGGGCGCAAAACTTCAAGCCGTTCTCGACGATATCGCCGTCATTACCCAAGAAATGCGCGAAACCACCCAAGATTCCAACAACCGCGTCAATCGCATCGTTAAAAACGTCGAATCGGTTACATCCAACGTCAACGTCTTAACGGGAGACTTTCGCACTACCGCCGCAAAAATCAACGTCCTAACGGACAGCCTACGTTTGTTGGCGGGCGAATACAAAAACAACCCAAACCTGCACAAAATTTTAGCGAACACCGCAAAAATTACCGACACGCTTGCCGTCGCCACCGGCGACCTCAAAAGCATCATGCAAAGCGCCAAGCAAGCGGCGGAAAACATCAACGCCATCAGCTCGCGCATCCAAAACGAAGAAGGCGCCTTGGGTAAAATGGCCCTCGACCCCCAAATCGTCAAGAACTTGGCCGACGCCTCCAAAGACCTCGATATTTTACTCGTAGACTTAAAGACCAACCCGCAACGCTACGTTCATTTCAGCCTTTTTGGCAGAGGAAAGAAGTTAAAATAATTCCCCACAAACATCATGAAAATTTTGATTTTCGGCGCCCTTTTGGCAGTTTTTGCGGTAAACGGCGCCGGCGCTCAAACCACCTACGAATACATGCAAATTTCGGCGGTGGAATCGGTCGTGCCGATGGGCTTGGGACGTTCGCGTCTCATCACTACCGACAAGGACGGACAAACCATCGAAAAGGAATTGCAAAACTTCTTTTCCGCCGTCGGCATCAACTTCGGCAACATCCGCAACAACGACCGCGTCATCGCCGACCGTCTCAACGAATACACCAAAGACGGCTGGGAACTTTACTCGGTTAACAGCGGCGTTTACGGCGTGGAAAAAAGCACCGGTATTTTTATCACTCGCTACATTCTACGCAGACCCGCAAAATAGTCCATGGCGATTCATCCCGTCGTAAGGAGATATGGCCGACAACGGGATTTTCTTTCAAGCCCATGAATTTTTTTTATAAAAAATTGGTTTTAATTATATTGTATCAAATTTATAAATAAATAAAACGATGGAAATATTAATGAATACCGGCAGGTCTTACGACCACGACGATTACCTTGCATTCAAAAAAAGCGTCCTCGAAGCGGGCGTGTTAAGAAAAGAGGTTCGGCTTAGGGACATTCAGCCCGTGGACGGCCGAAGCATCGTCGTCGAAGGCAAGACGGTTGCGATAAGCGAACGCGCGTACAGAGATTTGGTCAAACGCGTGGTCGGCTCCAAAAAAATGACGAGCCGCTACAACAACCTTGCGCACCCCGAACGGCAAACCCAATTCCTGAAAATGCTCATCAACACCGTCGTACCGGCCGGAGAAACCGTCGTCTTGGGCGTCAATCCGGAAACCAAGTCCGTCGTCTCGATACTGAACGGTTCACGACCGCTCTTTAGCAACAAGCTGTTTTTCGACGTCTTTGAACGCAGCATGAACGACGTGCCGGGCCTTGAAATCCGCAGAATGGAATATTCCGTTCGTCAAGGAGTAAGCATCACGACGGTCAACAAGTATTGGGAGTTCGGCTACCAACGGGAAAAATTCAAATCGGGCATAGCGTTTCTCAACGACCCCGCGGGTGGAATTTTCGTCAGCCCGTTCAACGAGCGGCTGATTTGCATCAACGGAATGGTCGTACATACGGCGTTGTCGTCGATATCACTGGTGGAAAACACGGCGCCGGCCTTACGCGAATTCCTCAACACCCTGCCCAAACTCGATTCCATGCGGCAATACGAAACCCAACTTGCCGAGCGCATAAAAATCTTGGAGAAAACGCCCGTCTCCGTGGCCGAACTTGCCCACGCCCACCGTACCGTCAAAGGTTATGTGGACAACATCGGCCTCGACAAAGAAACCTGCCGCCAACGACTCAATTCCCTTCTGCCGCTCAACCTCGTGCTTTCCGACTACAAAGCAATGGGCTGCGACCTCAACAAAATGGACGCTTCGTGCAAACGCGAAGCGCGTACGCCGATTTCCGCTTGGGATTTAATCAACCGCATCACGTGGCTCTCCTCCAACGGCAACGGCTACCTGCCGCTTACCGCCGGCGACTCCGCCCGCCTGCAAGCCTTCGCCGGCATCTTGGCCCTCGAACACTCTTTCGACCACCAACGCAAAGTCCCCGCCCTTTACGACAACATCAAATTCGAGGCCTTGCCCGTCGAAGCCGAACCCGTGTTTTTCTAGCGATAATTCAGCACGACTTTTTTTCGCCATACTCCCGAGGGCGCGGTAATTTTGGCAACGACGATTCCGGTTAAAAAATCGGGAAAATCATATTTTATCCCGGGATACAAATCATGTTCACGCGCCAGAAGTTTACCCGATAGGTCGAAAAATTCGATGTTGAAACGCCCCGACATTGGGGATTCAAACCAACAAAACGATTTTGGGTACAGTACAAATTCGGGCTTCAAAATCGGCGAGCGAACGGTTTGGGTGTCTTGCCGTGGATGAAGAATACGATAGGCCAAAGCGCCGTCGGGAATGCCGAAGCCATAGAGGGTATCGGGTTGATAAAAACGGTCGGAACTTTGGACGATGGCCTCGAAAATTTCACGGTTCGTGGCGTCGGGTTTGGATTGCATGAGGGCGGCGGCCAACGCCGATATAACCGGAGCAGCGAAAGACGTCCCTCCCGTACGGAATATGGAGCCCGCCCCCGTGGAAACCGCCGCACCCGCCCCCATAGCCATCACTTCGGGCTTAATGCGCCCGTCCGCCGTCGGACCGTAAGACGATGTGGACGAACGTTGTCGATTTTTCCGCACCGAGCCGACGCACAACACCCTTTTTCCATCGCAAGGAACGATGACGTTGTTCCAAGCGTTGCCCGCTTCGTTACCCGACGATTGAACGACCAATATTCCCGCCTCGTCCGCCGCGTCCGCCGCCAAAGTTATCGCCGCCGTTTGTCCGTCCAAATCGGCAACGGTGTAAGAGCCTTGGTCGTCGAACGTTGTATAGCCAACCGAACTTTGAATAATATCCGTACCCATGCTTTCGACCCATTCGGCCGCCGCCACCCATTGGTACTCTTCGTTTTTAACTTCCCGACTCACATCCTCCGTTTTGACGAGAATTAAATCCGCCTCCGTCGCGCCGCCGACCAAAGTATCGGGAATAAAAGCGGAAATCACCGAAAGCACCCGCGTGCCGTGGTCGTCGCCGTCGAAGGGGTTGTCGTCAAAATCGACAAAATCCTTTTGATAAACGGGCTGACCTTTGGAATTCACATACGTAAAGGCGGGAATATTACGATATCCCTCAAAACCGGAATCAAAAACGGCGATGCGCACGTTTCTGCCACGAAATCCCGCCCCCCAAAGGGTATCCAAGCGAATGAGGTTGAGTTGGTCGAACGCCTGCCCCAAATACGTGCCAAGCCATTCGTCTTCGGTCGCCAAAGCGCGATACGACCTTGCGGGGACGATTTTTTCCACGCCTTCCGCCCAACGGGGTTCGACAACGTAAGCCGCATTCAACCACCGCGAGACATATTTAACCTCTCCACCGACGGACTGCAGATAAGGTTCGTAAACGGGCGCGTCCCGATAATCGAAAGCTATCTTTTTCCTGAAACGACGTTCAAGGGCGTCCTCGTGCCAAAAACCCATGTCGACCGCTTGCACCAATCGTTCGCGCCAATCCGGCCCTTTGTCTTTGAAATACACCCACGCCTGACCATAAGCGTAATGGCTTCCCAAGACCGCAAAAGCGACGATTATCCCCAAATTTTTCATTTTCCTTTTCTTAAATTGCGTAGGCATTGAGACCCGAAGACCGGACGAGCTCGACGGCCACTTGAACGAACGTCCATTGCAAACGTAAAATTCTTAAAAAAGTCAGTCTATCCGACTTTCGATTTATTCAACGTCGTCAGCGATAAAGGCCGTTCCTTTGGGCAAGGGCACGCTCGACGACAAAGCGGTTCGTTTCGATGCGTATGTTATGGTAAATTCGCATTTCGTTGACGCGGTCGAACCACGCGTTTCCTTTAAGCAAATAAACGCCGGCGTTAAAGAGGCGGTCCAAAATGCGGAAGGGGTTGTAGCGCTTGGCCACAGGATGAAACATATAAAGTCGTTGATAAACGTCGTCCCAAGCCTTGACGCAAACGCGATTGATTTTTTCCATGTAATCCGGGGCTTGAATTTCGCGGCAAAGGGCATCGAACACCGCCGATTCGTCCGTCAAATGTACACCCGATTCGTCGAATCGAAAAAATACGTGTTCAAAAACCGGCACGTCGTTCCATTGCAACGCAACCCCCAAAGAGACGTACCAGCGCGGGTCGGGACGGGGTTTGGCGGTCGGAAAATAAAAGTTTCCTAGTGAATAGTAAATCGGCTTTTCCCGCCAAATTTCACGGGCTTGAAGGACGTGGGGGTGCGAGGCGACGACGGCGTCGGCGCCGGCGTCTATCAAGCCGCGATAGGCGCGGCGCCATTCGGGAAGCGGCAGGGTTTCCATTTCAAAACCCGCATGCGGCAAAACGACGGTCAAACAACCCTCCGACTTGCAACGGGCGATGGTTTCGTAAATTTGTGGATGGAAAATCCATGCGTATCCGGGCGCGTCGTCTTCGATTAAACAACCGAATTGGGCTTCGCCCGCCCCTATAAGCGCCAATTTTTTGCCGTTTTTTTCCAAAATCAACGGACGATAGGCATCGGCGCGGGTCATGCCGGCACCAAAGGTTTGGATGTTTTTGGCGTGCAATGCGTCGAGAGTGTTTTTCAATCCTTCGGCGCCGAAATCCATGACGTGGTTGTTGGCCAAAGACGCGACGTTGAATGGAGCCGTCATCCTTTCCCAACCTTCCGATTGGGCTATCGCCGGTCCGATTTTCGGCAAAGGTTTTGCGCCTCCCGAAACCGGCGCCTCGAAATTCACGACGCGGAAATCAAAAGCCGTAATCCAATCTGCAACCTCTTTTGTATACGGGTTCGACGGCGGTACAACGCCCGCCGCCATATCCCCGACAAACAATATTTTCACGTCTAAATAGGATAAACCGATGCCGTTGCGTAATGTAGCGGCATCGGTCAAAGTAAATTTTTTGACCGGCTTATCTCACCAATGTAATTTCACCGGTCAGCAACATATCATCGAGTTTGAAAACGTAATAATACACGCCTTCGGCGCAATGGTTGCCGTTACGGTCTTTTCCGTTCCAACCGATTTTGTAATCGGTGATTTCGTTGGAAACCTGCATACCCCAACGGTCGAATATGATGAGCGAATACTTTTTCGGCCCGTTGTACACGATGCGAAAAACGTCGTTGGCGCCGTCGTCGTTGGGAGTGAAAATATTGGGAATGTGGATTTGCAAACCAATAATGTATACCGGGCCTTTCTCCACCACGCTGGTACAACCTTGCGCGTCGTAAGCGATAAGCCGAATGGGGTTCAGAGTGTCGTCGTAGACGTATTCGCGTTCGAACTCTCGCTCGTTAATGACGATTTCCCCGTATTGTTTGGCCTCGATTTCCCAGACGATGCTGTCCGCAAAAGCGGACTTGTCCGTGAATTTCACTCGCGTATCGCCGGGATAGTACAAGCGCAAGGGGAACGGAAGATTCGGGTCGTCGTTAAGGATGAAATCCGCCACGGGGCGGCTGACGGAAACGTAATCGTAGCGGATGGTGCTGTCCACACAACCGTTTTGGTCGCGCACGACAAGTTTTATCGTGTAGGTACCGCGATTTTGATAGACGTGAACGGGTTCGGGGTCGGTGGAGGTGTTGCCGTCGCCGAAGTCCCAAAAATAAGTTGCGGAACCGGAATTTTGCGTGCGGTTTTCAAAAACGGTCGGCTCGCCCAAACAGCTGTGGCGCGGTACGTCGAACCTTGCTATCGGCGTAACGAGCGGAGTATAGGTCATGGTCGTTTCCGCCCAACAGTTGTTGGCGTTCTTTGCCCTCAGCCGTATGGATATGGTTCTGCCGGACATTTCGGGCGGAATTTCGTACCGAAACTGACGAGTGTAACCTTCGACCGTACCGTCGGCGTCGATGTCCCATTCGTAGTCCACGGCGTATCGGGATAGGTTTTTAAATTCAAGCGTCGTCGGCAGACAGCGCGGGGTTTGGTCGAAGGAAAAGTTGGGAATCGCTTCGCGAAATATGGTTAGCGTGTCGTAAAACGCGGCGGCACGCGGACAAATTTCGGCATTGTAAGCCAAAGCCTGAATAGCGAAGGAGCAGAAAGAGTCTTGACAGTACGGGTTGGGCGGGTTGTTGTCCCATCGTTGGGATTTGGCCAACTCCGGATAACGAAAATCGTAATACCACGACTGATATTCGTTGTAGTCGGGAAAAAGACCACACTCTGCTTGAACGGCCGGAGGAGCGTATTCCTGCATACCCGTGAAACTTTCCGACAACTCTATGATTGTATCTCCGAAGTTTACACGTACGGTATTGAAAAGATAACTTCGATTCTCGAAGTAAGCACGGAAGTTGGTGCAACTACGTTTGGGACAAAAATTGAGTTCCGCACGAGGGCCGCGCAAACATACGGTATCGCGCATGGTTTTGCGGCAACCGTTGACGTCGACAATTTCCACCACCACGGGCTGACAACCAAAATTTGAAAATTCATGTTGTAAGATATAAAGAGGAACGGGCGTGGGCAAAACAAAGGTAGTGTCGTAATCGGTAAAAATAAAACGATACCTGACGGCCTCGGGGGCTATAACAGTGAAATTGATAATGGCGTCACAAGCCTGTTCGTCGTCCGGTACAATCAACGTACCTATGGCCTCGGTTACCTGAACGTCCAAGAAGGTGTCGTGGGTACAAAGATAATTGGCGTAAGGAGGAGTAAAGCCGACGGTAAAACGCACCCTGTACGTACCCGCTTCGGGAAAATTGAAACACATTTCGTTGGGCGTGCCGAAGATGTTATGCGGCGGAATGGGTGGCGAGACGTCCCATGCAAAAGCATTGGCCGTCGGGTCGGGGTCGTTGATTTGGCTCGAACCTTTTATACAATACGGCACCCCTTTGCAAGGAAGTTTGTCGGGCGGAGTCATCACGGCCCGTATGCCCGAATAAAAATCCCCTAAATCCAACGTAGTTTTACAACCCGCGGTATTCGTTAATTCAACGGAAATTTTATATACTCCTTTTTGAGAAAACTTCGCTCCCCAACGATGTTGATTGCCCGTGGAGCCGTAAGATTCAAATGTTATGCTTCCGTCATTGGGCTGGTAGCTCCATACAAAGTTGCTTATTTGGGCCGGTACGGAGGTAACGGTGATGGTGATGGTGTCGGTCCAAGTGGGGTCCAAGCATCCGCGTCGAAACATTGGCACACCGGTAGCCTTTAAGCCGTTGACGGTAATGGCCCTGTCGATAAAGGTGTCCCGAGGACAAAAACCCATGTCCAAGTTGGCGACCCTTTGCCGGATGTAATACGTACCGGGAGTTTGCGAAGAAAAACACGGATTTTCGTCGGCGGAGAAGCGGGTGCCGGGACCTTGGGGAGGATTCGGCATAAAAATGTCCACGCCTTGTTGATAATAATAATATTCGTAAAGAAAAGGAATGCCGGCGGGAGCGTTGTCGGGACAAAGCGAAACCTTGTTTTGAATATTGGCGCATTCGCCCGTACAGACGACGGTGTTGTCGATAACGAAATTGGGGCAGGGCTGTGCCTCGACAACATAGGCGTTGAACTGTCGGGTAATGCAGCATCCGCCGCAACAAACCCGGATGTGGATGTCGTAGTAGTCGGGGTAGCTGTTAAAGGTAAAGTTAAATTGCGTTTGGCCGGGTTCCAACTGTACCACGCCCGCCGTATCGTTGGGCGGATTGGCGTAAGGATAATCGTTGGGGGGCATGCGCTGTAAAATTATCGCCGTGTAAGTACAACCGGGTTGCACTTGGGTCAGCGTGAAGGTCGAAGTGTGCGGAGAGGTACACAAAGCACGGTCGATAATGGGAGCGGACATATCCACCGCGGGAGTAATTCCGCTGGCGCTCAGCCAATTGGAATACGTCGTACATTGTCCGACGATGTGCAGCAAGCGGAAGCTTAGTTGTCCGTTTCGGCATCGGTAATAAGCCGTATCCGAAGGAGGATTGTGAGTAATGCCGGGGCCGATAGGGTTGCCGCCGTCATCCTGTCCCTCCCACACCCATTGCCCGACGGCGGGCAGCGGATTCGGCTGAACGATGCGTATGGGAAAGACATCTCCCGAACAGCACGTGGCCGGCGGCGGCGTAACCCACGCAATTTGCGGTTGGAGAGGCTGACTGAGAGTGACGGTGATGTTGCGCGTGTTTTCGTAAGTGCACCCGGTGGCGGTCGTTATGCGCAAAGTAACGGAATACGTACCCGGCCCCGGAAAGGTGGAAGATATCGTCCCTCCCTGTCCACCGCCCGGCGAGCCGCCTTCAATCGTCCATGCATAATTGGTTATCGTTTGTTGGCCGCAATTTTCCGACGCGGTAAAATTGACGGTCATCGGCTCGCCCAGGCAAAAGTCCAACCCCGTATTGGCAAACGACGCCGGACATGGCGGAAATACGTTCACTATGCAGTCGAACACGCGTTCGATGACGCAACCCGCCGTGTTGGGCGGCGTGTACCGAACCGTCAAATTCTTACAACCCAGCGTATTGGGGATAACATTGACGCACCCACCTCCCACGACCGGGTTTTGATTGGAAACCACCCAAGTACAGCATTCGGGACACGCTTGACAAGCGGGAATACAAAAAGTATAAGGCTCGTTCGTAGTCGTACAAATGCCCGGAAACGACGAAGGTTCAAGCGTCAGCTCCTCAGGAAATACGGGAACCATGCGGGTAATAGTACAAACCTCGCCGGAGGGCAAAAAAATTCGCAGCGTAACGTTGTACATCCCATAATCCAATGTCTGAAAATATGAACATCCCCAATAAGATATCGTTTGGCCGGAAGGCGGGATAATCGTCCACTGAACGTTCGAACACCAATCGGAATTGGGAATGCCGGTGGAAGTGAAGGTTATCAAAATCGACGGCGGACATAAGCCGTCGTTGGATACGGTGAAGTCAAAACCGCCGCACTGCGCCGCCGCCTTCGTTCCCCAAAGGGCCGGAAAGAGCATCAACACGAACAGCCTAGCCATCCTCGCCATAACCGTAGTTTTAAAGGTCTTCATCCTCGTCTATTTTCGCATTCCCTTGGATGGGAACGTCAAAAAATTGTTGGGTAAATTCTTTTCTTAAAGCGTTTGCACGATAACGTCCAAAACGGGACAGGTTTTGACACGCACGTGAGCGCAAAATTAAATGCAATATAGCAAAAGAATGCAAGTAGATTATCAACGGGGTAAACGAACGGTAAAAAATCAACTCCGAACGGAAAAAATTCATCGCGTCCGCAAAGCGCCCGTGGCTCTTGTATGCATTCCACCTTGTTTATTATTTTTCCGAGGTTCCCGAAACGTTTTTGGGTGTATCTTTTTCCGTTGCGTCAAAACCGCGAATGGCCACGGTTACGTCGGTTTTGAAGCGGCCTTGGGTTTTTTCGGCGTTGGGAGCGTGCATGTTGATAAACATGGTGTCGAAATTAGGCGTAAAACATGGACCGGTGGGTTCGGCGCCGGCGGGAGCAATCAAAAATCGTTTAAGGTCGTCGACTTTGGGATTTTTGACTTTCAAGTCCAAAGCGTAAACTTCATTGACGGCGTAGTCCTTGACGTGCTCGGGAACGCGCCCATCGCTCAGACCGTTCAAATCTTCGCATATATATAGGACGTTGCGCTTGAAATCGACGACAAGATTGTCGGGATTGGCCAGATGGTTGTTGGATTTTTCGCCTTTTCCACCGACCAAAAACGGGGTGATGGTTTCGGTTTTGGGGTCGTATTTGAGCAGGCGTCCGTATTTGTCGGAATAATTTATGCCGTCGGAACTCAGCGTTTTCAAATGCGGCGCGATTTTGCCGCCCAAGGCGAACGCGCCCGACAAATCCACTTTATCCATTCCCGTTTCCGCAAGAATGAGATATCCTTCGGGGGTGGATTCGATATCTTCGAGACGAATGAAAACGGAGGCGCCTTTTTTGAGGGCGATTTCCCGGATGTTGTTTAACGAGTCGCGTTCGGAGGGCAGGGCAATCCATTCGCCTTTGCCGCCGTCGCCGGTAAACTTAAAGGCATAAAGCGTTCCTTCGGCCAAAACCCCGGCTTTTTTCGCCACAAACTTAAAAAACAACCCCGGCGCATAGTCGTCGCACATATAAACGGTTTTGGAGTCGGGCATGCAGACCACGCCCTCGTGCGAGAAACGCCCCATCGAAAAATGTTTGCCCGTGATTTTACGCGTGTGGGGATTGACCTCCACCACCCAACCGTAGTTCAAATAACGCGGGTAGTTTTTGTAGTCGGACGTATCGCGAATGCCTTTGCCTCCGTTGTAAATTTCGGCGTTGGATTTGGGTTCGAACTCTTCGGAAGTCAAAACCGTACCCCAAGGGGTAAGGGTTCCAAGACAATTTTTCCACGTTCCACCCACCGACGAAAAATCCACCGTAAAGCCGCGCCCGGCCTTGCGCCAAAGCGTGTCCCGGCGAATGACGCGCAGTACCGTCGCCCCTCCGCCGTCGCCGAGCATGTCGCTGCTGTCCGCCGTTTCGTGGTTCACCCACAGCAAACCCACTTCATGCGGGTCGGTGGGAGCGTTGGGATACACTTTGGGGTCGGGGACGGGAATGTTGCGGGGATTTTGACGCATGGGCGTGTAGACGCTCATGTCGAATTTACCACGGGACTTGCCCATTTTGGCGTTCGGAGCCACGACCGATTCCCCTTGGTTAAACAAAAAATCGTATCGCAGGCCCGGCGCCAAAACCATTTCCTTCGGTGCAAAGTTTGTGTCGCAGACGGCGAACGGTACTTTGCCCGTCTGAGCCGACGCGTTGCCAACCCACGCCGACCATGCCGCTAAGACTATCCAATTTTTCATCGTATTGCAAATTTACGCCAAATTTTTCGTCCGGCGCCCGCCTTTGCCGCGAAATGTGCATAGCTTGCGTTAAATGTAGATAAATCTTCGATAAATTTCAAACCAACAATTCCTCGTGCCGACAAGATTCATTGGAACGAGAAGAGGGTGGCTTTACTCCCAAGACCCAATAAAAAACGGCACGCGCGAGGGCGTGCCGTTCGTTTTTCTACATAAAAAATGTTTTTTTGTTTTTGAGAAGAACGAGGCCTACTCCAACACGAGCCGGAAAGTTGCAACGTCGGCGCCCGAGCGCACCCGCACCATGTAAAGGCCGCGCGAAAGCGAATCGGTGGATACAACGACTTCTTGCAAAGCGCCGCCGGAACGCGCGACAACCGTTTTGCCCGTCAAATCCAAAATTTCGAGCGTTGCCGAAATCGGCGTTTCAAAACGAAGCGTAAAGCCTTCGCGTGCCGGATTGGGGTAAAGCGTCACGCCCGGCAAAGCGCCGAAATTTCGGCGGTCGGTCGTTTGCCGGATTTCCAAACGGTCGGAATGCACCACAAGGGTAAACGAGGCCGTCGGCAAATCGGCGCTCAGCGTAACGGTGGGAGCCGCCGAATTGTTTACGCCCATTTTGTCCGCAAATATTCGATAAACGCCCATGGCCAACGTCTTGAAGGCAAAACGCCCCATTGCGTCGGTAACGATGCGGCGCACGGGCTTGCCCGCATGCATGAGTATCAGCGGCAGGCCGGAGACCGCTTGTTCTTCGGCCGTTTTGCCCGAACCGTCGCCGACGGCGACGCCGTCGATTTCCCCCTCGCCCTCGTTTTCCGTCAATGCAATCATTTCAACGACGGCAAAATGCTGGGTGCAACCCACCGCCTCGATGGCTTGTGCATCCTGAATCACGCAAGACGAAGGATAGTAAGTGGGAATGTAGCCTTCGGCTTGCGCTTCCACCAAAACATAGTAGACCGAACCGTTGCCCAAAGGCGTTTGGAAAGAATAATATCCCGACGCATTGGTCGTTTGGGTATCCACCACCACAATTTCCCCGGTTTGCGGATAGTAGGCAAGAAGCTTGACCAACGCCGAAGCGTGCGTACTGTCGGAAAAAACCACCAAGCCGTTTATCGCCACGCTTCCGCCTTGACAACCCACCACAAACTCTGCCGACGCACTGCAACCCGAGGCGTCTTGTACCGTTACCCAATAATAACCCGGCGCCAATCCGCCGACGTTTTGCGTCGTCGCGCCGTTCGACCACAAGAAGCTATACGGCGGCGTACCGCCCAAATTCGTCAGCGTGATTTGACCGTCTTGGCAGGTTTCGCAACCGGCGTTGACAACCGTACCCGAAACCTCGAAACCCGCAACCGTAACGTTGTGCGTGCCTTCCCAACGTTCGCCCGTCGCGGTATTGACGGACACGAATTTAAACGTCGTCGTTTGATGGACGACCACCGTCAATTCCGTCCCGTAACCGAGGGTGTCGCCCGATTCGTTGAGCCAAAAATGGACTTGCACGGCGGGTTCGGGAGCGTGGCCCACCAAGGTAACCGTTTGACCGCAGCCCGCCGATGCGGGGCCGGTGATTTCGGCCTCGAATACGGCCGCGGTATCCTGAAAAAGCGAAAACCATGTCGTTCCCGTACAACCTTCGGCGTCGGTAACCCAAATTTGATAACTGCCGCTACCCAGTCCTTCGAGCGTAAAATTGGTCGTGGTAAAGGACAGACTCTCGCCGTTGAATTCTACGGTAAGGGGGGGAACGGCGTCGTGAACGACGAAAAAGGCCGTTCCGTCGGTACACTCTTCGCACGATGGCGGATTGCTTTGCGTCAAAACGATTTCGGGGCCTTCGACGCTCACCCAAACGTATCCGTAATACATCTGACCGTTGAAGCCTTGCGCAACGACGCGAAGCGATTGGGAATACGTCGCCAAAAACTCGATTTCCGTACCGAAACCCACGACGTTGCCGTTTTCGTCGAACCAGAAGATGCTTTCGGCGTTGACGCCGGGCGGAGGATAAGCGTGAATGACGACGGGTTCGGTTTCGCCGCATTCGATAAACACGTGTTCGTCGGTGGGCAACCAGCCCGTAGGGTCCACGGGCATGGGACCGACGGTAAACGTTCCCCAACCCGAACATCCCGTCGCGTCGATGACCTGAACGTCGTAATGTCCGGGGGCAAGCCCCGAAATTTCGGCCGTCGTTTGACCGCCGGGGTGCCAATAATAAGCAAACGGAGGCGTTCCCGAAGCGGAAACGCTAATGGCGCCGTCCGTGCATTCGAAACAGCTTGCGTCCGTAACCGTTCCCGTTACCTCCAAAGCCGGCGTTTGTACGAAAACGCTTTGGTAATTGGTTTCACCCGTCGACGGGTCGGTTACCTCGACACGAACCATCCCTCCCCCGCTCAACGTAATACTCGACTGATTGACGTATTGGGTTTCTTCCCATGTATTCGGGTTGTAAACCCACCAAACGTTGTTGTAGTTTCCGGGGGGATTGACGTTTAAGGTCAAGGTAATGGAATCCCCGCAATCGATTTCCACAAATTCGGGTCCCAAATCCACTTGAAACGAGGGAACGTATCCAATCCACGCCCACGCCTCGGTCGAACAGCCCCCGCCGTCGATAATCGTAACGATATACTGTCCGGGAGTAAGACCTGTAAACACGGGATTGGACGTGGTCGTGCCGTTGAATGCAAAGGTGAAAGGCGGCCGGTCGCCGTTCACTTCAAGGGTAAACGAGCCATTGGGGCAGGTGTAACACGAAGCGTCGGTGGAATTGACCCAAGCCTCGATGTCAAAGACGGAAACAGAGGTTTGTACGATTTGCGTTATGCTGTCGCCGGTAACGGGGTCGTAATAAACGGCGTAAAGGGCGATGGTCGCGTCGTAGTAGGCTTGATAACTCAACGTTGGTCCGTAGCCAAGTACAAACCATCCCCCGTTGGGGCCGTCGTACAATTCGCACCATTGATATTGAACGTCGCCGGCGGAGGTACCGCCTTGGGCGGTAAATTCAATCATCGTTCCGGCGCAAACCTCGGGGTCGGCGGGAGTGATATACACTTGGGCCCGCGCCTCGCAAGCCAAAAACAGCGTCGTTAAAGCCGCCAAAATTCGATACATTTTTTTTCGCATAATGATTTGGTTTAAAATTAATGATAGCCGACACAAAATTCGGACGGCCGCGGACGAATAACAACCCCAATTTTTGTTTTTCTTACTTTTCCGGCGTTTCTTACCCGTCAATATCCCGTTCCCAACAGTTGTTTTGCCGTTCCGAACGGTTTAGCATTCCCCCAAACGCTTGGCGAACAATTTGGTTTTATCTTTTTTTTTCAAAGATAAACGACAATTTCCAAGCGTTTTTCCATTGGATGGAAAATTTAAGTTTTTTCTTACGTTTTCAACCCGTTTTGATTGCGCTCAAAAATTTTTAGCCCGAACAAAAATTGAGCGTGTATTACACGACGAATGAACTTTTACGCGCGAAAATACGCGTTTCTTGTTTATCCGTTGCTTAAAACAAGCGCCTGCTTTGGTATTCTTTGTACAAATAATAATTGAGGAGCGAAGAGGTCGAATGGAGCAGGGGCAGGGCTTCGGCTTCGGTCAAAACGACGGTGTGAATGAACTCGCTTTCGTCGGCGGCGCCGGTTTGGCGGTTGCGAAAACCGTCGATAACGTTACGGTCGGTTTTTACTTCGCAAAAGAAAAAATAACCGCCCTCGTCCAAGAGTCCGGGCGAGGAGTACAAAAGCCCGTCGTTGAGCCGAACGACGTCGCCGGGGCCGATTTCCAAGCCCGTTTCCTCCTTGACCTCCTTGACGGCAACGGCTATGGGGTCGGTGTCCTCGTCGCACATTCCCGCAGGATGTTCGTAAAACCAACCGCCCGTGGCGACCCTCCGCTGTTTGACAAGCAACATAAAGCGCTCGCCCGATGCGGAATCGACGAACCACGTGAGCACGGAAACAAAATGGCCGCGCAAAACGGCTATCGGCAACAAGGCGACGCCGTCGGCATCCACGGCGTCGATGCGAAGCATGGAAAAAAGCACGTTGCCGCGCGGACTGCGAATGGTTTGCAATTCTTCGACCGAACGCACCGTAAGGCCCTCGCTTTCAAGACGTTTGAGCCAATGTTGATATTTTATCGAATCTTTCATCTTTTTTAGCGGTAATTATCGTCTTTTCGCGGTAATCAAGTATACTCCGGCGCCAAGCATAAGCGTGGCCAAGCCGCCGAGAGCCGCCGTCGGGTTGTTGAATATCGTGTTTGCTATCATCCAAAGGCAAAGTAAAACAAAAAGCGCCGGGGTTACGGGATACCCCCAAGTACGGTATTTGAAGCCTCCCGAAGCCAGGCTCGTCGGATTCTTTCTTTCCCGATAACGCAACACGTACACGCCCAAGACGCTAAACATCGAAAACAACGAAAGCGTAAAACCCATGTAAATGAGGATGGTCAGCGGCGATTCGGTGAAAACCATCAAAAGGGCGATGAACATTTGGGTCAGCAGGGCCGTCCACGGGCCGCCCTTGCCTTTTCTGCGCGCCAAAAACCGAAAAAACGCATGGTCCTCGCCCATCGACTCGGCAATGCGCGGACCAAGCATGACCATCGCTCCGGCGCTCGATACCAACGCCAAACCAATGAACAACGAAACGATTTTTCCGCCCGTTTCCCCGAATATCGCGTTGGCCGACAAAGCCCCGACTTCCACCCTGCCCGACATCGCCCCGATTTCCACCGTCGTTACGAAAACGTAGTTCAAAAGCATGTAAAGCGCGCCGACGACCAACGTCCCCACAACCAAAGACGTCGGTACGTTGCGGGTGGGATTTTTGATTTCGCCGGCCATGTATACCGAGGCGTTCCAGCCCAAGTAACCGTAATAGACGCTCACCAACGCAACGGCAAACGCCGGCGACAATATCATCGACCAATCCGACGATTGCGGCGCCAAACTTACGCCCGTATACGCCGAATCGGGAGCGAAAAACAAACCCGCGACGATAAACAATACAATCAGCCCGACTTTAAGCAAGGTGAAAAAGTTTTGCACCCCCGCGCCGTAATGAATTTTCAAGGCGTGAACCAAAGTTAAAAACACCACCAAGACCGCGGCGGAAAGCATCGGCGGGGCGGATGGAACCACCTGCTTAAAATATTCGCCGAAAAACAAAGCGTTCAACGCGATCGGAGCGGCAAAACCAACGACTATCGAAACAAAACCGGAAATAAATCCCGCCCACGGACTGTAAATTTGCGTTAAAAAATGGTATTCGCCCCCGGAACGGGGCAAACGCGCCGCGAGTTCGCCGTAGGCCAACGCGCCGCACAACGCCATCAATCCTCCCGCCGCCCAACACGCCAAAATCGCAAAGGCCGAAGGGATTTTGTCCGCCAGTTCGCCCGTGGTTCCAAAAACCCCCGAACCCACCATGTTGGCCACGACGACGAGTATCGCCGTCGGCAAACCGACCTTGGGCAACGCGACCGAGGCCGAAATATTTTCCGAACGAGTTTTTTTTCGCTCCGAAGTTACGGAACCAGAAACGGAAACGGGCATGGCTTTGACGGCCGATTTCATAATCTTTATTTATTTGCGGCAAAAATACGGCTTTTCGTTGCGGCGCAAGCCCTCAATCCCTCCATTTTTTAACCGGCGCCGGGATATTTTCACTCACAAGCGTGGAAACCATGCGCACGATTACCAAAATATTTGCCACAAATACATCCACTTGCACCCCCCTCCCCCACGGCCCGACCAACCGTCAAAAACTTGCGATGTTTCGACCCGCCTTCAATTACAAACCCAATCGACGCGCGATTGACTTGCACCGCTTAAACCGTTAAACGACAGATTTTGAATGTTTATCGTCAAAATTTGCTACTCTTCGATTTTTTAATCGATGGTATCGTCGAGTTTACGAACTTTGTAGCGTCTATTTAAGTAGTGCTACTTAAAGAAAACGTACTTAACCGCAAGTTGTGGCACTTGATTTGTGGTTAATTATCTCGCAGAAATAAAAAATTTAAATAAATAAATACAAATTGTGCAATTTTTTATTAAAAAATTAGGTATTATGCCCATGAACAAGTTTTACGCTTTAATTTTGGCCCTAAGTTTGACGGCGCTGCGCGTCGTGGGCCAAAATATTTCCGGAGTGATTAACGACTACCGGGAAGTAAGCGCCGTAGGAGTGAACAGCGTTGTAGTCACTCCGGACGCCACCCCCTTTTCTTGTGGAGACCGCGTGATTGTCATCCAAATGCAAGGCGCGACGGTCGACCTCAGCACCGGCACCACCTTTGGCGACATTACCAATTACAATTCGGCGGGCAAATACGAATTTGCCGTCGTAAGCAGCGTTACGGGTTCCCAAATCAACTTTACGGCCAACCTTCTCAACGGCTACAACCCCTCGGGCGCCGTGCAAGTGGTGCGCGTACCCGTTTATGAAAACCCCACCGTCGTTACGGGCAACAAAGTCTCCAGCGTACGTTTGACGAGCTGCGGATGCCGTTACACCACGGCGCCAACGGTTACGTTTACGGGCGGCGGGGGTTCCGGCGCGGCGGCTACGGCCAGAATCAACAGCCGGGGTCAAGTTATCGCCATAGACGTTACCAACCCGGGCACGGGCTATACTTCCGCACCGACGGTAAACATAGCCGCACCCAGTCCCGCTCCCACCGACTTTTCCCCCACATATTGCCGCGCGCGGGCGGTGGCGGTGGTACGCGAACTAACGGCCAAGCAATGGGACGGCAAAATCGGAGGCGTGTTGGCGCTCGAAACCCCCGGCACCCTCACACTCAACGAAAACATCGACGTAACGGGCATGGGTTTCCGCGGCGGCACACCCGGCAATACGACTTCAAGTACCACGGCTTCAAGATACGCGGCATGGGGCCCCATCATACTAAATGGGGAAAAGGCCGAAGCTATTGCCCTTAATCCCGACGCCTATGCCCGGGGCTTTGGAAAGTTTGCGAATGGCGGCGGCGGCGCCCGTCAAAGGGAAGGCGGCGGCGCCGGCGGCGGCAACGGCGGCGCCGGCGGCAACGGCGGCTGGCAAAATAACGCCTTCGGCACCGGCAACACTCCCGCCGAAGGCGGAGTGGCCCTTGTTTACTCCAACGTTGAAAACCGCATCTTCTTGGGCGGCGGCGGTGGCGGCGGCGCCGCAGAAAACGGTACACTAACCAGCCATGTCAGCGTCCCCGGCGGATACGGAGGCGGGATTGTCATTATCCGCGCGAACGCCATCGTCACCTCGGGATCCAAATCCATCGTTTCCAACGGCACATTTAACCATATTGGATTTTTAACGGGGCCAATGATTGAACAACCGTCGGGTACAGGCGACCCTTACTTCGGCGATGGGGGTTCGGGCGGCGGCGCGGGGGGAACGTTGGTACTGCAAGTTCCAAGCGCCGGTTTTCCGGCCTCCCTGACTTTGTCGGCAAACGGCGCTCGCGGCGGCAACACCACGCGCAATAACGTCGCAAATCGATACGGCCCCGGCGGCGGCGGCGGCGGCGGCGCGATATGGACGCCCGGCGGTACGGGAAGCGCAACGGCGACCGTTGCCGGCGGAACCGGCGGCTACAACCTTAATAATACTTCGTGGAACCAGCACGGCGCCGGCAACGGTGCAAACGGCGTTACGCCCACCGGCCTCTCGATGCCCGGCCCCGGATTGAGTTGCAGCCACGTTGCCAATGCCGGTCCCGACCAACCCTCGGTACCCAGTCTTTCCACCACTCTGGCCGCCACCCCCCCCGTTTGCGGCGAAAGCGGTTCATGGTCGCTCGTCTCAGGACCGGGAACCGTTACGTTTACGCCCGTTACCGCCTATAACGCCACCGCCACCGTCTCTACCTCCGGAACGTACACTTTCCGATGGAAGCTCGTCAAAGACGGATGCCCCGTCACCGACGACGTCGACGTCACCTACTCCGCCTCGTGTTCCGCTTCGCCGGCCAACGCGGGAACGGACAAATATTACTGTTCGGGTTCGGTGGCAATGACGGGGAATACGCCGCCGCCGGGAGAGTCGGGCGCATGGAGCATGGTTTCCGGCCCCGGAACGGCCACCTTTGTCAATCCCGCCAGCCCCACAACCAACGTCAGCTTTACGCCCAACGGCAACTACGTCTTGCGATGGACGATTTCCAAACCCGGATGCTCAAGCACGCAGGACGACGTAAACATCAACCATATTGGCCCTCCGACAATCTTGGCGCCGACAAGCATCGTCTGCGACGGCTTTACCGCCAACTGGACGGCCGTCCCCGGCGCCACCAACTATCGCATCGACGTCGCTCTTGACGCGGCATTTACCATTCCCGTATACACCAACCTCAACGCCGGCGGCGGAACATCCTTCGCCGTAACGGGATTGGTTGGAGGCACAAAATATTACTATCGTATGCGGGTGGGCGCTCCATGCACATCGACCAATTCCTCTGTTGCCGACGTTACGACGACCATGCCCACTACGGTGTATTGGATAGGGGGAGCGAGCAACAACTGGTTTACAAATTTAAACTGGTCGTGCAAAGTGGTGCCGACGCCTACGATAAACGCGGTGATAAACAACGCCACCCCCCCGTCGTTCTGGCCGACTATCAGCGGCGGCACGGCGGACTGTAAAGATTTGACCATCACCTCATCCGTAGCCTCAACGGCTACTCGATTACTCGTTACGGGTACATCGACGGTCTTGAACGTTCACGGCAATATGTTGGTCAATGCCAACACCACCCTTCCCGGTTTCACGATGGTGGTCGAAAACGGCGCCAAGCTCTACAACAATATTCACCCAACGTCTTCGGCACGATTCGGTCCCGAGGTGGCCTTTCCTAGCACGTATTACAACAAAAAACAATTGCGGGTAACGAACCCGAGTTCGGAAGCGCAATTCCGTCAGTTGAACATTACGGCGGGAGTTCCGTGTTCGCCTGTGGCGGCTTACCCGTATGTTTCCGTGGCCTCTTTCAAGCCGTGGGGCAACGCCTGCGCCCATCCGGGCGTATACATTGACAGCGGTGGGGCTATGGACGTGGCGGGAAATTTAACCATCGGATGGGCGGGTTCGGCGTTTGAAGGCATTTTGTGGTTGGACAACGCCGACGCGAACATATCCGGCAACGTCAATATCCACAACCAATTCACGGGGGCGGCTTCGCGCGGCATCGGCCTGAACAACGGCGCAACATTGAGCGTCGTCGGCCTATTGTCCACACTTACCGACGGCGCATCGTTAATACTGGAAAACTCTTCCTATGCATGGATTGGCGCGATGTATACGAACACTACCATGGGCTTGCCGTGCGGCGCCTCGGTGGTGAACAGTACCCTCTACGTTGACGGCGACGCCCACCTGCGTCAAAACGGCGGAATAGGGGTCTTGGCGACCGATGCGTCCGATCTGGTTGTCGCCGGCGACTTGATTATCGATACCCCCTTCCCCGTCGCGGCAATGACGGAAAACCTCATCGCCAAAAGCGATGGTATGTTTCCGGCGGCCATATGGGTGGACGGTATTTTTAAAATGGCCGACGGAAGGCGGGCGCTCCTATGGGAAAACTCGACGATGACCGTTAGCGGCTTCGACATGAGCGGGAGGTCGATCCAAATCCATACCAACGCCTCCTGCACGCTCCGCACGACCGCGTCGTTGTACAGCGGCGGTCATCTGGACCTCGGCGGAACATCGCCCGTCGATACCTGCTCGCGCATCGTCATGGACGGAAATTTTTATTCCGAACCGACGCTCATCGCCACGGGCAACCTCAATTTATTGCCCAATTCTCATCTGGACGCGTCCAACCCCACTGTTCGTCCGGTAATTCAATTGACGGGCAATTGGAACAGGTCGTTAAACAACGTGGTTACGGGACCCAACAAGCGCGGCTTTGCACGCGGCAAGAGCATGGTGTCGTTCATCGGCGGCGCGGCACAATCGATTAATACGCCGGCGGCCGACCCCATCGAACGCTTCCACGGCTTGGAAATCAACTGCTACAACGGCGTTACCCTCAACGCTACGGCCAAAGCCGAGGTGTACGACCTGCTTCTTTTGACGGACGGCATATTCAATACGGGGGCGGCGGGCAACTACGTCTGGGTGCGCAAAAACACCCCCGGCTCCGTCAATCGGGTACTCGGCCACGTCAACGGCTGGTTGTACCGCGACGTAACGGCCGACCCGAGCTATTTTGAATTTCCCGTCGGTAAAGGCGGCGCCGCGCCGGCTTCGACGCATTTCCGCCGCATGAGCATGAAGTTCAATACGGTCTCGGGCTTTGACCGCGTAGACGTAAAATTCAACAACACGCCTTCGACCAACGCCGGAACCTGCCCCAACATCGACGGATTGGACATCGACGGAACGCTCACGGGAGCCGGCGGTTATTGGACCGTTAATCCGAATTCGGGTAGTTATACCACGAATTACGACATGCGCCTGTATCTTAACGGCATGGGAACGTTCAGCGACAACCAATTCCTTGTCGTCTCTCGCAACAACGGCGAAACGAATTGCAACGACTGGAAAGGCGGCGGAACCATCAACCCCAACGACGGCTTGGGTCGGACGGTCGCGGACGGCTTCGCGCTGCGCATGAACTTGCCCTTCTTTTCCGAAAAGGCGTTGGGCGTCGGCTCTATCCCCCCGCTCGCCGTAGAACTTCTCGATTTCAACGCCGAACCCCAAAACGACCGCGTGCTTTTGACGTGGAATACGCTCAAGGAAACCAACAACGCCTACTTTGCCATCGAAAGAAGCGCGGGAGGCCCCGAATTTTCGGAAATTGGAAGGGTGAAAGGAGCGGGAACGACCTCCGAACCTCAAAGCTATCGCACTTTCGACCTCGCCCCCCTGCCCGGAACGTCCTATTACCGCCTCAAACAAACGGACTTCGACGGCAAATTCGCCTATTCCCAAACGGTTTCGGTTACCTTCGAGCAGACGGGCGACCAAGTGTTGTTGTATCCCAACCCCACCACCGAAGGCATGAACACACGCATACGCTTTACCTCGTCGCGCGAGCGCCAATGCACTTTCCAACTTTTCGACCTAACCGGACGCAAAGTTTGGGAAGAAACCCGAGACGATCGCAACGGAGACATAGAAATTCCAACGAACGCATTGACCGCCGGCGTTTACCTATTCAAGACCAATCTTTCGCCCGCGACCCAAAAGCTCGTTGTGAACTAAACTTCGTCAAAAACCAAATTTGCGGGCCGGATGGAATTCGGCCCGCAAATTATTTAATCCAAGCGTAACGCCGCCCTATGTTTACCAAGGTCTTGATTGCCCAAAGCTCATAGCCAAAATCACGGCCTTTTTTCATCGACGTCGAAGGCAAACGCGTCAGCCTAAAAACAAACGATGGAAAACGGGACGTTTTATAGGGAACGGACACGCATGGGTTCGGCGTTGTTTTGTTAAATTTGCGTCATAAATCAAACGACAAACATGAGGCTATTAACATTGTTGGCTCTGGCGATTTTTTTATCGGGAACGTGGAGCATGGCCCAAGACTCGCCTCGGAAGCGAGGCAAAAAAAGAAAAAAAACGGAAGTTGTCATACCCGTTTTACCCGAAAATCCTCCGCTTGAAGAGATTAAAGCGCCCGAAAACCCCGTCCCTCCCCACACAAACGAAACGGAGGCGGCCGCGCCTGCCATGGAAACCGAAGGAAAAGTGGAAGGCGCCTCGGTGATGTTTGAAAAAGAACGACACGCCTTCGGAAAGGTCAAACAAGGCGACATGGTCAAATATTCGTTTAAATTTACGAACAACGGAACGACGGATTTGAAAATTTTCGACGTAAAAGCCTCGTGCGGATGCACCGTTCCCTCGTGGCCGAAAAACCCGCTAAAACCCGGCGAATCGGGTACGATAGACGTCAAGTTCAACACGGCGGGTAAAATGGGCAAACAAAAAAAGTCGGTAACGGTGTATTCGAACATCGGCGAGGCGCCGAACAATTTCAAGGTTTTATACTTGGAGGGGGAGGTAACCAGCCCCACCCTGCCGACGATAGAAATTCGATAACGTGGAAACGATAGAGGCGGCAATGGCCGAAACGATACGCGGCTTGTACATGCGCGGATGGGCGCCCGCCACCGGCGGCAATTACTCCCACCGAAAAGCGGACGGAACGATTCGCATCTCCCGTTCGGGAATAAACAAGGCGCGTTTTCTACCCTCGGATTTTATGACCGTAAACGCCTACGGCGTACCGATGGAAGCGGGCTCTCCCCAACCCAGCGCCGAAACCCTGCTTCATTGCGTGGTTTACCGCCTCTTCGACGCGGGCGTCGTTCTCCACGTCCACACCGTAGCCAATACGGTCTTGTCCCGTCATTTTACGGAAAAGATAACGTTTTCGGGCTTTGAACTGCAAAAAGTCTTTGCGGGACAAACGACGCACGAGGCGCAAATCGTTTTGCCCGTCTTTGCCAACAGCCAAGACATGCCGGCGTTGGCCAAAACCATCGAAGCCTATTACCGCTCGCACGAGTGTTCTTCGCCGGGTTTTTTGCTGTCGGGCCACGGACTTTACGCATGGGGCAAAACGCTCGAAGAAACCGAACGGCACCTTGAAGCCTTCGAGTTTTTATTGGCGTGCAAATTGGAAATGCAAAAAGCGGGCATCGACTGATTTATGCGCCGTTTGTTTCTAAAATTTCCCTTCTTTTCGTTCGACGCATGGGAGGAGGTGTTCAAAAACCTTTGGAACTACCGCATGCGTGCGGGCCTGACGGCCTTCGGCGTTTTTTGGGGCGTGATGATGCTCGCCATTCTTCAGGGCGTAGGCAAAGGATTGGAAACCGGCACCATGCGGCTTTTCGGCGGTTTGGCCGTCAACAGCGTGTGGATGTGGGGCGGAAAAACGTCAATGGCCTACGGCGGAATGCAACCCGGCCGGCGCATCGTGCCCACCTTCGACGACCTGCTGGCCGTTAAAGAATTCGTTCCCGAAGTGCGCCACGTCTCCCCGCAAACGGGTATGCGCTCCGAATACAACGTTCATTACCTCGACCGCAACGGTAATTTCGTCATCCATGGTATGCTCCCGGAATTTACCCACATACAGGCCGTCAACGTGGTCAAAGGGCGGTTTCTCAACCCCATCGACGTCAATGAAAGACGAAAAGTATGCGTCATTGGACTTCAGACCGCGGAAATACTTTTTCACAAAGAGAATCCGATAGGCAAATATCTGAAAATCAACGGCATTCCTTTTTTGGTGGTGGGATTGATGAAGGCGCGGAAAATCGGCGTGGCCTCGGAACAAGAAAACCAACGCATCTATTTGCCCTATACCACGATGGACGCGACGTTCAATTTGGGCAATAAAGTTTATTTTTTCGGCGCCGCCGCGCACAAGGGCGTTTCGGGAACGAAACTTTCGGAAAAACTTCGTCGCTTCATGGCCAAACGGCATCATTTTCATCCCGACGACCCCCAAGCCGTCGGCATAGAAAACACCGAAACCGATTACAACAACCTTAACGGACTCTTTGCCGCCTTGAGAATTTTTACGTTCGTCGTAGGCACGGGAACGCTCTTGGCGGGCATGGTGGGGGTAAGCAACGTCATGCTGATAAGCGTCAAAGAACGAACGCGCGAAATCGGGGTAAAAAAAGCCTTGGGGGCGCGAAACGGCTACATTATCTCTTTGATACTGATGGAAGCGCTGTGCATCACGTTTATTGCCGGCTATCTGGGATTGGCGGCGGGGTTTGCGGCGGTCGAAGGGATTTCGGCCCTCAATTTAGAGTCGGACTATTTCGCCGACGCACGCGTAGACTTGTGGACGACTGCGGCGGCGGTCGGGGCATTGACTCTTTCGGGCGTGACCGCGGGTTATTTGCCCGCCCGCCACGCCGCCGCCATCGACCCTATTCAAGCGTTGAGGTACGAATAAAACGCGACGTTGCCAACAAAAAGCTTCGTGGGTTTTGAAGTTTCGGCGTAATTTTGTGCCGTGAACGCCGACGATTTATGGATTGTTGCCATTGGCGGACTGACGGCGGCCACCTGCGCGTGGGTGGGAACCTTTTTAATGCTTCGGCGCATGACCCCGATGGGCGACGCCGTGGCACACAGTGTTTTGCCCGGGGTGGTTGGCGCCTTTTTGTTGGCGGACGGCAGAAGCGGTCCCGCCATTTACCTTGGGGCGCTAACGGCGGGCTTGACCGCCGCCGCAATCATTGAGTTTTTACGTACGCGCGGCGGCATGAAACCCGACGCCGCCATCGGCGTGGTTTTCACCGGCTTCTTTGCCGTCGGCGTGATGCTTTTGACCTCGTTCGCCGACGCCGTCGACCTCGACGTCGAATGCGTGCTCTTCGGCGAAATTGCCTATGCGCCCTTGGACGTATGGGCGCCGGGGGGCAAAGTATGGGGTCCGAAAGCTTTTTGGCAGGCCGCGGCAACGCTGACGTTGGTCGTCGGAGCCTTGACGACGATGTTCAAAGAATTGAAGCTCGTCTCTTTCGACGCCGATTTTGCGCAAAGCGTGGGTATGTCGCCCGACGTTTGGCGCTACATATTAACGGCGTTGACGTCCGTTACGGTGGTAACGGCGCTGGAATCGGTGGGCGTGGTACTGGTCGCTTCGTTCTTGACGGCGTTGCCGGCGGCGGCCTATCTGCTAACCGGCAGGTTAAACGTACTTTTGGCCCTTGCCACGCTTTTCGGGATTTTGGCGGCGACCACGGGGTATTTTGCCGCAAGGGTTTTGAACTGTTCGATAGCCGGCGCGATGGCGTCGGCCGCAGGAATCGTTTTTTTGTTGGCGTGGGCCGTTTGCCGTCGACGAAGATAATCCCGCACAAACCAACGTGCGGTCACTCCCCCCGGTTGAGGCCGTAACGCTCGATTTTACCGTGCAAATGGCTGCGTTGGATGTCTATTTCCTCGGCCGTTTTGCTGATGTTCCAGCCGTTTTTACGCAACTTAAACTCGATAAACTCTTTTTCCGCGTAATTTTTGAAGTCTTGGAGCGTAGTGAAACGCTCAAAAAGAGCGTCCATATTTGCAAGAGCGGAATTGGACGAACGCTCTTCGCCAACGTTGGCGCTTACGTCTTCTTTGGTAATTTCCTTGCCGGAAAAAATCACCAGCCGTTCGACGACGTTGCGCAGTTCGCGGATGTTGCCCGTCCACGGCAAGGCGGCAAGAGCGGCGGCGGCGGCGGGAGTGAGCGTTTTTTCGGCCACGCCGTATTCCGCGCAGATTTCCGAAAGAAAGTGCCGGGCAAGCAAGGGGACGTCGTCGCGGCGCTCGGCAAGCGAAGGTACGCGAATAATCACCACGCTTAAACGGTGGTAAAGGTCTTCGCGAAAATTTCCTTTTTGGATTTCTTCCGGCAAGTTTTTGTTGGTTGCGGCCACAACCCGAACGTTGACGGCAATGTCCTTGTCTCCGCCAACGCGCGTGATTTTGTTTTCTTGGAGCGCACGCAGGACTTTGGCCTGAGCCGAAGGACTCATGTCGCCGATTTCGTCCAAAAAGAGGGTGCCGCCGTCGGCTTGTTCAAATTTTCCGATGCGCTGTTTGACGGCCGAAGTAAAAGCGCCTTTTTCGTGGCCAAAGAGTTCGCTTTCGATAAGTTCCGAGGGGATGGCGGCGCAATTGACTTCAACGATGGGGCCGTTGGCACGGGCGCTTTTTTCGTGAATCCATCGGGCGACCAACTCTTTTCCCGCACCGTTGGGCCCCGTAATAAGAACGCGGGCCTCGGTCGGGGCCACTTTGTCTATCGTTTCGCGGATTTTTTTCATCGCCGGAGATTCGCCGACCATTTCCCTGACGCGGGCGACTTTTCGTTTGAGTACGCGGGTTTCGCGAACGAGGTTGGATTTGTCGAGGGCGTTGCGAATCGAAACGAGCAGACGATTAAGGTCGGGGGGTTTTTCGATAAAATCGTAAGCGCCTTTACGGGTTGCTTCCACGGCCGTTTCTATCGTTCCGTGACCGGAAATCATGATGAACTGGGTTTCCAGACGCATTTCCGCCGCTTTGGAAAGGACTTCGAGACCGTCGGCCTTGGGCATTTTGACGTCGCAAAGGGCCACGTCGTACTTTTTTTTGCCCAGCATTTCCAAGCCGGCCATGCCGTCGGGCGCCTCGTCGACCTCAAAGCCCTCGAACTCCAAAATTTCCCGAAGCGTCAGGCGAATGTTTTTTTCGTCGTCGATAATCAGTACCGAGGCCATCTTAGAGTTTCATGATGTCCGCTTCTTTGGCGGCGAAAATTTTTTCCACCTCGGCAATGTATTTGTCGGTGGACTTTTGCACTTCGTTTTCGGCGGCTTTGATTTCGTCTTCGGAAACGCCCGATTTGGAAAGTTTTTTAAGTTGTTCGTTGTGTTCGCGGCGAAGGTTGCGAATGGCAACCCGGGCTTCCTCGGCGATTTCTTTGGCCTGTTTGACCAATTGCTTGCGACGCTCTTCGGTGAGCATCGGAAGCACGACGCGAATGACGATGCCGTCGTTTTGCGGATTGACCCCCAAGTTCGCCTCCATGATGGCTTTTTCTATGGGAGCGATATGCTTTTTCTCGAAAGGTTGAATGGTGAGCGTGCGTGCATCGACCACGGAAATCGTCGCCGCTTGACCGATGGGCGTGGGCGTGCCGTAATAATCTATTTTTACGTTGTCGAAAATGACGGGCGAGGCTTTTCCCGCACGTACCTTGGTCAATTCGTGTTCAAAATGTTCGACCGATTTTTTCATGGCCGCGTCGGCGGCTTTCACCAATGTTTTTGTTTCCATTCGTTGCGTGGGTTTGAACGTTTTCGGTTAAGCAAAAAGCGTGCGAAAACGCAAACGCAAATATCGAAAATTATTTCGTCTATAATCAAAAAGTGCAAAGCCGAGCCGGACAAGGGCGGGAACCCGTCCCGTCGCACTTCGTCCCCCCGTTTCCACGCTTGGTCTTGCACAAGAAAACGACCGATTAACATCCGCGACCCAAAAAATGCGTAAATTTGCGTTATGGAAACACCCATAAAATCCGCCCTCGTTTCTTGCTACGACAAAACGGGCCTCGAAGAGCCGATTGAATGTCTCAACGAATTGGGGGTACGGCTTTACGCCACGGGCGGGACGGCGGATTTTATTCGCAGCATGGACTGCATGGTCGAGGAAATTGGGGATTTGACGGGGTTTCCCGCCATTCTCGGCGGTCGGGTAAAAACTTTACACCCGAGCATTTTCGGCGGAATATTGGCCGTACGCACCTCGCCCGAGCATCAAAGCGAACTCGAAAAACACGGCATCGACACCTTCGATTTGGTCATCGTCGACGTTTATCCCTTTGCCGAAGCCGTCGATAGGATACACGAAATCGGCGAGGAGGCGTTAATCGAACTCATCGACATCGGCGGGGTTTCGTTGTTGCGAGCGGCGGCGAAGAATTATCGCCACGTGGCCGCCGTCCCCGGGGCTGCCTTTTATCAACCGCTGGTCAAACTGCTTAAAACGCAAAACGGAGGGCTGACGCTCAATCAACGCCGTTTTTTGGCCAAAAAAACGTTCAACGTCGTCAGCGCCTACGATTCGTTGATATACCGGTACTTTGCGGAATCCCCCGGCCTCAACGACGCGCCCGACAACCTCGTTCTCAAAGAGGCCGTTCTGCCGCATTGGACCCTGCCCGGTTCACCCGTTGAAGGTCGCGCTTTGCGTTACGGCGAAAACCCCCACCAATTCGCTTGGTTTACGGGCAACCTCGACGCCCTGTTTTCCAAACTTTCCGGCAAAGCCTTTTCCTATAACAATCTGCTCGACCTCGACGCCGGCATTCGCCTGCTCAACGAGTTCGACGAAACAACGTTTCTTGTCGTCAAACACGGCAACGTTTGCGGTGCGGCCTCCGATACTTCGGTCGAAGCGGCGTGGGACAAAGCCTTGGCCGGCGACCCCGTTTCCGCCTTTGGCGGCGTACTGCTGACCAACGGCGAAATCCACTCCGCCACCGCAAAGAAAATCAACGACCAATTTTTTGAGGTTCTATTCGCCGCCAACTTCTCCGAAGAGGCTTTGCAAATTCTCTCGGCCAAACCCAATCGGATTTTACTCAAAAGCAAAAACGGCGCGTTGGAAAACGCCAAAGTCCGCACCGTCCTCAACGGCATGTTGGTTCAAGACGAGGATATGTTTATTTCCCAAACCGACCACCTCAAGACCGTTACCACCCGCGTCCCCAACGATCGTGAAATCGACGACCTGATTTTTGCCGAAAAAATCGCGAAACATTTAAAATCCAACGCCATTGCCGTAGCCAAAAACAAACAATTGATAGGCGCGGGTGCGGGACAGACTTCGCGCGTCGAAGCGGTAAGACACGCGCTCGAACGCGCCCAACGCCACGGATTTTCCCTTACGGGAGCCGTACTTGCTTCCGACGCCTTTTTCCCCTTCCCCGACAGCATTCAAATGGCCCACGAAGTGGGCGTCGAAGTTTTCATTCAGCCCGGCGGCTCGATTCGAGACAACGAAAGCATCGATTATTGCGAAAAAAACGAATTGTGCATGGTCTTTACGGGCGTTCGGCATTTCCGGCATTAATCGACCCGATTGATTTACGGTTCAAATTAGTTTCTTTATTGACGGAGAACGGACGTTTGCGCCGCTTGGCCTACCCTCCCGATTAAACGTTGGTCCACAAAACAAAACGAAGAAGCGTGCCGAATCCCGGGCGGGCTACGATTCCGACGTTGGGATTTCTGCCGGGCGGCGCGGGCCGATTTCGGTATAACGTTTGGGATAATCGGGCGGCACGCGCATATCGACCGACTCGCCCGAGGGCACAATGACGCAAAGTCCTTTTTTCAACGCATAATTGACCAACGACGGTTCGGCGACCATCGCGGCTATCGCGCCGTAAAGGCGGGTGTCGGCAAACGCACGCGACGGATATTTTTTCATCGTTTCCAAACGTTGCAGATGCTCGTCGATGTCGTCCTTTCTCAATCGGTTTTTCACTTCGACGGCAACGGAAACCGTATCGTTGACCAATAGCAAATCCACTTCCGCTACAATTTGCCGACGCTCGTCGGTAACTTTGACGTGATGCATCACTTCGCGCAAATCCCAGTTGAATTGCGAAAAAAGCTTCAAAACGGCAGGCGCGACCTGTTCCTCGGCAAACAAGCCCAAAACGTCGGTAATTTCGGCGATTTTTTTATTCGTTGCGGCCAAGGCCTTGTCCCAATTTTTTTCCCATTCCTTGCGCTCTCGTTCGCGTTCCTTGCGCTCTTTTTCCATTTGAGCCTCGCGTTCCTTACGCTCTTTTTCCATTTGAGCCTCGCGTTGAAGACGTTCGGCTTCCAAACGCCTGACCAACGCTTGGTTTTCCTTTTGGTTTTGGCGAAACAGCTCCCACGTTTCCGCAATCAACGCCATCACCTTTTCATAACTTACCGTTTCCTTTTCCATAGTGCAAATATAAACAAAAACGTATATTTCGCCTCAAAACCCAACCTTATTTCCGTCGTTTTCATATCGAATGAATAACCCCCGAATGCGTCGACCAAAGGTATAAGCATGAGCCGGAATGGCAACGAATCAAAGTCCGTCACGCGAGAAGCGACGACGGCGTTCTTCGCATGGGAAGTTTGACTCCGCCGCCATTCGCGCAAATTCCTCGACGCTCAAATTTTCGGCACGCAACCCTCGCCATTCCATGGGTACGATTTGCGACAAGCCCGCCGATTTCATGGCGTTGAACAGGGTTTTACGCCGTTGATTGAACGCCGCTTTAACCACCGTTTTCAACGCTTCGAATCCGTCGCCGGAAACGGCGTTCCGAATCAATCGAACGACGGCGCTATCGACCTTCGGCGGCGGAACGAACGCGCCCGGTTTAACGGCAAACAAATATTCAACATCGTAATAACGGCCCAACAATACGCTCAACACGCCATATTCTTTACTGCCCGGCGCCGCCGCAATGCGTCGCGCCACCTCTTTTTGCACCATAAACACCGCTTCGCGAACCTTATTTCGATTTTCCAACAACTTAAAAAATATCGGAGAAGAAATATTGTATGGCAAATTGCCGCACCAATACTGCGCCGAAACCGTCGTTTTCAATACGTCGGCGTGAACGATTTGGATTTGCGGAAAATCCCGGGACAACAAAGGCACGAGCTCCGCGTCGGTTTCGACGACAACCAACGAACGCGTTTTAGCGATTAAAAAACGGGTGAGCGCTCCGCGTCCGGGGCCGATTTCCAGAAGCGTTTCCTCGGTGGAGGGCCGAACGGCGTCGGCAATTCGGGCCAATACTCTTTCGTCATGCAAAAAATGTTGGCCCAAAAATTTTTTGGGTTTGGGAAAGGTTCGCACGCCCGAGGGTTATCGGGTTCGTCCGCGATTGACGACCGTCGCCGCAACGTCGAAGAGATTGACCGCGCCGTCGCCGTTGGCGTCCAAAAACATTCCGTTGATGTTGGCGCCTCGAAAATTACGATTGCCCGACCACGGGGAAGGAGCCAAATAAGCGCCCCAAACGACGCCTTGTACCGTACGAGAGGGCCCCGTCAGGCCGTAAGCCGACGAAATCAAAAACAAATCGGCCAAATCGACGCGGCCGTCGCAGTTGCCGTCGCCCGGATAAACGAGGGCCGTCGAATTGCCGACCGTTGCCGAAAACGTGCGCGTACACCCGTTGGCGTCGCGTACCGTCACGTTGTACGTCCCCGAATTGAGCTGGGAAAAAATGTATCCGTTTTGGTAGCTTCCGCTTCCCAACCGATATTGAAACGGACCTTGTCCCGAAGTAACGTTCACGGCAATGATACCCGTGTTTCCTCCGGAGGCGGAAGTGGTTACGAGCGTGGCCTGAATTTGCGGGCGAACGGTAACGCGGATGGTGTCTTGGGCATAACATCCCGCGCCGTCGGTAACGGTGTAAGTATAGAGCGTGGTTTGCGACGGGGAGGCATTGACGGTCTGGGAGGTGGTGGAACTCAAACCCGTCGAAGGTTGCCACAACGAGGTGTAATTGCCGTCGCCGCCCAAAACCACCGCCACCAACAAAGCCGAACTTCCCGGACATATCGTTGGCGGGTCGAAGGCAAAGGAAACGCTCACGTCGCAATTCAACGGACTGTTGCACACCCGTGCGACAAAGACGTCGTTGAGGCCCGAGGAATTGAGAACGACGTTTTGAAACGTAATTTGAGATTGGAAAGCGCCGGTGGCATAGACTTGTCCGGCGGCGGAATAACAGACGGATTCGCCGCGAGCGGAACCCGCGCCGTCGCCGGTAAAAACTTTTTCGCACACGCCGTCGAGACCGTAACGGGCAACAAAAACGTTGCGCGTACCCGGGGCGGAAACGTCGTAAACGCCGAAATCGGCGACGTCGCGAAAGCCGCCCGTTATCCAAACACGCGCCTGACCGTCGGTGGCAATGCCGTAGGCGTTGTCCACCAACGGGCCGCCGCCGCGTTGCGCCCACTCGACCTGTCCATTGGGACCGTACTTGACCAAAAAAACGTCCTCCGAACCAACGAGTTCAAAACCGCCGAAAAGCGCGGGTTCGCCGAACGAACCGGTAACGTAAGCGTTGGAAAAATTGTCGGTCGCGACGGCTTCGGCGTAATCAAAATCGGCGCCGCCGGCCCGCTCGACCCACTCAAACGAGCCGGTATTCGAATATCGGGCCAAAAAAACATCGGAAGCGCCAACGGAAAACACGGAATCGGAATCGAAGCCGGCACGTCCCAAGAACCAGCCCGTCAAATAAACGCCGCCGTCGGGAGCGACGGCCACCCCCATGGCCCTGTCGACGTCCATACCGCCCACCCGCTTGACCCAAGAAAGCGTGCCGTTGTTTTGGGCGTAGCGGGCCAAAAAGCCGTCGGATTGACCGGCGGCGGCCAAACCTTGAACGTCGTTGAACATACACACGCCGTTGAAATATCCCGAAACATATACGCCTGAAGCGTCCACGGCCACGCCCGTACCCCAATCTAAGGCGATGCCGCCCATTTTTTTGGCCCACAAGGCCGTGCCGTTGGCGTTGTATTTGGCGACAAAGGCGTCGGGCACAGAACCCGAACTCGAAGCCTGCAAGACAATGCCGCCAAAATTGGCTGCGCCTTGAAATTGGCCCGTGAAATAGACGTTGCCCGAGGCGTCGACGGCGACGGCCGTTCCCGCACCCGTTCCCATCGTTCGTACCCACTGAACAACACCGTTGGAATTGTATTTGGCCAAAAAAATACCGCCGTTGAAAACGGCCTGACCGCTAAAATCGGCGTTGCCCGTAAAAGAACCGGTAACGTAGACGTTGCCGGCGGCGTCGGCGGCAACGGCCTCGCCGACGTCCGTCCCCGTACCGCCGCCTTGCTGTGCCCATTGCCAATCGCACGGTTGGGCGGCGCCCCATCCGCCCGTCAGCATTAGAAACGCCGTTAGCGCAACCATCGTTTTCATGTCCAAATGGAACCAATCGGATGCAAATTTAGCAATTATTTCCCTATAAAACGAGAATTTCACCCAAAGTTGCTTAGCCCAAGAGAAATATAACGACGTTTGAACCCTTGTCCGAGAACAACGAACCCGATAGACAAGCAAGGAATGGTATGACGGCGAAACGATTTGTCCACATCGGAAAAAAAATTGAAAAAACTTAATCTTAGAATTAGACGTTAAATGGTTAAATTTGACCGAAATTTTTCCAAGTAATTTGAGATTAAAAAAATTAAGGCGTTTGCGAGGCGGGTGACGGACGCCGCGCAAATGAGATAAGAACAACGAAAAACGCTATGAAAGAGCGCGTATTGGTTTTGAACGCCGATTATCAAGCCATCGGTGTAGTCCATGCGGAGCGAGCCTTTATTCTCGTCTATTTGCGCAAAGCCGAAATCGTAGACGATTTTCCGGACTTGTGCCTTCGCTCGGCAACAAAAACGTTCAAGTATCCGGCGGTCATACGGTTGTTTCGCTACGTGAACACACCATACCGAAAAGTGGCTTTAACCCGAGCCAACATCTTTCGACGCGACGACAACAAATGCGTCTACTGCGGCTCGCCCCATCAGCTAACCATTGACCACGTCGTGCCGCGTTCGGCGGGAGGAAGCGACAGCTGGGAAAACCTCGTTACCGCCTGTCGTTCGTGCAACACCAAAAAGGGCAACCGTACCCCCGAAGAAAGTGGAATGACTATGCTCCGCAAACCTTGCAGGCCCTCGTACATTATGTTTTTGACCGCCAACTCCGGTTCTTCACCCAAACAATGGCATCCGTACCTTATGAGATAACCTCGGCCCCAAACGCATAAACAACTACACGGACAGCCGGGAACGAAAAAAGTCGGTAATCGTTTTCCAAAACTCTTCGCCCCCGAGCTTGTGGATGTTGTTGTGTCCGGCGTTTTTGACGACGAGCATTTGTACGTCGGGAGAACGTCGGGCGGCCCTCATAACGGCTTCGGTTTCGGAAACCGGCACCTCGTCGTCGTTTTCGCCGGCAACGAAAAGCAGGGGAATTTCAATTTGCGCCGCCGCCGCCACAAGATCGACTTTATCGGCGTCGACGCCCGAAACGGCTTTAAGCCTCGCTTTGACCCCCGAAAGCAAAAACATAGGCAAAAGCCTCGAAACCCGCCTCATATGAGAAACAATAATGGCCGTCAATTTGGTGTACGGACTTTGAGCAACGAACGCTCGAACACGCGGTTCGCGGGCCACGGAACGCAATCCGATAATGCTCCCCAAAGATATTCCCCACAAACCGAAGGTTTCGACCCCCTTTTTTTCTTGGATGCAATCCAACATGGCGGAAAGGTCTCGGGACTCGACGTCGCCGAAAGTACAACCCTTGCCTTCGGATTCGCCGTGCGCACGCAAGTCGGGCAAAAAGACGTGAAAGCCCCTGTCGCGCAATTCCTTGGCGGGGCCGATAAACAAAGCCCGGCTCATATGCATGCCGTGCAATAAGACAACGGTCGGACAAGCGGATTGGGGACCTTCGAGCCACCAACCCACGAGCCGCGTGCCGTCGAAAGACGGTATTTCCCAACGTTCGTAGGTTAAACCCAAAGATTCCGGGGTTTTGGGGCTTTTTCCGGCGGCCGTCAGGCCGTCAATCGTTATGCGTTTGACGTGGGTGAGCCGCCGCGTCCCCACGACGACCAAACGATAATAAACGTACGCGCAAACGCCGGCCACGACCAAGGCCGCCAAAGCCCAATTCATCCTTCGAGGGCCTGTTTGAGGTCGTCGATGAGGTCGTCGGGGTCTTCGATGCCGACGGAAAGACGAACAAGCGAATCGCGCAAGCCGTTTTTAAGTCGTTCTTCGCGCGGGATGGAGGCGTGGGTCATGGTGGCGGGATGCCCGACGAGCGATTCGACGCCCCCCAAACTTTCGGCCAAAGTAAAGAGTTGGAGGCGTTTCATGACGGCAAAGGCGTTGTCGACGCTGTCCTCGCGGGTGTAAAAAGAAACCATGCCGCCGAAGTCGCGCATTTGAATTTCGGCGACGTGATGACCGGGGTTGTCGGCCAAACCGGGATAGTACACGTCGGCGACGGCGGGATGTTCGCGCAGAAAATAAGCGATTTGACGGGCGCCCGCACAATGCTGTTTCATTCTCACGGCCAAGGTGCGTATGCCGCGTAAAACCAAAAAACAGTCCATCGGCCCCGGCACGGCGCCGCAGGCGTTTTGCAAAAATTTCAAGGGCTCGTAAATATCGGGCCGACTCGTCGCCACCGCACCCATGACGGTATCCGAATGCCCGCCCAAATACTTGGTACACGAATGCACAACGACGTCCGCCCCCAATTTCAAGGGTTTTTGCAGGTACGGGGTGGCAAAAGTATTGTCCACCACCGTGACGATGTTTCGTGCCTTGGCGATTTTGGCAACGGCTTCGATATCGACGACGTTGAGCAAGGGGTTGGTCGGCGTTTCTATCCATACCATTTTGGTTTTGTCGGTCAAGGCGGACCGAAACTCGTCCAAACCTTCGGACATCGAAACAAACGTGAACTTTATGCCGAAGTGAGCGAAAACCTTGGTGAACAGTCGATAGGTTCCGCCGTAAAGGTCGTTGCAGGAAACGAGCTCGTCGCCCGGACGCAGGAGTTTGAGCAGAGCGTCGGTGGCGGCCAAACCCGAAGCAAAACACAAAGCATGGTCGGCGTTTTCGAGAGCGGCGAGGGCCGTTTCGAGGGCGGTGCGCGTCGGATTGCCCGTTCGCGCATATTCGTAACCCTTGTGTTTGCCCGGCTCCTCTTGAGCGTAAGTCGAGGTTTGATAAATGGGCGTGGCGACGGCGCCGGTGGAGGGGTCGGGTTCCATGCCGGCGTGGACGGTCAAGGTGGCGAAATTCATGTCGCAAAATTAGTCCGAAAATCGGCGGGCGGCAAATCAATTCCGACTTTCAAAGTTAAAACCCGCTTATGATGGGAACTTTTACGGCTCGCTGTAACTTATAGGCAAGACCATGATTTGCGACTCAAAATACGCGTCCCGTTTGCAATCGGACGAAATTTTTTGCGTCAAACCTTATTCAACGACAAAATATTTTAAAATTTTCAAGACTTTTTGCAACCTTTGTCAATCCAATGCGTATAAACCCCGGTTCGGAAATAAAAAGGCTTTAATCGATTTAAGAAAATTATTTTTTGAAGATACAATAAAGGGGTGGAACTCCACGTTATCCTTAAGGTTGAATTTTTAATTTTGAAATATAGCGTAACAACAGGTACAAACCCGAAAATATGAGACAGCTCAAAATCAACAAGCAGATTACCAACCGGGAATCGCAGTCGTTGGACAAATATCTGCAAGAGATTGGGAAGGTGGAGCTTTTAACGCCCGACGAGGAGGTGGAGTTGGCCCGCCGAATACGCGAAAGCGACCAAGCGGCCTTGGAAAAATTAACCAAAGCAAATCTTCGCTTCGTAGTTTCGGTGGCCAAACAGTACCAAAATCAAGGTCTTTCGCTAGGCGACCTTATCAACGAAGGCAACTTGGGTTTGATAAAGGCGGCCAAACGCTTCGACGAAACACGGGGCTTTAAGTTTATCTCTTACGCCGTTTGGTGGATTCGCCAAAGCATTCTCCAAGCGCTGGCCGAACAATCGCGCATTGTACGCCTTCCGCTCAACCGCGTCGGCGCCCTCAACAAAATCGGCAAAGCCTTTTCGCGTCTGGAACAAGAATACGAGCGCGAACCCGCACCCCACGAAATCGCGGAAATTATTGAAGGCATGACGGCCTCGGAGGTTTCGGATACGCTCAAAATTGCGGGACGGCATATTTCCATGGACGCTCCCTTCGTGCAAGGCGAAGAAAACCGCTTGCTCGACGTACTCGAAAACGACGAAGAACCCAAACCCGATCAAGGCCTCATCAACGAAAGCCTTTCGCAGGAAGTCGAACGCGCCCTCAGAACCCTCACCCAACGCGAAGCCGAAGTGGTTAGGTTGTATTTCGGAATCGGCGTCGAACATTCGCTGACGCTTGAAGAAATCGGCGAAAAGTTCGACCTCACCCGCGAACGCGTGCGCCAAATCAAGGAAAAAGCCATTCGCCGTCTTCGCCATACCAACCGTTCCAAACAACTTAAAGCTTACTTGGGATAGGGACAAGAACCGTGCCAAAAAGCAGCAACCTGCGTTAGTATTTTAATTTCCCCCCCTCTGCAACGACTTCGTTACACAACGAAAAAATTGCGGAGGGGTTCGTTTATCCCCCACAATCATTGCCAATATTTGCCAAGCAGGAATCATTGCCACGGCGCATTGATTTGGGACGTTAAAGGCCCAAATCCGCCTCCGGAAAACGGCCCGGGGAACATCGCGGCCCCCAACGAATACAACCGGAAGAGAAACTTGTTTTTAACCGGGGACGGCATCCGATTTTACGGTGGGTAAACATGATTGGGTACAACCGTTCGGCCGACGGAGGACAATGGGCGGACTACGTCCCTACCAAGCATGCCGGCGCCTGCGGTTTACCCAAACACCGACGGCCGTTACATACTCGTTTACGTAAGTCCGCCGCGCGTGTGACCCGGCGACGCCAACAACAACGGTCGATGCAAGGCAAACGACTTTTATTTCACCGCGGCGGCCTACGGACCATCGGGCCCTACGCGTCCCGAACCGGGAACGTTGCGGCAAGCGCATCACGCGGGAATGCATGGGCCGAACGCGGGCAATTTTCAAAATCGAAACGTCAACTACCAAATATTGCGACGAAGGAACCGTCAATTTGTTGGACTTGGCCGTTACACCAACCCATCGGGGAAGGACAAGGTAAAACGTCCGCCTACCGTTCAAAATTTGAAACCCGCGCGGAACGGCTTATGGAATTGTTTTTCCACAAATTGTCCCGTTTACCGAAGTGATAAAAAGGCCTGCGGGGTCCCCCGGGGACGGCGTTGGCGTGTGTATATTTGCCAATAAAATCGAAGACGATGGAAAAAACAACGGCATGGGGCGAAAACCGACGACTGGAAAGACGAGGGCTGCGGCTCGAAACGCCGACGGGCCGTGTGCAACCCCACGCCGCCGACGTGGAAGCGGCCGTTCTCGGCGCCCTTATGCTCGAAAAGGACGCGCTCTCGAAAGTCGTGGACTCCATTCGACCGGAGATATTCTACCGTAGCGCCCACCGCGACATCTTCGAGGCCATCCAACAACTGTTTCAAAATTCGGAACCGATAGACTTGCTTACCGTTACGCACAAACTGCGTTCGATGGGCAAACTCGAAGCCGTTGGGGGACCGTTTTATTTGGCCGAACTCACGCACCGCGTCGCGGGCGCGGGCAACATCGAATATCACTGCCACATCCTCATTCAAAAATACATCCAACGCGAAATCATCCGCATCTCCGGGGAAATCAACGCCAAAGCCTTCGAAGAAACAAACGACCCCTTCGACCTGCTCGACCATGCCGAACGAGAACTCTACCAACTTTCGGGCAACAACCTACGACGCGAATCGCTGTCGTTGGAGCATTTGTCGTTCAAAACGATACAAATGCTCGAGGAGCTGCGCAACAAGGGCGGGGGAATAACGGGGGTACGCTCGGGCTTCAAAAAACTCGACGAAATGACGGCGGGATGGCAGCGTTCCGACCTCATTATCGTCGCGGCCCGGCCGTCGATGGGCAAAACGGCCTTTACCCTCTCTCTGGCCCGCAACGCCGCCGTCATCGATAAAAAGCCCGTCGCCCTCTTTTCCCTGGAAATGGCCGCGACCCAACTCGTGCAAAGGCTTTTATGTTCGGAAGCCGAACTCGACGCCCAGCGCGTACGCATCGGACAACTCGACGACCAAGAATGGAACCGGCTCAACGAACGCATCGGCGAACTTTCCAAAGCCCCCATTTTCATCGACGACACCCCGTCGCTCACCGTCTACGACCTTCGCGCCAAATGCCGCCGCCTCAAAGCCGAAAAAAACATCGAACTGGTTATCATCGATTATTTACAACTCATGTCGGCGGGCGGCGCCGTCCGAGGCAACAACCGCGAACAAGAAATCGCCTTCATTTCCCGTTCGCTCAAACAGTTGGCCAAAGAACTCGAATGCCCGATTATCGCGCTTTCGCAGTTGAGCCGGGCGGTCGAAACCCGGGGCGGCGACAAACGTCCGATGCTTTCGGACTTGCGCGAATCGGGTTCGATAGAACAGGACGCGGACGTGGTCATGTTTTTGTACCGTCCGGAATACTACGGATTGACGACCGACGAGGACGGCGAATCGACCGCGGGCGTGTGTGAGGTAATTATCGGCAAACAACGCAACGGTCCGGTGGACAAGGTCAAACTGCATTTTATCAATAAGTTTGGCAAATTCACCGACCCCGACTCGGGTACGGGCCTCGGTTCGGGGCCGAGTTTTTCGCCGGGGTCGTTTTCGGCGCCGCCAAGCCCCCCTCCCGCCTCTTCCTCCGGGCCTTCGATTACTTTTGGCTCGCGCATGAACGACGACGATATGTTTTCGCCGCCGTTCTAAGCAATTTGCACCCATTGCGACGATTCCTTGACCTCGGCTTCGCGTTTTTCAAACCAAAAACGGTTGAAACCGTCGGCAACAATGACGCGTATTTTTTTCTGTTGCAACATTTCCAAAAAACACAAAAAACTAAAAACCAAATAAAGGGCCTCGGGACATTGGCGCGCGTATTCGACAAAATCAATTTTGTCGCCGGTGGCAATCAAACTTTCGATATGTTGCCAAATCTGTTCGACGGTATAAGGAAAAGCACGAATAACGTGCCTCGGGGGTGCGCTCCTGCCCTGCAAACGCTCGAGAGCGGCGGCATAAATACGCATGAGATGGTAAAGCGTAACGCCTTCAAGGGCGGTGCCGGGGTCGGGACCGGCCGCGTTCAGTAATTCGGCGGCCTCCTCGCGATTGTATCCCCGGGGCAAACACATTTTGCAGGCCTCGGCCAAGGCGTTCAAATACTCCGCCGCCTCCTTAAACGCCTTGTATTCGACCAAACGGTCGGCCAATTCTTTGCGCGGGTCTTCGGCTTTCTCCTCTTCGTCCACGGGATGGGTGGGCAAAAGCATCGCCGCTTTGATTTTCATGAGCTTGGATGCAACGACCAAGAACTCCGAGGCCACCTCGATTTTTCCCTCGCGCATCCGCCGAAGATAATCCATAAAATCCTCGGTGATTTTGGCGATGGGAATGTCGTAGACGTCGATTTCGTCGCGTTCGATGAAAAAAAGCAAAAGGTCGAACGGGCCTTCAAAGACGGGCAGCCGGACTCGGTAAGGGGCTTCTTGAAACATGGCGGGCGCAAATTTAAGCGCGATTTACCACCTTTCGGCCATGAGTTTTACCGTCTTTTTCCCCGTCAATGCGTACAACAGTTGGAAATACATTCCAAAGCCAAAAGCAGGTTACGCTCTTTGAGACGGTAAAGAACGGATTTGCCCTCCCTTCGACATTCAATAATTCCTTTGTTGCGAAGCAACGTCAAATGGTGGGAAAGAAGCGACTGCTCGATATGCAGTTGGGTTTGAAGAGCGCCGACGGAAAGCTCGTCGTTTTTGGAAAGCAGCTCCACCACAACAAGTCTAACGGGATGAGCCACGCTTTTAAGGACATCCACCGCGTTTTTTATGCGTTCGGGGTCGAGGGTAATCGAAATTGTCGGGGTATTCATTGTAATAATAAATCTTAAAACAAAATACGTAAACAAAAAGTTTCTTATTTCATGAGTAAAACCCGAAAGTTATAAAGGGGATTACACGTTCAATCGTTGTCCGTTTTGGATTATTGGGCACAAAGGACGCAAGCATATTAAACGACAATAATAATAAAACGCGGCAATTGAAGCCTGTGGATAATTATTTCCGAGCGTTTTTTTGGAATCATTAGGGTTATGTTCGTAAATTTGCACCCGCGAACGGGTAATTAGCTCAGTTGGTTTAGAGCACTATCTTGACAGGGTAGGGGTCACAGGTTCGAATCCTGTATTACCCACAAAAAACGGCCGTCCCAAAGGCGGTCGTTTTTATTTTTCAACCCTTGTCGCACCCGTGGTCGGTTTTTTACGGCAGGCCGTGCCGGCCAAGGTAAAACATAAAATGCGAACGCGTCATTGCAAAGCTCGTATTGCGCAATTTGATTAATTGCGAGGCAAGGATGAATGTTTGTCGGGCCTATATTTTTGTTATCTTTGCCCTCCGCAACGGCAATTAATTAACGCGGAACTCAAAAACGAAATTTATCCCCGATTCATGGCCCGAAGCAAGACCATTACATCGTTTTCGACGAAAAAAAGCGGTTTGTTGGTTCAGTATGAAACCAAAACCGAGTCCGCGGACGAACTTCCCTTTTTCCGAACCTTCCAAGACGAGCGAACCGACGAAGCGCCGATTTTAATGGTTCACGGCTACATGGTCAACGGGATGATGTACGACTGGTTGCTCGATACGCCGCTGACCGAATATCGGTGGATTGTTCCGGACTTACGAGGCTTCGGACGAAGCAATCATCTTCCGCGCCCGTATACCATTGCGCAATTCGCCGCCGACCTTGTACGCATTTTGGACTTCCTTGAAGTGGAAAAAGTACATCTACTCGGTTACAGCATGGGCGGCCTCGTCAGCCAACAGTTTGCCCTCAATTATTCCGAAAGGGTGGAAACACTGACACTGGCCTGCACTTTTTCATTTAAGGCTCAAACGCCGTTGGAACGATTGCAAGGCACGCTGATACGGCCCGCCATTCAACGTATCGGCGTTCGAGGCATTCCTTTGCTTTTGAACGAGTATTTGGCGCAAATCGTCGGAAGAATCGACCCCAAAACCCTCGACCTCGTCAAAAAAATGCTCTATATGAACAAGGAGGAGGTGGTTTTGGAGGCGGCAACGGAGATATTCAAATTCGACAGTCGTGAAAAATTGAAAGAAATCAACGTTCCGACATTGGTTGTTGGGGCAATGGACGACATTCTTGCCCCCGTATATCATACGCACATGCTTGCGGGCGGCATTCCGGGAGCGAAAATCAAAGTTTTTGAAAACGCGGGCCACGGATTAATCAACACCCATACGGCCGAATTCGCGCAAGTGTTGCACCGGTTTTTGCGCAATTACGAAAAAAAACGCGACGCGCTTGGAGAAACGTCTTCCTCCGAACCCGACGCTATTCCGGCGTAAAATTTCGGGAAAAATACCCGACATGAGGAGCCCCGACCTTTATAGACGCCGCCCCTTTTGACGAGACGATCCATGTCAATTTCCGACTTTCACCGACGTCGAGGCTTCCAAAAGTTCCGCGTCGCGTTCCCGCGGAAAAGTTCAGTTCTTTTCCTTCCCAACGAAACGACGGCAACTTAACGTACTGAAAATTTGACGCGATTTCCGTCATCAACGGCAACTTTCCCGCATTGCGAACGACGAGGGAATATTCGGTCGTTCCGGGCGAAAGAGTCTTTCGGTTTTCTTCGACGGATTCAAGTTTGGGAAGGGAACCGAGTACGGCCAAAGCAAAGTTTTCTTGTTTTTTGGCGACGGTGTCCAATGCCGAATACGGCGGATTATATAAGTAAACGGGCAAAACGCCCCCCGTTTCCACGGTTTTGTTGGGGAAATCCGGGTGAGATACGGTCTTATAAGCGGTGTAATAGTCCGAATAGCCCAACGATTCCGCCCATTTTATAAGTCTGAACAAAAAATCTTCTTTTTCCAAATTCTTGTCAAAAACGAATTTCCACGGATTGACGGCGAACGTCCAGCGTCCGTAATGAAAGTAGGCCCAGCGTGCGAGGTCGCCGGCGGCGGGTAGGGTATCGTATTCCGTGCCTTTTGCCGGTTTGACGATTTGGTTGTAGGTTTCGGAAAAGGTTTTGTAAACCGCCGCGTCTTTGGTAGGCGGCGCTTTGATGATTTCCCCGGCTTTGGGTTTTTCCGCGCCTTTCCACGGTTCGGCCATGTTGTCGTCGGGTCCGTAAACGATTACGGCGGCCACGTTGTAGCGGGCAAATAAAAAATCGGCTACCGCAACGGCCTCGGGGCTGTGCATCGGAGAAAGGCCCGCATCGGGTTTAAACCATGGATATGCATAGGTAAAATGCCGATTGAGGTTCACGCCTCCAGGGCCGTCCTCGTTGAAGAGACCGTCTTTATCGTCGTCTTTGCCTTCGGGGTAAACGGTGAAACGTCTTGCATCGGAGGCGTGCAGGTTGGGTTTGAAGGGTACAAGGATACGCGGGTCGGCGGGGTGTTCGACAAACGTACCGTCGCCCGTCGCGATGCGCATAAACGTCAGCAAGTTGTCGCCGTCGAGGTCGTCGAGGCCGTCCTCATCGATGCGTCCGTCTTTGTCGTCGTCGATAACTTGGGCGTTGCGTGCGGTGAGCAGAGAGGGTTTTTGAAAGTATGCGTCTACGGCATCGGGGTTGATGCAGGGCAATACATAAACGGTGTATTGGGCGAGCAGTTGTTTAACGGAATCCTCGGCGGCTTTGGCAAGGCGCTCGGCCAAACGCATGGCGATTTCGATGGTGTAAAGCCGCCGTCCATCGGCGCCGGCAACAACGGCCAACGCGGGGCGCTCGTCTTTACTCGAACCTTCGGCAATCGTTACGGCCCAAAGCTCGCGCCCGCCCGCCGACTTCCCTATCGTAGCCACGGACGCACGGGGATAGACACGAAGTGCATTCATACGTTCGGCCACCCGACGCGGAGAAACGCTTTCGTATCGCGCCGCCCCCCCGGACTGTTGCGCATGTATCGTTACGCTCCCCCAAAACGCAAACATCGCTGCGGCAAGTATTCCCGTCCGTGTTTTCATGCACAAAATGAAAAAGCCCCTGCCGGGGCCGAGGCAGAGAGAGGGGGATTCGAACCCCCGATACTGTTTTGCAGTATACTCGCTCTCCAGGCGAGCCCGTTAGACCACTCCGGCATCTCTCTATTTGCGGTGCAAAATTACGATAATTTTATCCCAATACAAAATTCTTGTACCGATATTTTAGCATGTATTTGTTAATGACTGCGTCGCTTATCGTCCGACCCGCAACACGGCGACAAACAACGAACCGTGTAATGAGTCGAATTTGTCGTTACTTCGCCACGACCAGGACGGCGAATTTTTCGCCCGACGCGGTTTTCCAGACGAGACGGTACGTCCCCGAAACGGCCAAGCCCGTGCAAACCTCCACCACGCCCCCCTTCGGCTCAAAACGCTTGCGAAAAACCAACCTTCCCGTC
>CALAJH010000056.1 GCA_937922655.1 uncultured Bacteroidia bacterium
CCATATCACCGAACGCACTTCGGAAAACGATACCGCTCCGTCGAAATCCACGGCTTTAATCCGGTAACGGTTTTCGCCGCGAAGCGGTTGAAAGTCGGTGAACGAATAGCTTTTCGGTTCGTGGGAAAAGCCGGCGGCCGACGTCGTGCCGAGCGTCGAAAAATCGCCGGCGCCGTCGAAACGCTCGATTTCGTAGCGTTCGACGCCGATTTCCGTTGCCGTTTGCCACGTCAATTCCGCGCCCAACGTTCCTTTGACCACGGAAAATTCCCATCCTTCGACGGGTAATGGAGCGCTAACGGTTTGGGGTTTGAAGTCGGAAAAGCCCGTCAAACAGCCGCGGTCGATGTACGTGTTGTTGTAAGGCGGCAGGCAACAGCCGTACGCTTTCCACGGCGAAGCGCCGTCGGGACGTTTGGCCAAAAGCGTGAGATTCGCCGTATACGTCACGCCCGGATAGACGCGCATGGTATAGACGGGCACGGCGGCGGCGGGCGTGGACTCAAAACGCCAAAAGCCCGTCATTAAATTTGTAAACGGCGAAAATGCGCCGCACAAATCCCCCGTGGCGTCGGTCATGGCCGCATCGCTAGACGTGTTGTAGTAGCCCATGAGTTCGGTGAGCGTGGCGGTGTTGGAAAAGCGGGCCTCGGCGCGAACGTAGTCGCCCGACGTCGTTCCCCGACCCAAGGGGTAGTTGTAATTGACGTTCGCCGCCCCGGGGATTATCGCGCGTCGCAACCGGCCGTTGATAAATGAAACGTCGCTTCCTCCCGAGACGGCGCCCGTTGCGTTGTTGGCCACATAAACGGCCGTGAGCGAGGTTATGGGCGTGCAAGTCGAAACGATGCCGCGCATCAGCGTCAGCGTTCCGTTAACCCTTAACGTATTGCTTAGACAGTTGTTGAAACAGGGTAAAGCAACGGCCGTGCCGACGTTCACGACGAGGTTGCCCAACGAAACCGCAGGGACGGTGGACAAATTGAGATTGCGGGCGGCGGTGATATTCGCGATGTGGACGTTGGGGTTCGTGCCGCAGGGCGGGGAAACAACGTCCCAATTTCGGCAGTTGGTCCAATTGCCGTCGTTGGTGGCGCCTTGCCAAACAAACTCGGGCGCCGGGCTGCGCAATTTGTTAATCCAATTTTGGTTGGCCGTGTTGTTCGCCGCGCCCGGCGAATCCGAGGACGCCGGAAGCTTCGCCCAATTCGAAACGTTGAAAGGATCGGAATCGACGCTGTTGCGGAACTGATAAGTGTATCCGCCACCGTCGCCCGCGAAATAAATCGAATTCGCGCAAACGGTAGCCGTATTGGCGCCATAGCCCACGCCGTGGGCCATAACCGATGTGTTGCTTGGGTCCACGACTTGAAGCAGGTCGCCGGCGTTGCGCAAACCCATTATATTCGTCCATGCGGTACTGCCGCCGCTTTTGGTGAAGTTGTTGCAGGCGGAGGTGGTGCTAGGATACGAACTATACTGCACGATATATGTGGCGTTGCTGTGGGGGACGACGTACACATAGTCGTTGTTGGCGTCGGTGGGGTCGTCGGCGGGGAGGGCGGTGTTCTTGTCTTCGGCATTGTAAACGACGATAATCGAGCCGACTTTGACGTTTTGCCAAACGCTGGAATTGGAAAAACGTAAATGGCCGTTGCTAATGCCTTGACCCGTGGCACAAGAAATGCACCGGCCCGATTGGTCGTCGATAATCCAATCCCGGATGTCCTGCGTTCCGCCCGGACAGCCGACAACCACGAACTCAAAAAATTCTTTCGAACCCGACGTGCCGTTGGAAACCTCGTTGATGATAAGCTTCGGGCATTGCGCCCACGCGCCGAAAGCCGAAAAGCTTGTTAAAACGGTGAGTAAAATATGTCTCATTGACCTACTTAATTTAAATCTTCGGAACGCAAAACAAGTCAATGAATGTAATTTTTTAATTAAGCAAAAAAGAACTTTTCGGATAGGTGGGAATCACGTGCAAAATTTTTGTTTCACGCGTAGTTTTCGTCGGATTAGGACGGGGGCGATTGCGTATATTTGCGTACGTTTGGAATGTATGGCGGGTTAATACGCCCTTGCGAAGACGACCCTTCCACGCGACGGCCGGCCGGTAAGGATGCAACGGCCCGGTTCTTCGACGAAATCAAGCGGGATGCATCGAATCGTTGCTTTGGTTTCTTGTTTGATGCGTTCCTCGGTTTCGGATGTTCCGTCCCAGTGGGCCAATAAAAACCCGCCTTCGCCGTCGAGCCGGGCTTGGAATTCGGCGTAGTCGTCGATTTCGACCGTCAGCCGGTCGCGTCGTTCTTTGGCGATTTGAAACATGGTTTGTTGAACGTCGTTGAGGAGTTTGGGAATTTCGGCGGCGAGGGCGTCGAGTCCGACAAAAGATTTGGTTTTGAGGTCGCGTCGAAAGACTTCGGCGCGGTTTTCGGCGAGGTCTTTGGGGCCGAGAGTCAGGCGCACCGGTACGCCTTTGAGTTCCCATTCGGCGAATTTCCAGCCGGGGCGTTTGGAGTCGTCGTCGTCGAATTTGGCCGTTACGCCGGCGTTTTTGAGTTTTTCGACGAGGTTTAAGGCGACGCGGCGGATGTTTTCGCGTTCGTCGTCGTTTTTATAAATCGGAACGACAACGACGGAGACGGGAGCGAGTTTTGGGGGTATGCACAGACCGTCGTCGTCGCCGTGGGTCATAATGAGCGCGCCCATAAGCCGGGTGGATACCCCCCACGACGTGGCCCAGACGTACTCTTCTTTGTTTTCTTTGGTCAGGTATTTGACGTCGAAGGCTTTGGCGAAGTTTTGTCCGAGGAAGTGGGAGGTGCCGGCTTGGAGGGCTTTGCCGTCCTGCATGAGGGCTTCGATACAAAAGGTTTCGAGGGCGCCGGCGAAACGTTCGTTGGGCGTTTTGACCCCGCGTACGACGGGAATGGCCATGACGTTTTCGACAAAATCGGCGTAGACTTCGAGCATTTGTTTGGCTTCGGCGAGGGCTTCTTCGGCCGTTGCGTGAGCCGTGTGCCCCTCTTGCCACAAAAATTCGGCCGTGCGCAGAAACAAACGCGGACGCATTTCCCAACGAACGACGTTCGCCCATTGGTTCAAAAGAATGGGCAGGTCGCGGTAAGAGCGAATCCAATCTTTGTAATGATGCCAGATGATGGTTTCGCTCGTCGGCCGGACGATAAGCTCTTCGGCGAGTTTGGCTTCGGGGTCGACGACGACGCCCGAGCCGTCGGGCGCGTTCATAAGCCGGTGGTGGGTAACGACGGCGCATTCTTTGGCAAAACCGTCGACGTGTTCGGCCTCCTTACTCAAAAACGACTTGGGAATGAAAAGAGGAAAATAGGCGTTGACGTGGCCCGTGGCTTTGAAGCGGGCGTCGAGTTCGCGTTGAATGCCTTCCCAGATCGCAAAACCGTAAGGCTTGATAACCATGCACCCGCGCACGGGCGAATGTTCGGCCAAATCCGCCCGTTTGACCAGTTCGTTGTACCATTCGGCGTAGTTGTCCGCCCGGCGCGTCAGTTTTTCGCTCATTTGCCCGCAAAGTTATTTTGATTTTTGCGGAAAAGAAAACCAACAAAACGGCCGTCGTCAAAATCAAAATAAACGCGATACGTTGCTTGATTTGTGCCGTCAAGTTTGAAAATACGTAGGGTTCTACGTACTCGTGGGCCAACGATTGCCGTTCCAAAATCGGCAGTTGTTTGCAAAAAATACGCAGAACTTTGGTGGAAAACCGCCAAATTTATAAAATTATTGGCTTTTAATTTGTTTATTAAATAAATTCGTCTAATTTTGCGTCCGCAATCGAAAAATTGCGCTATTTCAATCATTCACCCATTTACTTCCGGCCGAATACAACATATACAAGCCAAGAACAATGTCGCGAATCAAGGTTTATAAAGATTCGGAAACGTTTGAATACATCCGTGTAAAACTTACCCCTGCCCAATGGGCCGCTCGATTGGCCTTATACGGAGTAGTTGGCGCTTTGGTTGCGTTGGCCACTCAAAATTTTTGGGTGGGTTGGGAGGAGTCGTGGGCGAAACGCCGGCAAGCCGAAGCCTCGCGCGAACTCGTCGCCGCCTTGCGCGAACTCCAAAAAGTGGAAAAAGAAACGGACAAAATATTCCACAACGACCAAACGTTTTATAAAAGCCTGCTTAACATCACGCCCACCGACAAATCCACGTGGGAAGGCGGCAAAGGCGGGGCCGGAAAATCTTATGCCGGCGAACCTTCGCTTATCGCCGAAATGCGCAACGTCGAAGAGCGCATTCGCCACAAATTTCGTTTACAACGCGAAAGCTTTGAACGTATCGGCAAGCTTGCCTCGGAAAAATCCGAAGAGCTTAAACACCTTCCCGCCGCCCGCCCGATGGAAGGCCGCATTGTCAGCGGCTTTGGCTATCGTCCCGACCCGTTTCACGGCCACATTCACTTTCACGCGGGCATCGACGTGGTTGCGCCCGTCGGCACAAAAATCAAGGCCGTCGGCGACGGCACCGTCATTACTTCCGGATACACCGAACAAGGATACGGCCTGCAAATCGAAATCAATCACGGCTACGGTTACGTGACCAAATACGCCCACCTTTCCAAATCCAACGTCAAAGTCGGACAAAAAGTCAAACGCGGCGACGTTATAGGTTTAACCGGAAATACGGGTTATTCCACCGGCCCCCACCTCCATTACGAGGTCATTAAAAACGGCGTCAAGGTCAATCCCTACGATTATTACTATCTGGATTGATTTATCCCCCTCGCCAAGTTTTTCGGAGCATCTTCGGCAGAATAAAGAGCTCGTCGCCGCGGCGGCGACCTCTTTATTTTAAGACGTTCGATAAACGTTGATTGTCGATTTGGCGCCACCGCCGCGTTTCGGTCGATGTTTTCGCGCGGCGGTTCTTTGTTTAAGAAACGGTAGCCGGGATTTTCAACAATTGGGCTTGGCGTTGAGCGGCAAGACAAGCGGGCAATTCAAATAAGGATGGGGAACGACGGCGCTTTTCAGTTGAAAGACCGCTTCGATGGATTCGGGGGTCAGTACTTCGCAGGCACAGCCGCAGCCCGTCAATTTGCCGCCGCTCAATAAAAGGAGTTTTTCGGCGTATTGGGCGGCCATGTTGAAGTCGTGCAAAATGACGAGTACCGCCGCCCCTCGGGCGGCAAAGGTTTTGGCCGTCGTCAAAAGTTTGTGTTGAAAGGCGGGGTCGAGGTTGGAAATCGGTTCGTCCAAAAGCAAAAGTCGCGGCTCCTCCCATATTTGCGCCATGGTTCTTGCGAAATGTACCCGTTGTTTTTCTCCGCCCGAAAGTTGGGTGTAGATGCGTTCGGCCAGATGTTCCACGCCCGCTTCGTTGAGGGCGGCCCTTGCGATTTCGACGTCTTTTTTCGTTTCGCGACCTTTGTTGTGGGGATATCGGCCCATGAGCGCCACTTCGAGCGCCGTAAAGTCAAAGGTCAGCGACGAGGACTGGGGCAACACCGCCCGGTGGCGGGCCATGGATTTGGCATCCATACCGAAAAACTCCACCTCGCCGCCTTGGGGGGTAAGTTCTCCCGCAAGAATACGGAGCAGCGTTGTTTTACCCGCACCGTTGGGACCCAAAAGCGCCGTTGTTTCCCCTTCGCAAAGCGTAAAGTTCAGACCCGCAAGGATTTCCCGTTGGGCAATGGAATAGCGTAGTTCGCGCGCCCTTACTCTCATGAAGCTTGACTTTTTTGCAACAACAATAAAAACACCGGGGCGCCGATGGCCGAGGTCAGCACGCCGATAGGAAGTTCTGCGGGGGCGACGAGCGTGCGCGCCGCCGCATCCGCCAATGGCAAAAACAGCGCCCCGTACAGAGCCGCCGCCGGCAAAAGCGTTTTATGGTCGGGCCCGAGCCACAAACGCAACATTTGCGGCACAATCAAGCCGACAAAGCCTATCAATCCCGTGAACGCCGTCGCCGCGCCGACGGCCAAAGCCACCGCCGCCACCGCTTTTGTTTTCAATTTTTGCACGTTTACACCCAAATGCGCCGCCTCCGCTTCGCCCAAAAGCAGGGCGTTCAGTTCGCGTGACAGCCTCGGCATATAAAACAACGGAAAAAGCAAAAATATCGCCAATATCGCCACGTTCCACCAACCCGAACCCGACAAACTGCCCAGCGTCCAAAAAGTTATCGCTCGTATTTGTGTGTCGGTGCCAAGATAAAACATCAAGCCCACCAAGGCGCCGACCCAAGCGTTCAACGCCACGCCCGTCAGCAGCAGGGTGGCAATCGATGTTTTGCCCTGACGCGACGCCAAACGCATGACCACCCGCGTCGCCAACAACGCAAATGCGAACGCCGCCGTAGGCAAAGCAAACTTTAACGTCCACGACGGCAGTATTCCATGAATTCGTCCTTCGATGAATACGATAAACAAGACCGCGCCCAAAGTTGCACCGTTGGATGCACCGATGAGCGACGGTTCGGCCAAAGGGTTGCGGAAAAGCCCCTGAAGTACCGCCCCCGACAACGCCAACGCCGCCCCCACCAACGCCGCCATGACCACGCGCGGCAAACGAATGTCCGAAACGATAGCCGACGATGTATCCGCCTCCGCGCCCGAAACCAGACTCCACATCGCCCATGCCACTTCCGACGGCGAAACGCCCACCGCACCCACCGCTAGTACGCCCAAAGCCACCGGCCCCAACAAAGCTCCGCCCAAGACCAGCACTCCTTTCGCACCGATTTTTGCCATCGGACGCAAAGTTACGTTTTATTTAGTTTCGTTCTAAATATGTTGTCAAAACTTATCAAGGTTTTATGCCGATTTGCTTGAGCGTGATAAATTGACTAACTTTGTGTTTATTTTCCCCATATCGAATGAGAAAGCGTTCCGGCGGCTCGAACCTTACGGGTCAGCCCCGACGTTCACGGCCCGAAGGCCCGCGTCCCACATCCCGTTCTTCGCGGAATTTTGATTCCCCAAAAAATGAACGCCGCTTTTCCGGCCGCGGTTTTTCCGAACGTCGGGACGACGGCGGTGTAAAGCAGAAATTCGGTACGGACGAGGGTGGTTTTAAAGGCTCCAAGCCTAAAAAACAAAACGAATTTGAGCTGTTGGACGAACCCGACCTCGAAGCGCTCTTGGATGATTTCGACGACAAAGATACGGACGATGTTCGCAAATCCGCTCCCTCAATACGCCGCATTAGTCCTTCGACCCAACGTCGGAAAACCTCGGAAATCGACAAGCGCGAAAGTCGAATCGCGCTTCGCCGGAAAAACGCCGCCGGCGTTCGGCCGGATATGCCTTTCGACGAACGGGAATTGCGTTACCGCGACTATATTCCTCCGCACGAACGCGAAAAAGCTCTCGGCAAAAAGAAAAAGAACGTTGCCGTCAAAGGGGAGATACGTCTTAATCGCTACATTGCGTTAAGCGGTCATTGCGCCCGCCGTCAGGCCGACCTTTTAATCGAAGCGGGCAAGGTGCGGGTGAACGGGGAAATCGTTACCACCCTTGGCACGAAAGTAAACGTTAAAACGGACAAGGTGGAAGTCGGCGGCAAAATTCTCAAACCGGAGAAACCCATCTACATTCTGCTCAACAAGCCGAAAAATTACTTGACCACCCTTTCCGACCCCGAAGGCCGCCCAACGGTGATGGAAATCGTACAGGCGCCGGGAGGGGAAAGGATATTTCCCGTCGGGCGGTTGGACCGTAATACAACCGGGGTTTTGCTGCTAACAAACGATGGCGAGTTGGCCAAAAAACTCACTCACCCGTCGCACAAAGTGAAAAAAGTATACCGTGTTTACTTGGACAAACCGCTTACGCATCGACATCTCGTCCAACTGACCGAAGGGGTGAAATTGGAGGACGGGGACGCGGCGGTGGACGCGATTTACCACCCCGACCCCTCCGACCGTAAAGAGGTTATCGTTGAAATTCATTCGGGTCGCAACCGGCTGGTGCGTCGGATGTTCGAGGCGCTGGAATACCAAGTGGAGCGTTTGGACCGAACGGAGTTTGGACCGTTAAGCAAAAAAGGCTTGCCGCGGGGACGTTACCGTCTGCTGACCGAGCAGGAAATCGGTTTCTTGAAGATGATTTAGCGTTTTTTTCCAAATCAAAGCAGTAAAGCGGAGGCGGGGAATTAGGAATTGAACGGGGGCGTTAAGGCGAATGGATTTAGTCGTCCCTTTTTAATGTAACGTAGTTAGTTTTCTTGACGCGCGCCGCCGCCCTTGCGGGCGGCGGCGCGCGTGCTTAGTCTTTGGGGTCGAGGTCTTTTTCGAACTCGATTTCTTCACGGGTTTTGAGTTCGGGGCCGTCGTCGTCGTCGTCGGGGCCGTCGTCGTCGGGGCCGTCGTCGAGGTCGGAGTCGTCGACGGTGGGTGCGGGCCCGTCGTCGGGTTGGGTTTTGGGGATGAAGAAGTCGGTTCCGTCGAGGAGGTCTTCAAGTTCGTCGAGCTCGTCTTCAAATTCACGGGCTTCCCGTTCTTCTTCGGCTTTACGCGCGGCTTCTTCGGCTTTGCGACGACGCTCCTCTTCGGCGGCGCGTTTTTTGGCCAATTCTTCTTCGTAAGCTTTTCTTCGAGCTTCCTCGGCTTTGCGTCGTTCTTCTTCGGCTTTTCTGCGCGCTTCTTCTTCGGCTTTGCGTCTGGCCTCTTCTTCGGCCTTTTTACGCGCCTGTTCTTCTTCGTAAGCTTTTCTGCGCGCTTCTTCTTCGGCTTTGCGTTTGTCCTCTTCCTCGGCTTTTCTGCGCGCTTCTTCTTCGGCTTTGCGTTTGGCCTCTTCTTGCAGTCGGCGTTCGTATTCTTCGGCGGCCTTGCGTTCTTCTTCGGCGCGTTTTTGGGCTTCTTCGGCGGCTTTGATTCTTGCTTGCTCTTCTTCGTAGGCACGCCGCCTTGCTTCTTCTTCGGCTTTGCGTCTGGCCTCTTCTTCGGCCTTTTTGCGGGCTTCTTCTTCGGCTTTGCGTCTGGCTTCGGCCTCGGCTTTTTGACGCGCCTCTTCTTCTTTTTGTTTGCGTTTGGCTTCTTCGGCGGCGCGTTTTTGGGCTTCGGCCTCGGCTTTGATACGTTCGGCTTCTTGCCGTTTGCGCAACTCTTCTTCTTCTTTGGCGCGTTGTTGTTCTTCTTCGTCGTCGTCTTCGTCTTCGAAACGTAGACGTTCGGCCTGCTCGCGCAAAGATTCTTCGAGAGCCTCGGCTCTGGCGCGTTCCGCTTCTTCCGCTTCTTCGGCTTTAACGACTTCGTCGAGGTCTTCTTCCTCGGCTTCTTCGGTCTCTTTGGCACGACGTTCGGCTTCTTCGGCCTCTTTTGCGACCTCGTCTTCGAGTTCCTCTTTGAGCTTTTTGAGTCGTTCGGCTTCTTCTTGGGCTTTTCGCTCTTCTTCTTCGGCGAGGACGCGTTTTTGGACTTCATCCGCGGCTTCGGTCGCCTCTGCGGCTTCGGCCGCCTGTTCGTCGTCGTCGGCGTCGCGTTCATCGGCGGATTTTTCGGCGTCTTTGGCGATTTCGCCGGTGGTTTCGGTTTCGTCTTTGATGACGGGTTTGTCGTCTTTGTCGTCGGCGTCGGGGTCGAGGGCGCCGGCGCGTAAGGCGAAAGCTTCGGTTAAGGTGTCGTCGCTGAATTTTGCGCGAATGCGTGCCAGTTCGGTGGCGGGCAAAATGAGTTCAAATTCGACGCGTCGGTTACGGGCCTTGTTTTGTTTGGAATCGTTGGGGAAAACGGGCATGGTGGCGCCGTAACCTTTGGCGGTGATGACGGTGTCGTGAAGTTCCGCGCGTTCGAGGAGGTATTCTCGGATGTTGTCGGCGCGTTCTTGGGAAAGTTTGAGGTTGTAGTTGGGGTCGCCGTCGGAATCGGTATGGCCGCCGATATGCAATTTTACGCCGGGTTGTTGGATGAGGTAAGCGGCGATTTGGTCGAGGTGGTATTTGATGTCGTCGGTGAGTTCGGCGCTGTTGGGCATGAACTCCATGGACTCGAAGATGAGCGGTTTTTCGTATTCGGCGCTTTCCTCAAAGAAATTGACCAGGGCCTCTTCGGTAAAGGCGGCCTTTTCCGAAACGCGGATGGCGTTTTCGGTCAGCACATAAAGTTGGTAGCGTCGGTTGTTGAGGAGGTTGAACTCGAAATAGCCGTCGCGGCCGATGTGTTTGGGTTCGATTTCCACGTGTTTGTCCATGTCGATGGCGACGACGATACCCGTAAGCGGTCGATTGGTTACCGAATCGACAAGATAACCGGTGAGGGGGTAGACGGCGTCGGGGCGTGCGCCCATCGGCATGGGAAAGGAGTACAAGTCCATGTTTCGTCGATTGCCTTCGACGTTGGCGGAATAGAAAAGGGTGTCGGCGGCGGCGTTGATGGAAAAATAATATTCGTCGCGTTTGGAATTGATGAAAGGGCCGACGTTTTGAGGTTCTTCCCAGTTGTCCTTGATTTTTCGGGTTTTGAAGATGTCGAAACCGCCGTAATTACGAATGTGTCCGGTGGAACTGAAATAAAGGGTGTTGTTGATGGGGTGCATGAAGGGCGAGACCTCGTCCTCGATGGTGTTGATGATAGGGCCGAGGTTTTGAGCCTTTTGCCAATTGCCGTTTGCGTCCCGATGGCTGACGTAAAGGTCCGTTCTGCCGAAACCTCCGGCACGATTGGAGGCGAAATAAAGGCTTTTGCCGTCGGGGGAAAGGGCGGGGTGGGAATCCCACGCCTCGGAATTGACGTTGGGGCCGAGGTTGACGACCTGCACCCAATCTTGGCGGCCGGGGTGATAGATGGCGCGATAGAGGTCGCAGTCGCCGAGTCCGCTGGGCGCGCCGCATCGGGCAAAATAAAGCGTGTCTCCCGTCAGGTTCAAGCACGCCGAACCCTCGCTGTAAATGGTGTTGATGGAGGCGGGAAAAGGTTTGACGTGCGTCCATCCCCCGTGAACCCGGTCCTCTTCGGTGTAAAAGAGGTCTTCGTTGGTCATGTAGTCGAGGTTGGGGTTGGGTACGTCGTCGTTGCGCCGGGAGGTGAATATCAGTACTTTTTCGCGCGGATGCATGAAAGGAGCGTATTCGGGCGACTCGGTGTTGATAACCACGCCCATGTCGATGCGCACGCCTTGCGGGGGTTTGAGCGTATCGATGCGCGAGCGTATGCGCAAAAGCTGATAATAATATTCGATGTCCACGAACTCGCTGCTGCGAGCGGCGCGGAGTTGGTCGAAATGAAGTTTGATTTTGGGGTCGTGTCGGGATTGGTTTTTTAACGCCAAACCGTAATAAAACAAAGCAAGGGTGGTGTCTTTAAGCAGTTCCTTGACTTCGGCCAAACGCCAAACATACTCCAAATCCAAGTGTTGCTTGAAGTTTTCGATGCCGAAATTGGAGACGTATTGGGTGAGAAGGGTGTCAAGGCGCTTAAGGTCGCCTTGTGCGTCGGCTTGGAGAATTTTTTTAAGGAGTTTTTTATTGGAGTAGTAAGGGATTTTGTTGATGTTGGGAAAACTCACGCGCAATTCGGGCGTGTGCATGTTGGTTTCGTTGAGGTAGGTGGAACGGGCGGGTTTGATAAACACTTCCCGTTCCTGCGCGAAAGCCGTCGCGTCAAGAGCCGTCCACAGGGCGAAAATTACGCCCCAACCTTGTAAAACCATGTAAAATATTCCACGCAAGGCGTTGGTCGTTGATTTTTGCTTATTACGCGAACGCAAGGCAAAAAGTTGGGATGCGGTAAAGATTTTTCCATCGGCAACCCCCGCATACAAGCCGTGCCAAAATTACAACAATTTTATCAATTTTATTCTTTACTTTTTTGCACGCGAACTTACGGGCAACGCCCGTAGAGAACGGGGAGAAAAAACGAAAATTTCGAGTTAAGAGCAAATTTTGCAAATTCAAGCTTTGCCGTTGGGCGATTTTTGATTAACTTTGCGGGATATGTGGCTGATGGCGGGTGCGGCGCTGTTTTCGATAGGATTGGGCTTGGTACTGACCCGGCGCAACGCCGTAGCCCTACTCGTCGGTGTGGAAATGATGATTAACGCGGCGGGATTGAATTTTGTGGGCCACGCCGTTCGTAACGGAGCCCACGACGAAGCGACCGTCGCCGTGTTGTACGTCATGGTTTTGGCCGCCGCATCCGCCGCCGTTGCTTTGGCCGTCGTTTTGCACGCCTACCGCATCCGTCGCACTTCCGAACCCGACCAACTTCAACAACTTAAAGGATAAAAAACCATGGAGGTCCGCCGTTTGTTCGACTTTTTGGATTGGCAGTTGCAAACCCATCCCCGCCCCGACGCCGTTTGCGTAAAAAAAGACGGAAAATGGCGGCATTATTCCTCGAAAGAGTTGGCCGAAACGGTGAATAAAGTTTCTTTGGGTCTAAACGCATTGGGCGTGGGCAAGGGCGAAAAAATCGGAATCATTTCGGGCAACCGCCCCGAATGGAACTTCGTGGACTTTGGCACACTACAAATCGGGGCGGTGGTGGTACCGCTTTACCCGACGGCCACCGCCGACGACTATCGTTACATCCTCGACCACGCCGAGGTCAAAATACTTTTCGTCGAAAACGAGGCGTTTTTGCAAAAAGTGCTTTCGGTGCGAGACGGGCTTGCGCATTTGCGCGAAATTTACTCCTTCGAACCGACGAGCGGGGCGAGGTCGTGGCGGGAAGTATTGGACGCCGGCGCCGGGGGCGACGCGGGGCGGCTTCAAGCCCTCAAAGACGCGGTTTCGTGCGAGGATTTGGCCACGCTGGTTTACACCTCCGGCACCACCGGCAACCCCAAAGGGGTCATGCTCACCCACGACAACATCGTTTCGAATATCGAGGCCGTCTTAAAAATCAAGCTTTTTCCCGAGCCCGCTCCCGGAGAGCGTTACAAGGCGTTGAGCTTTTTGCCGTTGTGCCACGTCTTTGAACGCGCCGCCGCCTTTGGTTACATTTATCGTTCGGTGGGCATTTATTACGCCGAAAGTTTGGAAAAAATCGCCGACAACCTCAAAGAGGTGCGCCCCGATATGTTCACGACCGTGCCGCGCCTGTTGGAAAAGGTTTACGACAAAATCATGGCCAAAGGCGCCGACTTGAAAGGCCTTCGCAAAAAGCTTTTCGACCGTTCGATAGCCTTGGGCTTGCAATACGGTTTGCCCGAATCCCGGACGCTCGGCTACAAAATCGAATTGGCGATTCTCCGCAAACTTGTTTTTTCCAAGTGGCGCGAAGCGTTGGGAGGCAACGTCAAATTAATCATTTCGGGGGGGGCGGCGCTGCAACCGCGTTTGGCCCGGCTTTTCCACGCCGCCGGCATTGCCGTCCAGCAAGGCTACGGCATGACCGAAACCTCGCCCGTCATTTCCGCGCTCGAAACCACGCCCGGCGCCCGTTTGGACAGCGTCGGCCGCGTCGTACCGGGCGTCGAAGTCAAAATTCAACCCGAACCGGGCTATCCCCCGGGCGAAGGCGAAATCTGCGTCCGCGGACGGCTCGTCATGAAAGGCTATTACAAAAACCCCGAAGCCACCGCCGAAACCATCGACGCCGACGGCTTTTTACACACCGGCGACATCGGCAAAATCGAAAACGGTTTCCTCTTCGTTACCGACCGAAAAAAAGAAATATTCAAAACCTCGGGCGGAAAGTACATCGCCCCCCAAGCCATAGAAAACCTCTTCAAAGAGTCGCCGTTCATCGAACAGATGATGGTCGTCGGAGAAAATCAAAAGTTTCCCGCCGCATTGGTGGTACCGGCTTTTGCCGCCCTCGAAGAATGGTGCAAAAACGAAAACGTCCCCTACAAACTCGACCATCCCCGCGTCAAAGCCCTTTTCGACCTCGAAATCAACCGGTTCAACGAACGCCTCGCCCAATTTGAAAAAATCAAGAAATACGCGCTCGTTCCCCACGAATGGACCATCGAATCCAATGAACTCACCCCGACGCTCAAACTCAAACGGCGCGTTCTCAACGAAAAATACGCCGACCAAATCGCCGAATTTTACAAAGAATAAAACCGAAAAAACAGACGTTGTCGATGCAATCGTTCCCCCCGAGCGAATTCGCCGTCCGTTGCAAATACGATTCGTTTGCACATCGAGGGCCGTATGTTGCGGGCTTACGGAACGTTTTCGGGCATACAATACACTCGTTTTTCGTCGATTAAATATCCAAGTCGATAACGATTGGCTTGTTTGGCTTTTTGCGTCAAAATTGAAAGTAAATGAAAGGCTGTACGTTTTGGTCGGCGAGTTGAACGATGATTTGAATCACCAAAACGAACGCCGCAATTTTGAACGGCAAAGGAGAACGCACAAACCGAATCCGTGCTTCTTCGCACAGTTCTTGCGGCACAAAACACAGCCCGATTCCCCACAACGCAAAAAACACCCGGAGCGTTCTTGCTTCGAAAAAAAACGCAAGCTCGTGCAGGGAAACGTCGAGGGCGACGAGCCGGTCGAGCATGACGAACAAGGTTTCGGTTCCCGATATTCGGAAGGGAAGCCACATCAAAGCGACGAAATGAAAGGTTAAAAAGACGGCGAAAATTTTGCCGATTTTTCCGGGCAGAGGTCGTTTCATCGCTTTGTCGGCTATCAACGCGACGCCGTGCAACGCTCCCCAAGCGATAAAGTTCCAGCTGGCGCCGTGCCAAAATCCGCCGATAAGCATGGTGGCAAAGAGGTTGAGGTTCGTCTTGCCCCGGCGGTTTCCGCCCAAGGGAATGTAGATGTAGTCGCGGAGCCAATGGGACAACGAAATGTGCCATTTACGCCAAAATTCGGTAATGTTGCGGGCGGTGTAAGGCCGGTCGAAGTTGGGCAAAAGCGTGAATCCCATGAGTTTGGCCAATCCGATGGCCATGTCCGAATAGCCGGAAAAATCGAAGTATATCTGCAAGGCGTAACCGTAAAACGCGGCCCAATTTTCGAGCGAGGAAAACTGTTGGGGGGCGGAAAAAACAAGGTCGTTGAAGCCCGCAAGGTAGTCGGCAAACACCGCTTTTTTTATCAAACCCTTCAAAATCAGAAACAGACCCGTTCCCGCCGCCTCCCGGTCTATCGTGATTTTTTGCGACAATTGAGGCAGGAAATCTTTGGCGCGAACAATCGGTCCGGCGACCAAGTGCGGGAAAAACGTCATGTAAAAAGCGTAATCCCAAAAAGATTGCGCGGGTTCGATTTGCCCTTTGTACGCATCCACCACGTAACTAATCGATTGAAACGTATAAAACGAAATGCCTATGGGCAAAAACAAATCCAAAGGCGAAAACCGCAACCCCAACAGCGAACCCACGTCCAACAAAAAAAAGTTCGCGTACTTAAAATACAGCAACAAACTTAGATTGGCAACGATGGAAAGCGCTACAAAAAGTCGCGTGTTTTTTTGTTTTCGGCGTTTTGCAACGTGCCGTGCAATAAAATAATCCACCAAAACCGTCGTCAGCAATATTGCCAAATACCAACCGCTGGACTTGTAGTAAAAAAACGAACTGAACGCGACGACGTAAAGCGTCCGTAAACGTTTGTTGTGATAAACGAAAACGTAGAGAAAGTAAAAAAGCGAAAAGAAAAAAAGAAAAAGTCCGCTGTTGAAAAGCATCGGACTTTGGGGGTCGTAGGCGACGGCTTCGGTCAAAAATTTGACCCACGTTTCTAGGGTCATGGATTATTTGAGCGCGATGGGAAAACGGCTTTGTTCCATAATCCACTTGCGAATGCTGTCGGCCCAAATTCCACTTCCTTCGCGGGTAGGGTGGGCGCCGTCTTTGGCCCGGGGGAGAATGATTTGGCGTGAATCAAAAAAGTCGTCGTCGTTGAAAACGCGCATGATTACGTCCGTCATGCCCGTGTCTTTTTTCCAATTCGGGGTGCCAATCCAAACGATGGGCAGGTTGCCGGCTTGGGCTTTGATTCTTTGAACATACTCCAAACGTTTTTCCGGATTTCGAATAAACAGTTCGTTTCCCCCCAATGTAAATAGGATGTAGTCGGGCTTGTAGCGTCGAATGAGTGCGGGCAAGGTGTCGGAAAGGGCGTAGGTTTTGGTTGTCGAACCGTAATAGGGAACGCCGTAGAAGGTATGTCCGTTTCTTTGCGCCACGGGCAAGAACGCGAAAAGCAGGCCCTCGGACATCGAGTCGCCGGTGAGCAGAATCGTTTTGGGGCGCTTGTCCATGACGGGTTTGGCCTTCATTTTTTGAACGGCAAAAAAGTCGAAGACGTTTTTTTTGACGGCGGGCCGCAAAATTTCGGGGCGAAGGAGGGTTTTGATTTCCGAATGTTCAAGGAGGATTCCCGCCACTTCGAGCTTGTCGGTCATGGCATAACCCGCCAAATAGACCCATATTCCCGCAAGCAGGGTCAAGACTTGAAAGCGGGGCGGAAGGTTCGTCGTCGGTTTTCGCACGTTGGCCGAAGCGTTTTGCAAGATACGCAAAATTATCATAATTTTGTCAATGCGAATACACCGTTCGTCCGCGACGGTGAAAGCACAAAGCGTGGAGGTATGCAAAAGATTTTACGAACGGTGGCGTTGGCGGTCTTGTTCGCGGGTGCATGGGGGGAAATGCGGGCGCAGGATTGCGAACGGATTTTTCGGACGCTTTCCACGTCGGGGGCCGAAGAGGTTTTGGCTTTGGCCGCCGACGGCGCGGGCAACGTCTTTGCCACCGGTTATTTTCGTTCGACGCTCGATTTCGGCGGCCAAAGTCTAACGGCCGACGCCGGCACGCGCGACGTATTTTTGGCCAAATATACGTCCGAGGGCCAACTTCTTTGGGTGCGACAGGCCGGCGGGCCGGGCAACGAGGAAGGTCGGGGCCTTGCCGTCGACCCCGACGGCAACGTCTATTTAACGGGCTTTTTTTCGGGCTCGATAAACGTGGCGGGCGCGTTTTTGACGGGTGCGGGCGGCAGCGACGTGTTTTTGGCTAAATTTTCTTCCTCCGGCCAACGTCTGTGGGCCGTGCGCACGGGAGGAACCCTCAACGAACGCGCCCATGCTTTAGTCTACACGCCCGGCGCCGTTACCGTTGTCGGATATTTTTCCGGTACGGGCGCCAACATTGCCGGAAACACGCTTTCCTCCGCCGGTGAGGAAGACGTTTTCGTCGCCCGCTTTAATTCCGAAACCGGCGCCGGAATATGGTCGCGTTCGGCGGGCGGCTCCGACATCGACTATGCCTACGGCGTTTGCGCCGACCCCGACGGCAACGTTTTCGTCGCCGGATTTTTTATTTCCAACGCCGTTTTTGGTTCGGTTGCGCTTTCGGGTGCAATGGACGAGGTTTTTGTTGCCAAGCTGTCGCCTTCGGGCGATTGGCTCTGGACCGTCAAGGGCGGCGGCAATTCCGCCGACAACGCCTTTGCCGTCGCCTACTTGGACGGCGCGGTGTATACTACGGGATACTTTGGCGAAACGGCAAGTTTCGGCGCCCACGCCGCAGTTTCGCGCGGGATCTTGGACGCCTTCGTCGCCAAAACCGACGCACAAACCGGACAATGGCTGTGGGTAAAGAATTTGGGCGGTACAAGCGGGGACGAGGGCGTGGCCGTCGCACCCGCCGGCGACGGCGTTTGGGTCGTGGGAAGCTTTCGTTCCACGAGTGGTTTTGTTGGAGATTTGGCGTATTCTCGCGGTTCGGCGGACGCTTATGCCGCAAAAATATCCCCGGAAGGCGAACTTATGGGTTTGACGGCGCTCGGTTCGACGGCGCTCGACGCGGGAAAAGCCGTAACGTTTTCCAACGGTCCGGTTGTGGCCCTGACTTATGGCGCCGCCGCGTCGGTGGGCGGACAATCCGTTGCGGCGCTTTCCGCCCAAGACGCCCTTATGGTACGCATTTGTCCGGCGACGGTCGTTTGGCCCGGCGACGCCGACAAAAACGGCACGGTAAACCTTACGGATTGCTTTTTGACGGCGTCGGGCTATGGTGCAGCCGGTCCCGCTCGACAGCTCCCCTCCTCCCAATGGGCCCCCCAAACGGCCGACGGGTATTGGTCCGCACACACAAATTACAAAAGTTTTCCGCTCAATTTCGCCCACCTCGACGCCAACGGCGACGGCGCCGTCAATCTCTTCGACGTCGCGCTAACCGTCGCCCACAGGGGCTTGACCCGCCCGTAATTTTCGATGTTTCTTCTTAATTTTTACACCGAAGATTTCGAGTACGTGATGGTGCCGATATGGCTCCTCATCGTCTACACTTTCGCCGTAATTTTTAGAAGCACGTTTTATAAAAACACGCCTTATTATCCTTATTTTTTGCCCGCACTGACTTTGAAAATCATTGGCGGCGTGGGGGTGGGTTTGATTTACCAGTACTATTATACATGGGGAGATACGATGCATTACTTCATGTCCGCCTCGCACATTGCCGCCATTCTGATAGAAAACATAGAGGACGGATGGCATTTGATTCAATACGGCGGCCAACGTTGGGATATGGAGATGTGGAAGATCGTTTCCAAGTATCGCTACATAGGTTATTTAAACGATCCCCATGCTTTTTTTGTGGTTAAATTGATGGTTATTCCCGCGCTGCTAACTTTTAATTCGTATTACGCGGCTTCGATTATTGTGTCCGCCGTGTCGTTTGTCGGTATTTGGGCTTTGTTTAGAATTTATTGCACGATATACCCGGCGCTCATCAAGCAGTTTGCCATCGCTATATTCTACATTCCCTCGGTTTTCTTTTGGGGTTCGGGGATTTTGAAAGATCCGATAACGATTAGCGCCTTGGGACTCATTGCCTATTCGTTTTTCAGTATATTTATTCTCAGAAAACGCATTTTTTTAAACACTATTTCAATATTGTTGAGCGGTTTTATTATTTACAAAATTAAATCGTACATTATTCTGAGTTTTATTCCTTTTTTGTTGATATGGATAGGGCTTGAAACGCGCGACACTATCCGGCACGGATTGATTCGCTTTATTTTGGCTCCGCTATTGGTGTTTTTTTCGGGCTTTTTCGGTTTTTTGGCAATTCGGGCGCTAGGACAAAGCGACGCGAGATTTAGCATTGACAATTTTCTGCAGACCGCCGTCGAGGTCAAAAAAGACTTGAACCAAAGTTATTATTATTCCGACGGCGTGGGCAGTTCTTACGACATCGGCGAATTCGACCCTACCTTGACGGGGATGCTTTCCAAGGCGCCCATCAGCATTTTCACCGCGTTGTTCAGGCCTTTGCCGCACGAGGTGCGCAACCCCATCATGGCCCTAAGCGCAATCGAAAATTTGTTTGTTTTGCTTTTGGTCGTGTTGATGTTTCGCAAAGTCAACCTCATCGCCATAGGCTTCGCCGTTGCGCGAAGTCCGTTTTTGATTTTTTCTTTGGGCTATAGCATCAGTTTTGCCTTCATGGTCGGTTTGACTTCGGGTAATTTCGGCAATTTGGTGCGTTACAAAATTCCCGCCATTCCCTTTTTTATGTGCGCCTTGTACATTTTACACAGCATTTACGTGCGCGATTCCGAATACATGGTCAGGAAAAAATGGGAGAAACGCCGCCAAATGATGATGTCCACCCACAGGACCGAGCCGGTCGCAGTACCCGTTGTTGCCGCCCCGGAGCCGCCCAAACCGCCGCCCGTTCCCTCGTTCAGGCAGGGTGAATTTAAACAGTCCGATGTCGCATAGCCACACAAACCCTGTGGCGAAAGGCCGCGTAAGATTCGCATTTAATTTAAAATTAATTGATTTTCCGATAGGTTTCTTCGAGCTATGGAAAAAAATTATTGGTTGGTCAAACAGGAGCCGTCGGAGTTTTCATGGGATGATTTTACTGCGGCGGGGGTGGCCGTTTGGGACGGTGTGCGCAACTACGCCGCCAGAAACCATCTCAAAGCCATGCGTCTTGGCGACGAGGTTTTGTTTTATCATTCCGTCGAGGGCAAATGCGTCGTTGGCATTGCAAAGGTGAGTCGCGAATGGTACCCCGACCCATCCGACGACAGGTGGGTTATCGTCGAATTGGTACCGGTTCGGGCGTTGTCGCGCCCGGTGGCGTTGGCCGAAATCAAATCCCGGCCCGACTTGGCCGATCTCCCGCTGATACGTCAAAGTCGGCTTTCGGTCATGCCTCTAAGCTCCGAACAGTTTTCAATTCTTGTTGCGATGGGCGAATAGCCTTGCCTCGTACTCGACGGCGGCGGCGTAAGCGGACAAACGCCCGTCAAATACGTTTTTTTCAAGGTCGTCGGTGGGATTTTCCGTCAGCCACTTGCGTTTGACGGCCGCGAAAGCGCTTTCTCGAAAACGTTTGAGTCGTCCCTCGGCGCGTTTTTTTTCCCAATCGCCTGTTTTTTGCCGCAAGGTTTTGAAATCGTCCAAACGCTCAAACAGTGTTTCCAAGCCCTCGGATTCGAGGGCCGACACCGCAAACACCGGCGCCGTCCATCCGTCGTCTCGTGCGGGGAAAAGCGAAAGCGCCGCTTGGTAGTCGCGAACGGTTTGGAGAGCGGCGCGTCGGCGTTCACCGTCGGCCTTATTGACGACGACAATATCGGCCATTTCGACGATACCGCGTTTGAGGCCTTGCAGTTCGTCTCCTGCGCCGGGTTGAATGACCAAGACCAGTGCGTCGGCCACGTCGAAAACATCGATTTCGGTTTGGCCCACGCCGACGGTTTCTATCCAAACGTGAGCGTAACCGGCGCCCGCGCACAAAAGTACGGCGGCGTCGGTGGCGACGTTCAACCCGCCCGGCACTCCCCCCGACGGCGACGGGCGAATAAACGCCAAAGGATGAGCCGACAAGGCGTTCATGCGCGTTTTGTCCCCCAAGACGCTGCCCCCCGTCTTTACCCCCGACGGATCGACGGCTAAAACCGCCAAACGTCGTCCCGATTCGACGAACCTCAATCCCGCCGCTTCGAGCAAAGTGCTTTTGCCCGCTCCGGGGGCTCCCGTAAGTCCCACGCAATATTCGGGTTCTCGGCCCGCAAGGGACAAAAGCTCGGCGGCCAAACGCCGGTCGTCTTTGCGCGACGATTCCAATAGGGTCAGCGCCCGTCCCAACGCCCGCAATTCCCCGTTCTTCAATCCTTCGGCGTATTCTTGCGCCGTCGCCCGTTTTTTCATCGCGCGTAAAAAAACAAAAAAAAACACAAACGGAACCCACCCGCGGACAACCGAGAATTTTTTAAGTATCGTCAAAAGGATTTTTGAAGTCGTCGGTGTTTTTCGTTGGTTTTCGTTCCGCGGAACGGGGTAAGTCCGGGGAATGAGGCGTTTGTCGGACGTTACCAGTCACCGCTGGCTCCACCGCCACCGAAGTCGCCCCCGCCGAAACCCCCAAATCCCGACCCGCCGGAGCCGCCACCGAAGCCACCGCCGCCCCAGCCCCCGCCGGGGATGAAAAAGAAACCGCCGCCGCCATAGCCTCCCCCCCCGCCGCCGCGACGCGAATAACGGGCGATGAGCCAAACAATTACGATGATAACGACAATCGCCACCGTCCAATCCTTGCCCGAGTAGCGTGGGTCGCCCCTTTTGACGTTTTTGACTTTGTACTCGCCGACGGCGGCGGCGGCCAACGCCTCTGCGCCCGACGCCAAACCCTGAAAGTATTGTCCACGTTTGAAGTGCGGGGAAATCTTGTCGGTGATAATGCGTTTGGCGACGGCGTCCGGGATGGCGCCCTCCAAACCGTACCCAACCTCGATACGCACTTTGCGTTCGCGCACGAAGACCGTCACCAAAACGCCGTTTTTGTTTTCTTTGCCGCCCACGCCCCATGCTCGCGCCAAATTACCGGAAAAATCGGCGATTTCCTCGCCTTCAAGCGAAGGGAAAATCGCTACGGCGATTTCGTTGGACGACGAGTCGCGGACGGTTCGCAAAAACCGTTCCAAAGCCCGGGATTCTTCGGCGGTTAGAAGTCCGGCGTAATCGTTGACGAAACCCGTCGGCGTTTTTGGGATTTCAAGGGCGTAGGCCGTGACGCATACCGCCCAAAGCAGGCTAACGAATAATAATCTCATCGGAAAGTTCGTTGATTTCACCGTCCGCACGGGGAAAATATTTTGCCAAAACCTTGCCAACGGTTCGCACCGCTTCGACGACGCCTTCGGCAAAGCGTTCGGCTCGAAAATATTCGCGCATTCGGTCGCGGACATCCTCCCAATACTTCGGTCCGACGACGGCGTTGATACCTTCGTCGCCCCAAATGGCAAATTTTCGGTCGACAACGGCCAAATAAATCAGCACGCCGTTACGTTTGGACGTTTCGCGCATACCGAGTTCGTTGAAAAGGGCACGAATGCGGCCGGCAAGGTCGGAACCGAACCTGTCTTCGACGAACACTTTGATTTCGCCCGAGGCTTGGGACTCGGCTTTGCGTATCGCTTCGACGACCAGCGCCTTGTCGCTTTCGCTGAAAAAACTTTGTGCTACGGACATGGCTCGTCCCGCTTATACGCGCGGATTTGCAAAAGGTTGCGTTGCCGACGATTCGCTTGGTCGGTCCGGCGGCGTTTGGTTGAATTTGATGAAGCCGGTCAATGGCGGGAAATTAAAATTCGTATTCCGTCCACACAAACCTGCGTTCGGGCAGGGAAAAATAAGCGGTTTTTCCGGCTTTGAGCATACGTATCAAGGTGTGATTGTAGCGTGTGGCCGCGTCCATGACGCATTCGACCACCCACTCGTTTTCTTTGTCGATAAATCCGGTTTTGTCTCCCAGCCACACTTGGGCCAAACCAAACTCGAAATCTCCGGCCTCGTCAAATTCGAGGGGGATTTTGAGTTCGCCCCGGGCATTGAGAAAACCGACTTTGTCTCCTTCGCGTACGCGTGCCATGCCGTCTTTGAAGTTGGCGGCAAAGTCGAAGCGGGGGGCGACGAACACTTGTCCATCGCTCGTTAAATAGCCCCATTTGCTTTTTTGCCGAAAGGCAATAAAACCTTCGGCGGGGTGAGACAAATCTTCGTATTCCGCGGCAACGACGAGTTTTCCCGTCGCGTCGCACAGACCCTTTTTTTTGTTGAGGGTAACCGGAACGGCGCCGTTTTTAAATTCTTCGAACGCGGGGTCGTCTTGAAATTTTAGCGCAATGACAAGTTTTCCTTCGCTATCGACGAAGCCGTTTTTACCGTCTTTGCTTACCCGGGCCAAGCCTTCGGAAAAAGCGCCGATTTTGTCGTATTCGCAGGGAACGATGGGGCGCCCGTTCAAGTCAATGACCCCGAACTTTCGTCCGACTTTAACCCGAGCTTTTCCTTCAACGAACGTTTCCACCCAATCGTACTTGTACGGCACGATGTTGAAGCCGTTTTCGTCGATGTAGCCGTATTTGCCGTCGAGCCGGACGGCGGCCCGGTTTTGGGAATAGCGGTCGGCGTCCTCGTAAATAATTTCGACGGCGACTTTGCCCGAGGGGTCGAGATAACCCCATTTGTCGTTTTTTTCCACGGCGGCAAAACCCTCGTAAAAATCGTCGATGTAGTCGAAAATCGGTCGGGCGACGTATTCGCCGGTTTTATTGACCAGACCGTATTTTTTGTTTTTAATCACGACGGCCAAACCGCCTTCGAAGGCGCCGACCGAGTCGTAAACAAAAGGGATGCGAGTTTCGCCGTATTTGTCGATAAATCCGTACTTGCCTTCGGCGTTTTTGGCGCCGGCGAGGCCTTCGGAAAATTCTTTGACGAAGTCGAAGTTTTTGGCGATGGTACGGGTTTTTTCACGGTCGCTGAATCCCCATTTGCCGTTGAGGACGATGGGCAACATTTCCGCTTTGAGGCGTTCGGCGGCGTCGTTGACCCGATAACGCAAGGGATGTTCGGGATAGGTGATTTCAAAGCGTGCCAGTTCGTCGAGGCTAAGCTTGTTTTCGTAAAAAGAAAAAATCGCTTCCCACGCCCGAGGCACGTGCCGGTTTTGAGGGTAAAGTTTGACGAAGTTGTAATACTGTTCCTCTCGTTTGTCGCGCGTGGCCAAAATAAAAACACTGTCCTCGGCGGCGGCGGCAAACGGGGAGTCGGGATGTTCGCGCCAAAATTGATGATAAGCCTCAATCGTATGTGCGGCCGTTTTTTCTTGAAAAAGAAGCGCCTCGTATCGATTGCGCGCCTCGACGCCCTGAGTCGCAAGGGGATATTTTTCCAAAAACGCCTTAAACGCGGCGGAAGTGTTTACTTTTTGCGCCACAAGATAGGCTATCGAATCACGGGCGGCGATGGCCCGAATTTTGTTGCGTCCCCCGGGATTTTTTTCCAAATATATTTCCAGCGCCTCGACCGTGCCGATTTTCATGGCCCTGTCGAATTGTTGGTCGGCGATTTTGCGTTCGAGTTCGATGACGGCGTAATCGGTCGCGCCAAGCTCGACCAATTTTTCACGCGTTTTGGGGTCGGCGTTTTTTATTGCCTCCATCGCCGCCTTGCAGTATTTGTAGGCGGAGTCGGGGTTGGCATAAGGGGCTTTTTCCGTCGAATAATATTTGGCCAAGGCAAACGGCGCCGCAGGGTGTCCTTTGCGGTGCCATTTGGAAAAAGCTTCGAAAGCCGTGGCGTAGTTCGCCCGTGCCAATTCTTCCAATCCTTTTTCCATGCTTTGGGCGAAAAGCCCCGTTGCCCAAAGCGTCAAAATCAATGCATATAAGTAAGCCATACGGCCTTTCAAATCTTTGTGGCGTAGATTTTATTCATAGGCGAATTTTACGCAAATATATAAAAATTAATTTTTTTGTATAGTTAAATTTCGGTGGAAGTGCGATTTTGGGCGCCCAAGGTACAAAAAACGCATTTTAGATTTACGTTGAATTTTCGGCGGCGGCAAAGTCCCCGGCGTTTTGCATGCCTTGTCCGCCGTTCTTGTCGGGGCGGTGCGCGACCGATAACGAAGAAACGTCGAGAAATTTCTTTTTATTCCCGTCGAAAGCATAAGGTTTTCTCTATCGTTTTTTATCGCAATCGTCCGGTCAAAAGAATGGAGGGGCGGCGGTCCAACGCTGCGGGTAGAATGTTGCGATGGTGCGGCGTGAAAAACGCCTCCCAAACAAACAACGGCAAGGGCGACGTCCGATTGACGAAAAATCCGGCTTTCGACGATTTTTTCCGTCCGCTTTGCGTTATAACGTTGTTTTGTGTAATTTAGCGATTCAAAACGTGCAAGCATGCTGAAAGTCGATTGGCGGAATTATCAACGGGTGATATTGCCCGACGTGCCGAACCTGCACCAAATCGAGGTGTACGAACGCCACCGGGGTTACGAAAAACTACGCGAGGTATTGACGTCGGGCGAATGGACGCCTAAAAAAATGGTGGATACCATCAAGGCGGCCAACATCCGCGGACGCGGGGGCGCGGGTTTCAACGCCGGCCTCAAATGGTCGTTCATGCCTCCCAAAAAGCCCGGCGTGCCCCGATACCTCGCCTGCAACGGCGACGAATCCGAACCCGGAACCATCAAAGACCGCCGCATTTTCGAGTTCAACCCTCATCTTTTCATTGAGGGGGTGGTTATCGCTTGTTACGCCATGGAAATGGACGCGGCCTACGTCTATATTCGCGGCGAATACGTCGATTACATCAGAATGCTTCAAAAAGCCGTCGACGAAGCTTACGCCAAAGGTTATTTGGGTAAAAACATTTTGGGTTCGGGTTTTTCGTTGGACGTTCACCTTCACCGGGGCGCGGGCGCTTACATTTGCGGCGAGGAAACCTCGCTTATGGAGTCGCTCGAAGGCAAACGGGCTTATCCGCGTTCCAAACCCCCGTTTCCCGCACAGTACGGACTTTGGGGCAAACCCACGACCATCAACAACATCGAAACGCTGGCGTGCGTGCCCTTGGTTTTGCGCCACGGCGTGGAATGGTTCACGTCCACGGGCGCGCCCGACCATCCCGGTCCCATCCTTTACGGCATTTCGGGCCACGTCAACCGCCCCGGCGTTTACGAATACCCGACCGGCATGGCCATCACCGACCTTATCTACGAAGTGGCGGGCGGAATGCGCGGCGGCAAACGGCTCAAAGCCGTTGTGCCGGGAGGCGCCTCCGTTCCCATCCTTCGCGCACAAGACGTCGAAGGCGTAACCATGAACGGCGCCTCGCTTATTCGTGCCGGCGTGCCCGATTCCAACCCCAATCCCATCCCCGGACGCGACGGCTCGATGCTTGGCACCGCCGGCATGCTCGTCCTTGACGAAGACACCGACATGGTAAAATTCATTTACCGCACCGCCCGATTCTACGACCACGAAAGTTGCGGTCAATGCACGCCCTGTCGCGAAGGAACGGGATGGGTGCGCCGCCTCCTTGAACGTTTCGTCAAACACGAAGCCGGCCCCCGCGACCTCGACCTTCTCCTCGACATCTGCGACAATATGGAAGGACGCACCGTTTGCGCTCTCGCCGACGCCACCGCGTGGCCCGTTCGCGCCGCCATCCACCGTTTCCGCGACGAATTCGAGGCTCGGGTCAAACTCAAAGCCGTTCCCGTTTACGCCTGACGGTACCCGCATCCTTCACGAAACGAAAAAGCCGCCGTATTCGGCGAATATTTTTTTCGTCAATTTTAAGGGTAATCGTGCGGCCAAAGGCCGTCCGTCGACAAGATTTCGCCTTCGTTGCCCAACTTCGCGCCTTGCACGTAGCGTTCGGCGATATCCCCGATGTACAAGACCAATGGAATCGCATACCGCGTCCGTACTGCTCTCGGGTGGCAAGAAAATATTAACCTTATTTGACCATGCGGCGGCGCCGAAGACGAGCTTCATGCGCAGGCTTGCCTCGTCAAGGAGGGTTAGGGTGCGATGGGTTCGCCCACGATGCGTTCGTACAAGCGACGGGCGTATTTGCCGAAGTAGCGTTTGAAAAAGAAGTCAAAGGGGTGGCGCGGCGGGTTCATGGCATTGAGGGTACGCCGTTGCCCGCCGTGCTTCCCCAAAAAGAGCGCGACGGCGGCGCAACGGCGTGTTTGGCATGGTTAGTAGCGAAGGGCGAGGGCGATTCGGTCGTGTTTGTCGAGCGTGCCGTCGGGAACGAAGGCCACCTGACCGCCAAAGCGAATAACGGCCTCGGCGATTTCGTCCACCGCGTCGTCGATTACGCGCGGCGCGCTAGGGTCGGGAACGGGAATGGGGGTATTGTTTTCGTCCAAGATTACGCCTTGGCTGTAACCCTCTTCGGCCAAAAGCAGTTCGCCGCGTCCTTCATGGGCCATGCGCCATACCTCGGTCAAGCCCGAGGCGGATTTGCCCGCCGACACCGCCGACTTCATCGTTTCCAGCAAGCCCAAACGATAATGGGCCAAAAGTTCGGAGACCAACGGCCACGTCATGCGTCCCAAGTCGTGAGGCGTGGTGTGGTCGTGGTTGCCGTGGAGGTTGGCGACGTACATCGCTTTTTGGTCGGCCATTTCGAGGTAGGTGGCGACGTTGCGGTCGGTGCCGACCAAAACGACGGGCAAAGATTCGGATTTATAGATTTGCTGCATGAGCTTGTCCGTTCGGTTGAAAAACTCTTTGACTTGGTTTTCGCGTGCGCCGGCGTTTTTGGGAGCCGTGCTGCCTTTTTTGTAAAAAGTGGAAATGGGAAAACCGCCGTGCCGTATGGGATAGAGCGTTTCGCGATATCCGTCGAAAAGCCGGGCCTCCTCGCTCGTTAAAACCAAGACGTAATAATGGACGCTGCGGTTGAAGGCCAAGATGAGGTCGCGCGTGGCGAAGGTGTTGTCCACGACGGTGCGGGCCTTGACCGTAAAGGGCAAGGCCACCTTGCGCGCATAGTCTTTGGAGGCGTAAAGCGCCAGACCGTCGAGGTTGTAGTTGTGGTCGATGGATTCGGCCATGAGGTTGAGATAGCCGAGAATCGGGCCGGCCTCGCGTTTGTTGAACTCGGCCAAAAGTCGGTCCTCCACCTCTTTAATGAGGTTTTTCAACAAAATGGGGTCTTGTTGGTTGTCGGGGAAGGTGCGGTGCGTCGGCAACAGTACCGAAACGCAGGGATAGCCTTCGACGGCCATAAGCTCCTTCAAGGTTTCTTTTAACATCGAAAAGATAAATTAGACGGCAAAAATAGGAAAATCGTCTCGAATGTCGGTAGGATGTACGGGCAATTCTTGGTTGGAGGGACAAAAAGCACGACGAAATTTGCACATCGGCGCGGATTGTGATAAATTTGCGTGTTTTTTTAACCATGGCAGTAAAAATACGACTCAGACGGTTGGGGCGCACGCACTTGGCCCATTTCCAGCTTGTGGTGGCGGACGCACGCAGCCCGCGCGACGGACGCTTTATTGAAATATTGGGCAGCTACGACCCCAACAAAGAGTTTGACAAATACCGCATCGACAAGGACAAGGCCTTGGCGTGGCTCAAAAACGGCGCGCAACCGACCGAAACGGCGCGTTCCATTTTGTCTCACGAAGGGGTCATGCTTCGCTACCACCTTTACCGCTTGGGCAAAAGCGAAGAAGAAATTCAAGCGGCTTACGAAAAGTGGAAGGCGCAGCGAGACGAAAAAATCGAAAAAGCCAAGTTGGCTTTGGACGACCAAAAACGCAAAGCCGCCGAAGAAAACTTGACACGGGAACGCAACGTGCGCAACAATCGCGCCGAAGCCCTCAAAGCCCAACGTTCCGTTCCCGCCGAAGCTTAAAGCGATGCTGAACGCGCCCGACGACGAGTATTTTTGCCTCGGTTCCATCGTCCGCGTTCACGGCTTGGACGGTACGCTCAAAGCGACGCTCGAAACCGACGAACCCGGGCGTTACACCCAAATAAAAAATATTTGGGTTCGACGCGACAAGGCGTGGGAATCCAAAGACGTGGCGCGAATCCGCTTGGTCGGCGAACGCGCCGCGCTGCTCCTTTTTAAAGGCACACCCCACTCCGCAGAAAGCGCCCAACCCTACGTCGGCGCCACGCTCCACCTGCCCCTGTCGTTTTTGCCCCCGCTTCCCCAAGGAGCGTTTTATTATCACGACGTTATCGGTTTCGAGCTGTGCGACGCACGGCTCGGCGTCGTCGGAAAAGTCATTAAGGTCGTTGAAAATCCGGCGCACGACCTTATCGTTTTCGCCCACGGGTATAAAGAACGGTTTTTGCCCGTGGTGGACGAATTTGTTTTGGGCGCCGATATGAACGAGCGCGTCCTTCGGGTAAAATTGCCCGAAGGACTCCTTGATTTATAAACCATTCGGACATGCTCGCGTTTATTCTCTTTGCTTTGTACTGTTCGTCGGTTTTCGCCGTTTTAACCGAAGAAAGTTTGTCGCCCTTTATTCGTAATTTTTCTCCCGACGAACACTTGGGCGACGCCTCCAACGCTTGCGTGGTGCAAGACAAGCGCGGCGTGATTTTTGTCGGCAACGCACAAGGCATTCTAGAATTCGACGGCGTGCAGTGGCGTTACCTGCCCACACCCCGAAAGGTCAGCGTCAAATCCTTGGCCTGCGACCGTTACGGGCGCGTTTTCGTCGGCGCCGAAGACGACGTTTTCGGTTTTCTCAAACCCGACTCCAAAGGCAAACTCGAATTTCACCCGCTCCAAGATTTAATTGCGTCGCTCAACGTTGATTTTGACGTTTTTTGGGAGTTGATTCCCACGCAACAGCACCTTTACGCACGCTCGGACAGGTATTTTGTCCGGTTTAGATTGACCGAGGATCCGAACGCCCCGTTAAAGTTGGACAAGACGTGGAGCGCGACGCCGGGCAATGAGTTCCACGTGAGTTTCAAGGCCGGACAAACGATATACGTGCGCATCAAGGGTAAAGGATTGCACAAAATCCGGGGCGACGAGCCGGTTTTGGTACCCGAGGGCGAACTTTTTGCCGACGACCGAATTTATTTTGTCACCGTGGCGCCGGGCGCGCCCGTCGAAGACCCCGACCCCCCCATTCTCATCGCCACCCGCGAACACGGCTTTTTCATTTACGACCCTTTGGCACGAGGGGAACGCCTGCGTCCTTATCGCACCGAGGCCGACGAATACCTCAAAACCCACCCCGTTTACCGAAGCGCCCGTTTGCCCACCGGCGATTTCGCCATCGGAACGCTTTCCGGCGGTTTGCTCATCATCTACCCCAACGGCAAAATACGAAGGGTTATCGACGAGGTCGCGGGACTTCAAAACAACTCCGTACTTGAAGCCTATCCCGACGCCCAAGGAGGAATCTGGCTCGCGCTCGATTACGGCGTGTCGTACATCGAACCTATGCCGGCGGCTTTCACCAAACAAAGTATTTTTGACGGAAAACGTCGACTCGTCAATCAAACCGTCAGGCACAAGGGCAGGCTTTACATTGCGACGACCATCGGCGTTTGCGTCGGCAAATACGAGCCTGCGGGAAGCATCATGCGCTTTGTCGTTCGCGTCATCCCGGGGTTGAACTCAATATGCCCCGCGCTTTTGTCCGTCGACGACGAATTATGGGTCGGCTCCGACGAGGGACTTTTCGTTTACGACGAACTTCGCGGGTTTCGCAACCTCGACCCTACCTTGGACGTCAAAGCCCTTTATCGCCACGGCAATAAAATATATGTCGGGTTGTTGTCGGGGATGGCGGTGTATGAAAAGCTCGGGGGAACGTGGGTGCGGGTACCGGCGCCGAAACTCAAAGGCGAAATTTATTCTTTGGCGGTGGATACGGACGGGAGCATTTGGGCCGGCGCCTTTAATTTCGGCTATTACAAAATCAAACCCTCGGGGCAAGTCGTGCGTTACACCTTTAAACACAAGGTCGGCGGTTGGTATCGGGTGTTCAACGTCAAAGGAAACCTGCTGTTTGCCACCCCGAAAGGCGTTTACCGCGAAGAGGGGGCGCGTCTTGTACCCCATCCCGACTATACCTTTTCCGAACAGGTGCACCATATTTTGGAGTACGGTTCCGAAACGACGGTCATTCACTACGAGGCCGACGGGGGAAAGCCCTTCACCCGTAAGTTTGATGCGAAGGGCAAACTCATGCCCACGTCGTTTTCGCATCTTGACGGATGGATACTGAACCATGCGTTGGTGGAAAAGCAAGGCGTGCTTTGGTTGGCGGGTCCCAAAGGATTGGTGCGTTACGAACCGACGGATTCCATCTCGCCCACGCCCTTTCCGCCCATGTTGCGCAAATTGACGGCAAAACGCGACAGCACGCTTTTTTGGGGGGCGTTTGCCAACGAGTTCGGCGGCATTGTTTCCGTACCTTCCGGCAACTTTCGGTTTCACATCCCTTACGCACTCAACAGTATTCGCGTCGAGTTTGGCGTGCCGGTATATCGCCAGTCGGGGCCGCTTCATTTTCAGTTTTATTTGGAAAAATTTGACGAACACCCGCCGCTCGAATGGTCTTCCGTGCCTTTTAAAGAGTACACCAACCTTCCCGAAGGACGTTACACGCTTTGGGTGACGGTCAAGGACGAGCAGGGGAGCGTCGGGCAAAAGGCGACGTTAAGTTTTGAAGTCGCCGCGCCGTGGAACCGCACCGTTGGTTTTTATTCTTTGGCGGTCGTTGCGTTGCTAACCCTTATGCTGTTGGCTTACAAATATTTTTCCGCGCCCATACAACAAAGAAACAAACTGCTCGACGAGGACAACCGTCATTTGAGCGTGGATTTGTCCGCAAAAAGCGTCGAACTTCGACGTTTGGACGAGGTCGTGCAACAAAAAAACACGGAAATCGCACGATTGGCCGAGGCTCAAGTTCGTATCGAGGAGCGCAATCAAGAACTCGCGCAACGTTTGGCGGAGCTCGAGGCCGTTATGTTGAATTGGACACGGTTTGCGGGCTTGTTGAGGGATTTTGCCACGCCCGATTTGACGACCGTCAAGCGCCGGTTGCCTTTTGTTTTTGCGCATTATCATTCGGCGTCGCCGCTCGAAAACCATTTTTGGACGAGTGCGGAACATGCGAACGGGGTCGTTTTGGTTGTGGGCCGTTGCCACGGCGAGCATGCGCCCCCGGTACTTTCGGGTCTGTTCGCCGTTTTGACTTTAAGACAGATTTTTTCCCGCAAGCCCGAAAAAATCGACGACGTGCTTGCCGCTTTCTCCGAAACGATGGAAAAACACGCTTTTCGTTTTTCGATTACGGTCTGCGGGGTCGAGCGAGAAAACATAACCGTTTACGGTTCTCCGGCGTTTTTGGTTCGCAACGGCAAAGTCTTGGAGGTTTTGGGCAAAGCCGCCGTCTATTCCGGGGACAAGGTCTATCTTTTTTCCGATATCGACGTCGCCCCGCAGGGTATGGAATCTTTGGACGAACACCCGTTCGTCGAACATCCGTTCCGTTTCGACGAACTTTACACCCTTCACGGCGTGCATGCCGAGACTTTGATTGTCGGTTTCGAGTGGGTTTCGACGAAGCCGGGCAACGGTGTTTAGGCCCCGTGGGGTTTTACTCCGTTTTCTTTAACGCTTTTTTCTTTTCCGCCTCAAACGCCGCGAGTTCTTCTTCTTTTTGTCGGCGTTCGTCGGGGGTGAGGTTGCCCCATCGGTCGATGAAATTGAGCCGGTCGTAGCTTCCGTATTCGTATTCGTCGGTCATGGTCAGGCATTCGGTTGGGCAAACGACGGTGCATAGTCCGCAAAAACAGCATTTGGCTAAATCGATGTCGAACACCGGCAAATAAAAACGTATTTTGGTGCCGTCCGACGTGGTACCGATGATTGTCGGGGATTTTACTTTTTCTATCGTGATGCAGTCGACGGGGCAAATACGGGCGCATTGGTCGCATCCGATGCAGTCGTCGGTTTGCAAAAACAGTTTGTAGCGTCCGACGTCCGGGGTTGGGGTTTTTTCTTGGGGGTATTGAATGGTGACGAGTCCGTGGGCATGGGAGAAATAGTCGGGCGCTTGGGCGTTGTCGGGGCGTTTGCGTTTGCGGGCGTGTTTGAGGTGTCGGAACGTCAATCGAAGGCCGTACAACAAGGGCTTGAGCGCCCGGACCCAGTTGCCAAGGTAGGATTTTAACGAAGCGTCCATAGTCCCAAAGCGACCAAACCCAAAAATATCATCACGGCGATGGCGACGCCCGTGATTTTTTCCCAATTCATTTTTCCCGAACCGAGACTTCCGACGGTTTCGACGCTGACGGCGTATCGGCCGAGTTCGCCGAGTTGTTGAAAGGCGGCTTCGTGGTCGGGCATGATTTCGAGGCATCGCGTGAGCGCCTTTTCGGCGGCGGCTTTGTCGCGCGGGTCGGCCTCGCGTTGCCAACGTTTTTTATAGGCCGTGCCGAGTTCGTAGAAGGCCTCGGCGGCAAACGGCTTGATGGCCGCCGCTTTTTGCAACTGTGTGATGGCCTCGTCCCAGCGCCCGTATTTGGAAAAACCTTTGCCGCGTGCCAGATGGTCTTCGTAATAGGCGTCGAGGGTTTGGAGGTCGTTTTCGGTGAAGCCGAGTTCGCGGGTGAGTTGGTCGATGTCCGCCGCCGTAAATTTGGGTTGGGACTGCAAGGCGGCGGCGCGGCTCATATAGGTCTGCACCAATATTTCTTCATCCGTACCGGCGTTGCCAAATAACTCTTTCACGGCTTTTTTCGGTGTATACGATGTTTTTTCGTTTAGGGTTGCGTTTGCGGGCAAAAGGCGCCGTCGGATTTTGCCCGCCCGCTCGACATTGTAACGAACATCGAACGGAGGTGGTTCCCCCGGCTTTATTTACGATATAAAACCGAGTGTACGGCGGCGACGATACGCGGCACGTTGGGCAGATATTCTTGAATAAGCGTGGGGGCGTAGGGGAGGGGAACGTCCCGTCCGGTAACGCGCAAAATGGGCGCGTCCAAATAATCGAACGCCCGTTTCTGCACCATATACGCCACCTCCGACGAAATGCTCGCCACGGGCCACGACTCTTCCACAACGACGCAACGGTTGGTTTTTTTCACCGAGGCGACGACGGCGTCGTAGTCTATCGGGCGGACGGTGCGCAAGTCCACGACCTCGGCGTCTATGCCCGATTTTTCGAGTTCTTTGGCGGCATCAAGGGTCAGGCCCGTCATTTTGCCGAAGGTTACGAGGGTAACGTCCTTGCCGGGGCGTTTGACGTCGGCTTTGCCGATGGGTACGAGAAAGTCCGGACTTTCGGGAACGTCGCCTTTTTGGTTGTACATCAGCTCGGATTCCATGAAAACAACGGGGTTCGGGTCGCGGATGGCGGATTTGAGCAGGCCTTTGGCATCCTTGGGGTTGGAGGGGACGACGACCTTGATACCCGGGCAGTTGGCCAGCCAGCTTTCGAAGCATTGAGAGTGCTGTTGGCCCAATTGACCGGCGTTGCCCGTCGGCCCGCGAAATACGATGGGCGCCGAAAAATGCCCGCCCGACATCGAAAGAATTTTCGCCGCGCTGTTCACCACCTGGTCTATGGCCAAGAGCGCAAAGTTCCAAGTCATAAATTCGATGATGGGCTTGAGGCCGACCATGGCCGCGCCCACGCCCAAGCCCGCAAATCCCAATTCGGAAATGGGCGTGTCCCACACCCGTTCCGGACCAAACTTGGCCAGCATGCCTTCGCTGACCTTATAAGCGCCGTTGTATTCGGCGACCTCTTCGCCCATTAGGAAAACGTCCGGGTCGCGCTCCATTTCCTCAATCATCGCCTCGCGCAGGGCCTCCCGAAATTGTATTTCTCTTGCCATGACTTTCCGCCTATCAATTGCAAAAATACGCACAATTTCGATAAACCCAAGCCCGGCTTTTTTTATATCCCTGTTTTTGGAGAAGGACGAAAAATTATCCACGAACCTCAACGAATCAAAATCCGCAGACCCGATTGATGGGTACGACTTTGGCAAAAAAGACCAAAAACAAACTTTGCAACATCGTTTTTCGAGAAAACGACACTTAAAAAACGGAAGATACAACGGGTAATAAAATCCATACGGATAAAAGACGTTAATCGTTTATCTCCGACGTCAAGGAATTTTTCGCATTTTTGCATGCCATGATTATCGAACAAATTCGAGCGGAGGCCCGTGCACTTGGACCGCGTTTGGTGGAATGGCGCAGGCATCTGCACCGGCATCCGGAGTTGTCGTACCAAGAGCGGGAAACGGCGGCGTTCGTCGCACAAACGCTCAACGACCTAGGGATTCGATGTGAAACGGGCGTGGCCGGCACGGGGGTCGTCGGTTACGTCGAAGGCGCGGATACATCGCGCACTACGGCCCTGCGGGCGGACATCGACGCGCTTCCCATTCACGAAGCCGACGACCGCGAATATCGTTCGACCCGCCCCGGGGTCATGCACGCCTGCGGCCATGACGCGCACACCGCCTGTCTTTTGGGCGCCGCCCGTATTTTGCAACGCCACCCCCCGCCCACGACCGTCAAACTCGTCTTTCAACCCGGTGAAGAAAAGTTGCCCGGCGGCGCCTCGATGATGATAAAAGAAGGCGTCTTAAACGGCGTGAACCGGATTTTTGGTCAGCACGTCATGCCCCTGATTCCGGCGGGAAAAATCGGCATGCGCCCCGGCAAATACATGGCCTCTTCCGACGAAATTTACTTGACCGTACGAGGAAAAGGGGGCCATGGCGCCCAACCCCATCTTGGCCTTGACCCCGTCGCCGCCGCCGCGCAAATCATCGTTTCCGCTCAACAGCTCGTTTCCCGACGCGCCGACCCCCGCATCCCTACCGTTCTAACCTTCGGCAAAATCGTGGCCAACGGCGCAACCAACGTCATCCCCGACGAGGTCTACATCGAAGGTACGTTCCGCACCTTTGACGAGGCGTGGCGCGACGAAGCCCATCGAATTCTGAAAAATCTTGTCGAGTCGGTGGCGACGGCGCTGGGCGCAACGGCGGATTTACAAATCGTCCGCGGCTATCCGACGCTCTACAACGACCCCGAACTCACCGCCCGCGCCCGTAACGTCATCGAAAATTTTGTGGGCAAAGCGAACGTCGTCGACCTCGACCTATGGCCGGCCTCCGAAGACTTTGCCTTTTACACCCAACGAATCCCGGGTTTTTTCTACCGCTTGGGAACACGCAACGAATCCCGGGGGATTGTTCACGGCCTGCATACGCCCCGCTTCGACATAGACGAATCGGCGTTGGAAATCGGCGCGGGTATTTTGGCCGCATTGGCCTTCGAACCCGCGAACTGACGTGTTCTGGCGCTGCTTGCATTGCGAAACCCATAACGCCCCCGAACGTTCGCGCTGCCTCATCTGCGGCGCCGAACGACTCTATACCGCAAGCGAAATAGGGCTGTTGCACGGCGTGGATTTCAACGGTCTTTCGGGAACGCAATGGTGGAACAACCTACCCAAAACCTACAAAACCCATTTTAGAAAACTTTTTGCCTTCAACGAACCGGACACGGAAACGCTTTTGCGCATACGGTTTATGACGCGCTTGGATTTGTCACGCAAGGCCGTCGAAAGCGCCGAACCCTTGGCCGCCCTCCCCTACCTCGAACGTCTAAACCTCAACAGAACCCGCGTCCAAACGCTTGTCCCCCTATCCAAACTTCGATATTTGACCGAATTGCGGCTCGACGGCACGCCGATAGAAAGTTTGTCGGCGCTCAAAGGTTTGACGAACTTGAAAAAACTATACGTTCGGGATTGTCCGGCGCTCGGCGCCGACGAAGTCGTCGTTTTTCGCGCCGCACGGCCCGATTGCCGTGTCCACGCCGACAAACCTACGGACAAAACCTCCGCACGCAAATCGGCAGCCGAAGCGTCTTCGCTTGCCAAAACCGAAGACAAGCTTAAACGTTCAATTTTTTCGATTTTCAAACGCAAATGATGTTTACGCTACAAAAAGTTTAATTTCCCGAAAGATAGCGGTGAAATTCGGCCTTGACCGCGGGAGATTCAAAATCCCCGCGATAAGCGGCGGTAACGGTGGAACTGTTCACATCCTCGACGCCGCGCATAATAACGCAATAATGTTTTGCGTCCACGACCACGGCGACGTGGGGGGTTTGCAAGGCGTCGCAAAGCGCGTCCGCGATTTGTTCCGTCAGCCGCTCTTGCACCTGCGGGCGGTGGGAATAATGACGAACGATGCGGTTGATTTTTGAGAGTCCGACAACCTTGCCCGTAGAATAATAAGCCACGTGCGCCACGCCGACTATCGGTACGAAATGATGTTCGCACATCGAATGAACGGCAATGTTTTTTTCGACGAGCATTTGCGAGTAGCCGTAACGATTTTCAAAAAGCTTGACTGCGGGACGATTTTGAGGATTGAGTCCGTCGAAAATTTCTTGGACGTACATTTTGGCCACGCGCCTCGGCGTTCCCGACAGGCTGTCGTCGTTAAGGTCCAAGCCCAAGGTTTCCATAATGGCGCGAAAATGCCGGGCTATGATTTCGATTTTTTCTTCATCCGAAAGCTCGAAAGCATCCGGCCGGATGGGCGAAAGCTCGACGGCCTCCATCAAATGTTTTTCCATATTGAATTATGCGCTCGCTTCGCCGCGATACTCAACAAAGTTGCGCGGCGTTTCGTATAAACGAATAAGGTGAAGGGTGGCGGGGGCTACGGCTTCTTTCAACTCGTTCCATATCGCGACGACAAAGTTTTCACTCGAAGGAATGATTCCCCGCATAAATTCAACGTCCAAGTTGAGGTTTTTGTGGTCCACTTTGTTAATCACGCGGGTTTCGATGATGCGCTTGAGCCGGGAAAGGTCGAAGACGTAACCGGTTTCGGGCTCGGGCGAACCGACAACCGTTACTTCGAGTTCGTAGTTGTGACCGTGCCAGTTGGGGTTGTTGCAAAGGCCAAAAACTTCGGCATTTTTTTCGTCGGACCACGACGGATTGAACATCCTGTGGGCGGCGTTGAAATGCAACTTTCGCGTAACGTACACCTTTGGTCTCGACTCGTTTTCCATACCGAAATTCAAAACATACAAATATACGTAAATAATTCCTTAGCGTACATTCAGGTTTGTTGGAGGCCGCCAATCCAATTTTTTTCAATCCAACCGACACATGCCAACGCCTTGTGGGATGCCGATGAATACGGGCGGGCTCGTTATGTGTGCGGTCGATACGCCCGCAAACAAAAAGGAGGCCGTCGCCAAAGACGAAGGCCCCCTTTTTGCGCCGTAAGTACGTCTACGTTCGGCTTATTCCACCACGACCAAAC
>CALAJH010000057.1 GCA_937922655.1 uncultured Bacteroidia bacterium
CAATTTGAATTGGGTACGGTGTTTTATGGAAAGATGTGTTGTTAAAAAGTCGGGTGGTAATTTTGTGGAGCTTCGGGCCGAAACCGGCCGACCGTGTCGTTGTTTTCCAAAACTTTGTTGGGCCTGTTTGCGTAACGAGGCATTCCCGTTATTGCGTCCAATCAATCGTCCTCGGTTTCAACGACGATGTAATTTTGCGGCAAACGGGCCACGTCCAGCAAGCGTGCGATGACTTCTTTTATTGACTTAGCGCTTTTGTGAGTACGGAAATCGTCGCCGTTTGGCAGCTTGGAATAAAATTCGGGGTTGGTAACTCTAAATTCATAGGGATGCGTCGCTTTGAACATCGCATAAGCCTCGGGGTGATTCTCGATAAAATAACCTATTACACCCAACAATACTTTTTTCCATGTACAAGGATCCAACGGCACGTTTTGCCCGTTTATCGTCAAACTTATGGGTTTAATACTTTTAGCGGGTTCAATTTTTTGTTTGCCGCGTTCCAAGCCGTACTTCAAAACCAAATCGGGATAGACGTCGTTGAGTATTCGGTCAAGCAATTCGGCCGTGCGGGCTTCAATCGCCGACGGGAAAAAATCCTCCATTTTAGCCACTTCTTGGGTAAGCATATAAGGACTTTTGAGGTATTCCTTTTTTTTCTCGAAAAAAGGATGGTTGGATACTTCCCTGTTGTAATCGGAATTGATTAAAGTGAAATTGCCCAGTTGATTGACGATGGACGGAAATCTTTTCAGCTTATCAATTTCGTATTCGGAAAGACGCCAATTTTTCCAGCTTTGCGGGAGGATGTGTTCGATTTCCGCGTCGTTGTAATGCACGCCTTTGTCGTGTTTGTAGGCGCGGTTGAGCTGAATGAGCATCAATCGGGTAATGTCGTTTTTCCCTTTTCCGTAAAACTCGGTGTCGACGGCGGCGCGTTTGATTTCGTTGTTCGTTGGGTAGGCTCCGCCGGGAAAGGTTTCCATGATGGCTTGGGTCAGTGTTTCGGGAGTTAAGTCGCTTTTCAACTTTTTGACGACCCGCGGAAAATCTTTGTTGAGGCCTTCGGTTTTTTTGCCAAAAAGTTTTCGGCGCACGACAAAATTTTCAACGACGCGTATCAACTCGGCGAGCATGGAGCCGTCGATTCTTCCTTCGTGGCGGGCGTTGAAAAGTTCGAGAAACAGGGGGTAAAACGTGCTCTCGCCCGTTCGGGAGACGTCCTTGAGCGCTTGTTGGACGCGTTCGTCCTCTTCGAATTCGGGAAGAACAAAGCTTCGGTAAAACAGCGAGTACGTCTTGATTTTTTCGAGAAATTTTTCGACGTCCTCTTCCCCGCGGATATTTTCGCTTACTTCATTCACCAAGGTTCGCAGGGGAAACGTCTTTCCTTCGCGTGCGGCCCAAAGATGGTATAAAAATTTGGTGGGCGTTTTGTCGGGTTCGTATTCGATGGTGATACCGATGGGCTTCTTTTTCTCTCTACTTTCTAATTCCTTTACTTTTTTTTCCAATTCCTTAAAATTCAATTCAAAAGGTTTATAATAGTCGTAATAAAGTTTTTTTTGCTTGTTTTCGGGAATTTGTTCGAAGACGTGATTGCGAATCAAATCGGCGGGCGTCAAGCGTAAGCCCGTATCGTTTAGACTGGAAAAGACTTTGTTGGGATTACGCGCGTTTTGTAGGTAAATGACCACCAAGCCTATATTGTTTATGAAGTTGGAGTAAAAAAAATCAATTTCTTTCAAGTTCATATTTTTGAATTGTTCGTAAAAATAACGGTAGGCTTGGTAAATATTCGAGTTTTTTTGGGCTTTTTCGGCGTTTCCCAAAATGATGTGGTAGTAATCCTTTCGGTCTATGTCGGAGGGGTGAATGCGAAAGTAGCCGTCGCGAACCTCGTTAATGCCTTCGACAACGTCGCCGTATTCTTTGTAATTGGGGCAGGCGATGAGTTCTTCGATGATGGGTAAAAGCTTGGAATTCGGTTCGATTTCCTTGATTTTGTTTCGCATGGCGGCAAGCAGCAAGGTGAACGTCGTCAAACGTTGTTGGCCGTCGATGACGATTTCTTGGTGCAATGCCACGGTCGCCGATAGTTTGACTTGCAAAACTATCGCGCCCATGAAGTGAATTTCGTTTGCCTTCAGCAAATATTGGATGTCTTCCCACAAGATCGACCACTGACTTTCCCTCCAGCTGTACGGGCGTTGAAACAAGGGAACGACGTAATTGTAATTGGTTTTTCGCAATACGTTGGAAAGCGAAAGAAAATCAGCTTTAATATTCATTTTCGTGGCCGGGTATATTGTTTGGAAAATTTTTCGCAAAGAAACGCAAAAATATTGTACCCCGGGTAATGATGAAAAAAATATCCACAGGCCTAAAAGCACGATATTTGCATGATGAATCTTTCAACATGCCCGGCCCAGGGAAGCCGCAATATCGTAAAAAACGGAAAACGAAACACAAAACCATGCTTTTTGTGTAAAAATCGTCGAAGCCGGTTCGTCCACCACCCATAAAGTCGTTGAAACCGAGGTTCGCGTCCTTGTCGAACGTATGCGCAAAGAACGGCTTTTGTTTTGTGTTCGTTGACGCATTCCCGCGCAAGTTTGAACCGGCTCGTGTGTTTGTCGTCAAGTGGTTATCCGTTTCGTTTGGGATGTTAAAGACGTCGCTCAAAAAATTTAATTTTCAAAGCGGGCGAACTTTGTGTGTTTGTAGGGTATAGGAAGAGTAAAAACCGGGCGTGGATACCGCGTCGTCGTTGAACGAGGCGGGCGCCGGCCCTTGCCGTCGGGGAACAAAACGTTTTCAAAATTGTGGAATCAAATTCCAACGTAAGAAAATTCTCTTCTTTATACCGATTTGTACGAAGTTTATGAAAACGTCGTTCCCGAAGAGATGCGTCGCCCTCAATGCCGAAGAGGCCGCAAGATCCGCCCCGTCGAGCGCTTCGACGGCACGTTGCGCTTCCAAGTCTTGCGGCGGGTTGGAAAAAAAGTTGTTTTTTCGCCCCATCCCCCGACACATTCACGGCCGTTTTACCATTTGGTTTAACACTACCAAAACTACGGGTCTTCACATGGGTGTTGGCACGATTCGTGTAATTTTTTACTTTTGCCGTCAGAACAAGCGCTCGGTACGGGCATTGAATCCGCAAGCCGTTGCCGTTTTTTCGGCGAAAAAGTCGATTTTGACTTTGCCTGCGCCGTCCGTTCGTTTCGGTCATACACAATGAAATTTTTTTTCCAACCCCTATTTACCGTTTTCGCCGTGGTTTTGGCGGCGCTTGCGCCGTCGATAACCCCCGCGCAAACCAAAAAAGCGCCGTCCAAAAAAGAAACGGTTGGCCGCACCTATACGCCCGAGGAACGTTCGCGGTATACGACGGCGTTCTTGGAGGCGACGCTCAAAGAATCGCAAGGTTACCCCGAAGAGGCGCTGCAAGCATACGAAAAACTTGTCGAGTCCGACCCTGCCATGCACGCCGCGCGTTATCGCATCGCCGCCATCCTGCTCGAACGCAAAGAATACGCCGCCGCCGCCCAAGCCGTGCAAAAAGCCCTGCTCTACGACCCGTCCAACGTCTGGTATTGGCGGCTTTCGGCCCAAGCCCACGCCGGCGCCGGCAAATACGCCGAAGCCGCCGCCAACCTCGAACGCGCCGTCAAAATCGCCAAACATCCCGAAGACCGACAACAACTCGCCTTACTTTACCTCAAACTCGACAAAATTTCGTCGGCCGCCGCCCAAGCCGACTCCCTCGGTTTTTTGGGCGTGCGCATCCGCGGATTGGTTCTCTTTAAACAGAAAAAATACGACGCCGCGGCCCAAGAACTTTCCGCCCACATTGCCATGTTTCCCGACCAAATCGAAGCCTACCACGAGTTGGCCGAAGCGTACGCGGCGGGCGGAAAAATCAACGACGCCGTCGCCACGTGGAAAAAGGTCTTAACGCTTTGGCCCAACGACCAAAAAGCACAAAACGCTTTGAACCAACAAAACGCCGACACAAGAACGATAACCATGTCCGACCCCGGCGTGGCGCCGCAAATTAAGGTTCGGCGTATCTTGGAACGGGCGGCGGAAGCGGGTTCGACGGCCGAAAGCGACGAGGCCGTACGCTGGGGACGCGAAGCGCTCAAAGCCCACCCCGGCACGGAAGGCGTGGCCGGCGCCCTTGCCGCCGCATTCCTTGCCAACGCCCAAACCGACTCCGCGAGAAAATACCTCCTCCTCGAAACCCGAAACGCCCCCGCCAACCGAAGCGCTTGGCACGAACTCCTTCGCGCCGACTCCGCCCTCAACGATTTTGCCGCCCTCTACGAACACGCCGAAGCGTTCTTGGAGCTTTTCCCCGAAGACCCCGTCGGACACGCACGTCTGGGCGCCGCCGCCGTCGAAATCCAACGCCCCCAAACCGCCGTTCCCGCCCTCGAACGCGCCCTCAAATTCAATCCCCAAAACCACGACGCCCTCGAATATCTCGCCCTCGCCTTTCTAATCACCGGCGCCCAAGACGAAACCCTTTCCCAAAAGTACGCAAACTATCGCGTCGCCAAAATTTACGCCGAATTTCGACGCGGAAAAAACGCCGACGAATGCCTTAAAGCCCTGCCCGAATCCAACGACCCTTGCGTTTTGTGGACGCGAGGGCGCATACTCTTGCTTAGCGAACGCAAAAACGACGCGCTCAACTTTCTAAGTCGCGCCGCCGACGCCGACGGCCGCTACGCCGAAGCAACCGCCGACGTCTTCCATGCCTCCGGCAATTCCGAAAAAGCCCTTTATTACTGGCGCATCGCCCGTGCCAACGGCAGTCTCTCCGCAGGCGCCAAAATCAGAACGATGCGCTAACGCCCGTGAAAGCGTTTCTTGTAAACGAATATTTTGAGGGGAGTTTTATCGGGAAAACCAATTTCGGGCCGCTTGTCCAAACCAATCAAAAATAAAAACAAGGTTCGCCGCGAAGTCTTTTCTCCCGATTACGAACCTTGTTTTTAATTAATTTAAGCCGTCGTACGTCGTTCCACGGGTGCGTTAGCGCAACGCGAACTCAAATTGGCTCATTTTGAACGCCTCTTTGCGGTTGCGTTTGGGCAGTTTTACCGCACGCACGATTTCGAACTCGTTTTGCAGGGCTTTGTAAATTTCGTCGTGGTTTTTGAAATAAAAACCGGCGCCGATGTTTTTGGCGATTTGGGAGACAAGCATCCACGAGGGAAGGCAGTCGATGGCGTTTTCGGGATTGCGCCAATTGTCGACGGCGACGCCGCCCGCTTCAAGACGCGACTTGGGCATGGCCATCCACATCTCGGGGGTCATGCGTGCGATGGCTTTGGCTTGGAGCGCCACCTGCACCACGTTTTCAAAGTTGATAAACGTACCGTTGGCTTCGACGTGCATTGCCGCCGGCAACACCACCAACGCCTTTTCGTAGCCCGGATAATAATGATAACTTGTGGAAATCACGCGCGTGCCGGCGGCGACGAGTTTTTCGGCCACGCCGTCGTCCTCGACGACAAACGCCAACGAGGCCGATTTGCGGGTCAATTCTTCGAAGGTCGTTTCGGTAAAGCCGAGCAGACGGCAGGCGGCGGCGTTGGGCGTGCGTTCGTCGCGGCGTAAAAAGTCGTCGCCCCAGCCTTTTTCTACACGATTGACGAAATATATGGTTTTTACACCCAAAAATTCGGCCAATTTTCGCAAAGCGTAATTGCTTTCGAGGGAGGCGTAAGCGGAGCCGACGAGCAGCAGGTCGTTTTTGTGCTTTTTGAGCGATTCGGCAACGCCCGCGAGCGCGTCGTTGAGTTCCGTCGGAATGTCGTTGAGGACTTTGGCCCCCGAAACGCGGTTGGCGTTGAACTTTCCGTAAGCCAGCCGTCCCTCGTCGCACATCCAATATTGATTGACCTTCGGATTTTCGCGCGGCGTTTGACGCAGAACGAGGTTGTCGCGCACCCATACATCGACGCTGCAACCCCGCGAACATTCGGTGCAAATCGAAGGCGTGTAGTTCATTTCCCATACCCGGGCCTTAAACCGAAAATCGGCCGAGGTTAGCGCCCCCACCGGACACAAATCCACAACGTTCATCGAATAAGGGTCGTCAAAGATTTGGCCCGGGGCGGTGGCGGGGAAATTGCTTTCGCCTCGGGAGATGATGGACAGCTGGTTGGTTTTGGAAATTTCTTCGGTGAAGCGGGTGCAACGGGTGCAATTAATGCAACGTTCGGCGTCCAACATGACGTTGGGACCAAGGGGTACGCGCTTGGGTTTGTGGACTTTGTTCAACTCGAAGCGCGAACCCTCGGGACCATATTTATAGGTATTGATTTGCAGCGGACATTCGCCGGCTTGGTCGCATATCGGACAATCGAGCGGGTGATTGATGAGAATGAACTCCAAAACCCCTTTTTGCGCCTTTTCGATGACGGGACTGGTGCGTTGGGTGCGCACGTACATACCGTCGAAAACGTCTTGATTGCAAGAGGTTGCGGGTTTGCGGCCCCAGTTGATTTTCGGCGTACCGTCGTCGTTGTAAAGCGGCTGACGGTCGGCGCCCGTTGCGGGCAAACCCACGTCCACCAAGCACATCCGACAGTTGGTCGGCGTCGACATCGCCGGATGATAGCAAAAATACGGAATATCCACCCCGACGCTCAACGCGAACGCCAGCAATTTGTGGTTGCCTTCAAAGGCATACTCCACGCCGTCTATATTGACTTTGCCCATAACTCTAAACGATAGTGCAATTTAACACGATTATTTGATTCACGCAAAATTCAAACATTCTTTTTCTCCGGTGGCGTTAAACCGATAATGGCAGGTTGTAGTGACAAATGGCGTCGGAAGCGATAAAGTGCGTCGAGGGATTTGGCAAAGCAACAAGTTTTTGCAACCCGGCGCGAGAGCGCGACGTGCCGTTAAAACGTTCGGGTCCGGCCTCGACGGATGTTTGCCGTGTAAGGCAAATTTTGAATTGGCGGTTTTGTAATTTCGCCGGCGATTCCACCAAGCCAAACACCTCGTCCGAACGGGTCATGGCGGCGATAGCTATTTGCGAAATAAAAGTTTGATTGGACCGCATACCCTAATTGAGCGTAAACCTGACCTGCACGCCGATTTCGGTGAAGCGGGTGGGAAAACTGGTGGAAATGACGGGGTCGTTGCGGTTGTGTTGGATGAACGGCTGGATGCTTAGCTGGGTATTGACGGCATAGTCGAAGGAAACGCGGAAACTGACGTTGAAAGAGCCGTTGGTCGGTTCGACGACGTCGCTGTCGAGCCGGCGGTTTTGGGTTTTGTTGCTGCGCAAACTAAATTCGGCCCGAAAGGTCATGGTGTTTTTGAGTTCCATCGAGCGCCCAAATATCGTTATCGGGTTCAAAAGTCCGTTTTTCATCCATTGAAAGCTAATCGTTAAGTCGGTAACGCGGGCCTCGTTGAGTTGGAGTTGGGCGGTGTTGAAGGTGAGCGTTCGGCTGCGTTTGAAGTCGAACTGCGTGGTGATGCCGTTTTTAAAGGAGAAGTTTACGCCGATGAGCGGCGAAAAACTTTCGGTCAATATGACGGATTCTATCGTAAAACGAGGGAGAAAATTGACGACCGCAAAAGGAGTTCCGCCCGTGGTGTCCGTACCGATTTGCACGGCGTTGTCGGCAAAACCGTCTTGGTTGCGGTCTTGATAGGTGAGGTTGAGCAGGTAGTTGTAACGGTAGGTGGCGGTGTAGCCGTGGCGCAAAGTCACGGATTTGAATATTTCTTTGAGGCCGTCAAAGGTTTGTACAAGGTTGAAATTGACGGCCCAGTTGGGCAGGGGAATTTGGGGGGCGGGTCCGAGGTTGATTTTGTCGGGTTTTTGGCCCAAATACGCGGCGCGAAAAGCGGGCAACAACACTTCTTGTTGCGAACCCGTGTAGCCGTTCCAAAATCTGCCGTTTTGTGTCAAAAACGGACGCGCTTCCGTGCCGGCCACCGCCGAATTGTAATTCGTGTGTCGTGAACGCAGGCGTTGCGAAATCGTCGTCCGATATTCGTTGAAATTTTTGAAGACCGCGTCCCCTTTGCCGAATATCGAAACCATGCCGACGGTCGTGGTCGAAAAACTGCCGTTGAACGCCTGATTCGACAACCCATAGTCGTTGAGCGAGGGGTTGAAGGCGTGGACGGCGGTAAAATTCTCCGATTCTTGACGGTCGGCGTTAAAGTCGATGGTCATGCCTTTGAGGGGGGTCATATTCATGCGTGCGGTGTAGTTGCGGTTGATATTGACCATAAAGGGCATAATCATGTTGGAGTCTCGGGAAATCCAGCCGTGTTCTCGGGCCTGCCGGAACCATTTGCCCAATTGGACGTTGCCGAAACGGTCGCGTTCGATGAGGTTTTGCCATCCGACGATGTATTCAAAGCCGGGGGCGTTGGCGGTACCTCCGGCGCCGCCGGCGCCCGTGTTGCGCCCAAGCCCGGGTTTGTCGCGCCAATCGACGCCGAAATTGTCGGTACCCGGCAGGTAACCGGGCAGGGTGGTGGTCGTGTTGCGGGTAACGTTCACGTCCACGCGCTGTATCGAAAACGCAATTTGCGCCAAAGCCTTGTATATGCGTACGCCCGCGATTTTGAGGTCGTCCCCTTCTTTGCGCGTACTGTCGGAAAGCGAAATAATATTGCGTTTCGGTACGGGTTTGAGAATTTTCTTTTCAATAACCGGGAACTTCTTATAAAATTTGTTGAAGTTGAGCTGTCCGTTGCCTTGAATGCCGCCGGAATTGTTGATGGTGTTGCCGAGGGCGAGATTTTGAAGCGCGGCCGTCTGCCATTGATAGGAAGCCGAATAGGTCGCCGTCGCCGTAATCCAATCCAAGGGCTTGAATTTGTCCAAAGGCAAACGATAAGACACTTGAATGTCTTGTTTGAAGCGCATGGTGCGCCCCATGTTCACGTGGTTGTAACGATAGGTTTGTTGGTTGTAATAGCGGGCGAGGGTGTCGTTGCGCTCGAATTCGTTGAGCGTGGAAAGGTAGGCGGCGTCGGGGGCGGGGCCGAGCGGCGCCTTGCCGAACGACAATATCTTCGGCGCCAATGCTTCGAAGGTCATGCGTCCTCGCGGCTCGTCGATGCGCGACTCGTTGGTCGCGTTGTACATGACGTTGATGCCGTTGGTTATCGCCCAATTGACCTGGTAGTTGCGGCTGATGAGAAAGTTTTGTTGAAACGTCGCGGGAATGGGCAAATCGCCCGCCGAAACCTGACGCAGTTTTTGTTCCTCAAACGAACGAACGCCGTCCAAACGCAACGTTACGCTCCGGGGCAAATAATTGATTTGAAAGTCGGAAAAAATCTTCGGCCCGTTTTTCCAAAATCCGAACGGCTTCAAGCCCTTGACCCCCGTGAAATTGTACGTATACCCGACGCCGAAACGATGTTCCTGCTTACGCCAATACTCGATTTGGGCGTTGCGACGAAACATGTCGTTGTATCCAAACGAAACGGCAAAGTTTTCCACGTCCCAAAAATGTTGCTTTTTCTGATTCGGCCCCCGGGTTTTGCGCACGTTGTTGAACTGGATGCTGTAAGTGGTCATGTCGTCGACGCTGGCGTTGTATTTGGCTTGGCGTCGGTCGGGGTTTTCGTAGGATTCGAGCGTCGTGGAAAGCAGTACGTCGGGGTCGAGCGGATTGAAACGCGGCTCGATGAATTTGCGTTCGTAGCTCAGGAACGTGGGAATTTCCATACCCCAGTTTTTGGGTAAAAGTTTGCCCAAGCCGATGGTCATGTCCCCGCCGTAACGGAACATCGTTTCCTGACTGCGTTGATTGATGCGCTGTTCGATGTTTCCGAAGCGGGGCGTGGCGTAAGAGGCGCTGAGCGTAACGTTGGCGAGGTCGGCCAATTTGACGTTCATGCGGTGGTTGGTGGCCCATGCTTGGGTTTGGTCGAAGCCCGTTACCCGAAGCTCGTTAATCCACATTTCGGCGCATATCGGCGGACCGGTGTTGTTGAAGTTGTCCGAAGGGTTGCGCATGCCCACCATGACGTTTTTGACGTTGTTGAGTTGCGGATTGCCGACGACCGTAACCCGGTGGCCTTCGGGCAAATCCTGATTGAAATAATACGGTTCGTAAAAACTGCGGTTTTCGTTGTTGCGCCGGACTTTGGCCTTGTTCAAGAGTTCCAAATCGAAAGAAAAGTCCTTCCAAATGTTATTGACCGAGAAGTCGTTGGGTTCCGACGGACAAATCGGCATTTCGTATTCGTAGTAGTTTTGAACGAGGTCGGTTCCCAAGCGAACGAAGACTTTGATTTGTCCGCACTGTTCGATGTTCGAATTGGCGCAACCGACGTAGGGTTCGATGTGCGTCCACATGCGCAGTTTTTTGTAGTTGCGCATATCGTAAGCGACGGTGCGGAAGGCGCCTCGGGCGTCGCCGTCTTTGAGGTTGGCCACCCGCATGACGAACGCCTGCTCGTTCATGAGCTGGTTTTGAATGGGGTTGCCGGGTTGTTGTTGGCGGACGATGTCGGGCGGAATCACGTAGGGAAAAGGCGAACGTTTGCCGTTTTCTTCGACGTTAATCGTACCGACCTCAAAGCGGGCTGCGTCCGAAGGGTCGTCGGGGTCGACGGTGATGTTGTCGCCGCCCGGACCCAAATAACCGACGAATTGTCGCCACGGCGTGGCCACCAACTCCAACTTTCCAAAACGCAGCGTAACGTCCTCTTCAAAATCCGTCAAATACATGCGGATAAAGTCGATGGCTTTGAAGTCGAGAATGCCGTTGACGGGCGTACCCCTGCGCAGCGGAACCCGAAAAAGATACCATCGTCCCGTACCTTTGCCCGGCTCGGTGGACGGCGGATAGGCGCGAATTTTGTCGGGAACGTTCACGAGCGTATCGCGGATATCGACGATAAAGTTTTTGCCGATGGCCAAGTCTTGGGGGCGCAGACGGATGCGGTATTCGTAATAGGATTCGGTGGTGTTGAGCGTGGCGTCGGCGTTGATGTCTTCGACGTCGGGCGAAGGCGAACCTTGTCGGGCGAAGGCGTCGCCGCCTTGGGGAATGGGGGAGTTGCCTTCTTGGCCGTTGAAACGCGAATAACGTTCTTGGAGGGTGTTGGTGGGGCCGTAGACGTTGTCGCGGAAAAAGATAAAGTTGTCCGAGGAGGGGTCGTTTTCGACGGCGGCGAGGGCTTCGGGCGTAAGGTGGGCGCGCAGGGCGTTCAAGAACCGGGCGTGAAAGCGGCGCTCCTCGTCGTCGCTTAGGCCGTCGAGGCCCACGTCTTGAAAGCGTCGGGCGTTGGGGTCGTTGTCGAAGGCGTTGGTCGGCACCAACAAATCCGACACCCGTCCCCAAGGGGTGGCCGTCAGGTTCGTTCCCGCGTTCGTTACTTTGCCTTCTTGGTCGTAGTCGACCCGGTTGCCGTCGGCGTTGTTGGGCAGGCCGTTTTCAAAACTTCTACGGTCGTCTTTGAGAACGTCTTCGCTGACGCGTCCGAGGTTGATGTAAAGTTCGCCGCCCGTGTGGTTGGGTTTTTCCAAAAACGGGTCCATGAGCCAAAACTCGATGAACTCGAAGTTGGAGGCTTCGAAATCGGTGTTGCCGGTGGTTCGGCGCATGATGCCGGCCCAATTTTCTTTGGGATTTTTGAACGTGCCGTCGGGGTTGAGTTTGGCGGGGTCGGTTTGGAAGTTGTAAAAGCCGCGAAGTTTGGGTTGATAGTGCAAATCGAGGGTCATGAGCACGTTTTGGCCCGGCGGAGGGTTGCGGTTGGGAAAGACCTCGAAAGGTTCGACGCGACGCGTGTACGGACGGGACAAATCGGGCGTTTGCTCGTCCCATCCGAATTCGTTGGGCGAATCGTAAAAGAGCGGGTCGATCGAGTACCATGCGAGCTTGGCGCGGTTGAAGCCGTAACGGGTGTCGTCCGCCCCGCGCTGTATTTTGGCGTTCATGTGGGCGTTGTTGGGGTAGGACGCGATTTTCCACAGATTGGGCCCGTGCATGTCGATGACGTTGCGCGAACCCTCGAAATCGTCGATGTAGGCCACGCCTTTGTCTTTACGGTTCGGACTCAACTGCCGGGGTTGGCCCGGGATGAAGTGCGCGAATTCGGACATGAGCGTAATTTCCGACGCGGCTTTGGTGCTGTAAAACGGCAGTTTGTCCACGAGCGTCGTCAAAAAACGGGCTTCTTGTTTCCAGTTTACGTCCATGCCCCAAAGGGTGTTGGCCACCGGTTCGTCGCCGATGTTCACCTTGTTGATGAGCGGGCGTTCGTTGAGGTGGAGAATGGTGCTTCCTATCGTCAGGTTTTTCCACTGTTTGAAATCCACCCGGGCGCCGACGAGCGTTTTTTGGTCGATACCGAAAAGCGTGTTGGTCTCAAAACGAATTTTGATGTCTTGACCCGAAGTGAGCACGCCCGGGTTGGTGATGGTGACCTTGCCGACGGTATAATCGACGGTATAATCGACGCCTTCGGTCAATTGCGAACCGCCCGCGATAACTTTGACGCTTCCTTGTGCGATTTGTACGGCGTTGAGATAAATTTCCTGACCGCCCGCGCCCGAAAACCGTCCGCGAAACTTGAACCGGTTTTGTTGTTGAAAGTATTGTTGGGCGTCCACTTGGGTGAAACGGTAAAGTTGGGGAAAGGCGTAAAGGGCGGAGTCCTCGGGGTTTTGCATTTGTCTGACCAGATAGTCCCCGAAGGGTTCGAGTACCGGGAAGATAATCAATCCCTTGTCGGGAACGACGGTATAGCCGGGGATGAAGTCGTAGCGGTTGTCGGCGCCGGCTTCGGAGTGGTTGGTGAGCCTATCGACGCCGAAAACTTGGAGCAGGTTGCGGTTGGCCACGCGGCCGGTGGGCAGGTAGTTGATGTCTCCGGAGCCGTCGGTGGATTCGTAAACGATGTTGAAGTCGAAGCCTTCGGGTCTGAGGTTGTAGCCCCCGATGTTGTAAATGTTTTTCATCATCAGGTCCCATGCGGGATAGGGCGTGCCTTGTCCGGGGTTGCGTGCCGAGAGTCCGGGGCGCATTTCCGCGGGTTTGAGCATTTTCAAGAACAGCACGTTGTTGTTTTGGGCGTTGGAAGGGACGTTGTCGGAAAATTCGCCGACCTGATACACGGTTTCGCTGCCTACGACGCGGAAACGAAACGCAACAAAAAGAACGTCGTTGGGTTGGAGGCGGGTGTTGAGGGTGATGTAACCCAGTTGGGGGTGGAGGAGGTATTCGTTGGGGCCGAGCAGGCGCATGTTTTCGACCATTTCAAAGTCTTGGCCCGTGCGCAGGCCGACGCCGTCGCGCAGGGCGGTAACGGCGGTGTTGCGTTCACGGGCGTCGGGCCGCGAACTGACAAGTTGATAGAGGTTGTTGGCCGAATTTTGGGGGATGTTGGCGCCGGGCGTGGGGCGAACCAAGGCGGTGTTGTGAATGCGTCCGCCGGGGTTTTTGTAACCTTGGGCGTTTTGGCCCACGCCCGGCGCGCCCTCGCCCAAGTCCACCAAACCCACCCCGTTGCGGTTGTTGACCGTGTTTTGGTTGTTGCGGTTGGTAATCCAGACTTCGACGCGGTCGACGTTGATGCGCGACTGGACGTTGGGCAAATTGCGCACCGCTTGTTCGTACGATTCGCGGAAATAATGCGAAAGAAAAAAGTGGCGGCCCTCGTCGTATTCGTGGGCGCGTTTTTCGAACGGGGTTTGCTGGGCGCCGCCTTGCACCGTGATTTCGTTGGTTTGCCCGCGTTGTTGCGAGGCCACGGCCGTCACCCATACGGGGCCCCATTGCGTTCCCAGCTTCACCCCCCAAAGATTTTGGCCCCCCGTTATCAACGACCCGTTCAAGGGCAGACTCACGTTCCCCGCCTCGATGGTCTTGATGATGTCGTCCTCTTTGCCTTGAAAATTGATTTTGAACTGGTTTTCAAAGTTGAACGTCGCTTTGGTGTCGTAGTTGGTGCGGATTTTGAATTTGTCGCCTATCGAGCCGGTAACGTCCATTTGGATGTTTTGGTCGAAGTTGAAGGCCGTGTTGCGTTGTTGGCGTTGGGTCAATTGCGGGTTTTTATTGACGTTCACCCGTACCGACGGGGTCATCATCACCACAATGTTGGGTTTGATGTCGATTTTGTTGCTGCCAAAAATCGTTTCGAAGGCTTTGGAATTGACCTTGATTTTAGGTAGGAGCGCGTCGCTCAACCCGCTGTAGCTTTCGTTGGTGCGGTATTCCTCGCGTCCCTTTTCGCGCAAAAAGTTGTTGAGCGAACGACGTTCTTCGAGCTTCATCAGCTCTTGGCGGGAAATCGTCGAACGATTGCGGACCTCGAGTTCGCCGTACTTTTCCTTGATGGTAAAGTTTCCGTCGTCGTCGAGTTCGTATTCGGCGCGATAGTTTTTGGGTTGGGGCAAGACCAGCGAACGAGAGGCGGGACGATTGGCGGCATCGGCGGGGCTGTCCTCCCAGCGCACGCGCGACTTTTTCTTGGTCGTGTCTTGGGGCGGTTCGTCGTCGGTCGAGGGCGTGGATTCAAAGGGCGGTTCGTCGGGCGCGTCGGACGACAAAGAAACGGTACGCAGGGCGCCGTCGGGCGTGAAAAACTCCAAACCCAAATCGATTTCGGGAGGCGGCACGAACGCCGTCTCCGTTTCCATCATGGCGAGGTATTCGTCGTGCGTTATTTGCACGACCGTTTCCTCTTGTATAGGCCCCGGCGACGACGCGCCGTGGATGGTGTTCGCGTCCGAATCTATACGGTAGCCGGCGACGACGCAGAACGCCGCAAACAACGCCGACGTAAAAAATAGCTGGAAAAACAAGCCCTGAAGGTAATTAAATCCAAAAATGGGCAACTTCGCCGGTTAAAGCGAAAAATGTTTCATTTGCGTTCCAATGAAAACGTAAAATTACGCGATTTTCAAACGTAAATTGCAAATCGTTCGCCGTTTGGGGAAAAAATGGGGACGAATCGCGGCGGCAATCCATCGTCCGTCAATTGCTTGCCATTGCGGTCATAGCCGAAAAACCGGCAACGTCAAACGGGTAACGACCACGGGGAAGATAGTTCCCAACAAATTATCCCTTAGGGGTAAATGGTTGTTGTTTTTAATCCGTGCCGATTTTTTTCGTTGTTACGTGTTTCGCGCCGTGCCAAAAATTTAGGCGGGTTGTTTTCGGCCGCGACGGCGGCGTGTTTGCCTTCGGCAAGGAGGCGCTTCGGTCTGTGGACGTTTGGGGTTTCACGCCGCGGGCGCTTTCAATTGGGCCAATCTTTGGGTTTGCGGCCGTTTTGCTGTGCCGGCGAGAAAAAAGGCCTTATTTTTGCAATACAAATACGATGACGACGGCAATAACAACGGCAATAATGACGATGGGGGCGGCGGGCTACGCCCTCGCCCAACAAGGGTTTGTTTCCGCGTATGCGGGCCAAGACCGTTTTTACGACATCACCCAAACAACGAGCGTGCGTTTGGAAGGCAACGCGCCCGCCGACGGCGTGGACAAAGAATGGCGGCTGGCCGCGGGCGGAATGGGTCGTATCGCCGAAACTTCCAACCCCCAAAGCGAATTTACCGCCGGACTGCCCGTGCGTTACTCTCTCGTATGGGTTTTTGCTTACGAAAACGGCCGCGAATACACCGATACCGTACACCTCACTTTTTACGCCCCGGACTGCAAAACCCTCAAAGAAAAATTTGCCCACATCCCCGACGGCGCCTATTTTCTTAAGCCCGACGACGACAAACCGTTCTTGTGTTATTGCGACATGACCACCGACGGCGGCGGATGGAGCCTCGTTCACGCCAACGGCGCCCAACTTACCGACCAAAAAATCGTTTCCGACACCCTCAAAACCGGCAACCCCTTCAAATTCGAGTCCTACAATTTGACGCGCAAACAAAAAGCCGCCCTCGCCGCAAAGAGCAAAGAACTGATTATCGTCAACGAAAAAGATTCGTGGCTCAAAATCGCCCACCCCGTTTTCGACCAAGACCTGCTCAAAGCCGAAACCCTTAAAATCCATAAAAACGTCGCCGTTACGGACAAATCGGGCAAAAAAGCCACCGCATGGGTCGGTTACGCCAATTTTGGTATCAAAAACGGCGGCGATTTTGGCGTCGCCGACGAATCCTACGGTTTCGACAACCACGGCAAAGACTTCCAACTGCTCAACGTCAATTGCTTCAAACAATATTTTTACGGTTTCGGCAAAGGCTACAACGCGGGCCTGGAACTCGGCGAATGGAAACAAACGGCGGAGTGCAACGCGGGCAAACTACGCTTTCGCATGGGATTGCGATGAATTCGATTCGAGACGTCGTTCCCGGCGATTGTTGTTTTACGAAACTATACGTAACTTTGGGTCAAGTTAGAAAATACACATGAAAAATTTTTTATATCATGTGCTTGCCGCTTTTTTTGGGGTAAGCATCGCGCTACTGATTTTTGTTGTTTTCACGCTCGGACTGGCCTCGTCGCTGGGCGGTGAAAAGAAAAAAGCCATCAAAGCGGGAACGGTTCTGGAAATTGATTTGAGCGTTCCGATTGCCGAACGCAGCGCCACCGGCCCTTTTGCCGCGTTGATGGGGGATAAAAACCCCGTCGGACTGCAACGTTACGTGCGCGCCCTCGAAAAAGCGGCAAGCGACGACAAGGTGGTCGGCGTTTACATCAAAGGCGGCGTTCCGCAGGCGGGCATGGCCACGCTCGAAACGCTCCGAAACGCCCTGCTCGAATTTAAAAAATCCAAAAAGTTCGTTTACGCCTACGGCGAAATTTGGACGGAAAAAGGTTATTACCTCGCCTCCGCCGCCGACAGCGTCTGGCTTTATCCCTCGGGAATGCTCGAATGGAACGGCCTCAACGCCAATCCCATGTTCGTCCGCGGCGCACTGGACAAACTCGGCATCGAGCCCAAAGTCTTCAAGGTCGGCTCGTTCAAATCCGCCGCCGAAATGTTCTCCGAAAAGCAAATGTCGCCCGCCAACCGAGAACAAATTCAAACGCTTTTGGACGACTTCTGGAAACATATGCTGACGGGTATCGCCGCGTCGCGCCATCTTTCCGCCGACGCGCTCGATTCGCTTTCGTCCAAACTTTCCGTTACCCGCGCCCAACACGCCGTCAAATACAAACTCGTCGACGGCCTGCGTTACGAAGACGAGGTTACCGACAGGCTCAAAGCCGCGTCAAAAATTGAAAAAGACGAAAAATTGCGGCTCGTTTCCCTTGCCGAATACGACGGCGCCCAAAAATACAAAGAATCCGACAACAAAATCGCCGTGATTTTTGCCGTTGGGGAAATCAATTCGGGCGAGGGCGACGAAGACTCCATCGGTTCGGAAACCATTGCCAAAGCCGTTCGCGAGGCTCGCGAGGACAAAGAGGTCAAGGCCGTCGTTTTACGTGTGAACAGCCCCGGCGGAAGCGCCCTTGCCTCCGACGTCATCGGCCGCGAAATCGACTTGACCAAAAAACAAAAACCCGTCATCGCTTCTTACGGCGACGTCGCCGCCTCGGGAGGTTATTGGATTAGCGCCAAATGCGACGCCATCGTCTCCGAACCGACGACCATCACCGGCTCCATCGGCGTTATCGGACTTTGGGCCAACACTCAAAAATTTTTCAACGAAAAGTTGGGCGTTACCTTCGACCGCGTTTACAGCACCCGCAACCAATACGCCGACATCGGCGACCCCAACAAACCCATGAGCGACTTCGAGGCCGAAGTCATTCAACGCGAGGTAAACCACGTCTACGGCGACTTTATCCGTCGGGTAAAGGAAGGACGCAACTTCCCCGACTCCGCGTCCGTCGACGCCATTGCGCAAGGACGCGTATGGTCGGGAATTCGCGCCAAAGAAATCAAACTCGTCGACGAAATCGGTTCGCTCAATACCGCCGTCAAACTCGCCGCTCAAAAAGCCGGCCTTGCCGACGACTATGAATTCGTTCCTTACCCCAAATACAAGTCCAAAATCGAGAGGTTGATGGAAAAACTTTCGGGCAAAGCGGCGGCGCAACTCGTTTCACCCGAAGAGATGCGCGTCATTCGTGCCGTGCGTTATTTGCTCGATTCCCCTTCGCCCGTTCACGCCCGCATGGACTGGGATTTGGACGTCCGGTAACCGTCGCCGACTTGGCCGCCACGCCGCTTGGCCGTATTGGGGATTATGCCAAATGCTTGCGGCCAAGCGGCGTTTTGCCGTTGGCAGGGTTTACTTTCCGATGCAAAATTTGGAAAAAATGGCGCCCAGCACCTCGTCGGATTCGATTTTTCCGGTAACGGAGCCGATGTGTTCAAGCACGCGGCGGAGTTCGAGAGCAACGATTTCTCCCGACGCTCCGGCGGTCAGGGCCTCGCGGGTGGCGACGAGTGCGTCGGCGGCGCGCATCAGGGCCTCGTAATGGCGGGCATGGGTGAGCATTTCCCCGTCGCGCAACAAACTTTGGGCGTGTTCGACGATTTTCGTTTTCAGCTCCTCCAAACCCAATCCCGTGTGGACCGAAAGCGGCAACGAACCTTTGGGCGCCGCTTTCGGAGACAAATCGAATTTGGAGGCGACGGTAATGAGCGTGGCGTCGTCGGCAATTTCGAGGCCCGAAAGGTCGGGGGGTTCGCAAGGGTCGTGCAAAAAAACAACGACGGCGGCGGCGGCGATTTTGGCTTTGCTGCGACGTACGCCTTCGGCCTCGACGACGTCGGTCGTTTCGCGCAAGCCGGCGGTGTCCATGATTCTGAATTCGAAGCCGCCCAAAAACAGCCGGTCTTCGACGACGTCGCGCGTCGTGCCCGGCACGTCGGAAACGATGGCCCGGTTGTCTTCGAGCAGGGCGTTGAGGAGGGTGGATTTTCCGGTGTTGGGTTTGCCGGCCAAGACCAAAGGAATGCCTTGGCTGACGGCGCGTCCGCCGCGAAAGCTGTCGGTCAGGTTTCGGGTTTCTTTTTCCACTTCGGCAAGGAGGGTCAAGAGGTCTTCGCGCCGGGCGAATTCGACGTCTTCTTCGGAAAAATCGAGTTCGAGTTCAATCAATGCGGCGAAATGCAGGAGGCGTTCGCGCAGGGCGTCGAGTTTTTGGGAAATTCCGCCGCGAAGTTGTCGCAAGGCGAGCCGGTGGGCGTGTTCGTTTTGTGCGGCGATTAAGTCGGCGACGGCCTCGGCTTGGGCGAGGTCCATTTTACCGTTGAGAAAGGCGCGAAGGGTAAATTCGCCGGCTTCGGCGGGTCGGGCGCCCGCGCGAAACAGCGCTTCGAGCGTTCGGCGAACGATGTACGGCGCCCCATGAACGGAGATTTCGACGACGTTTTCGCCGGTGTAGGAACGCGGCGCGTCGAAAACGCAAACCAAGACCTTGTCGATTAAACCGGCGGCGTCGTGCAAACTCCGTAAAGCGACGGTCGAATGGGGTTGGGCCATCAGACCGTCGCCGGCAATCGAGGCGACGATTTCCCGCGCCCGCGCCCCGGAAACGCGAATCAAACCGACGGCGCCCATGCCCGGAGCCGTTGCGCATGCCGCTATCGTTTCTCCCCACGCCGCCGGATTCATACCTTTCCCATGAGCGTTTTGAGGGTTAGCACATCGTCGAGCGACAACTCGGTCATCTCGGCGATGAACGCGTCCTCAAACTTCCCCTTAGACAACATACGGTAAGCGGCCTCGCGACGTGCGTTTTCTTCTCCGACGGCAAAGTTTTCGGCATAACGGCGGGCGGCTTCTTCCGCCTTCATCGCACGTTCGTCGCCAAAGAGCAACGAATACAGTAATCTTCCCCACTCCGACGATGCGTCCATAACGACTGTTCCCTTTTTCCTATGTCGATTTTTTACGCCAATTACGCAAAAAAGTTACGGCTCGCAAAACGCGGTAGTGTACCAAAGGCAATGATGAAAAAAATATCCGCGGCCCAAAGCACGATATTTGCATGATGAATCTTTGAACATGTCCGGCTCGGGAAGCCACAATATCGTAAAAAACGGAAAACGAAACACAAAACCATGCTTTTTGTGTAAAAAATTGTCGGAGCCGGTTCGTCCACGATCCGTAAAGTCGTCGAAACCGAGGTTCGCATCCTTGCCGAACGTATGCGCAAAAAACGAATT
>CALAJH010000058.1 GCA_937922655.1 uncultured Bacteroidia bacterium
GAGGGCAAGATGATGCATCAATTTCGGGCGGATTGGGCCCTGCCGAGATATTGGATAGACGAAAGCCGGGGCCGCGCCGAACTCATTGGAAAACAAAAAGACGACGGCCAAACCCTCCCTTATCAACGGTATAGAATCGCCTATCGCGCTATAGCGCGTGCAATCGAACCACGTACGTTTATTGCCACGATTTTGCCGAAAATCGTGTTTTACGGCCACTCTTTAAATGCCGATATTGGAATTCTTAATTTAAGCGACCAAATCGTCGCTCTTGCGTTGCTAAACTCTTTTTGCGTGGATTATATTATTCGTTCGATGATAAACGCTAATTTAACGACCAATTTTGTTTACCAGCTTCCGGTACCTCGTTTGACGTTGGGGGAGGCGGGTTACGAGTATTTGTTGGAGCGTTCGTTGCGGTTGGTTTGCGTGGGGGATAGGTTTGTGGCATTGTGGCGGGAGGTTGCGGGGGACGCACCGTATCCTTCGGCGCCGACGGACGAGGAGCGTTTGTCGATGCGTGCGGAAATGGACGCGGCGGTGGCGAGGATTTACGGTTTGACGGCCGAGGAGTTCGAGTACGTGCTATCGACGTTTCCGATTGTTGACGAGTCTCACAAGCGCATGGCGCTGGAACGTTTTGTTTTTAGCTATAAGGCGGACGTTAAGCTTTGGGAATAGGGGCGCGGAATTTTGGGAACTTGGAGGACTATTGGGGGCTATGGTATTCGTGGAGGTCGGCACGAATGGAGCCGACGACGATGGGGGATTCGATGCGTACGGGGAGTCTTTTTTGGTCGTCGGTGACCCAAATGGTCATTTCGTTTTCGCCTTTGAAAACACGTCCGGCGATGAGAATGGGTGAAAGTTTGATGCATTTGACTTTTCCGAGGGCGGAGGATATGGTTTCCCGTCCGAGGACTTTGAGTCCGAGGGGGTATACGCCGTCGTCGAAAAAGGTGGGCACGGGAAAGACGTCTCCATCTTTGGCGTTGTTCAAATCCAAAGAACGGGCGTAATAGAAAGCGGTGAGCATGTCTTGGGTGTATTCGGGGGCGTGAAAGATTCCGTTTCGTCCTTTGACGGTTCGGGCGTCGTGGTCGAAGGTGACGGTGTCGTCGTATTTGTAGTCTCCTTCTCGCCAATGCTTTTCGTATTTCCAGGGCATGAGGGCGTCTTTGTCCATGAGGGTGGTGAAACGGTCGTCGACGGTGTAGAACCAATCGAAAGAGCTTGCGGAACGGCCTTGTCCGTGGAGGCGGTAACAGGGTCTTTTGTTGTAGGTTTCGATTTTGGGGTCAACGGAAAAGGAGGCGTATCCTGCGGTAATCCAGCCGTAATGGACTCTGTAAACGACTTTTTCTCCGGGGGCAAAGGGTTTGTTGGCAAAGCTTCGGTATTTTGGGGAATCGTAGGCCGTGAGCGAGAAGGCGGCGAGGGCGGCAAGGAGGAGGGCCGTAGGTAGGACTGCTCGTTTCATGGATATACGTTTTTTATAAGGCTTTATGCAAAAGGCGGGCCAAATTATTCGAGCCACGAACGGAAATAATCGGGGTCTTCGAGGGAAAGGGCGGCTTGGGTAAGGCGTAGGGGCCTGAAGGTGTCGACCATGACGGCGATTTCTTGGGTTTGTTTTTGTCCGAAGCTTCGTTCGACGGCGCCGGGGTGGGGTCCGTGGGGAATGCCGATGGGGTGGAGGGTGATTTGTCCGCGTTCGACGTGCTTTCGACTCATAAATTCGCCGTCGACGTAATAAAGGACTTCGTCGGAATCGACGTTGCTGTGGTTGTAAGGGACGACGATGGCGTCGGGGTGGTAGTCGAAAAGGCGTGGGACGAACGAACAGACGACGAAGTTTCGGGCCTCAAAGTTTTGATGGACGGGGGGCGGCTGATGGATGCGTCCGGTGATGGGTTCGAAGTCGTGAATGGAAAAGACGTAAGGATAAAAGCATCCGTCCCAGCCGAGGAAATCAAAGGGGTGGGAGGCGTAAACGAAGGGCCAGAGGCGGTGATTTTTTTTGATTTTGATTAAAAAGTTGCCTTTTTGGTCGTAGGTGCGGAGGTTTTGGGGGGTGCGCAGGTCGCGTTCGCAGAAGGGGGCGTGTTCTTCGAGTTGGCCGTAGCGGTTGAGGTACTTTTTGGGGAAAGCGATGGGGCTGGGGCTTTCGATGATGAAGAGGCGGTTTTCGGGCGTATCGAAAGCGATTTGATAAATCACGCCGCGGGGAATATGGACGTAGTCTCCGGGGGAAAAGCGAAGTTCGCCGTATCCGGTGAAGAGCGTACCGTTTCCTTGGTGGATGAAAAGGAGTTCGTCGTGGGAGGCGTTCTTGTAAAAGCAGTCGTTCAAGCCGCGCGTGGGTGCGGCCAAACTCAGGCATACGTCGTCGTTGACGAGCACGGGCGTGCGTGCGGCGAGGTAGTCGTCGGCGGGCGGGAGCCGAAAGCCGCGAAAGCTTCGTGGGGCGATGTTGTTTTCGACGGCGATTTTGGGGCTAAGGTCGGTCGGGGGTTCGAAGGCGGCTATCATCGTCGGCGGGTAAAGGTGATAGACCAACGAATAAATGCTCGAAAAACCCTCGGTGCTGACCAACTCCTCGGCCATCAAACGTCCTTGGTCGTCTCGAAAAGCGACGTGTCGTTTGCGCGGAATACTTCCACGCGACTGATAATGCGGCATAACGTTTTAAGTCGGAGGTCAAAAATACAAAAAAAACGTTGGTGAAAAAAATTATTGTCGGTTCAAAAGCGGGTTTTGCCGTTGGGGGTCAAAAAGCTCGAAACCCACCGGCGTTTCGGCCATAAGCGTCAAACACGCAAAGTGGGGCGGTGGTAAGGTTTGTGGTTTTGTTGGGGTTCGGGGCGTTTTTCGAGTTTTTTTGGGGGAAAACGTCAAATGATTCGTTGTTTTTTTAAGGCTTGTCCAAGGGTTGGATTGGGGCGTTTGGGGCCGGTTTGGTTTAAAGAACGGAGCGGCCCTTGGACGTAAAAATGGGAAAAGTAATGTAACAAAAAAGCGAATTTTTTTGTTGTTTTGCAACGGGAAACAGCGTTAGAAAAAACATTCATTCACAACCGTTTCATTTTTTCTCTTTGGCGCTCAAACGGCGCTTAAACCATGAGTATTCTAGAAACCATTCAACAACTTAGGAAGGAAGGCAAAACGGAAGAGGCCCGTAACCAAGCCTTGGCAGCCTACCACCTTCACCCCGACGACCGGGAAACCAAACAAGCCTACGCATGGACGCTTTACGACCAAATGAAGGCGGCGGCGGCGGAACGCAATCTCGACAAACACCTCGATATTTTCGAGACCATCGTCAAGCTCGACGTTTTCGACGCCGATCTTGCGCTCAAAGTAGGTTGGATAGGCTTCAAAGGCTTCAAAAAATTTGCCGACAAACACAAGCCCACCCGTGCGCACATCATCCGCTATATTCCGTGCATGCAGGCCGTGCCGTACGAAAAGCCGTCCGACCTGCATTCGATTTTGCTCAATCAGGTGATTACCTTCCGGGAAATCGTGCCGGATTTGGGCGGATTCATGCGCTGGTGGAACTTCGACAACTTCACCGAGGAGGATTACCGCCCGTTTTTGCGCAAAAGCAAGACCTATTCGAGCCTCGCCGAAAAAGCCTATTACATCTACGCCAACCACCTGCTGGAAGTAAACGACCTACCCAACATCCGGCTCTATTATCCGTTTTTGGAGCAGTTGGGGATGGTACACCCCGAATACAAGCGGGTAACGCTCTACAAAGCGCGTTGCCTTGTGCGTTTGGGGGAAAAGGAAAAGGCGGCGGAAATGCTTTTGGGGCTTATTCGTCAAAAAAAGAACGAGCAAATGGCGTGGGCGGGGTTGGCCGAAATTTACGAACCGAATCCGCGCTTGTGCCTTGCCTGCTATTGCAAAGCCCTTTTGGCCAAAGGTTCGCCCGAAAACGCCTTCGACATCCGCGTCAATTGCCTACCCGTCATGCTGCGCCTCGGATTCCTCAAAGAAGCCAAAACCGAGTACCTGCAAATCGAACAGTACGTGCGCGAACTGGGCGAACCCGTGCCCGACGCCGTCGCCTTCGTGCCAAGCGAACCGTGGTACGAAAGCGTCGTCGCTTGGCGCCACAACCGCCTGTTTTACCTCCACAACTGCGGTCCTGCCGACGACGTGCTTTATCGCGACGTACCCCAGTATTTTGTGGTCATTACGGGCGTCAACGAAGCCCGGGGCATCGCCTATTTCCGGCACAACAACGACATCGCCGGCCACTTCAAAATCAAAAAGTTTCGATTCAAATTCGAGAAAGGCGACGTTTTCGTGTTTCGGTTGGTGGGCGTACAAAATTCGCAAGGCCTCAAATACGAACCCGTAACGATAAGCGAAGCCTCCAAACGCGAATTTTTGGACACCGAGGTGCGCATCAATATGACGGGGGGCTTCGGCTTTGCCGACGACATTTTCATCGAACCGGGTTTGGTGGCCGCGGCGCACCTGCGCCATCGCGACCGCGCCCGCGGCGTGGCCACCGTCAGCTACGACAAAAAACGCGACAAATGGGGTTGGAAAGCCATTTCCATCGAACGGGTATAAACACGAAAACGGGGCCGGAACCGAGAACGCCGGCCCCGTTTTTTCCGGCCTTGCTTAACCGCGCCGCGCCGCGTCAAACAAGGTCAAAAGATGCGCTTTGAGTCTGTCTTTGACCTCGCTGATTTGCGGGGCGTAACCCAGTTCGCGGCTCATGGACGTCACCGCCTTGCCGCGTATGCCGCACGGAACTATCCAATCGAAATACGACAAGTCCGTCGTTACGTTGAACGCAAAACCGTGCATCGTCACCCAACGCGAACACTTGATGCCCATGGCCGCGATTTTTCGCGCACGCGGCGTATCGACCTCCATCCATACGCCCGTATAACCGGCATAACGCTCGCCCGGCAAACCATAGTCGGCCATCGTTAAAATAATCGCTTCTTCAAGCGTGCGAAGGTATCGCGAAAGGTCGGTAAAAAAGTTTTCGAGGTCGAAAATCGGATAGCCGACGATTTGTCCGGGGCCGTGAAAGGTAACGTCCCCGCCGCGTTCGATGGGGAAAAAAGACACCCCGCGCTCGGCCAAAAACGCGGGGGACATGAGTACGTTGTTCGCATTGCCGTTTTTACCCAAAGTAAAAACCGGCGGATGTTCGCAAAAAACAAGGTAATTCGGGGTGGGCAAAGGAATTTCGCGACGGCGGTTTTCCAATTTTATCTCCACCGTCCGCGATTGATACTTTTTTTGACGTTCCCACGCAACGGCGTAGTCCGTCAATCCCCAATCCTCGAAGATAATCAATCGTTGTCCTGAGAGCGCTTGTAATCGAAAACGATGTAGTCGAAGTCGTCGAACTGTGTGGTTACCACCTCTTTGACTTTGATGGCGGCGAAGTGGTTCCAGTTGTTGTATTTGAGGTTGAGTTCGGTGAGCTGAAGCAGGACGATGTCTCCGACTCGAAGCTTGGGCGTTCTTTGCACCTTGACGCGGGACAAATACGCCTGCCGCATCGTCGAATACGAGGCTTGGTCGTAATTGAATTCGTTTTCTCGAACGACGACCATCACCGCGCCAAACTGGTTGTTGGGCGAAACGATGGATTGGTCGAATTCGCCGGAGGTTTCGGTGGTTTCGCGGATGTCTTGGGCCGCGAGGCTGGAGGCGTGTTGGCGGGCGATGAGATTGAAGGCGCCCAGATTGCCGCCGGCCATGCGGTTGTAAAGGGTGTCGTTGCGGTAGCTGAGCATGGAAAAATATTGCGCCAACGTATCGGTGCGTTTAAAGTCCACGGTAACGACGAAAAGCGAACAGTCTTTTTGGCCCTTGTTGTCCTCGACGCAAAAATTGAGTTCGATGCGGGTCATGGGCGGCAGGTTGGGAACGACGTATTTGACGCTTTCGCGCACCGAGTTGCCCGAAATTTCTTTGTCCACGATGAGGCTTTGGCTTAGCACGTCGCCGGTAAGCAGGACGGTGTCGCGCGTTACGCCGTTGACGACGATTTGGTCGTCGTAGTAACGGACGTTGGTCAATGTTTTTTCCTCGACCGTAAACCGGGCGAGACGTTCGTTGTCGGCCAGTTGGAACGTCAGTGAAATCGGCGTTCCGGGCAGGGCGAGTTGGGAGGGGGCGGGAGGGGAAATGCGTCGTATCGTTGGTGCGGAATCGACGGGCGGCAATTCGTTGCGCTCCCGGTCTTTGCAGCCGACGACCAACGCCAATACCGCCGCCCAAAAGCCTATTCGGGTTTTCATCACAATTTTTGACAAAGTTACAAAATAAATTCGCTCAAATCCTTTGAACGCGCCACTTCTTTGAGTTTTTCCCGGACGTATTCGGCGGTGATAACGAATTTTTTTTCGTTGGTTACGTCCGGCACCTCGAAAAGGATTTGGTCGAGAACGTTGGACATGATGGTGTGGAGCCTGCGGGCGCCGATGTTTTCGATTTGTTGATTGACTTCGTAAGCGATGGTGGCCATTTCGTCGAGCGCCGAATCGTCGAAAACCAGTTCCACGCCGTCGCCTTGCAACAAGGCCTGATATTGTTTGGTCAGGGCGTTGCGCGGCTGTTTGAGAATCTGGATGAAGTCTTCGCGGGTAAGGGGGTTGAGTTCGACGCGGATGGGAAAACGACCTTGAAGTTCGGGAATCATGTCGGCGGGCCGCGAGACGTGAAAGGCGCCGGCGGCGATAAAGAGCATGTGGTCGGTTTTGACCGGGCCGTGTTTGGTATTGACGACCGAACCCTCGACAATCGGAAGCAGGTCGCGTTGTACGCCTTCACGCGAAACGTCCGGCCCTCCCGCCGCCTTGCCGTTGGAAACGATTTTGTCGATTTCGTCGATAAAAATCACCCCGTGGTTTTCCGCCTTGAATATCGCCTCTTTGACCACGACGTCCATGTCGATGAGTTTTTGGGACTCTTCTTCGACAAGGTAATCGCGGGCCTCGGCGACGGTGAACGAACGGCGCTTTTTCTTTTTCGGCGCCATGCTGTTAATCATTTCTTGAAGGCCGTCCATCGCGTCGATACCCATCGGGCCGACGACCTGTACGGCGTGGGCGTTGGAAACGACTTCGAGTTCGATGCGACGGTCGTCGAGTTCGCCGGCACGGAGCTTGACCAAAAACTTTTCGCGTGTGCGTTCGTTGAGGTCGGCGTCCGATTCGCTGGCATAGGCCGCGTCGCTCACCCCCCCGACGGCCTCCCATACCGAGGGCGACTCGGTTTTTTTGCGCCTGCGTACCGGCGGAATGAGTGCGTCGAGAATGATTTTTTCGGCCAACTCCTGTGCTTTTTCGCGACATTCGTTTTTGTGGCGGAGCTTGACCATATTGACCGAATATTCGACCAAATCGCGCACCATGCTTTCGACGTCCCGCCCCACGTAACCCACTTCGGTAAACTTGGAGGCCTCGACCTTGATAAACGGCGCGTCGGCCAACTGCGCCAAACGGCGCGCAATTTCGGTTTTGCCCACGCCCGTGGCCCCAATCATAAGAATGTTGTTGGGCATGATTTCCGAACGGATTTCGGGCGGCGCGACAATCCGGCGCCAGCGATTGCGCAACGCTATCGCCACCGACTTTTTCGCCTCTTTTTGGCCGATGATATATTTGTCCAATTCGCTGACGATACGCGAAGGAGTAAGCTCCTTCATATCGAGCGTCTTTTCTTCTAGGTTCGACATCGCCCCGCAAAATTACAAAGTAAAGCGTTACCGGCGCCGGCGTTTTTGGGATTTGTCTTCTTTGGCGGCGCGGCGTTTATTGCGGCGTTCGTCTTGAGGGTCGGGACGCAGAAGGTCGGTACGTTTGTCGGCACGTATTTTCCCTTCACGGCGTTCGATTTGCCGGTCTTCGTGCGTCGGAATCAAAAACTCCGGCGTAATACGGATTTTACCCTGCGTCATCTCCGCCACTTGGGCGCACAACGACTCGTCGTTGGGAACCATCAACCCTTGCGCCGCCGCAAACTGACGCATGAGTTCGACGGAGGCCAAAATTTGTCGGCGACGCAGACCCGGGTCGTCGGTTTCCGAAACCTTGTTCAAGAACGTGGCCACGTTCTTGCCGTATTGTTTGTAGCGGTTGCCGACGCCGCCCGCATAACCGGGGTGCGGCGGGTGCGACGTCGCGCTCTCCGACGGCCTACTCAGCGCAACCGGCGAATCGACCTCGAGCGTATAACCCGAAATTCGGTAGAGCTGCTGCCACATAAGGCTTCGCCAGTCCGGATTTTCCATGGCCGAAGGCGAAACGGTCGCCATGATTCTGACAATTTCCTTGGCCTTGCGACTGCGTCTTTCAGGGTCGGGCTCCGATTTCAATTTTTCGACCAACTCCTGTACGTTTCGCCCAAACTCCTTCAAAACGATGGGCGTATCCGATTTTTGGTATGCCAACATATGTTTTTTCTTCCGCACGCGCCGTTCATCGACGCACCCACGGAATAAATCTTACTATAAAAAGCGAAGGATGAAACAAATAAAATACGAATTTCGCGGAGCCGTTCGACGGCGAGGGTTGCGGATTTGCGCTTTTTATTCTTTCCCGCGGAGCGGCCCCCCTGTTTTCTTCGAAGGGCGAATACAAATCCACCTCTACTTACGATTAAATTATGCGTTTGGTTCAACAATTCCGCTATGCCCGTCAACGTTTTCGTTTTTTCGATTTGAGTTTTCAAATTCCTCGCGAATGCGCACGGCCGAAAAGTTGTGCAAAGATATAAAACATTTGGCAACCGTTCGGCTCCGGAACGGCTTATAAATCTTGGCAACGCCCGACAAAACAAAACGAGTTTTTTATCGTCGTCCCCGGATGATGTTTGTCGTTTCCCGTTCTTTGTCGTCGGGGACGAGGCGTGCATCACGACGTCGAATTCGTAGCATTACCCGGGGAGCCAAAACAACGCACCGAAGAGCGATAAATTGGGGTCGTGCCGTGCATTCGCGCCCTCGACCCCGGTTTGTGCCGGTTTTGTTTTCAAGTTACCGCCCCCGACGAAGGGCTGAGTCTGTCGTCGGCCGGAGAAACGTTGTTTTTTCAAGCGGCTTGGCCGACGTTGGCGGAGTTTTTGGCCGAACTTCCGACGCATTTGCCGCCGTTCATGACCCTCGTGTCGTTGGACGACGACGGCAAAGTCTGCGTGGACATAGCGCAAGGCGCCTTGCCCGCGCGATGGCTTCGGGCCAAAGGCGGTAAAATTCTCTTTCAACCCGTCTGCGAACGATGCCCGCCCGTGCCAAACTCTTTTTTGCTTTTCGACAAAACGACTTGCGGACCGTGCGCCGCGTATCCCGCCTATCGCCCGACTTACGCCGCCGGCGACGAATGGCGCTTTTTCGTTCGCAACCCTATCGAACGGCCCGGTTTGGCCGTCGGACTTTGCACCGCCGGCCAAGACTGCGTTTGCGACCACGAGGCCGAAGTCTTGGCCCCCGCAAGCGTCGAATGGCAAGCCGATTACGGTCGGGTAAGCGTCGTTTTTCCCGATTTGCGCCGGTGCGTGCGCGTCTGCGTTTACGACCCCGTCCTACGGAACGTACTGCTTTGCAGCGAAAACATCGAACCCTTTGCCGACGAATGCCAAACAACGTTGATACGCTTTGGAGGGTGCGAGGACGCCCTCGGCTTTCCTTATTCGAATGCGCCCGAATTCGACCAACAGTTTCGCGTCCCGTGGACGTTTTCGCGTCCCGACTTTGGCGTTCGACGCATGACCTACCGCACGGGCGGCGGACGCTTGGTCAATCATTTTGCACAAATGGAAAAGCGTTATATCTTGCGCACGGATTATGTGGACGATGCACGGCATGAGGCGGCGGTCGCGGCGTTGGCGCACCGCAGGTTTTCGGCCCGCGTCGACGGACAATGGCTGGACATGGTTGTACGCGAAGAGTATCGGATTTCGCGTCCCGCGCGTCCGTTCGATTATCCTTTCGGCACGGGGGAGGCGGTTTTGGCGCTTACCCCCTACGACCGAAAATTGCCTTTTTGCGATTGCGACCAATGAAATTGGAGGTCAGGGTTCCCGCTACGCAACGAGAATGGGAAATGTATTATGAATTGCGGTATGCGGTTTTGCGGGCGCCGTTCGGCGCGGCGCCGGGCAGCGAACGCGACGAACACGAAGCGACGGCCGTCCATCGCGCGGCCTTCGACGAAAACGGCGTGGTCGTCGGCGTGGGGCGAATCCATCCCGCGCCCGACGGCCGGCAAGTCCGTTACATGGCCGTAGCCGAAGCGTGGCGGGGCAAGGGGGTAGGCGCCCAAATATTGCGGGCCTTGGAAGAGACGGCAACGGGAAAAATTTTTCTCAACGCCCGCGAACGCGCCGTGCCGTTTTACGAACGACACGGCTATCGGGTCACGGGGCCGGCGCCCGCCGTCGTCGGCGTTCCCCATTTTCGTATGGAAAAAATCATCCACAACGACGGCGAATAACCTTGTGCACAAGTTTTGCCCGCGTTTTTGGCCCAACGGCCAAAATTTGCACGTTTTGGTTTAGATTTGGGGTATGAACGGGCATTTGTCGGTCAAACATCTTTTGGCGATAAAGGAATTGACGCGCGAGGACGTCGAACTCATTTTTTCGATGGCCGATTATTTTTTGCGTCAGGTATTGTCGAGTCCGACGCGCAAGGCGCCGGGGATGCGGGACGTGGTGGTGGCCAACGTTTTTTTTGAAAATTCGACGCGCACCAAGCTCTCGTTTGAATTGGCGGCCAAACGCTTGGGAGCCGACGTAGTCAATTTTTCCGCGTCGGGCTCGTCGGTGGCCAAAGGCGAAACCCTCTTGGACACCCTGCGCAACCTCTTGGCCATGAAAATGGACGTGGTGGTGGTGCGTCATTCGGCGGCGGGGGCGGCGCATTTTCTGTCCCGGCGCGTCAAAGCCACGATTGTCAACGCCGGCGACGGCGCCCACGAACACCCCACCCAAGCCCTCTTGGACTGCTACACGCTTCGTCAAAAGTTCGGCGAAATCAAGGGCTTGCGCGTGGCCATAATCGGTGACGTCTTGCACAGCCGCGTGGCTTTGTCCGATATTTTTGCGTTGAACCTCTTGGGTGCGGAGGTGCGTTTGTGCGCCCCGCCGACGCTTTTGCCCAAACACATCGAATCCTTGGGGGTAACGGTCTGCCACGACCTCGACCCCACCCTGCAATGGTGCGACGCCGCCATTTTTTTACGCATTCAGCGCGAACGCCAACACGCGGGCCTTTTCCCCTCCACGCGCGAATATTCGATGCGTTACGGCCTCGACCGGCGCAAGCTCGAAAGTTTGAACAAAACCATTGCCGTTTTGCATCCCGGCCCCATCAACCGGGGCGTGGAACTCACCACCGAAGTCGCCGACGGTCCCCAATCGCTGATATTGGACCAAGTTTTACACGGCGTGGCCGTCCGAATGGCGGTATTGTACCTTTTGGCGGGCAAACGCTTCGATTAAATGCGCGTCGCCGAAGTTGGGTCCATGCCTCAACGAAAATAAATACGGGCCGTCGTTGTTTTCAGGCTTAAAATACGGGATGAAAAACGGCGGGGCCGGTTTCGGACGCAAAATGGAAAAATCGACCGACGACACGGCTTGCAATTCGCGTTTATCGCCGCCGAATTTTTTTGAGCGCGTCGCGCGCGAAGGCGTTAAGGTCGGTCGATGCCCGAAGGGCCAAACACAAACCGAAAAACACCGCCGTGAACGCCGCGCTGCGCCCGAGCAAATCCGCCGGCCGCCATCGAAGTTCGGGCAGGACCAAGCCGAGGGCCAACGCCGGCGCCAAGGCCAAATAGCCCTTCAACGCCGACCATGCAAAAGGTTGCAAACCGTAAAAACGTTTGAGCACGTACCATTTCATGACGTTGAGCGCCAACATCGAAAGCGCCGACGCGCCGGCGGCCCCCGCCGCTCCCCACGCCTTAATCATGCCGTAATTCAAGCCGACGTTCAATGCCAACGCCGCCGCGTTCAAATACAACTCGTAACGATAATGGTTCGAAGCGGCCAAAATGTAGTGATTAACCCCAAAGGCGGCATTGACCACAAAAGACGCACCCAAAAGCAAATATACGTCGAAAGCACGGGCGTACTCCTCGCTCTTGAGCAGCGCCGTCAAATGCCCGCCGTTAATCCATATCCCCGCAAAAACCCACAAGGCCAACACCGTCTGCACTTCGACCGTCTTGCGATAGACCGTTGCGATTTGTCCGAGGTCGTTTTGGGCAAAAGCCCGGGTAACGACCGGATAAGCGATGCGCACTATCGCCCGCGCGGGTATCGAAACGACCGTGGCGACGTTCAAATAAATGCCGTAAACGCCGACGGCGCTCAAACCGACCATCGCCCCCAACATCAACGTGTCGGTGTTGGTCATCATCAACACCGCCCCCGTCGAAAGCATGGAGTAAACCCCGAAACGCACGATTTCGTAAAGCTCTTTTCGAGACAAGGCCTTCGGCCGAGCCGGTTTTTCCAAGCCCCAACGCCATGCCAAAATCCCTTGCACCATCGCCGCCGCCGCATGTAAATAAACGTATATCTCCACAAACAAAGGAAAATCCACCCAATCGGCCGCGTACAACGCGATGGCGGCCGTCGTCGAAAGACGCAGCCCCACCTCCTTTATCGCTCCCGAGGCTACGGTTTTCATCTTCGAGGCCGCAAAACCCTCGAACAAATTAAACGCCGACAACGCCAAACACAACGGAACCAAATGAAAGTAATATTCGCCGTACAAGGCCGACTTTTCCGAATAAATTTCGACGACCCACGGCTTGAATACGATATACAGCGCCGCCACCAACACAAAACCCAATCCAAACAACGCATACAACCAATACACAAGCGCCCGCAAACGCACCGAATCCTCGCGGTAAACGGGATAAAACTTGTAAAGCGCGTTGATTAGGCCGAATTGGGATATTTGCGTGTATACCAACGACAACGAAAGCAACAAACGCACCAAGCCGATGTGTTCCGTCGAAAAAAATCGTGGAAAAAGGACGATGAAATTGACCGCGCCAACGACCACGCCAAAGTAGGTAACGGCGGCCGAGGACAAAGCCTGCGAACGTATCAGGCCCATGATTAAGGAGCGTAGGCGCCCGTGAAACCCTCGAAGTGAATGCGCAAGGTTTCGCCCGCCTCGAGCCTCATACCCGGAAAACGCACCGTCCGCTCGTCGAACACCCGCCGAACCCCGTAATTTCTCAGTCGTCCGTCCGAACGCTCGATGTGCCAATACAAATTGGCTTTTTTCGGCGCATGCGCATCCCGGTCTATTGAAACGGCGATAAGGCCGTCGTCAATCAAAAACGAGAACGTTGGCAAAACTTGCGTACGGTCGTCAAGGATTTTATCGGCTTGAGGCACGCCGTAACCGTGCGAATAATCGAAATACGGATACAAATGCCCGGCCCGACAAACGGATTCATAAATTTGTTTGGCCGTGCGGTCGGGATGCATTTGTCGGACGGCGGCAACAAAACCGGCGACAAGCGGACTGGAAAACGACGTTCCAAACGCAATTCCGACGTTGGAACGGCCGCGGGCCGCCACTTTTCCATAGGCGCAAACTTCGGGTTTGAGCCGGCCGTCGGCCGTCGGCCCCATCGAGGAAAACGATATTTGCGCGTCGGTGGCGGGGTCGGTACCGCCAACGGTCAGTACGCCCGCAACGTCGGCGGGCGTGGTGATGTATTTCCATTTACCCGCACCCTCGTTGCCCGCGGCATTGACCACGACTATGCCCCGAGAAACGGCGTTGGCCGCCGCCCGCGCCACAATCGAAAATCGACCGTCCATGTGTCGATAGTCGTAACGGTCGTCGCCGTAACCCAAAGAACTGTTGATGACGTGGGCGCCGTTTTTTTCGGCCCATTCCGCCGCCTCAAGCCACCACAACTCTTCGGCCAAAGGTTCGTACAACACTCTTTCGGTACGGGCCAACAAAAACTTGGCCGCGGGCGCCGCCCCCAACGCCGTTTCGCCCGTCACGCCCGCAATACACGACAAGACCTGCGTGCCATGGTCCGACCAAGCGTATACGTTTTTCGTTTTGCGCACAAAGTCCCAAGTGTCTAGGATGCGATTTTCGCGGAAGAGATGGGCAAATTCTTGGGCTTTGTTCACCCCCCAAAACCCGACGTCGAAAACGGCGACGACAACGCCGTCGCCGTTGTAGCCCGCATGCCAAAATTTTTCGACGTTCATACGGGAAAGCTGGGCGCGGGCGAGTTCGACAACCGGGCCGTCGGCGCGACGGGCGGCCTTGTTTTTTTTCTTTTCGGCGGGTACGGCGCCGGCGCCGAGATAATTTTTCAGATCGTAAACCCGGGCGACGCACGACAAGCCGGCCAAACACTCTTTTTCTCCGCCGGGGACGTACACGCCGTTGAGCCAGCGGCTGGCGTAACCCGTTTCGCCGGCTTCGGCACGCACGGCGTTCAAATAATTTTCGCAAACGGGCAAATCGGTAAAATCGTATTCGGCGCCGTACTCCAAACAATGTCGGGCAAGGGCCTCGGGCGCGAAAAACACGTAAGGCTCGAACCCTCGAACGTCGCCCTTGTCCTTGAATTCGACCCAAAAAGGTTGAGCCCAAGCCCAAGAAACGCACGCCCAAAACAGTATACTCATTTTAACGGGGCGATGGAAGCGACGATGGATTTGAGCGTCGGCAGATATTTGGGGGCTTTGTTGAGCGGACAGGCGCCGTATCCCGCGTAAATGAATTTGCCGTTGCGCACGGCGAAAACAATCAACGCGGCTTCGTGGTCGCCGGCCACGCCCGCACCCGTACCCCACAAGGCCTCCATGCCGTTGATGGGCTGTTTGGACGGCTCGTCGTCCCACGCCAAATCCATGTCCCCTTCCATTTCTTCGATAAAGTCTTGAAGGCCGGCGGGGGAATCGATGAAAATATCGATGTAAACGGCGGCCTCGTCGTCGGCGGTGACGGCGTAAAGCGACGGCGCGCCTTCGGCTTCCGAAAGTTGCGCCGCCCAACCCGAAGGCAATTTCAATCGAAAATTGTAAGCCTCGGACGAAAACGCGCTTTGTGCCGACAAGCCGCGTGCCGCCATGACCCAAAACAACGCCCAAATCGGCGTCAAAATCATTCGTTCCATGCTCAATCCCACTTTTTGAATACGAAAAACACCGCCGCCACCATCAATCCGAATCCGACCAAATAGTTCCATTTGACGTCCTCTTTCAAATAAACGACGGCGAAAACGATGAAAACCGACAAACTTACCACCTCCTGAATCGTTTTGAGTTCGAAGGCGGAAAAGCGTCCGTAGCCCCAACGGTTGGCCGGCACCTGAAAGCAATATTCAACGAAGGCGATGAGCCAAGAAACGAGTATCGCTTTCCAGAGGGCGACGTCCCGGTGACGCAAATGCCCATACCACGCCACGGTCATAAAGACGTTGGAGACGACGAGCAAAAGTATCGGTACCATTCGCAATATTATCAATAAAACCCGCACCAAGCAAATACCGGGCGACAAGCCCAAGCGTCGTTTGCGGCGTTAAATTTTAGGCAAAGACCAATCAACGGGTTGGCGGCCGTGTGAGGATAAAAATTCATTGGCTTGGGAAAAATGCCGGCATCCCTCGAAACCTTCGCGTGCGAGAGGGGAGGGATGGGCGGCTTTGAGAACCAGATGGGGTTGGCCGACGAAGGCCGCTTTTTCTTGCGCGTAACGGCCCCAAAGCATAAACACCGTCGGTTCGGGCCGGCGGTTGAGGTATTCGATGACGGCCGTGGTGAACCGTTCCCAACCTTTGCGTTGGTGCGAGGCGGCGACGCCCGCTTCGACCGTCAATATCGCATTCAACAAGAGCACGCCGCGTTTGGCCCATTCCTCCAAACAACCGTGGTTGGGGGGCGCGACGCCTAGATCGGCTTGAATTTCCCGAAAAATTCTTTGCAACGACGGCGGCGGAGGCACGCCGTAAGGTACGGAAAAGGACAATCCGTGGGCTTGTCCGGGATTGTGATAGGGGTCTTGACCGAGAATAACCACCTTGACGGCGTCGGGGGGCGTAAGCCAAAAGGCGGAAAAAATCCGGGCTCCGGGCGGATAAATGACTTTTCCTTTGGCTTTTTCCGAACGCAGGAAAGCCGCCAGCCGTTCGAAGTACGGTTTTTCAAACTCGGCTTTGAGGGCCTCGTACCAACCGGGTTCGATATTTACGGCCATGGGGCGACGCTTCCTTCGGTGGGGGTGGAGGGGCGTGCGAAGTCCACGGCGGGTATGCGTCCGGCGCGATAGGCGGCGCGACCCGCGCGTACGGCCCAATTCATGGCTTCGGCCATCAAAACGGGGTTTTGCGCCCGGGCCACGGCGGTATTGAGCAGTACGCCGTCGCAACCCAGTTCCATGGCCAAGGCCGCGTCCGAAGCCGTACCGACCCCCGCGTCCACAATAACCGGCACGTCGGTCATGCGGCGGATGAGAGACAAAGCATGGGGGTTGCGTATGCCCAAACCACTGCCTATCGGCGCGGCCAAGGGCATAACCGCCGCGCATCCCGCGTCGGCCAAACGCTTGCACAACACCGGGTCGTCGGGGCAATAAGGCAGAACCGTAAAGCCCGATTGCACCAGTTGGGTACAGGCTTTGAGCAACTCGACGCCGTCGGGCATAAGGGTGTCGTCGTCGCCGATAACCTCGACTTTGACCCACGAGGTACCCAAGGCTTCGCGGGCGAGTTCGGCGGTAAAAACGGCGTCGCGGGCGGTACGGCAACCGGCGGTGTTCGGCAAAAGCGTGTAGTTCGACAAAGCGTCCAAAAACGTTTCGTTTTTTTGCGAAAGGTTCATTCGCCGAACGGAAACGGTAACGATTTGGGCGCCGGCGGCACGGATGGCGTCGAGCATCGTTTGGGGCGACGGATAACGCGACGTACCGATGAGCAAGCGCGACTCAAACGTTTGGCCGCCGAGAACGAAGGGGTCGCTCATGAGCCGACGGCGGCGTTCAACATTTGCTGTACGGCCTCGATTTTGGCGGTGGCGGCTCCGGAAACGAGCTCGCCGTTCTTGAAAACGGCAAAAAACGGCAGGTTGTCGACGCCGGCGGTTTTGCGTGCCACGGGGTTGTTTTCGGCGTTGATTTCGGCAAAAGCGACGCCCTCGGGCCCCGATTCCGCCCAACGTTTAAACTTGGGCGCAATCAAGCGGCACGAACCGCACCAGTCGGCATAGTACTTGACGACGGTAACCGGGTTTTGCGCCAGCGTCTGCTCGAAATTTTCGTCGTTGATGGCAATAACGGACATATCTGATAAAAAAGATTCCAAGTGATTGAACAAGCGATTGGACGACGGGGTTCCTCCGCAACGCTTGCACAACAAAATTACAAATAAAGCGGGCACGTTGCCGTCGATAAAAGGATAAAATAAAAAAAGCGGAATCCGGTAGGTTCCGCTTTTTTTGCTTGTGGTTATCGGAATTATTTTTCGGCGGGGGGCGGCGCTCCGCCACCGACGCCTTTAAGTTCTTCTTTTGCGGCAAAGCGATAAGGGCCTTGCGCGGCTTTTTGGAGGGCGTCGCGGGCTTTGGCGGCGTCTTTGTTGTTTTTGGCCGCCATGCCGGCGATGAGGTAATAACGCGCCTGTTTGATGGATTGTTTGGGGTCGGAGGCGGGAATTTTGGCCGCCGCCGATTCGGCCGTGGCCAATGCCGCCGCATATTGGCCTTTGGCGTATTGGGCTTGTGCTTTTTTGAAGAGAAGTTCGAGGTCGTCGGGCTTTTTCGCCAACACTTTGTCAATGACCGTAATCGCCTCGTCGTAGGCCTTGTTCATCAACTGCAAACGAATGATGCGTTGATAGATGGTCATTTTCTTTTGTTCGTTTTGTTCTTCGTTGAGGGCTTTTTGGTAGTTTTGAATGGCTTGGGAGGTTTGGCCTTGTTTTTCGTTGATAATGGCGGCTACGAAATAACTGTTGGCGAGGTTTTCGCGGTTGGCGATGGCGGTGGCGATGTTTTTGGCCGCCTCGTCGTAGAGTCCGCCTTTGAGGTAGCTGGTGGCGAGCCGGGTATAAGTTCCGCTTTCGGTTCCCATGGCGGCGCGTTTGAGTTTTTGCGCCCAAGCGGGGTTGGTGGATTGAAGGTCGGCGAGGATTTTTTCGTATTCGGCTTTATTGTTGAGTTTGGCGTAAGCGAGACCGACGCCGAATTTGTATTGTCCGAGGTCTTTGTTGCTAAACTGCGCGCGTTTGGCGCCGTCGAGGGCTTTGGCGTAGCTTTCCAACGACTGTTGCCACTTTTCCAAGCGTCCGTAGGCTTCGCCTTCGGCGTAAAGCACTCCCAAATCGACGTTGCCGCCGGGCAGGGCTTTGGCCGCGTTGAGTTCGGTGAGGGCCTTGTCGGGCTTGTCGTCTTTGAGGTAAAGACGGGCGACCATCGTTTTGTAACGGATTTTTTTGGCTACGTCCGTTTCTTTGTCGTACGCCTTGTTCATGTACTCGATGGCGTCGGCAAACTTGCGGTCGCGAATATAGATTTGGGCAATGCTCACATAGCCGGCGGAAAAGCCCGAATTGAGTTCGATGGCTTTTTGGAAGGCTTTGATGGCGTCGTTGTTGTTGTTCAACTTGACGAGCACCACTCCTTTTTTATAGAAGTACTTGTAATTGTTGCCTTCTTTGTCAATGGCACGGTTGTAGGCTTCCAAGGCCTCGGCGTATTTTTTCTGCTTGCGCAGCATCTCGCCGTCTTTGTAGTCTTTCGCCCCCGGGGTTTGCGCCAAGACAACTCCAAAGCCAATGACGAACGTCAATATCGTTGCCAAAAACTTGGCGAGTATACATTGGTACATATGCGTATAGTTGGATAAACCACAATCTTCACGGGTCATGATATGATTTTGGGTTTATTTTTCCGATAATTTTTACTTTCCAAACTAAGACCAAAACCGACTTTTATCGGTATTGCAAATCGGGCGTGAAATTAGGCAATATTTTGCACATACCAAAACAAGCGTGTTTTTTCAGCCGTTTTCGAGGCAAAATTTATTCACCGCCCCGTTGATAATGTTGCAAATATCGTGCCTCAATGCTTTCAACCGGTAAAACCGGACGCGAACGATTTCGACGGGCAAATCTAAGCGATATTTTTTGCTTGATAAACTTTTATCGCTATTTTTGGGCAAAATGTGGATAAATTTTGCCCAAAAAATAAAATTGCGGCGTTTCCGGTGAAGAGGAACGCCGCAATCGAGGTCGGAGAGGCGGGATTCGAACCCGCGGCCACACGCCCCCCAGACGTGTACTCTAACCGGGCTGAGCTACTCTCCGCAACGTGGGTGCAAAGTTACAACGCTTCCAGCAAACTTTCCAAAAAAACTTTCGCCTCCTGCAAAGTTTCACGAATTTGCGTCTTGTCGTCTTTGGGTTTGCGTTCGGCGTCGAGTTTTTCCCGCGCCCCTTTTATCGTGTATTTCATGTCTTTTAAAAGATAGTGGATTTTGCGAAGCAGGGCCATGTCCTTTCGAGAATACACACGCCGTCCGCCGGCGGTCTTTTGGGTTTTGAGTTGGTCGAACTCCTGTTCCCAAAAGCGAAGCACCGACGGCTTGACGCCCAACTCTTTGGCCGCCTCCCCGATGGTAAAATACCTTTTTTCTATGTCGTCCATATCCGCACAAAATTACGTCCGAACTTCAAACGCGAAAACCCCGGCCCTTTTCGCCCACCGCGTTTGAAATTTGCGTCTTCATCCTCCCTCACAAGTCTTCAAAGACCGCATCCGCTTGGGGGAATTTGAACGCGGGCTACGAAGGCACGCCGACCTTGCGGGCGAAAAGAATGTAACGCGGCGAATCCGAATCGAAAGGCGACAAAGCGTAATCCCCCCACTCGTTCTCCACTTTCAACGCCCACGCCATTCGACGAAAGTCGTCCGGCCGGTACAACCGAACCCGTTCTTCGGCCTCGAACTTTTTATCGCCGTCGAAAACCCGGATGCTTTTCACCACCCGGTCGCCGACAAGCTTGCGATTAATGTCGAAACGGATGTCTCCGCGAAAAATCGTTTCTTTTTCAATCAAGCGACGAACGACGAAGTCGGCGTTCAAAAAATCCACCGTCAATACGCCGCCCGAATTGAGGCCCGCGACCAGATTGTCGAAAACGCGTCTGTCGTCGGCGGGGTCGTCGAAATAACCAAAGCCCGTGAACAGGTTGAGTACGACGTCGAAACGTTCGGGGAAAGGTTGGCGAAGGTCGCGACGAAAAAACACAAGCTCGGGCGGCGATTCGTAGACACGGGCGCGGGCCAAAAGCGTGGGGGCAAGGTCGAAACCCGTCACGAAAAAACCCAGTTTGGCGAGCGCGCGGGCGTGGCGCCCGTTGCCGCAAGGCGCGTCCAAGACCCTCGCACGCGGCGGAAGCCGCTCCGCCAACCGCCGAACAAAACCTTCCGCCTCGTTTTCGTCCCTGTGGGCATAAAGCAACGAATAATAAGGTGAATCGAACCAAGACTCAAACCACTCGGCCATAGGCGTTATTCGCCGGGAGGCCGAGTACCTCGCAATATTCGCCGCCGTACAAAAACTTGGTCCCAAAAATAGCGGTTCTGCGGCACGTTGTAGGCCAAGCCGACGACCAGTTGCCCCGAATGCCCGGGCGCGTCCGTGACCGCCTGAACTACGGGATAAACAAAACTTGCGTTCAACGATACGTTGCGCCAAAAAAAGTCCAAGCCCCCCCCCGCCATGAATACGTGGCTCCTACGGTTTTCGTAAAGCGGACGGCCGTTGAAGCAAGGCCCGCCCGCCCGCTCATAGAACGCCTGCGCCGACGGCACAAAACTCACGCGCCTCGGCAGGGTCCAAACGTAAAACAACGACCCAAACCCCGTGCCGACGTCGCCCATCGATTCGAGATAATAATTTTGGCCGTTGTGTTTGTAGGTCGCCGAAGCCATCGCGCCCCAGTTGTAAAAGCCCGCAACGTATACGGCGTTGAAAAGCGCATCCCACGAACCCGAACCGGGTTGCATAAGCGGCGGCAGACGGGCCCCCGTTTCGTCTTTGCGGTAATAGTCGCCGGTGGGAATTTTGGCGCCCGCACCGACAATAAGCCGGTGGCGCCACGGGCTTGCCCCGCCGATTTTGCGCACCGCATGATACCCCGCCCAAAAAGAAACGTCGCCCAAACCCGAGGCGTCCAAACTCATACCCGAAGTCCGTGCGGCGGCCATCGCTACGGGAACCGAAACGTTCAACTCCACGCGCCGATGAACGAACCACCTTCCCCGAAACTCGATTGTCCGATGGGCTTCGTACTCCCGAACGGGCTTCAATGCCGGCGTGCGCTCGATTCGACTTTGGAACGAGAACGCGGGCGCCGAAAACGGATTGCCGCCGCTCCCCGGAAGTCCGCTCATCACCCGATAACGATACAAAAAGCCGAACGTGCTTTGGTTGTCAAAAGGAATAATGCCCATATACGGCGAAACACCCACCACGCACCCGCATACGCCGCAAGCGTTTGCCGATAGCGTCCGCAACATCACCGTCAAAGCCAACGTCACGCCGACCGCTCTTTGCACTTTCATGTTTTTTATTGTGCAAAGTTACAAAATTGCGCGCCAAATAAAAACCCGCCGTCGCAACCCATCGTTACCCGGTTTTACGCCCTCCAAAATTCGCCGAACGCAAAGTTGCGTCGGTTTTGGTTTTTCGTACCAACCCCGCGTCCCATGGCGAAAGACGGTAAAATACGGCAAAGGGACCGTAAAAACGAAACGGGCGCGGGGTTTACGAAATAGTTTTGTAATTTTGGCCCGCAATTAAATTCATCGAATGAAGCGGACGCGACTTTTGGCGGCACTTTTCCTGACGTTTTGCGGCACGACGGCCACGGCCCAAGTGGGCTGGCAATTGGGAATGCGCGTCGTCCCCTCCAAAACATGGGTGCTTAACGGCGCCGACGCCGACATTCAATCCCGTTGGCCCGATTCGCTTTCGCGCGTCGGCACCTACGGCGTACAATTCGGCTTGGCCTACGGCTACTGCTTTACCCAAAACTTGGGCGCAATGGGCAACGTGCTCTATTCCACCCAAGGACAACACCACACCTACGTTTACGACAAACTCGAAACAAGCGGCGAAACGCGCAAGGTTACCGTCGTCAACGAACTGCGCCTGCGTTACGTCAAACTGCCGTTCATGTTCAAATACACGACCAATTCCGACCGCAAACTCGCGTTCGCGGCCGAAGCCGGACCGCAAATTTCTTTTTTGGTTTCCGAACTCGAACGCACCAGCGACAAACGCTATCGCTTCGAACAAATGCCCAACTATTACATCACCAATTTCCCCGAACGCATCCACACCCTTCGCCGCACCGATTTTGGCGTGGTTTTGGGCGTCGGCGCCGACGTCAAACTGCGTTTCAACATCAAAATGAACGTCCAACTCCGTTGGGACTTCGGATTCGTGGACGTGGAGAAAAAAAGCGAAACCTTCAACCTCACGCGCGACGGTATCACCGAAGAAATCAAATATTACGACTTTCGTCCGCCAAACGACCCCAATTACACCCTTCATCGGAATTATACGTCCAATCGCGGCCCGGCCAACAACATGACCCTCGGTTTGGGCATCGGCTTCACCTACATTTTTATTCCCAACTTTCACTATTAGGGCGTTCCAAAATAGCGTTGGGGACGTTCGTCAAACCGTAGTTTAAACGACTCCAAGACGTTTTCCCGGCCCCAAACGGCGTGAATCGGCGAAAACGTCGCCTCGGGTTTGCCGAAAAACTTAACGATTTCGGGTTTGTTGTCGCGAAAACGAATCACTACGCCCCGGCTGACCGATCGATTCAAACCGATGTACGCCGGGCCGTCGGTAACCAGATAAATGCTTTCGGCGTTGCCCGTGCCTTCGAGTCGGGAAACGGCGCCGTTTTCAAACTTGACCGACATGTGCCGGGCTTTAAGTTGATTGTAAAACGGGGGCGGGCCGATTTCTATCGAAAAGGCGTTGGGATAAACGACGAGCGAATCGGGCGCCGCAAACTTGACCCACATGCGAATGGTGTCGCCGCTAAGCTGGTACGTATCCGTCCACAGCACGGGGTCGCCGACGAGATGAAACGTCGAATCGTTGCGGGAGTAAGAAAGCGAATCGGCCCGTCCGACCAAAGACTTGGTGGCAAAACGCGCGTTGCCGACGGCCGTCAAATAATTTTTTTCGTCAATGCGGTGGCTTTTGAGGGTGTCGCCGTAAAGTTCGAGGGTGTCCCTGTCGCCGATGCGCACGGCGTACGGGTCTTGGGTAACGACGACCAAGCGTTGTTTTCGGAGAACGTAGGCCGAATCGCCCGCCAAAAACAAGGTCGAATCGGCGTGGGCGGCGCGAACGTCGCATTTGGCCCAACCCCGTCCCGTCGAATCGTCGTAATAAAGCGTATCGGCACGAAGACGATAGAGGCTGTCCCACAAAACGGGACGGGGATATAAAAAAAATATTTTGTTGCGGGTGTCGAAACGGCCGTCGTCGGAAAAAACGCGCACGCCGTCGCGGGTAACGACGTCGGTGGGCGCAATTAAATACGCCGTTTCCGTTTGCGAAAGGTAATTCAACGAATCGGTTTTAAGCTCGAAGTCTTTGCCTTGGAGTGCAACCTCGTCCTTGAAACGGGCGAGGGTCGTGGACTGAAAGTAATATCCGCGCCTGCTGGTTAAAACGTTGGCGGTGTCCGAAAGTCGTCCGCCTTCGGTGAAATAACCGAATTTTTCGGTGCGGCGGTAGGTGAGTCGGGGCGTTTCGAGTCGCGCACGCTTATCGGTGAGCACGACCTCGCCATGGAGTTCGAGTATTTTGGCGTTGCCGTCGTAGACGGCTTTTTTTGCCCGAATTTCGGCGCCCGAACCGATGGTTACACGCACGCGCGAAAACGCCTCGACGACGTTGCGTTCCGAATACATATAGGCGCTGTCGCAGTACATGTCCGTCGAATCCTGACGGAAATGCACGTTGCCGAGGAGTTTGCGCACCGTTTGTCCGTCGGTTTTTTCGAGCCAAAGCACGTCGGTATTGACGACGTCGATGAGCCGGTCGTCTTGCGCGGCGAGCGTCGCCGCGAAAGCAAACCAAAAAATCAGGGGCATGCGCCGCAAAATTAGTCAAAAAAACCGGAGTTTGCCCCTTAATCCCCCCCCGTTCGTATCGACAAAAAGGCCATAGAAAAATTCGCCAACCAATTTTTTGCTTTAAACGCAAACCCTTATTTTTGGCGAATATGAAGCTATTGCGGACTTTGACGGCGGCGCTTGTTTTTACAAAAGCGGCGGCGCAAAGCGAAGCCTATTTTCAAGCGGAAAAATTTTTGTTTGAAAACCGATACGACTCGGCGTACAAACACCTCAAACGGGGCGCCGAAGCCGGCGACGCCGACTGTCAATTTCTTTACGGCGCGGGCCTGCTCAAAGGCGTGGGCTTGAAACGAGACGCACGGGCGGGATTGGCGTGGATGGAAAAAGCGGCGGCGCAAGGACACGTGCTAGCGCTGCGCAACCTCGCAATGGAATATTCACGCGAAAACGAACCGTTTGAAACCGGGCGTACGCGCAACGACAAACGCGCCTTCGAATGCGCCCTCGCCGCCGCCCACGCCGGCGACGAAATCGCGACATTCATCCTTGCGACCGCCTACAAGCAAGGCCGGGCTTACAACGGCGCCCAAGCCTTCCAAAACGACAGTCTCGCCGTCGAATGGATGACCCGCGCGGCCAACGTCCACCGTTACCCGCCCGCCCAACTCGCCCTCGGCGATTGGTACTATCGCGGCGAAACCCGCTACGGCGGCAACCCCGACAAAGCCGCCCATTTCTATCAAGCCGCCGCCAAAAATCCCCGTTCCGACCCCGACCAACAATCCGAAGGCCAAGTCGGCGCCCACTACGCCATACAGCTTAAACGCCTCGTGGTCAATCTTCACCATTACCTGCCGTTTCCCGACCCTTCGGCCGTCCCCCTGCTTCGACTCTCCCCTTAGAAACGCGCCGTCAAAATCCAACCGTTATTCGCCTTTGTTTTTTGCGTTTTTGGGCGCCGGGCCGTCTTTTTTGCCCCAACCGCCTTTGAGATTGAAAACCCTGACAATATTGAAACCGATGCGCACGTCGCCGTCGCCCCATTTGCCAAAGTTTTCCGCGATAAACATCGGCTCGAAAATCGCTTGCGAATTGGTAACGAAAAACTGAAAAACGTGGCCTCCCGTTTCGACGTCCATGCCGACGGAAGCCGAATTGGCCATGCGATCGTAAACCGCGCGTTTGTCGCCCGTGGAATAATATTTGGCGGGCAACAAAAAATATTCGCCCGTAAGCGCAATACGCTTGGAAAGTTTAAAGCGTCCGCCAAACCCCAGCGACCATACGGTGTTGTCTTCGGCTTTTAAGCGCACCAAATTCCGATGAACGACCGTCGGTGTAAACTGCAAAGAAAGCCGGTCGTTGAACTTGCGGGCCAACATCAGTTGGAAACCGTAAAACATTCGCGAGGAAAAATAGTTTTTTCGGTTTTCGTCGGGATAGCGGCCGATTTGTACGCCGGCGGTGGCCATAGCCGTCAACGTTACGGGAACTTTGACCGCGCCCGTGGATTGGCGCAACAATTTGGCCTTGAAGGCGCCTTCTATTGTTTTTTTGTAAGAACTGCGGCTGAGGCCCGCCATGTAACGGTCGAGAAAACCGTATTCGATACCGAGGCGGATATCGGCGTTGTCCAAACCAAAAAACTCGTTGGCCACGTTTCTAAAGCCGTCCTTTTGCCCCCACGTACCGACGGCCAGCGAACCAAACCGGTGCGCTATGCGAAAATCGACGTGGTGATGGGGCGTAACTTCGACGGTATGACCATTGACGAGCCGGGTGGATTTGAACGTCGCGTAGGTAAACTCGCGTTCGACGGGTTTGTGTTCGTCGAGGAGTTTGAGCAAGTCTTCTTGCGCCGTCGCGCGGCTCCAAAACGCGAAAAGCAATAGCAACACTTTCATCATTTTTTACGACGTCGGTCGGAGTCGGGTAAAGATTTCGTTGAGTTTGTCGTATGCGAGGGAATCGAGGGCAAGCACGACTTCTCGGGCAAGTTCGGGATTTTGGACGGTTTCGGCCCATTCTTCGAGCGCCTCGTAGTTGCCGACGGCCAAACAATATTCAAAATGGTCTATGAGCGTTTCGTTGAGCACGTAGATTTTGGGGGCGTCGTTGGTTTTGCGTACCGTTTCGTTCGAGGGGATGTTTTCTTCGACGAAAACGGACGGGGGGATGGTTGCAAAACTTTCGGACGGCCGCGCTTTTGCCGACGCCGGGGTTTGCCCGCCGTTCGGCGCCGGGAGTGCGTTCGTTTCGGAAAGCTGTTTGAGTTTGTGGTTCAGGGCGCGGACCTCGTGCGTCAATTTGGCGACCTTGTTGCGGTAATCGAAAATTTCCGCGCGTTGTTTTTCGACCTCGTCGCGGGCGGCCATAAGCAGTTCCAAGGTTTCGGTAACGTCGATTTGCACCGAAACGTACTTTTCTATCGTTCCCTGTTCGTTGACGACGGGGTGAATGGTCGTTTGGAGCCATATCGCTTCGCCGTCGGCGGAAAGGTTTTGGAGTACGCCGCGCCAGTCGCGCCCCGTGGTGATGGTTTGCCACATTTCGTCGAAAACGTCGTCGGGGGTTTGGGGCGAACGCAGGACGTTGTGGCGTTTGCCGACCAGCTCCGATTCGTCGAAACGCGTAAGTGCGGCAAAATAGTCGTTGATTTCAATGATAAATCCATCGGGGTCGGTAACGGAAACAAGGGCGGCGGCGTCGAGGGCACGGATTTTGTCGCGTGCTTCCCGGGCGGCTTCGTTCATGAGGGCGATGGTTTCTTGGGCGTTTTCGTAATTGCGACGATGTTCGTCGGCCAAGGCGCGAACGGCCTCTACGGCGGCGGTAAGTTTTTTGTGGTCTTCGCGCAGGCTTGCGTCCGAACTTACGCCGACGAGCCTGCCGTCGGGCGCGACGAAGGTTTTACTTTCTTCGAAGACGGGGTCGCCGACAAAAGGGGTCAAGTCCACGCCGACGGCGACGTACCCCCCGTTTTTAGGCAAAACGGAGGTGTAGGTTTTTTTCAATACGCCGTCTTTTCCGCGATTGATTAACAATCCGCTCCACGCCTTTCCGGCCGTAAGGGTGCGCCACATTTCGTCGTAAAGGGCGCCGGGGTGCTTTTCGGATTTAAGGATGCGGGGCGTTTTGCCGGCCAACTCCTCCAAAGAATAGCCGTAGACGGAGGAGAAGACGGCATTGACGAACACAAAGAAGCCGTCGGAGTCGGTTTCGTAGACGATATGGGTACGTTGAATGGCGGCAAGCCGGGAAAGTACGCGGTCGAGGTCGCGTTCGACCGCGTCCCACGCCGCTTTGACTTCTCTGTTGCCCACGTCGAGTTTTAAGCGTTTGCCCTGCATTGGGGTTTGCGGCGCCACGCCGCGCTACAAAGTTACGAAAATCCCCGCCCTAAAACATCCCGACGTCCCGCCGAAAATCTATGCTTTCAAAACAAATTTTGGCGACGGCTTGATAAGCGGCTTGCCTTGCGTCGGCAAGGTCGTCTCCCAAGCCCGTAACGGCCAAGACGCGTCCGCCGGCGGTGCGGACACGTCCGTTTTCGTCGCGGCGCGCGCCCGCCAAATACACGGGAAGCGCGACGTTTTCCAAGCCCGCAACGATTTCCCCCGTTGTGTGTTTGCCCGGATAGCCCGCGCTCACGCAAACGACCGTTACCGCCGTTTGAGGCGAAATTTCGAGTTTGACCCGTCCCAAACGCCCGTCTCGCAAGGCTTTGAACATCTCCAACAACGAAGGCGAAACAATGCGCGGCAGAATGGCTTGGGTTTCGGGGTCGCCGAGACGGACGTTGTATTCCAAAACATAGGGTTCGCCGCCGCAAATCATGAGTCCGAAAAACAAAAAGCCCGGGTATTCGAGATTTTCGGCACGGATGGCGGCGAGCGTCGGCCCGATAATTTTTTCGACAATGGATTGAAGGAGGGCGTCGTCGAGGTGGGGGGAAGGGGAAACGGCCCCCATACCGCCGGTGTTCGGCCCCGTATGGCCGTCGAAACGACGTTTGTAGTCGGTGGCCGAAGGCAAAAGCAGGTAATCTTGTCCGTCGGTGAGGATGAACACCGACGCTTCGACGCCGTCCAAAAACGCTTCGACGACGACGTTTTTTCCGGCGGCGCCGAAAAGCGTACCATCCAACATGGCGCAAGCGGCGGCGACGGCCTCGTCGGGGCTTTCGGCGACCACGACCCCTTTTCCGGCGGCAAGGCCGTCGGCTTTAACCACGATTTTTTTCGCTCCTTCGGAAAAACGACGGCGAATATGATTTTCGGCGGCGCGAGGGTCTGAAAATTCGTCGTAGCGGGCGGTAGGCACGCCGTACTTTTGCATCAAGCGCTTGGCAAAGGCTTTAGAGGATTCAAGACGGGCGGCGGATTGTGACGGTCCGACGACAAAAACCTCCGGAAACTCGTTGCGAATCAAGTCGGTTTGGCCGTCGGCGGCGGGCTGTTCGGAACCCAAAACGACGAAATCGAAGCGGGTTTGACGCAAAATGTTTCGAAGCCCGGAGGTTGCGTCGGCCTCGGGCGCAAAAACCCGCGTAAAACCCGCGTTGCCCGGAAACCCGTACACTTCGGCCCCCGCCGCTTCCAACGCCGCACACAAGGCATGCTCGCGTCCGCCACCACCCAAAATCAATATTTTTTCGTTCATAGCCGCCCAAGCTCGCGACAAAATTACGGAAAAACGGCGGTTGAGCCTCGTTTGTCAAAATCCCGACGCGCGCTCAAAAACAGCCAATCAACATTTTGTCGTTAAACAATTTGGGGGCGCGAAACAAACAACAATGAAAAATCGGTATGGACGAAAAAAAAATATCGGTTTTGACGCCGCGTTAAGTTTGACGGGGTCGGGTTTGGGTCAAAAACCGTATATTTGCGCACAAACCATTTACCATGGCCAAAATAGCGGTGGTGGCGGCGATGATAATGGCGGCGACGGCGGCGACGGCGGCGTGTCAAAAACGGTGGCCGACCTACGTACAAATCGGCGCCGGCTTTTTCGCCTTCGATTATTACGGCGACCTCAGCGCCCCGGGCGAAACGTTCCATCGTTTTCATCCCGGCGGCAACATCGCCGTACAATTTGAAAGCGCCAAGCGTTTATATCCTCAAATTAACTTCGGCTTTACACGCTTCACCGCCCAAAACCGCAACCTCGTCGGAAACAAACCCAACAAATACGTCCAAACCCCCGTATGGTATCTGGACGTCGAACTGAAAGTACGCATGCTTCGCAAAACCCGAATACGACCGTATGCGGGCGTGGGCTTGGGCATCATGGGCTTCAATCCCAAGGACGCGGCCGGAAAACCGCTGATTGACAACGAGCTTTTACGCGACGACGACGAAAATTACGGCTCCGTTGCACCGATATTCCCTTTGACCGTCGGCGTGCAGTATCGGGTCAATCGTCAAATTTCGCTCAACCTCGACGTTTACCAAATTTTTTCAACCACCGACTACACCGACAACATCGGCCGTTTGGGAACGGTCGGCGGCCCCGACCACTTCCGGCGGATTCAAATGTCGATATACTTGACCATAGGCCAAAAGTTCCGTCCGGGCCGCGAAGAAATGCGGGCTTTACCCAACGAAGAGGACTGACGACGCGCATACCACGCGAAATATGCGTATTTTTGCGTTCATGACGTGGATAGACGCGGCATGGGAGGACCGTGCGTTGTTAAAAGACGAAAAATACGCGGAGGCGATACGGGCGACGATTGCCGAACTTGACGCGGGCCGCATACGCATCGCCCGCCCCGACGACAACGGCTCGTGGATCGTCAACGAAAGCGCCAAAAAAGCCGTGCTTTTGTATTTCGCCCTGCAAGCAAACACGACGACGACCGTCGGGCCGTTCGAATACCGGGACAAAATTCCGTTGAAAACGGGTCTGGAAAATTTGGGGGTGCGGGTGGTTCCGCCGGCGGTTTGTCGTTACGGGGCGTATTTGGCGCCGGGCGTGATACTCATGCCGAGCTATGTAAACATTGGCGCGTGGGTGGGCGAAGAGACGATGGTGGATACGTGGGCGACGGTCGGTTCGTGCGCCCAAATCGGACGGGGGGTGCATTTGTCGGGGGGAGTGGGCATAGGCGGGGTGTTGGAGCCGCCGCAAGCCGCACCCGTCGTCATCGAGGACGGAGTGTTCGTCGGCAGTCGTTGCGTGGTCGTCGAGGGGGTGCGCGTGGGTCGCGAAGCGGTTTTGGGGGCGGGGGTGGTCTTGACGGCCTCGACGAAAATCATCGACGCAAACACGGGCCAAGAGCATCGGGGCTACGTTCCGGCGCGTTCGGTCGTCATTCCGGCGTCGATTCCGAAAACGTTTGGCGCGGGCACGTTCCATGTTCCTTGCGCCTTGATTATCGGCGAACGCACGCCCGCAACCGACCTTAAAACCTCGCTCAATCTCACGCTTCGGGAATATCGATTGGCCGTTTGATGTGGGAGTGGATAGAGTTGTGGTGGACTTCGCCCAACGTAAGAACGGTTACGTTGGGGGTGGCGGCGCTGGCGGGGACGGCGGCATACATCGGTAGTTTTTCGTTTTTTCGGAGCCGTTCGCTTTCGGCGGACGCGGTGGCGCACGCGGTCTTGCCCGGGGTGTGCCTTGCGTTTTTGGCAACGGGGCAGAAACATCCGGCGTTGTTGTTGTTGGGAGCGTTTGCGAGCGCGTTTCCGGCGTTGTTGTTGATTGACGCGATAGGCGCACGCACCAAAATCAAACCCGACGCCGCCACGGCTTTGGTCTTGTCGTTTTTTTTTGGCATAGGGGTGGTGTTGCTGACGTTCGCGCAACGAGCGGGCAACGCCGCCGGTTTGGACAAATTCCTTTTCGGACAGGCGGCGGCCCTGACCCCCACCGACGTGTACGTATTCGCGGCCATGGGCGTGGTATGCGTGGGGCTTTCACTGCTGTTTCGTAAAGCGTTGTTGGCGGTGGCGTTCGACAAAGAATACGCACGGGCGATAGGCTTGCCGGTCGGCCGTCTGGAAACGCTGATGACGGCCTTGACGGTAACGGCGGTGGTGGTGGGGGTAAGCACGGTGGGGGTGGTGTTGATGGCGGCGCTGACCCTGACGCCAACGGCGGCGGCAAGGTATTGGAGCGACAAATCGGAAAAAGTACAGGCGTTGGCGGCGGCTTTCGGCGCGGGTTGCGGGGTTTTGGGGGCCGTCGCGTCGTTCGCCGCTCCTAAAACCCCCACCGGCCCGGCAATGGTGGTCGCCATGACCCTGCTTGCCTTCGCCTCCCTCGCCCTTTCCCCAAAAACCGGACTCGTTTCCAAAACCCTGCAAAAAATACGCAACAAAAACCGCGTTTTCGACGAAAACATCCTCAAAACCCTATATCATCTCGGCGAAAACGACGGCAACTTTTTCGGTGAACGTTCGCTTATCGAAATCGCCCGCAAACGTCCGTTTCCGCTGTCGAAATTGGTGCGTCGGCTCGACGCCCTGACGCGACGCGGCTACGTTAAAAAACGTAACAAACTGCACTGGGAATTGACGGAAAAAGGCCACGAATACGGCAAACGCATCACCAAACGCCATCGGCTTTGGGAAATTTATTTGTCGGAAAAGTTCGGTTTGGCGCCGGACCACGTTCACGAAGCGGCGGAGGTCATGGAACATTTCATTACGCCCGAACTCGAAGCCGAATTGATACTCACCCTCAATCGGCCCGAACAAGACCCCCACGGCAAAAACATACCCTATTAATTGCCGTTGTTCACAAAAGTATGAAAAGGTGGACAATAAAATTTGACGGGATGGGCATTTTTGTATTTTTTTGGGTTTTAATTTCAAAGGCCCTAAAAATTTTAGGCAATCCGTTGTATTAAACACTTAATTTGTTTCATTTTCGCCGAATAAATTTGACGGAATGTACGATTACGCATATATACTAAATTTAATTGACCGTTCCAACCGGCTTCAAGAAGAGTTGGGGAGAAGTATCGACCGGCTGCATTCCGGGGGGGCGAATACGAACGTCAATTTGATTTTGGACCGGTTGATAGAACATTATCAATCCCACCACCCGGCGCCAATGATAGTGGAAACCGACCTGTCGGGCGTAATCACCTACGTTAACAACGAATTTGCGCGGGTGTCGAAATACACGCCGGACGAGCTAATCGGCGAAAACATCAATATTCTTCGGAGTTCGACGATGGAGCGCGGGGTGTTCACCGACATCTGGAACAACATTACCGAGGGCCGTCCGTGGCGCGGCCGCCTCCAAAACCGCAACAAAAACTACGAAACCTATTGGATAGACACGCTCATCATGCCCGTACTCGACGACGAGGGCGAGGTGGTCAAGTTTTGGAGCCTTTCCTTTGAAATCACGGAAATCGTCCGCAACCAAGAAGAGGCCGAAAACAAAAGCAAGATGGTCGCCGAAAGTTTGAAATACGCCAAACGCATTCAAATGACCATCCTTCCGTCCAACAAAATTTTGGACGAATACTTTGACGACTACTTTATTCTTTACAAACCGAAAGACGTCGTTTCGGGGGACTTTTACTGGTTCGCCAAGACCATCGACCGGGTGTTTATCGCGGCGGTGGACTGCACGGGCCACGGCGTGCCGGGCGCCTTCATGTCCCTCATCGGCTACAATCTGCTCAACACCATCGTCTTGCGCCAAAACATCCTCGACCCCGGCAAAGTGCTGAGCGAACTCCACCGCCAAGTCCGCCACGCCCTCAAACAAGACCAAGACGGCTCAAAGTCCAAAGACGGCATGGACGTCGCGCTGCTGAGCATCGAGCTTTATCAAAACAAATTTCATTATGCGGGCGCCTTTCGGCCGCTGTTTTACGTCAAAGAGGGCGAGTTTCAAACCATAGACGGCGACAAAATGTCCATCGGCGGCGAACAACTTGAAGAAGAGCGCAACTTCACGACCCATTCCTTCGAATACCAGCCCGGCGACTTGGTCTATATTTTCAGCGACGGCATCGTCGACCAATTCGGCGGACCCGACAACAAAAAATTTTCGACCAAACGCCTGCGTACCATCATCACCGAAAATTTATCGGAAAAAATGTCGGTGCAAAGAGCGTTGTTCAATTTGGCGTGGAAGGATTGGCTCAACGACGGCGAACAAACCGACGACGTTACCATGATTGGCATTCGACTGACGGGCGCCAGCGAATAACCTCCCGATGAATCCCAAATTCCGCGGTTGTTTTGAAAATATCCGACGCATAACCGCGCTTGCGAACCGGTTGAGACAAACCGCGTTCATTTTTTATTCGGGACGACGGCGCAAATAAAGTTTGTTTTCACGCAAGGTCATTGCCGGCTTCACGCCGCCAAATCACCGTCTCCGCCCAAAAACAATCTCGGGGTTCAAAACCAATTTATTAACATAAAAATCATAAGACGTATGCGGTCGCCGTTCAATGAATTTGTTTGGGTGGGAAATATTGTGGATATTCGCACTCATTTTTTTATATGAGCTTATTGACGGTGGGGACGATGGCCTTCGACGCGATTGAGACCCCCTTTGGCAAAGTGGATAAAATTATCGGCGGGGCGGCAACCTTTATTGCCCTGACGGCGTCGTATTTCACCCGCCCGGTTTTTTTGGTTTCGGTCGTCGGCGAAGACTTTCCCCAAGAAACGTTGGACGAATTTTCACGCAGAGGTATCGACCTTGCGGGCGTGGAAATGCGCAAAGGCGAAGAGTCGTTCTTTTGGAAAGGCAAATACCACAACGACCTCAACACGCGCGACACGCTCGAAACCCGCCTCAACGTCTTGGCAACGTTCAACCCCGTCCTGCCCGAAGCCTTCCGCGAACCCGACGTCGTCATGCTTGGCAATCTTACCCCAAGCGTACAGGCCTCGGTGGTCAAACAGTTTCGGCGACGGCCCAAACTTATCGTCATGGACACGATGAACTTTTGGATGGACGTCGCGCTCAACGAACTCGTCGAAACCATCAAACTCGTGGACGTTTTGACCATCAACGATGAAGAGGCCCGGCAACTTTCGGGCGAATATTCGTTGCGCCGCGCGGCCAACAAAATATTAACAATGGGACCAAAATTTTTGGTCATTAAAAAAGGCGAACACGGCGCGTTGCTTTTTCACGAAAATCAAGCGTTTTTTGCCCCGGCGCTTCCGCTCGAAGACGTCTTCGACCCCACGGGCGCCGGCGACACCTTCGCCGGCGGATTTTGCGGATATCTGGACGCCGTCGGCGATTTTTCTTACGAAAGCATGAAAAACGCCGTCGTCTACGGAAGCACGATGGCCGGTTTTTGCGTCGAAAAGTTCGGCCCTCAAAGACTCTTTGAACTCAACGAAAAAGACGTTTCCCGCAGGCTCCAAAAATACTTGGACTTATCCTTTTACCGACCCAACATCTCCGTTTTTTAATCCATTATGACCACCCCAAAGAACTGGCAGGACCGCCGGGTTATGGATACCTGGCAAATCTTTAAAATCATGGCCGAGTTTGTCGAAGGTTTTGAAAAACTTTCCAAAATCGGCCCTTGCGTTTCCATATTCGGCTCGGCGCGAGTCAAACCCGAGCATCCTTATTATCAACTGACCGTCCGTATCGCCGAGGCGCTCGCCGAACACGGCTACGGGGTCATTACGGGCGGAGGACCGGGCATCATGGAAGCCGGCAACAAAGGCGCCAAGCAAAAAGGCGGAAATTCCGTCGGACTCAACATCGAACTCCCCTTCGAACAAGAATTCAACCCCTACATCGACCGACAACACCTCATCGAGTTCGACTACTTCTTTGTACGCAAGGTCATGTTCGTCAAGTACGCGCAGGCTTTTGTCGTCATGCCCGGCGGATTGGGTACGCTGGACGAACTTTTTGAGGCCCTGACCCTCATTCAAACCTTAAAAATCAAGCGTTTTCCGATTATTATGGTCGGAAAAGAGTTTTGGAACCCGCTCATGAATTGGTTGAAAACTACCGTGCTTGAAAACAAATTCATTTCTCCCGAAGACCTCGACCTCATCACCATGGCCGAAGAACCGGCGGAAGTGGTGGACATTTTGGAACAATTTTATTCCAAATTCTACCACCGTCCCAATTTTTGAGTGTTTTAAGCCCACGCCGGCTCGCCGACTATCGAACGCAAACATTCGACGACGTAATCCAACTCCTCCGTCGTATTTTCGCGCCCAAACGAAAACCGCACCGAACCGGCGATACGTTTGGGCGTCATGCCCATCGCCGACAACACGTGCGACGGCTTGACGCTTCCCGAACTGCACGCCGAACCGCCCGACGCGCATACGCCCCGAATATCCAGATGCATCAACAACATCGGCTCGTCGTCGTCGATGGGAAAGGCGACGTTCAGCGTCGAAGGCATACATCGGGCAGGGTCGCCGTTCATCCGCACCCCCGGCAACGCCTCTTTCAAGCGTCCCCAAAAATAGTCTTTCAAACGACGGGTATGGGCTTCGGTTTCGTCCATGCGTTCATAGGTCAATTGCAAGGCCTTGGCCATGCCGACAATGCCCGCCACGTTTTCCGTTCCCGCACGGACGTTGCGTTCCTGCGAACCGCCGCAAATCAACGGGGCCGCCGCCTTCTTGGCGTATAAAAATCCCACGCCTTTCGGCCCGTTGAATTTATGGGCCGCCGCCGCCGCGTAGTCCACCTTCGAGCGCGTCATGTTCGCACGAATATGCCCGAACGACTGCACCATGTCCGAATGAAAATCGACGCCGCGCGACTTTGCCGCCTCCGCAAACTCTTCAATATTATAAAGGTAACCGATTTCGTTGTTTACATGCATGAGCGATACCAGCACCCTTTTTCCCCGCAATTCGTCCAATATTTTTTCCAACTCGGTTACCGACAAGGCGCCGTCTTCGGAGGGGGTAAGATAACGGGTTTGCGAGCGTCCCCAACGTTCGAGATGCTCGGCGGCGTGAAGCACGGCGTGATGTTCCATCGGCGAGGTTACAATATATTCGTATCCGCCGCACAGGGCTTGGTTGTCGGCCTCCGTACCGCCGGAGGTGAATATAATTTCCGATGGCGCCGCGCCGATAAGTTCGGCGATTTGACGACGGGCCTGTTCGACCGCCGCACGCAATTCACGGCCGCGTGCGTGCGCCGACGACGCATTGCCGTACTTTTCCAGCAAATACGGCGTCATCGCTTCAAACACTTCCGGCGCCGTTGGCGTCGAAGCCGCGTGGTCCAAATACACCTGCCTGTACATCATATCCTTAATTTTGAATCAATATGTTAGGCGTTACGAATTTACGAATAAAACTCGGATAAGAAAAAATTTTTTATGCATTACAAGTTAAATCCCAACGAAGCATAAAAACTCCTTCCGTCCGACGGCCAAATCCCCGGCCCCGGATACATCGCGGGACGCAGCGTAAAATATTGTCGATTGAAAACGTTGCTTACCCCCGCCCGCAGTGCAAAACGTTGGGCAAAGCGCCAACTTGCGTTTACGTCCCACAAATCGTAAGCCGGAACCGGCCCCGCCGTTCCGTCCTTTTTCGGCTCGCGCGTGTTCAATGCGTCCGAAAACGATTCGCCGACGTAATTGTGTTGAATCGTAACGCTTAGGTTTTTGTAATAAAACCCGATGCCGTTGCGGGTCGTCCACGTCGGCGCGGCTTCCAACCTATTGCCCGTCAAAGAACGATTTTCCCCGTTAATCACCGCGCTGCCGCGAATATAACGGGCGTTCAAATAAGCGGTGGAAGTAAAAGCCGCAACGGAAAAGCCGCGCGCCTCAATTAATTTGACTTCCAAAAACAGCTCGGCGCCAAAACTCAGGGTTGTGCCGCCGTTCGTACGTAAAATATACGTCCGGCCGTCGTCGGAGACGACGGAAACGGCGGCGATGCGATGGTCGTAGCGAAGCGTAAACACGCTTGCATCGTAAAGCATCCGATTTTTAAACAAAGCGCCGGCTACGCCCGCCTCGGCGTTTTCGCCGCGTGCGTCTTTCAAGTTTTTGTCCACGTATTCGAGCGCATTGGCGGGAACCATGTCCGCCAAGACCACGGGTCGGTACGCTTGGCAAACGCCGGCGTAAACTTTGTTCGCACCGTCGAATTTGTACTGCAACGTCAAGCCAAAGAGTGGAAAAACATGCCGTACCCGCGTCGGCAACGAGTCGTCGGGGTAATACGCCACCTTTCCCGTAACGTCCGTTATCCCCGCTTCCATCCGAAATCCGGCGTTCAACGAAAAACGTTGGGTTGGGTTGAACGTGTTTTCGACGAAAACGGCGACGTTTCGGGTTTTGTTTTGTAGGTCCCTCCCCCACCCCGGCGCCGTCAATCGTAAATCGTAATCCGTTCCCGTCGTTCCTTTGCCCAACTGAAAACGCCGTAGCCGATTGTCGATATACCGAACGCCGGCGGCCAAAGCATGGCGGCTTGCGCCCATACGATATTGATGCAACAAACGCGCCTCGACGGTGTAACTGTTGTATCGGTCGATGTCCACCTGACGCGGCAAATACGTCCCCGTCGTCCGGTCTAGGGTGTCGGGGCGCAGGGCCGTACCGAAAAACATAACGCTTTTACGCGTACCCAACACCGCCGACGCGATGACGTTCAGACGCGTGTTTGCGGACATTCGCCAATCGAAGTGCAACGACGGAACATGGATTTCGGGGCTATAAAAATTACGCGAACGCGTGGACGCACGAGCGTTGGCGTAAAACATCGAATCGGTCAGCGGACCGGGAATTTGATACAAATACGTCGAACGCCCCCACTCCGCCTTCAACGACATTCCGGGACGAACCACGTATTCCAAACTCGCGAATTGCGCCTCGGTATCCGACCTCGAATTTTCACGATACCCCTCCGAAACCCGTTTGTAATAATAGGTATAGTATTTCCAACGTCCGATTTTTCCGCCGACGGCGTTGTAGGATGCGAAAAGCCCGAACGAGGCAACGGAGTTCAAACTCTCGAAACCGATTTTTTTCGTCGTATCGGGCGACTTGACAACGTAATTCAACATGCCACCGAAACCCGCACCGTATTGCAACGCCCCCGTCCCCCGCACCAACTCGATGCGCGAAACCGACTCAAGCGGCGGACTGTAATGGGCGGCGGGATAAGCGTAAACGTCGGAATTGAGCACGACATGGTTTTGACGAACGTTGTACTCCCAACTGCGGTGCGGATTCAATCCGCGCGTCGAAACGTTGATTTGGTTGCCCGTACCGTCCATGTCGTATACAAAAACGCCGGGAATTTTGGCAAAAATTTGACGCCCCGTCTTTTCGGCGTATCCGACGTTGATTTTTCCCACGTCCAAAACCTCGTTTTTTTTACCCGAAAAAATATAGGTTTCCGCAACGTCTCCCAACCGCGAAATTTCTCCGATTTGAGCTTTCGATTCCACTTTTACCGGCGAAAGCGTATGAACATGAATGCTGTCGGGCAAATCTTGGGCAAAAGCCGAGCGCCATGCCGCCGCCGCAACCACGCATATCCATCGATGCATCGTCGTGTCGATAACTTTTTTACGAAGCTCCCCTAAACGCGCCACCCCCCGTTGGCACGGAGGGCGGCGACGTAAACGAAATTTTACAACCGTTTACTCAACGACCAACTTGGAGGTTTGAGCGCCTTCGGCGCTTTCAAAGCGCAGAACGTACAAACCTTTGGCCAAACCGTTGAGGTCGAGCATGACGCGGTTTTCGCCGCGTTCGACGTTCAATTGCGTCGCGTAAACGGCTTTGCCCGACAAATCCATGACCGTAACCGTCGCACGACCGTCGGCTTTCGCGCCAAAGGCCAACCAAACGTCGCCTTTCGACGGGTTCGGGTAAACGTAAAGCGACGAAAGTTCGTCGGCCATATCGGCGTTGTCGGCCAAACGGCAATTGACGCCCGTGCCGCGCACCACGACACGATAGTCGCTGTAATAGCCCAGATAACGCATACGGGCCTTGAATTCGTATTCGCCCGCTTGCAGCGGCAAAGTGATTTGCGCTTGGTCGACGCCCGTCAGGTTCACGGTCTGCCACTGGGCGCCCGGCTGGTTGCGACGATACATCAACTCAAACTGATTGACGACAAAAAGCGCGTTCACATCCGTAAGCCGTACCAAAGTCGTGGCACAGTTGTCGGTGATGGAAATCGCCGGCGGAGCGTAGGTCGATATTTGGGCGATGTCCGAAGCTTGACGGGCTCCGCAACCGCAATCCACCTCCGCGTACACGTCGTAGACGGCGCCGGGGGTCAAATTATTGACCGAAAACTCGTTCGTCGTCGAAAAGCCCAGAGGCGAAAATCCACTCGCACCCGTCAATCGTATAAACCAATAGTACGTTACCGCACCCGGAACGTTCGTGGCGACAATCCGCCCGCTCGTATGGCTGATGACGTTAAAGCCAATGACCGCGGGTTTGACGCAGCCTGCGGGAAGCGGGGTCGTTACCTCTTGGGTCGTTTGACATTCGGCGACGTCCATTACGCGTATGGTATACGTTACCCCGCAACCCAAGCCTTCGATGCGCAACGGGAAGGTGTCCGTCGCCACCTCAAACGCCGTATTCGGCCCCGTAACGCGAACCATGTAAGGCGTTCTTTGCGCGTCGTAGTTGTTCACCGCCACGGTAACGACCCCGGCCTGCGGGTTGAAGGCCAATTGCGGCGGGCCCGCCACCGTAATCGTCGTCAATTGCGTACGCGTACACGAACCCACGCCCGGCGTCGTTACCGTCGCTTCCACGCGATAGGTCGTCGTCGCCAACGGGCTTATCGTTATCGAAGGACCTTGACCCACTTGTTGGTTCGTCGCGTTGTCGAACCATACGTAGCTTTGACCGCCCGAGGCCGTCAACGTTACCGACGTACCCAAGCAAACGTTCGTTGCGGACGCGGTAACCGACAGGTTCGGCGCGGGAATAACCGTCACTTTCACCGTTTTCATCACGCCGCACCCGTTGGCAAGATATCCGTACACGGAGAATACCGTTGTTTGGGCGGGCGAAACGGTGTAAAAGGCGTTGGTATTCTGCGCTTGGTTGACGAGCGGCAACCACTCATAGCTCGTCGCACCCGACGCTTGCAACGTAACCGATTCTCCGGCGCAAAGCACAAGGTCGTTGGTTACCGTCAAGTTCGGCGTTTCGTTTACCGTAAGGGTAAACGTCCGGCTCCTTTCGCAACCCAACTCCGTACGGCCCGTTACGGTGTAGGTCGTCGTTGTTTCGGGCGTAAGCTCGAAGAACGTCGGCACGGACATCGTTTGCGTGCCGTAACTCAGCGTATACGTGTTAATGGCCGGCGTTTGGGTCAGCAATACCTGAACAGGCTCGCCGCGACATATAATATTGTCGCTGACGACGACGTTAAAGTTCGCCGACGGACGGACGACCACCGTTATCGTTTCCTCGTCCGTACAACCGAACGCCGTTCCGACGAGCGTGTAGGTCGTCGTGCCGACGGGCGGAACAAGCGTCAATTCCCTCAGGTTCGGTCCCGATTGTTGGATAATGCCGTTCGGCCCGGGACGGCGCCAAGTGTAAAGGGTTGCGTTGCCCGTCGCCGTCAAGCGGAGGGTATCGCCGCCGCAAAGGTAGGTTTCATTGGCCGAAAGTTGAACGTCCACGCTATTGACCGTAACCACGGCGGTATCCGTCGAAAGACATCCGTTCGGCCCCACGCCCGTAACGTAATAGTTCGTCGTTTGGGTCGGTGAAACGACTATCGTCGCTCCAACGCCAATCGCCGTTCCGTTCGGGCCGTACCATGTATATGCCGTTGCGCCCGTCGCTTCCAACGTTGCGCTTTCGCCCACGCATATCGTCGGATTGGAAACGGCTTCCGTCAATTGCGGCGCGTTGATAACCTGCACCGTTATCGTCGCCGTATCCGTGCATCCGCCCAAATACGTGCCAATGACGGTGTAAGTCGTAGTGGCGGGGGGCGTGGCCACCACCGTTGCGGCGGTCGTCGTATTCAAATACGTTGCCGGCGACCAAAGATACGTTTCCGCGCCAAAAGCGCTCAAAACCGCGTAACTGTTCGAACACATGACGTAAACGTCCGTATTCGTTTCCAATACCGGGTGCGGATCGACGGTAACGTGAATCGTCGCCGTCGATACGCAGCCGTTCAACGACGTGCCGGTAACGGTATAGGTCGTGCTGACCAAGGGCGTGGCCATCACCGAAGAACCCGTCGTGGCGCTCAAACCCGTCGCCGGAGACCATTCGTACGTATACGCCCCGTTGGCCGTCAGTTCTATCGTCGCGCCCTGACAAATCGAACGGGCTTCGCCAACGACAAGTTGCGGCAACGGTTCGACAAACACAACCGCGTTCGCTACCGACGTACATCCGTTCAAATCGGTGGCCGTCACGGTGTAAATCGTTGTGTTTTCGGGAGAAACGACGACGGTGCCGCCGTTGTTTTGCAGAATTCCTTGCGTCGGCGCCCAAACGTAAAACGCCGAACCGCCCGCTATCAACGTCGTCAGTTGTCCGCGACAAATTTGCACTTCGGGCTGGGTTACAAAAACTTGCGCCGGTTCTATGACCTCGAACGTAAGCGTTCTTTGAGCGGTACAACCGTTGTTGTCCGTGGCGGTAACGGTATAGGTCGTCGTCGTTTGCGGGGAAACAAAAGCTATCGAACCGTCGGCGATGGGAACGTTCAAACCGGTCGTCGGTTGCCAAACGTAGGTCAATTGCGACGACGTACCGAGTTGAACGGCCGCGCCTTCTCCGCGACAAAACGTGTAACGCGTAACCGTATCGACGACGATGACGGGTATTTGCGGAACGACGGTGTACGCCGTTTCGGACAAACAGTCGTCGATACCGCCGCGAAGCACATAACTCGCGGGCGTCGTCCCCACGGGAACGGCAATGCTCGGCCCGAAAACCAAGAAATTGTCGTCGGCATCGTACCATTCATAGAACTGCGACGCGCCCGACGCGGTCAAAGTCACCACGTCTCCGTCGCACACGGGCAAGCGGTCGGGCGTAATCGTCAAGACGGGTTCGGGATGAATGACCACGTTCACCGTCCGCGTCAAAGTACATCCCTCGCCGTAAGGAACGCTAACGGAATAGGGATAAACGCCGGGTTGGTCGTGGACGATTTGTATGGTGGCGCCGTTGGAAGCGTTGCTCCACGTATAAAATACGCCGCCCGTCGCGGTCAGGGTCAAGGGTTGGCCGGTACAACCCGACGGATTGGCGGGCGTAATCGCCAACGCGGGTTCGTTGTATATTTTTACGCGAATAGTTGCCGTACTCGAACAGTTCAATCCCGAGCGGGTAACGGAATAAACCGTTTCGGTCGTCGGCGATACGGTAACGGTTTGGCCCACGCCGTTGGCGGGGTCGATGGCCGAAAGCGGCAACCACTGATAATTGGCGCCCGAAGGTCCCGACGCCGTAAGCTGAATCGAATTGCCGCGACATATCGTTACCTCGCCGTTCAGCGCTCCGGGCGCCGATATCGTTACCGCGCTAACGGGGTCGACGGTGACGGGAATTTCTATCGTCGATTCACAACCGTTCGAGGTGCGTCCAACCACCGTGTACGTCGTGGCCACAAGCGGTTGAACCACGGCCGTACCCCCGTTGGTGGATACGATGCCCGCGCCCGACCACGTAAACGACGTTACGTTCGGACCAAAAACCAAAAGATTCGCCGTGCCGCCGACACACACCGACGTTTGCGACGGGTTGGCGGTCAATACCGGCGCGTCGTCCACGACTATCACCACCGTATCCTCGCCGAAACATCCCGTTCCCGAAACGTCGTGCGCCACCAAAGTATAAACCGTCGTCGTTTCGGGGAAAACGACGTAAACGGGAGTGTTGCCGCCGGGCAAAAGACCGTTCGGTCCGAACCATTGATACGTCCAAGAACCCGAACCCGTCGAATTCAACTGCGTGCTTTGTCCCTGACAAATGCGATACTTCGTCGCCGTGGCCAGCGCCGGCGGCGCGGCCACGGTTTGCAGCGTAAACGTCGCCATGCCCGTACAACCGTTTGCGTCTTCGCCGTAAACGCTGTAAGTCGTCGTCGCGGAAGGCGAAACGGTGAGAACGTCGCCCGTGAAAACTTGCTGGCCGCTCGACGTGTTCCAATACCAATGATACGAACCGGATACGCCGCCGTTGGCCGTCAGATTGGCCGTTTCGCCGGGGCAAAGCACGGGGTCGTCGGCGGTGACGGTAAGGGTCGGGAGGTTGCGCACCACCACCGTTACCACGTCCGAACCAACACAACCCGTTTCGGGATTGCGCCCGCGGACGGTGTAGGTCGTCGTTACCAACGGTGCGGCCGTAACCACGTTGCCGAACGTGGCGCTCAAACCCGTCGAAGGTTGCCAATTGTATATGCCCGCACCCGAACCCTCGGCGCCCACAACGGTCAGGGTCGTGCTTTCGCCGCGACATATATATACCTCGTTGCCTATCGGCGTTTGGTTGTCCAAACTTTCGACCAATTCCACCAACGGCGGCTCCTCGACGTTAATCGTTATGACGTCGGTGGCGACGCAACCGAAAGTATTGGTACCCGTAACGGTGTAAGTCGTCGAAACTTGCGGGGTAATTTTTATCGTTACGCAGTTGGACGGGCCGATGCAGGTAAAGTTTTGGTCGTTATCGGCGGCCCAAGAAAACTGCGTGGCGCCTCGGGCACGGAGTATCAACGATTGTCCGCGACAAATCGTCGTGGCGATAGGCGGCAGAATTTGAACGGGCGGATAGGGACGCACTATAACCGTAACGGTGGTACGCACCGTACAAACGTCCGTATTGTACGCCGTAACGGTGTAAGTCGTCGTCGTTTCGGGGGACAAGGTCATCGGGTTGCCCGTAAACGTGATTCCGTCGGGGCGGGTCCATTCCACCCACTCGAAGGGCGTGTTTCCGGAGATTTGAGCGGCCGTCAAAGTCGTGGACGTCTCCGGACATATAACGCGACTGCCCGTAACCACAATGTTGTTGCCGACGGTATTGTTCACTCGAACCTCGACCGTGGAGGTGGAACTACATCCCGAGGCGTCTATGGCGCGAACGGTAAAGTTCACGGTTTCCGTCGGGCGGGCGGTAACGGTGGCGCCGACCGCGTCGCCCACCATATACAACGTTGGTTGCCATTGGTAGGTAAACGGCCCGCCGTTGGAACTCGTGGCGGCGGCGGTGAGCGTTACCGTTTCCCCGCCGCAGATAAGGTTGTCGTTGACGGTGGCGGCGACCGACGGGCGTTCCAATACCGTAACCGTAACCGTTTGCGTGGTTTTGCAACCCGTTCCCGCGCCCGTTCCCACGACCGTATACACCGAGGTAAAGAGGGGGGTAACGGCAATCGAGGGCGTGGCGACGCTCATACCGTTGGGATAGGTCCAGATAAACGAACCGTTGCCCACGGCGGCGAGGGTCGTGGTTTCACCGCGACAAACGGCGAAGTTGTTGTCGGTTCCCGTCGTGGTCGAGGTAACGTTGAAAACAAAGTCTTCGAACACCTCCAACGTCGCTTGGGCGGTGGAGACGCAACCGTTCAAATCGGTCAAAGTAACGGTATAAGTCGTAATGCCGGGTTCGTGCGCCGCGAGTTCAACCACCGTTTGGTTGGTCAATCCCGCAAACGACGCCGGGCCGCGATTGGACGTCCATTCGGCCGTGGCGACGTCGGCGTCCGTAAAGGCTTCGAGCAAGAGCGTTTGGCCGACGCAACGCTTCATTTTCGTCCAAGTCAAATCAATGACGGGCGGGGTGTAAACGCGAACGTTCAATTCGGCGTAGGCCTCGCAACCGTCGGCGCTTAAACCGCGCAAATTGTAATAACCGTCGAAAACCAATCCCGAAACGTTCAAGGTGTTGGTGGTAGAGACGATGTTTCCGAAACCGTCGGTCCAAAGGTATTCGGCGGCGCCCGAAGCGGTATAGGTCGCCGAATTTTGCGTCAATGAGTTGGCGGCGCAAATGCCCGCCGGGCCGTCGATGGTCAAATTCGGCGGCAACAACACTTCGACGTTCACGACCGCAACATTCGTACAACCATTGACATCCGTGCCCGTAACGCGGTAAGCGCTGTTTTGAAGCGGGGCAACGGTATAATTGTTTCCATTTTGGACGCCGGCGTAAAGCGGGTCGAGCGATTCCCAAAGATAAGACACGGCGCCCGCCGCCGTCAGCGTCGTCGAAAGACCGCGACAAACCCGCACCGTTTCTCCTTGCAATATTCTTACGTTCGGCGGTTGGCTGACCGAAACCGTATAATTAACGTTGGTTTCGCAACCGGTAACCACGTCGCGAACGTTGAGACGATAGCCGTTGAACTCGGCCGTCGGAGAAACGTTCAAATACGGATATCCGCCCAAAAGCGTTCCTTCCTCGTCAAACCAACGATATTCGTAGGTCGTCACCAAAGGATCGACCTGCGCCGACTCCAACTGCGCCGTTTGCCCCTGACAAATATTGTGAACGGGGACGTTGGTGTAAACGGCGGGCGGGTCGAAAACGTTTATCGTTGTCGAGGCCATGGCCGCGCATTGGTTTTCGACGAACGCCGTCAAATAATACGTCGTCGTTTGAAGGGGAAACACCGTTACATCGGCGCTTCCCAATCCGACGACGTTGCCGTTGTCGTCGAGCCATGTAAATTCACCGGGGGTAAACGTACAACCGTTCAAGCATTGGGCGCTTAATTCAACGGCCGTTTGCGGACAAACCTGCGTCGAACTCGCGGAAACGGCAATCGTACCGTCGAACTGCGGGCCGTTGACCGTAAACGTTTCTTCAATTGCGTTGATGCATCCGAAAATATCCGTTCCTTGCAGACGTATGACGATGGTTTCGTTGGAAAGCGGACGCAAAACGAGTTGATTGCCCCCGACGGCCGCATCGGCGTTGCCTTGCAACAACGACCATTGATAAGTCGAGGCGCCCGTTGCCGCCAACGTATAAGTATTGCCGACGCAAAGATTGTTGGGGCCGACGATGTCGAGCGTCGGCAGGGGATTGACGGAAACAAATGCGGGCGAAGAGGTTTCACATCCCGTGGCCAAGTCGGTAACGATGCACGTGTACTCGGTTACGCCGACGGGCGGCGCGGCGTTAAAAACAAAACCCGCGCCGACGGGGTTGCCCGCCTTAAGCCAAATTATCGAAGCTTGGGCGGCGTTGGTAACGGCCGTCAAATTGACTGATTGGCCGTCGCATATCACCGCCGGATTCGGCGTAACGTTGAGCGTCGGCAAGGCCAAGACCTGTACGTTGATGGCGGCGGTGGCCTGACAACCGTTGGCGTCGGTTACCGTAACGGAAAACGTCGATGCGCCGATACCCGAAGGCAGAACTTCGACTTGGTCGGGCGCAAGGGTGGAAACAATCAAACCGGCGGGTTGAAAATCGTACGATACGCCCGTCGGAGACGTGGCCGTCAAAACGACCGTCGTTCCAAAACACGGCGTATCGTCGTCGGCCGAAAGCGATACCGTCGGAAGCGGATTGACGTTTACCGTCACGACGTCGGAATTTTGACAGTCGTTCGCATCCACAACCGTAACGGTGTAAACGGTGGTGAATTGGGCGGAGGCGGTGGGGTTGGGGACAAACGGATTGGAAAGGCCCGCCGACGGCGCCCATGCGTACGTCAAACCCGACACGGAGGAGTTGGCGCCGAGTTGGAAGGTTTCGCCCGCGCAAACGTCGTTGTCCGAAACGGTCGCGGCGACGTCGGGCAATGCGTTGCGCACCACGGTAACGGTCGTGCGGTTGTTGCACTGGGCCGTTGCGTCGTAACCGACAAGGGTATAAACCCGCGTGCCCACGGGCGGATTGACCACCAACGTGGACAACGTCCCGATGGGCAAGGGCGAGGTTTCGTCGTACCATTCGTAAAACGCGGCGTTCGACCCCGTCAATAGGGCCGTCGAACCGTCGTTGCACAAAACGGGGCGGTCGGCAGAGGCGGCCACGAGCGGATAGGGGTCGACGTTCACCGTCACGGTGGCCGTATTCGAACATGCGGCCGTCAACGAGGTGTTGGAAAAAGTATAAGTCGTCGTTCCCGTTACGGTATAGACCGTCGTCGTCGAGGGATTGACGGAAAACGTCGCACCCGTGAAGGTTTGCCCCGTCGGGGTGGTCCATACGTAATCGGTGTTCAAGACGGTTTCGGGATTGTAGGCGACCAAATCTATCGTTCTTCCGGTACAAATGTTTTTCGTGGCTCCGCCGACGACAGCGATTTGGGGTGCGGGATTGACGACGACTTGGGCGTTGAAGGCGGCGGTGCAGCTCGTGGCCACGTCCGTTACCGTCAGGGTGTAGACGGTGGTGGCGGTTGGGGTCACGGCGACGTTGGGGCCGACCAACGCCCCCGGATTCCAGACGTATTGATATCCCGGCGACGGAGCGTCCACGGACAGCAAAGCCTGTTCACCCAAACATATCGGCACGACGGGTTCGGTTATCGTTGCGGTGGGGGCGGCAATTTCGGTAAGGGTAACCGTGGCCTGACCCGCGCATTGACCGTTGATAAAACCGGTGGCGACGTAGCTCGTCGTGCCGTCGACGGTCGCGGTAACCGTGGCCCCGGTGGTTGCGGACAGCCCGCCGGCGCCCGACTTGGTCCACGTTACGTTGGCGAAGGTGCATGCGTTGGGACAAACGGCCGTCAAAACGATGTTGGCGCCCCGGCAACCCTCGATGGCGGAAGCATTGATAAGAATGGTGGCGGCGGGGTCTTGCGCGGCGGTGAGGGTGAGGTTGGCGGTGGCGGTGCAACTGAAGTTGTCCGTGCCGGTTAAAACAACGTTGTACGTTCCTTCAAAAGCGGGGGTCAAAGTAAAGGTACCGCCCGTTGCCGTTTGTCCCGTTTCGACGACGCTCCATGTATACGTATTGGCGCCGGAAGCGACCAATATCGCCGGGGCGCCCAAACAAATATTCGTTCCGCCGGGCGCGTCGATGGTCACCGTCGGCGGGGTTTGGACATTGACCGTCGCCACGGCCGTGGTAACGCAACCGGTGGTCGTGTGGGTGGCGGTAACGGTATAGGTCGTGGTCGCGGCCGGATTGACGGTAACGCTCGCGTCGTTGGCAAACGTTCCCGAACCGGCGTCCCATGCATAAACGACGTTGGGCAGGTTGGTGGCGTTCAAAGTTACGCCCGTGCTTTGGCCCAAACACAAATTGGGGTTGTTGGGCGTAACGATAACGGCGGGGTTGGCATTGACCAGAACGCTTACCGTCGCGGTGGCGGTGCAACCGTTGCCGTCGGTGGCGGTAACGGTGTAGGTGGTCGTGGCCGACGGCGCGGCGTTCGGATTTTGCGCCGTGGGGTTGTCCAATCCCGTTACGGGCAACCAAGAATAAGTTACAAAACCCGCGCTTGCGTTGAGGGTCGTCGAACCGCCCGCGCAAAGCTCGTTGTCGGCGGCGACGGCCTCAAGCGGCGCATTCGGTTCGACGACAATCGTCACCGAAACGGTTTTGGTTTGGCAGGTCGAATTGGCGGCGGTAACGGTAAAGGTGCGCACGCCCGCTTGGTTGCAGCGAATAGAAACGGATTGAGCGTTGGTGGCGGAAACAAAATCGGCGCTACTGACGTCCGTCGTCCATGAGTAGGAACTAAAACCCGGCGAGGCGGAAAGCGTGAAAGTCGAACCCCGGCAAACGAACGCGGGCTGGGGGGTGACGTCCAAGGGCAGGTCGGCGCGTTTGTGGACGGTGATGTTTTGGTAGGTCGGGCAACCGTTTTCCGGGTCGACGCCCGTAACGGTGTACGTAACGCTTTGGGCAAACGCCGTTGCGGGAATGTTCGTTTCGATAATCGAATTGTAGGTGCCGGACTGCGAACCGACGTAAGCCGCCGGTTCCCACGTAAATTGGGTGTTAAACGGCGTGGGCGTACCCGAAACGCTGATTATCGCCTCTTGGTCGGGACAAAGGGGGGCGGCGGGCGAGGTGGCGGGCGACGACGTCGGCGCCGCGAACGTCGGGCCGTTGACCGGTATCATTTGCGCCGAAAGCGCACGCGAACATCCGTTCGGCAAAGTCACCGTTACGTTGATGGTAAAGGTCGTGGTTGTCGTCGGGCGAATCAAGACCGTCGGTTGGTTGTTGAAACCTTGAATAATGACGGGCGTGGCGGGCGCGGTCGACCATGCGTAGGTCGTACCGGCGGGAAACGGATTGCCGTCCGAATCCAAAACTTGGTATTCGGTCGTTTCGTTGACGCACGCGGTATTGGGGCTGGTTCCCGGAACGACTTTCGAAATCGCGCCCGAGGGCGTGGGATTGACGGTAACGACCAAATCGTTGGAGGCAACGACGACCGACGAAGTCGAAGGATTGAAGACCTCGGCGGTATACGTTCCGGCCTGCGACAATTGCACCCCGCCCGTAAAGACGAAGTCGTAGTTGGCGGTCGTGGTGGCGGTGACGGGCAGGGTCATGACCACCGTACCGTTTTGCAACAAATTCACTTGATAACCCACGGCGATGGTGGGTGCGACGTTGGGGTTGGAAATCGTCGCGCGCAAGGTAAGCGCGGCGCCGGCGCAGGCGTTTGCGCTGCCGGTCTGCACGGTCAAAGCAATGTTGGCATTAACGGCGCCAACGGACGGGGGCGACGCTTCGGGCGCGAGAACGGCCCACGCCGCACTTCCCCACCCCGTCAACAGCCACACAAGGGCCGCAATCAATGGTTTCATCATGTTCCGATACAACTTGTTTTATACTATCGGTATTTTTTCAAAATTGAAAAATCGTACGAACGGACGTTTGGATTTTTGTTTCCAAAGCCCAATTCGGACAATCAAGCCGCAATTTCGTAAACATTTGTCAAATAACAAGCAAGCGGCGAAAAATTTCGTAGCTTTGCATGCAACGGTCACGCGGGCGACAACCGCATTAACGATTAAGCGTGTGATTTCGGCGTTGAATCACGGGGCCGTTGGCGCGTAGGGTATTTTGCCGCGGTGCGTCGTCGGAAAAAGCGGCGGGCGGCCCTCGAAAGTTTGCGGGGGTTGGCGGTTTGAAAAATTCGGCGGATATTGCGTTATGATATGGCTTTGGGCCGGGTTGTGGTGGTCGTCGACGTATGGACAATCAACGTTCGTCGCGCCTTCGTCCGAACGTTTAAGTCCCGATTATTGGGCGCAAAACGTGCGTTATTCGTGCAAATATCCTTTTGTGCGCTACGAAAACAACCGTTGGGAATGGAAAAACGACGCCGCCGTGGCGCCGTTTTTCGAGGCGTTGTTGCAAACGGGAACGCGAAAGTTGCGCGTGGTTCACATCGGCGATTCGCACGTTCAGGCCGACGTCTACACGGGTTACGTGCGCAACCGTTTGCAGGAACTTTTCGGCGCCGGGGGCCGCGGCATGGTTTTTCCCTACGCCGCGGCCAAGACCCACGCCGCCTACGACTACCAAACCTTTGCCGCCGGTTCGTGGGATTACGCCCGCAACGTTCATGCCGTCCACAAATATCCCGTAGGGGTTTCGGGGGCAACGGTGCGCACCTACCAATCGGGGTCGTCGGTAAAAATCGTTTTCACGAGCGCCTACCGGGACGCGGGTTCGCGCAAACTCGGAATATTGTCGTCTTGGGGGGAAAAATCCTTTGATTTTCGGGTGTTGTGGCCCGGCGGGGACAGTCTCGTGGCGCCCACGGCCCCCGCCACCGTACTAACCCTTCCCGTTTCCCCGACGACGATAGAAATCTACGCCAAAGCCCGCAAACCCGAACAGAACCATCTCGACCTTTACGGCCTTTGGTTGGAAACCGTCGAGGATTCGGGGATATTGTACCATTCGGTGGGTATCAACGGTGCGGGTCTGGGACATTTGTTGCAATCGGAATTGTTGGAAAACCATTTGGCGGCGCTAAAACCGGATTTGGTCGTCATCGACTTGGGCGCCAACGACTATTATTCGTTCGGGATAAAAGAGGATTACGAAGCGAACCTGCGTGCCGTGGCGCAGAAGGTCAAGCGCGCGGCGCCGGCGGCGCTCATCGGCTGCTCCCAGGACATTTATCGGCGTTATTACACGAACGTTTCGGATGGTCGGCGGGCGGCGGAAATCGCGCGTGCCGTGGCCTTCGAGACCGATTGCGCGTTTTACGATTGGTACGCAATCTCGGGCGGGGGCAAGTCGATGCTCAAATGGCAGGCGTACGGCTTGGCCCAAAACGACCGCGTTCACCTGACGCACAAAGGTTATTTTTACAAAGGGGAAATGTTCGTTTGCGGGTTGTTGAATTCGTTGTGGGCGTACAAAACGGGGGAGGCATTGCCGGAAGCAAAGTTTGAAACGACGGCGCCCGTCGTCGCGGTGGCGAGCGTTGCGGCGCCGTCGGGCGCGACGACAAGGTACGTTGTGCGTCCGGGCGACAACCTCGGGGCCATCGCCCAAAAGTTCGGCGTTAGCGTCGCGCAACTCAAACAATGGAACGGCTTGGGCTCGGATTTTATCCGCGCGGGTTCTACGCTCGTAATACACGGTCAAAAATCCGAAGCCGTCCCCGCCCGAACGGGCGAGGCCGTTCACGTCGTCGAAGCGGGCGAATCGCTTTGGAGCATCGCACGAAAATACGGCACGAGCGTCGAAAAAATCGCCAAAGACAACGGCGTGTTAAACAACAAAATCCATCCGGGCCAAAAATTGAAAATTTTGCGTTAAGCGTTTGCCTAAATCGGAGAGAACCATCGGGAAAAACGCTCTTTGCCGGACTTTTTCCCCATGGAAAATTGGGGGGGCGGCTTTTTTTTCTATTTTTGCACCGCAACAACGCCCGGGATGCAAAGCTATCTGGAATTTTTGGATTTGAGCGTCGGCTTTCCGCAGGAAGGCTTCAAGGTCGTGAACGACACCCTCTATTTTCACGACATCGACTTGATGGAAATCATCGAAACTTACGGCACGCCCTTACGCTTCACGTATTTGCCCATCATCTCCAAAAAAATCCAACAGGCCAAACTCTATTTTCAAAAAGCCTTTATCCGCAACGACTACCGCGGCACTTACACGTATTGTTATTGCACCAAAAGTTCGCATTTTCGCCACGTGCTTGAAGAGGCCCTCAAAAACGACATCCACATCGAGACCTCGTCGGCCTTCGACATTCCCATCATCGAGGCCCTCGAACGCCGAGGCCTCATCAAAAAAGACACGATGGTCGTTTGCAACGGCTTCAAACGCGAACAGTACAAACAAAACATCGTCGACCTCATTCACGACGGCTTCACCAATATCATCCCCGTTCTCGACAACAAAGAAGAGTTCAACTTCTACCAAAACGAACTAGAACAACCGTGCAAACTCGGTATTCGCATCGCCGTCGAAGAACAGCCCGACTACGAATTTTACACCAGTCGCTTGGGCGTTCGCGCCGAGGATATCATCGACTTTTATCTGCATAAAATCAAACGGGCGCCGAACTTCAAACTGACCATGCTCCACTTTTTCGTCAATTCCGGTATTCGGGACACCCCTTATTATTGGAACGAACTCGAAAAGTGCGTGCAACTTTATTGCAAGTTCAGCAAGGTCAATCCCGATTTGCACATCTTGAACATCGGCGGCGGGCTTCCGTTCCGCAACTCCTTGGATTTTCAATTCGACTACGAATACATCATCAACGAAATCGTTTCGCGCATCAAGCAAATCTGTGAAGAGAACGAGGTGCGCGAACCCGATTTGGTCACCGAATTCGGCAGTTACACCGTCGCCGAGGCTTCGGGAATGTTGTTTCGGGTCATTGGGCGCAAACAACAAAACGACCGGGAAAAATGGCTCATGCTCGATTGCAGCATCATGACCACCCTTCCCGACGTTTGGGCCTTGAACCAGCGTTACATTCTTTTGCCCATCAACAACTGGGACGCCGAATACGAACGGGTGAATTTGGGCGGTATCACCTGCGACAGCCAAGACTTTTACAACCACGACGCCCACATCAAGGTCTTGTTTTTGCCCAAGACGCGCAAACAACAATATCTGGGTTTTTTTCACACGGGCGCCTATCAAGAAACGCTGAGCGGCTTGGGGGGGATTCATCACTGCCTCATTCCCACCCCGCGCCACCTTTTGATTCGTAAAACCCAAGACAACCGGCTCGACTTCGAGATTTTCACCGAAGAACAAAACAGCCGCGAGGTCTTGAAAATATTGGGATACACATGAACGTATTTTATATTGCGTTTTATGAAACGACGGCCACGTTTGTTATCGGCATCATCACCTTGTATTTGGCCTTGCAGGTGGCGCGGCGCCTGATATTGAGGCGGCCGTACGCCGAAATATTGCGTCAGCCCAATTATGCCGCCGTCCTTTTCACCGCCTCGTACGTACTTTGCGTCATGCTCTTGGTGCAAAACAGCATCACCCCGGCGGTGGACGCACTTCGAACCTTGGTTTCGAGCCAAGACGTTTTTTCGATAAAGTTTTTGGGCGTTTCCCTAATTTATCTTTTGGTCATCTTTCTGATTTCGGTGTGTGCGGCCTTGTTTCTGACCTTGGTTTCGGCACGCATACTCATCGCCGCGACCGACAAAGTGGACGAGGTCTTGGAAATCAAACGGGGAAATTTGGCGGCGGCGGTGCTGCTCAGCGCGTGCATGCCCGCCTTTACCCTGTTCATCCGACCGTCCTACGAGCGTTTTGCGGGTTCGCTCGTCAGCCACGAAATGCTCCACCGTTTGGCGCCCCAACTCGTTTCTCCCGATTTGCCCGACCCCGAACGAAAAACGACCCCCGTGGCGCCGCCCCGTCCCTCCGACGAGCGCTGAGTTTTTCGCCCGCGCCTTGAAACGCGAAAAACTCTTGCCGCCTTTTGCCGGCGACGCACCCCGCGAACTCAAAGAACAGGCAACGGACCTGCGTTTGGCCGCGCTCAAAGCCCGCATGTACGTTCGGGCCGGAGACGCGGTCGCGGATTTGACGGCGGGCTTGGGTTCGGACGCACTGGCGTTTTACGAGGCGGGAGCCCGCGTAACGGCCGTCGAAGCGGCGCCCGAACGCGCCGATTTTTTGCGTTCGCGCCTGCCCGCCGACATTGAGGTCGTGTGCGCGCGTGCCGAAGATTTCGACCGTCCGTGCGACCTTGTCTATCTCGACCCCGCCCGACGCGACGGCGCCGCCAGAATTTTAGGGTATTATTCCCCCGACCCTTTCGTTTTGGCGCCGCGGCTTTTGCGTTTGGCGCCGCGCGTGGTCGTCAAACTTTCGCCCTTGTTTTCTCCCCAAGAGGTCGCAAAACGTTTTCCCTCGTTGCGGGAATGCCGGGTGTTGTCTTTGCACGGCGAGGTAAAAGAAACGTTGGCGGTGTTGGAACGCGGCTTTAGCGGAACGCCCGAATTCCGGGCGACGGGTTTGCGTTCGACGGGGGTTTTCGACCTATCGGGCGGCGGCGAGGCGCCCGAAGGCGACCAAGGACAATATTTGTGCCGTCCCGACCCCGCGGTTTACGCCGCCGGCGCACTCCCCCGCACAATCGACGTTTTTTTCCCGTCCGGTGCGTGCGTCACGGGGCCGCACGGCTTCGTACTTTCTCCTTCCAAACCCGAAACCGAATTTCCCGGCGAAACTTACCGCGTTTTGCGACGAATGCCTTTCAATCCCAAAAAAATCCGTGCCGAAATCAAAGCCCTCGAACGCGTCGAAATCGTACCCCAAGCCTTTGGCCTCAAAACCCCGGAAATTTATCAAAAGCTCAAAATCAAACCCGGCGGAACGACTTTTCTGTTTCTCACCCGTTTTCGGGGACGTTCGCTCGTTTTTTGGGCCGAACGAGAATCGTGACCCCGCCCGTCCAACGCCCACCGCGACGACGACGTGCGCCCAAAACCCCGAGCCGATTCATTTAACCACCTCTTTATTATCATTTAAATTTTGAGCACTTGTTTTCGACGCCGTCCTAAAAACAAATTAACACGCTTATAATCGCATATCTACGATAAACGATTAATTTTGCGTCGTTGAACAAGACGAAAACCGAAGCATTTGGGGCCGAGGAACAAAAGTTGGCCGAGTATTGCAAGGCGTTGTCGCATCCGGCACGATGGGTGATTGTCCGTACGTTGGCGGAAAAACAAACGTGTGTCTGTGGCGAAATCGTCGAGATCTTGCCGCTGGCGCAGGCGACGGTCTCCCAACACCTTAAAACGCTTAAAGAGGCAGGCTTGGTCGTAGGTGAAATCGACGGCCCGCGTTCCTGTTATTGCCTCAACACCGACGCCGTCGAAACGATGAAAAACCGATGGCAAGGGTTTTGGCAAAGCATCCGAATACCGAACCGAACATTTGAATCCAAAAATTTAATTTACAATACCATGACGGAAGTCAAAGACAAAGAGGCCGTAAAGGCCATGGTGCGCGAAAAATACGCGCAAATCGCAAGTCAATCCCGAGAACAAAACCTGAGTTCGTGCTGCGGCGCAGGTCCCTGCTCGGACTCGACGTATACGATATTTTCCGACGATTATTCGTCGCTTGAAGGGTACGTGGCCGAAGCGGATTTGGGCTTGGGTTGCGGGATACCGACCGAATACGCCGACCTTCGCCCCGGCATGACCGTTCTCGACTTGGGCTCGGGTGCGGGCAACGACGTTTTCGTCGCCCGACGCATCGTCGGCCCCGAAGGAAAAGTCATCGGCGTGGACATGACCGACAAAATGCTCGAACTCGCCCGCGACAACGCCGAACGCCTCGGCTACAACAACGTCGAGTTTCGCAAAGGCGAAATCGAGGCCCTGCCCATAGCCCGCGCACGCATCGACGTGGTCATCAGCAACTGCGTTCTCAACCTCGTTCCCGACAAACAAAAAGCCTTTGATGAAATTTTTCGCGTCTTAAAACCCGGCGGAAGATTTTGCATCTCCGACGTCGTGCTCAACGGGGAACTACCGGCCGGCCTCAACGAAGCGGCCGAAATGTACGCCGGATGCGTCTCCGGAGCGATGCAAAAAAGCGACTACCTCGCCGTCATTCACAACGCGGGCTTCGAAAACGTGGAAATCAAAAAAACCAAGCCCATCGTCATCCCCGAGGACATCCTTGCCGCCTACGACGCCAAAGCCTCCGACCTGCCCGTCATCGAAAGCATCACCGTAACGGGCCAAAAACCCGAGGTCGAATGCGGGGGGCCGGGCTGTTGCTAAACGTTCAAATCAACGAAACGACCGCGCGCCGGCACCGAAAAGAAGAAACGGCGCCGCCCCACCCTACGGGCGGCACCGCCGTTTTTAACGCGTTCGGACGCCCCCGTTGTTTGCAAATTTTTCTCTTTGACGCAAAAAAGCCGCAAACGTTGCGTTCGCGGCTCGGAATGTTTGTTTGTTTGTTTGTATGAAAGGTGCTGTTTGCCGTTGTTTGGAAGGGTTATTTATCGGATTGCAAGGTAAAGTCGTCGTTGAGTTCGTAGCCGTAACGGCGAATCCAATCTTCCCATTGACGGAGCATGATGGGCATTTCGATGGAAAGCCAACCGTAAAAGTCGCGCAAAAACGTCAGGTTTTTACGGGCTTCTTCGGACTCGGGGGGATTTTCCGCGTCCATGATTTGCAAGGCGGCGTTCATCAGACGGTTGAGGTCGCGGAAGTGGTTGAAACGACGTTGAAAGTGGGCGATAGTTTGGTCGAAGGCCGGTTCGTAAAATTCGCGACGTTCGCCCGGAATCACGACCCGGCGAATGATTTGCATTTCACACAGGAGCCGCGCGGCAACGCTGACGGAGCTTTTGCCGGCGCCCAGCTTTTCGCACAATTCGGGCAAGGATAGGCGTTGGGGGACGTGGGTCATCAAGGCCCCCATGATGCGTCCGGCCATGCGCGGAAGGCCGATTTGCTCGTACTCCATGCCTATGGCCTCAATGAGGTTGCGTTTTGCCGTTTCGACGTCCATTGCCCCGCGCGACTCGCAAGCGTTCGTAGGGGCGTGAGGTGTGGGGGTTCCCGCTATCACGATGCAAAGTTAGTTCTTTTTGTTCGATATATTCCGAACAAAAAGAACCAATTTTCTAAAAAACATCCCAATTGCTAACACAATTCTAACACCAAACCAAATTTACAATCACTGAAATACAAAATTGATATAAATCATTGTTTTTTTTTCATTGCCTTGAAACAATAAAAAACGTAACAAACAAAATTTGACGGCGTCGCAAGAAAAAAAACGACTCGTCTCGGGTAAAATTTGAATCTGAAAAATCCGCCGGCGTATCGACGGTCGTTTAAGAACGCCGACGAAAAAAGAAATCGTCGGCGTTACGAAAGAAAGGCGCCCAACGCATCGGCCGCCCGCCCGAAAAATACAATCCGCCACGGCAAGCGGAAACGCGGAGCGTGAAATCCACCCAAGCAATACAAAAAACGAATCAACCCATCAAGCGAGGCGGGGGACAAAAAAAGAATTTTTCTTCCATTGTACGTTTATTGCCGGCGAATATTTAATTTTGCCGTCAATTTTTTAGCCGAAAAATCCCCACAACCAACATTAGCCTATAAGGGATAAGTCCGGCAGTGGGCCGGCAAAGCACGAGAGATATGAAAAATAAAAACGTGTATATTACCCTTCTGGTAATATTCTTGAGTTTGTGCGTTTACAATATTGTCTGCACGGGCATTCGTTTGGCCAAAGACGCGGAACTCAACGAGCTTTCGTCTGAAGAACGCGCCGCCAAACTCGCCGACAAAGACTACAACGAAAGTTACAAGTTCGTCGTAAACCGGTCGTTGTCGTTGGGTCTGGACCTGCAAGGCGGTATGTATGTAACGATGCAAATCGCCGTCGAAGACATTTTACAAAATTTGGCGAAAAAGAACGCCGACAGCACGTTTGTCGCCGCGATACGCGCCGCAAGCAAGGCGCGCGAGTCGGCCAACCGTCCTTACGTCGACCTTTTCTACGAACAGCTCCAAAAAATCAAGCCGGGCAAACGCTTGGCCGATTATTTCGGGGGCGAACGCACGGGCCTGTCCTACAACGCCACCGACGACGAAGTCAAAGCCAAACTCCGCGAAATCGTCGAAACGTCGATTAAGAACAGCTACACCGTTATTCGCACGCGCATCGACCAATTCGGGGTGGCGTCGCCGGACGTGCAGCGCGAAGAAGGCACGGGCCGCATTTTGATACAACTTCCGGGGGTCAAGGACGCCGACCGCGTACGCAAACTTTTGCGCGGAACGGCCAACCTCGAATTTTGGCCGACCTACACCCTCGAACAATTCTTCCCCTACCTCCAAAAAATCAACGAGCGCGTCAAACTCCAACAAACGGCCGACCAAGCCGTCGAAGGCGAGAAAAAACAAACCGCCGACGACAAAAACAATGCTCAAAAAGATACGCTCGCCGATTCTACCGCCGTCGCCAAAGCTCAAACCGACACCCTCGACTCGGCCGCCGTCGCCAAAATGTCCGACGAAGAAAAACGCGAACTCTTCAAAAAAGAAAATCCGTTTTTTGCGCTTTGCGACTTTCGCATCGCGGGCAATCCCCAAAACAACCAGCCGATGATGGGCTATACGCTCGTCAGCGACACGGCCAAGGTCAATCGCATTCTCAACGACCCCGAAATTCGCCGCATACTGCCTTCGGACGTATTGTTTTTCTGGTCCGCCAAACCCGTTTCCGACGAAGCCCAATACTTTACGCTTTACGCCATCAAGGGCAACCGCGACGGTCAGGCGGCGCTCAACGGTTCGGCCATCGTCGACGCCCGCGAAGACAAAGACCAATTCAAACAAAACGTCGTTTCGATGACCATGAACACCGAAGGGGCGCGGATTTGGAAAAAAATGACCCAAGACAACCTCGGAAAATCGGTGGCCATCGTTTTGGACAACCTCGTTTATACCGCCCCGACGGTGCAAAGCGTAATCACCAACGGCTCTTCGCAAATCACGGGAAGCTTTACGATAGAAGAAGCCAAAGACTTGGCCAACATCCTCAAAGCGGGCAAATTGGATGCGCCGGCCCGCATCGAAGGCGAAGAGGTCGTCGGGCCGACGCTCGGCGCCGAAACCGTACGCCGCGGCTTTATTTCGTTTTTGGCCGGCTTTGTCGGCGTAATTTTGTTTATGTTGGTCTATTACAAAAAAGCCGGCGTGGTGGCGGGCATCGCCTTGGTGTTCAACCTCGTTTTTATCGTCGGCATCGCGTCGGCGCTCAACGTGGTGCTCAACCTTCCGGGCATCGCGGGCATCGTCTTAACGATGGGTATGGCCGTGGACGCCAACGTACTTATCTACGAAAGAATACGCGAAGAATTGGAGGCGGGCAAGAGCCAAAAAGGTTCGATTGCCGGCGGCTTTGGCGGCGCGTTTTCCGCCATATTGGACGGCAACCTGACGACCTTCCTTACCGGCGCCATTCTTTATATTTTTGGTTCGGGCTTGATTCGCGGGTTTGCGGTCATGTTGATGATAGGCATCGCGACCACGCTCGTTACGGGGCTGCTCGTTACCCGCCTGATTTTGGATTACATGACCTCGAAAAGAGAAGCGCAAATCGACTTTGGCTCCAGAGCGGCCGTCGCCTTCTTTAAACGCGTCAATTTTCAATTTATCGAAAAACGCAAAATCAGCTTCGCGGTGGCCGGGGTGATTGCCGCAATATTCCTGCTCCTGATAACCAGCGGCGGATTTAAATACGGCGTGGACTTTTTGGGCGGACGACAATACGTAGTCGAATTCGCCTCGCCGCCCGACGTCGACCGCCTTCGCGCCGAACTTTCCAAAAACTTCAAAAGCGAACCGCAAATCAAAACCATCGGCGGCAGCAACCAAGTCATGATAACGACGACGTTCAAACTCGGTGAACAAGACGCGGACGACGCGGTCAAAACCGCTCTGCTCGCCGGATGCGAAGCGGCGGCGCCCGGCTCCAAACCCACCGTCCTCAGAACGACCAACGTCGGCCCCACCGTCGCCGAAGACATCAAGGAAGGCGCACGCTACGCCATATTCTTTTCCCTCTTGGGAATGTTCCTTTATATTTTGTTGCGATTCAGGGGTTGGCAGTTCGGTTTGGGCGCAACGATTTCCTTGGCCTTCAACGTCGTTTTCGTTTTGGGACTTTTTTCCTTGTTCAGCCTTTTGCCGTCCTTTCCGTTTTCGATTGAAGTGGACGCGGCGCTCATCGCCTCGATATTGACCATCGTCGGCTATACCATCAACGACACCGTCGTCGTCTTCGACCGCATACGCGAATACACCGAAGGAGCGAGCGGAAAAACGCCCCTCACCGAACTCTTCAACAAAGCCATCAATTCGACTTTGAGCCGGACGCTCATCACTTCCACCACCACCCTCATCACCGCATTGATTCTATTTCTTTTCGGCGGGGAGGTGTTGCGTGGTTTTATGTTCGCCTTGATGGTCGGGGTGCTGGTCGGTACGTTCTCTTCGATTTTCATCGCCAGTCCACTGACCTTGCAATTCATTTTAATGAAACCGACGCGGGCGCAGTTGCCGGCCGCCGCCGCCGTACAAAAGTCTTAATCGTCTCATTAACCGACGGGGCCGGCGCCATGGGCCGGTCCCGTCGGTTTTAACAAATTTTGTTGCCCGCCCTTGCGATGCATTTTCATGCCCGCAAAGTAAATTTGACTGCAAATCCGCTTTATAAGCATGGGCACATGCGGCGTTTGACGGACGGCAAGCGGTTGAAACGAACGTTGGCGGCGGGGATGATTTTTGGGGTGACGGGGCTCTACGGCCAAAACGTTCTTTTCGACGACGCACGCACCGAACGGGCTCTGACTTTGTCGGGTTCGGGATTGGCGGGCGCGCCGGCATGGGACGGAATTACGCGCAACCCCGCCGGCGCCGCCGCGGATACTTTGTCCCAAAACGGCGTGGCGCTCAACGTTCGTCGCCATCCCGACCGCCCGACGATTTGGGGATTTTCGGCGCCGTTCTTTTTTCGGAACAGAGCGGGATTGTGGGGCGGCGGCGCGGATTACACCCGCGTTTCGGCCGCTAGGTACGCCGATTCCACGGGCCTGACCCCGGGAGGTTTCAATGCGGCGGAAATCGCCGTTTTCGCGGCCTACGCACGCAAAATCGGAACGCGCTGGAGCGCGGGCGCCACACTGGGTTATGTTTATTCGACGTTCGTCGGCCTTGTTGCGGGGCAAAGACAGCGCGGCCCCGGACATACGGCCCGAGGGGGACTCTACGGCCAATGCAACCTACTCGACGTCGGCGAAAAACGGAGGTTCCGATTGACGGCGGCGGCGGCCCTGACGGAAATCGGCCCACCCCTCCGTTACTTCCATCCCGAACGCAAAACGCCGCTTCCCACGGCCTTGACCCTGGCTTGGGCCGCCGCTTTCCTAACCCCGACGACGGCATTGACGCTCTACGCCGACCCACGCCTGCGTTTCAGGGGCAAAGACGTTTTCGAGGCGGCGGCGGGTTTGGAATTGAGCCTCAAACAACGACTGTTTTTTCGGGCGGGCGTACGGACGACGGCGGGAAAATGGACGTTTTCCGTCGGCACGGCGGCAAGAATCATGGACGTCGCCGAAATCGGTTTCGGCTTCGACGGCGGTTATTTCGCCGCTTTGGGAGTCTTTTGGCGCAAATGATTTTCCAACCACGTCTCGTAGGGGATGATTTCGTCGCCGGCGGCGGCGGAAAAGTTGTCCAAAAATTCTTGGGCCAAACGCCGGGTTTTCGGTTTAAGGCCCGCGCACAAACGATGTAAAACGTCCAAAAAGCGGTTTTCGCGCTCGTTGTTTTGTAATATCGTGCCGTACTCGCGTTTGATTTGTTCGATGCGGCGTTCGACCGTTTCGGGTTCGCCCATTTCAAAACGGATAATACACTCGGTAACGGCGACCTTGAAACGAAACGCCTCGCCCGCCGACTTGTAAACGTCCGTCAAATACAGATGGGTCAGTTCTTTGGCGGCTTCGGCGTATTTTTTCTGTTCAAAGAGCAAATACGCCAAATTGGTATAGACAAAGTTGGTATAAAATTCGTTTTGTTTTAACACATCGGAATTTTTTAGAAACCGCAACACTTCAATGGCTTTAAGGGGTTGGGTTCGGGAATAAGCAAAAACCAAAGAATTGTAATAAAAAAAAGAATATTGATTGTAATATTTTCTTTCGTACGCTTCGATTTCCTTTCCCAACCTTTCGACGTAAGGGGTGGCCTCTTCGATTTTTTCGTTTTTGTACATGGCGTTGACGAGGTAAGTGAGCATGCGGAGTTTGTCGGCTTGGGTCGATTCGTCGAAAAGTTTTTGGTTTTCAAAGCTTTGGAACGTGTGTAGAACGTAGTCTTCGAGGCCGGGGAAGTCGCGCAGGTGCAAAAGCCATTTGACGCGTGCGTCGAAAAATTTGAGTTTGAGCCTGAGACCGTCGGCCTCTTCGAACACCGCCGGCGGCGGGGCCGGAATTTGAGCCATGCCGGGCGCGATGTTTTGGGTGATTTTGAGCGTAAAATTGACGGTGGCCAGCCAATCTTCGGTTTCGCGCAGGACGTTGAGTTTGCGGGCGTTGTCGCGGCGTTTTTCGAGATAGGTTTGAGGGTGAACGTCGGCCAAAAATTGGGCCGTCTGAATCAAATGGCCGTATATAAGGTCGAGCAGTTCAAAGTCTTCTTGGGCAAGGGCGTCCTTTTCGGCGCGAAAAAGAAAGCGACGGGCGATTTCATAAAGACCTTTGTCCAAATAAACGCGGGCCAAAAGCACCGAACGCACCGCACGCGTACGCTTGGAGTCTCCGGAATGAAGGTCGGCCTGACTTTTTTCGACGGTTTCGGCCAAACGATTTTTAAGCCGGTAATAGGCGTTTTTGTCTTTGGCTTGGGGATAAAGTTTTTTTGCGGCGGCATCCTCGTCGTCCGACCGGCGCAAACGGTCGAAAAGCCACATAAACTTGGCGTCGTCGCGGCGGGCGTAAATTTTGAAGTGCCTCAGCTCTTCGCGCCGCAAAGAGCGTATCAATTCCACAAGGGGGTCCATCGCCATGGGGGAAAAAAATTTTGAGAATCGGAGTAATTGCGGTAAATATATCCTATTTTGGATTAAAAAGCCGTTGGATGCTTGCAAATTCTTTGTACGCCGGAACCCAATAGAGACGACGCAAGCGCGCTCGGGGCGTTAAATTATGTCTATGCAGGAAAGCGACGCCGTCAAACATTCGCGGATAGTCAAGGCGTTTTTCGAACTTGGAGAAAAAATCGGGCGCTCACCCACGCCCGTGGAGCTGTGCGAAGAAACAGGCCTGAGCTTCGGCGAATACAACCGGCTAAGCGCACAACTGACCGCCGAAAACGAAGCTTTGTTGGGACGATTGCTGACGGGTTCGGTCATCGGAGGCTTGTCGCAGAAGGCAGCGCAAGGCGAGGTTAAGGCCGTTGAAATGTTTTTCAGATACGTCTGGGGAAAAACGAAAGCAACCCGGGACGAGCCGCTCCCCACGCTCAAATTCCCCGATGAAAGTTTCGTATAATCAATTCGAAAAAAAATCGCGGGGGGGTGGGGGACGGGTCGAAATTCTTGGCGTAAATTTGCGCAAATTACAAACGATGGCAAAAGAGGTCAAAGATCAACAGGCGGAAAAACTCAAGGCGTTGAGCATCACCCTCGAACGTCTGGATAAGGAAATGGGCAAAGGTACGGTCATGCGTTTGAGCGACCGGGCCGCCGTCAAGGTGCCGGCGATTTCGACGGGGTCGCTGGGCTTGGATATGGCCATCGGCATCGGCGGCATCCCCCGGGGCCGCATCACCGAAATTTACGGCCCCGAATCTTCGGGAAAAACGACGATAGCCTTGCACGCCATCGCCGAAGCCCAAAAGCAAGGCGGCATCGCGGCGTTCATCGACGCCGAACACGCCTTTGACTCCACCTACGCCGAAAAATTAGGCATCAAGTTCGATTCGTTTTACGTCGCCCAACCCGACAACGGCGAACAAGCCCTTGAAATCGCCGACAACCTTATCCGTTCGGGCGCCATCGACATCGTCGTCATCGACTCGGTCGCCGCCCTTGTCCCTCGTTCGGAACTCGAAGGCGAAATGGGCGACTCCAAAGTCGGACTTCAAGCCCGGCTCATGTCCCAAGCCCTGCGAAAACTCACCGGCACCATCAATAAAACCCAATGTGCTTGTATTTTCATCAACCAGTTGCGTGAAAAAATCGGGGTCATGTTCGGCAACCCCGAAACCACCACCGGCGGCAACGCCCTCAAATTTTACGCCTCGGTACGTTTGGACATCCGGCGCACCGGACAAATCAAAGACGGTACCGAAGTGAGCGGCAACCGCGTCAAGGTCAAGGTCGTCAAGAACAAGGTTGCCCCCCCGTTCCGCGTCGCCGAATTCGACATCATCTACGGCGAAGGCATTTCCAAAGCCGGCGAAATCTTGGATATGGCCGTCGAAAACAAAATCGTACAAAAATCGGGCGCATGGTTCAGCTACGGCGGCAACAAACTCGGTCAAGGACGCGAAGCCGTCCGCCAACTCCTGCGCGACAACCCCGAACTCATGGCCGAAATCGAACAAATTCTGCGTGCCAAATTCGAAGACGAACATTCGCTCGCCATGCCCGAATTCGACCCCGCCGAAGAAGCCGAAAACGACGAAGAAACCGTGTTTTAATGACCCATTCGATTCAACTGGTCGTTTTCGACATGGCGGGAACGACCGTCAAAGACGACGACGCCGTCAATCGTGTTTTTCGAGCCGTGATGGACTCCGAAGGATTGACCATCACTCCCGACGACGGCAACGCCGTCATGGGTTTGCCCAAAGCCGTTTCCATTCGCCTGCTCTTGGAAAAATACGAACGTACCCCCGACGCCGAGCTCATCGACCGGCTTCACCGCCGGTTCATCGACCAAATGTTGGACCATTATCGCCACACGGGGGTCGAAGCCGTTGCCGGCGCCGAGGCCACGCTCGAATATCTCAAAAGCAAAGGTATCGCCGCGTATCTGGATACGGGCTTCAGTCGAAACATCGCGGACGCAATTTTGGAAAAGCTTCGTTGGCGCGAACGCGGACTTATCGCCGGTTCGGTGGCCAGCGACGAGGTCGCACGCGGGCGGCCCTTTCCCGACATGATTGCCTACGCCATGCGGGCGACGGGCGTCGAAGACCCCGCCCGCGTGGCCAAAGTCGGAGATACGCCGTCGGATTTGAATCAAGGACGTGCGGCGCGATGCGGACTCGTGGTCGGCGTGCTGTCCGGCGCCACCGAACGCGACGAACTCCTCAAACATCCACACAATTTTGTCATTCCCGACGTTTCGTATTTGCCCGCCGTCCTCGAAGGCGCTTACGAAGGTTCATAAACCCGAACGACGTCGCTGCCCAAACAAAATTCGTCCTTCAACACCGCGCCCATTGGGAGCGAAGGCGCCGGCACGGGGTCGGGCAAGCGTAAGGGACGCAGGGATTGATAAACGTAAATTCTATCCCAAAGGCCGGCGGAAATGAAGCGTTCGTGCGTGGCCCTTCCGCCTTCGACCAAAACGGCCCCCAAATCGTGGTCGCGGTACAAGCTTTCGAGCAAAGTTTTGAGGTCGGATTCCAAAGGGATGTTTTTTGCCGCGGGATGGGAATATGGGGATATTATCCAAACGGGGTCGGACGAGGGTTGAAAAAGACGCAGGTTCGGGGGCAAAGGACGCTCGGCGACGACGAGGCGGCGCACCGGTCCTCCGGGAGCGAATCGGACGTTCAAGAGCGGGTCGTCGCCGGCGGCGGTACGCCCGCCCACCCACACCGCCCCCAATTCCGCCCGCAAACGATGGGTGAACTTTTGCGCTGCCGGCCCGGTAACGCCGACTTGTCCGGCGCTTTGCCTGCCGAGGGCCCCGTCGGCGCTTTGCGCCCATTTCAAGGCCACGTACGGACGGCGTAAAGACATATTCACCCGAAACGTTCGTAAAAGTTCGTCCAGCTTGCGGGCCAAACCGGTGTCTTGGGCGTCGTCGAAAAGCACGACGTTCACGCCGCGTTCGCGCAACCGGCGCAGGCTTTTGCCGGCCATAAGCGGATTGGGGTCGAGGCGACCGACAACAACCGTTTTGACGTTTTCGGCCAAAATACGTTCGGTGCAGGGAGGAGTTTTACCCTTGTGGTTGCAAGGTTCGAGGGTAACGTACAAGACGGCGCCCGAAACACGGGAGGCGTCGCGAACGTCGTCGAAAGCAACGGGTTCGGCGTGCGGCCCACCGTAACGCCCATGCCATCCTTCTCCGACAACGCCCAAGTCGTCGGCCAATACGGCCCCGACGCACGGATTGGGTTCGACCCGGCCGCGCCCGCGTTCGGCCAATTCCGCCGCCCGCAACAAATATCTTGTCGCCGCGTTCACGAACCGTCGCCGTGATTTTGAGCCCCCACCTGTTCCAAAAGCGTTGTTTTCATAGCGATAATCGAAAATTTCCATGCATTGTTCCCGCCCCGCCGCATCCAAAATCGGAAGTGCGCGACGCTCGGATTAAAAAATACGCGGTTGGCCACAGCCGATGGTTTTACCGCCTTTTAGTCAAAAAGCCCGCCGACGAACAACGGAACGAGCGGCGGACAAGTTCGTTTCGCCGTTCGTCCCAAACGGGGAGTTGGGACGCCGCGATTAAAAATAAACGGCGGGAAAACGCTTGACCTGTTTGCGTAAGTTTTCGACGGCGTAACGCATGCGTCCGAGCGCGGTGTTGATGCTACAGTCGGTAAACTCTGCGATTTCTTTAAAGGTCATGCGGTTGTATACACGAAGAACAATCACTTCACGCTGATTTTTAGGTAAAAAGTTGAGGAGTTTGCGCAGGTCGCGGTGTATTTCGTTGCAAACGATGTGTTGGTCGGGGAGTTCGCCGCCGGCAACAACATCTTCGATTCCCAGTGGCGCACGCTCGACGCGGCCTCGCCGGCGTTTGCGTAAAACGTCGACGGCCATATTGCGTGCGATGCGCGTGGCCCAAGGTAAAAATTTACCCTCCTCGCGGTAATTTTGGGCCGACAAAAGCGCATGGATGCGAATCAGAACGTCTTGATAAACGTCTTGGGCCGCGTCCCGATCGCGTATTACGCGCATAACGGCCTCCATCAACCGCACCCGGTGTTTGCGAACCAATTCATCGAACGCCGACGATTCCCCACCCCAAAAACGCCGAAGCAGCTCTCGGTCGTCCGCGTGTTTATACGCCTTCATGTTCGTAATCAAATAGGGTAGATTAAAAAGTAGCGTTGTTCCATGCGACCCGATGCTTGCGAAAGATTATCGACAAAGTCGGCGCCAAAAATAACGCCCAAAACGCCAAAAAGCGCCCCCGAACGGCCGGTGTTAACGATTATCCCGATAAAATAAGGAAAAATTTAGGGTGGGATAGTTTGAAAATTTTCGCGGCATCGGGAAAATACCCATTGGCGCGTGGGATGGACGTGCGTGAATAATTTTTTAAACAGATGCGTATCGAAAAGCGCGCAGGGCTACCTTGCGGGCGGGCGCAAGCCCGCGTACACCCCGCCGACAAAAAGCGCACCCGCCAAAACGTAAGCGGCGGAAGCGGCCCAAAGAGGAAAATTGGGGTTGTAAGCGGCAAAAACCCCGGCAATCAACGGAGGAAAAGCCTGCGCCGCCGAGGCAAACGACTGATTGACCCCCAAAATTTCCCCTTGCAACTCCGGCCCGGCCTGCATCGAAACCAACGTGGTCAGATTCGGCATAATCAACCCTTGGGACAAAGCCACCGCCGGCAATATCGCGTAAATCCACGCCGAACGTTCGGGGACGGTCAGCAAAAAAAGCATTGCCGCGCCGGTAAACAACACCACGCGTACAATGCGTCCGGGCGGCGTTCCATGAGACAAAAAACGATTCACGCCCCCCTGCGTGAACATCATCCACAAGCCAATATAGCCGAAAACATCGCCCAGCGCATCGGGACCGTAGTCGAACTTGCGTATCATGAACATGGGAAAAAATTGAGTAAAGAACGTAAAGCCGAACTGCATAAAAAACACGACGGCAAACAAAGGTCGAAGGCGCGGATTGCGAAGGGCCAAAGCGACGTTGCGAAAACCCGTTTTAAGCGACAAAGGCCGCAGCGACGAACGTTTTTCGGGCGGCAAGGTTTCGCGAAACAGCAATGCGACGAAAAGGGCGTTGAAAACGTTAAGCCCGGCGGCAAAAACAAAAGCCGCCACCCACGTGCCGGGAAACGCCGCCGCCACCTTTCCCCCCAGCCACGGTCCCAAAACGAATCCCAGACCAAAGGCCACGCCCACCCAACCAAAGTCGCGCGAACGGCTTTGCGGCGTACCGACGTCGGCCATGGCCGAATAGGCAATGGTAATGTTGCCCGAAGCAAAACCGTAGAACAAACGTCCAACGATGACGACCGAAGGCATGCCGTAATAAAAACCGGCGCCGACGACGACCACGCCCAACGCCGTGCCCAACGTCGTGGCCAACAACGCGTACCTGCGCCCCACCCTGTCCGACCATGCACCCAAAAGCGGCGCCCCCACGAACTGACCGACACAAAACGCCGTAACCATCCACCCCAAAAGCAAAGTCCGAGGCCCGGCGTCCGTCCCCGCCGCAAACAGTGCGTCCGTCTGAAATATCAGCGGCGAAATTACGGGCAAGAGCATGCCAATGCCCATGACGTCGATTAACACCGTCAAAAATACGGTCGCCCTCATTGAGGCAAAGTTACGCATTTGTTGGGCAAGAAGAGGGCGAAAAGAAAAACACCTTCCCCGGTCAAGCCACGATATCGACCAACGGTTTTCAAAATAGAAAATTTTTGGTTTATATTGCGCTTCGTAGCCCAATCATGATTTACGAGCATCTGAAAACCGAACTTCGCGAGCGGATTTTGATATTGACGCTGAACCGCCCCGCGGCCATGAACGCGCTCAACCATGCGATGATGGACGAACTGGAAACGGCGCTGGCGGAAGCCGAACGCGACGAGGCCGTCGGCGCCGTCGTCGTTACAGGCGCCGGTGGAAAGTCTTTTGCCGCCGGCGCAGACGTGGCCGAAATGCTCCAAAAAGCGCCGACCTACGTCGACGCCCTCGATTTCAGCCGTTACGGCCAACAACTTTTCGGATACATCGAAAATTATCCCAAGCCCGTGGCGGCGGCCGTCGAAGGATTTGCCCTCGGTGGCGGATGCGAATTGGCCATGGCCTGTCATTTGCGCGTGGCGTCCGAAAACGCAAAATTCGGACAGCCCGAAGTAAAACTGGGATTGATTGCGGGTTACGGCGGCACGCAACGCCTGCCGCGATTGATTGGCAAAACACGCGCCACCCAAATGCTTTTGACGGGCGAATTCATTGGCGCGGCCCAAGCCGAGGCTTGGGGGCTGATAAACGCCGTGTGTCCCGTGGGCGAGGCCGTCGAAACGGCGATACAACTTCTGTCAAAATGCCTCCAAAACTCGCCTTTGGCCCTCGACCTGACGCTCGAAGCCATCAACGCCGGCTTTTCCGAGGCGGAAAACGGTTTCGACGTCGAGGCCGAAGCCTTCGCCCAAGCCTGCATCTCCGAAGACGCCCACCACGGCATCCAAGCCTTCTTAAACAAAACCCAACCCCAATTTCAAAGACGATGAACCATAACCCGAACGACCCCCAAACCCAAAACGAGGTCTTGCGCCTGCTCGAAGCCATGCGCCGGCCCATCGCAAGCCATTTGGAAAAAAGAAAACTCGTCCTTACCCACAGGCAACTGCTCGTCTATCTGCTTTATGCGCCGACGGCCATTGCCATCGCCTCCGACGGCACAATAGACCGCTTCGAGGACAAACTCCTACGTTCGTTGCGCGAAGCCATTGATTTTTTTCCCGATTTGGCCGAAGAATTCGAACTTTTGCCCCAACCGCCCGGCGCCATCGACGACAACGAATTTCGCCGACGCTTCCCCCAAGAACTCGAAACCCTCGTTCAAGAAATGGCGCACCTCGAAGAGCCGCTCGTCGAAGCCCTTCGCCGTCTGCTCGAATTCGGCGCCTACATGGCCGACGACGAAGAAAATCCCAAAGAACTGCTTCTAGCAAACATCCAAAAAATCATGACCCACGTCATCAAAAACAACTTCGGCGACGACGAAATCGAATACGCCAAAATGAACCAACTGCTCAATCGCCTAAGAACGTAATCGACCCAAACCCAACGACCTCGACTTGAATTAACGCCGACAATCAATCTAGTTTGCCGGCGGGCCGCAACGACGGACTTATCCGTTAAGACCAAAAACAATTATTTTTGTAAGTCTTAAGTTTGCAATTGAAAATTTTTCAAAAAACTTGGTCCTCCCCCTTCCGGCAAAGAATCGGGAGCCCAAAAACGAATCGCCGAACGATGTTTTTTTCAATCGTCGCGGCGCCGACGTTGATTTCGTCCATCAACCTTATGCAACAAAAATATGCTCAACGAAGAAATACTCGAACAACTGCGATTTTTGGGCGAAGACGACCCTGAATTTGTCCGAGACATGATTCGAAGTTTTTTGAAGGAGGCCGACGAAAAAATCAAAACCTTCGGCAATTGCACGCCCGAGGAACTCGAACGCCTTTGCCACAAACTGCAAGGGGCGGGAGCGAACGTCGGCGCGCAAGCGCTGCCCGAACTTTTCCAACAAATCCGTACGGCCCTCAAATCCGAACCCGCACGCATCCCCGAACTTCTCGAACGCCTCCCTTCGCTTTTTGAACAAACCCAAAAAGCCCTTCTCGAATTTTCGGCCACGCTTTGAACGGGCATCCCCCCTCGGACGGTGCATGGAAACAAACGAACCGAAGGCTTTTGCGGACAAGCGTACGGACAAATTTATCCGCGACGAAAAAATTCCTTTAACTTTGTTTTACGGTATAAATTTTATTTCTTAAATTTGGCCGTTAATGCATTCAACGATGTAACAAGCCATGAATATCGGAAAACGAACGGCGCTTGCGATTTTATGGGCCGTTGCCGCGGCGGGTACGAACTTTGCACAAAACCCGCTTCCCAACTACCCCATCGGTATTCAACACTTTCGGGCGGAAAAAACCGACGGCGGCACCGGCGTTTTTCACTCCGGCGATTCCATCGTGTTCAAATACCGATTGGTCAACCGCTCGACGGCCGTATCGCTCGCCACCCTTGACACCTTAACGCTACCGATATTTTATTCCGTCGTCGGCGCCACGGGAGACACCCTTGTGCCCCGGGATACCTTCAACGTTCACCGCTTCGCCAACATCACTTTTCCCCCGTCCTCGACCATCGGATCGTTCGAACTTCGGACGAAAATCACAAAATTACGCATTTTTTCCGGCGGCGGCGTGATTATCGTATGGCCCGGCATTGCCAATCCCGCCCCCAACGACACCCTTCACATCGAGGTCAACGTGGCCGTGGACGCCCCCGGCACCGCACGAACCGTTCCCTTGAAGCCGGACGATTTCGACGTCTATCCCGTTCCCGTACGCAACACGATGACCATAACCGCGCCCGCCCCCATTGTTTCCGCCGTACTCACCGACGTTTCGGGCAAAACATGGGGACGCTACACGGGAAGTACGGACGTTCAAATCGTTTGGGACACTTGCAATTTGCCCGCCGGAGTTTATCTTTTGCAATGGCGCTGCGCCGACGGACGAAGCGCCGTCCGAAAGATTGTCGTCCAATAATTCCTTCGGTGAAAAGCACAAACAAATTACAAGCCGCCGCCCACAACGGCGGTTTGTAATTTCGGTGCGATTTCAAAACGACAAAGCGGGCAACGAACGCGCCGGGTACCCGAACGCGTAAAAGCGCGTGGGCGCATCGGCGGGTTAGGCACGGTCGAAAAAGCGATGCTACGATTATTGACAAATAGGCCGAGGGAGACCTGTATTTTGGCGGCGGTGGCGGCGACAAAAATCGTTTTCGGCGCCGCGGCGCTTTGTGTGTATCTTCGGCAGAACCCCGCTTGCGATTACGCGGCTTTTGCCGCCCGTTGGGTGCAGGGATGCGTTTGTACCGACGACCGTAAAACCGACGGATTTATCTGTCTGACCCTGCCCTTGTGGGTCTTGGGCGGGGGGGGCGTATACGGCGCCGGCGCCTTACTCGCGCTTTTGGCGACGACGGGCGCCGTCGCGGCGGCCCAAGCCCTGCAAACCTTCGGACGTTGGTCGAACGCCCAAACCCGCGTCGCCGCCGCAACGTTAATCTTCGCTCCCTGCGCATGGTTGTGGACGGCCCTACCCGGAAAAGAAACCCTCGTTTTTGCCGCCGCCGGTGGGACGCTTTTCGGTTGGAGTTTGATTTATCGTCGTCGTGCGTTGGCGGGCGCCGTTGTCGTCGTCGCGTGCATGGCCGCCATGGTTTGGGTGCGTCCCTATTTGGCGGCCGCCCTCGGTTTAACCCTCCCCTTTTTACTTTTGACCCGAAGACCGCAAACCGCGCTTTTCGTTTTGCCCGTCGCCGCCGCCACCCTCGTTCTAATCTTGTGGCGCTTTCCCGTACTCTATCGCTACGTCTTTGAATACGCGTCCTTGAACCGCTACTACGCCCTGCAAAATTGGGGGGCGACGGCCTTCGACATCGGCGTTTTCGTTCCCAACGTTGCGGGCGTGGCGGCAAAATTACCGGCGGCGTGGGCGGCGGGATTCGTCCGCCCTTACCCCCACGAGCCTTATCCTTATTTTCTTTGGCCGATGAAAATCGAAGCCGTGATGTTTGTAGGAACGGCGTTGTTTTTTCGTCCGCGAGCGTGGGCGTGGCCCGTCGTGATTTTCGCCCTTGCCTACGGGGCGTTCGTCGGTTTGTCCACCCCGCATTTCGGCACGCTCTGGCGACACAAAACCTATTATTTGCCGTGGCTTTGGGCGTTGATTGCCGCCGAAATCCAACCCCGCCTTTATTCGTTCCTCAGCCGCAAACGAAACGACGACAAACCGCCCGGACGATAGCGAACTTCGACGATATGCCCGACGACGACGTTGTCGCCGTAACGCACGCGCACGGGCAAATAAGGGTTGTCCCGCAGTTCAATAAACCTTTTGGCGGAAAGCGGGGCTTGAAAGCGTAGGTCTTCGGGCAAAAACGGCGGTTTTACCCCAAAAAACGAACGGTTTTCATGCCTAAAGCCTTGCGAACACAACGGGTTGGCCTCCTCGCCGAAAGCCGTGTAATTCGCCTCCCCCGCCGCGAAAGTCATGTCCGCGCCAACGACCGACGCCCAGCGCTCCGCCTGCGCCGAAGGCGACAAGCGAAAGTTCATTGCCTCGCCGGGCGCAAAAACGTTGCCCGACGACGTTATTCCCCGTTCGATTTGCGTCAAATCCCCGCGCTCCAACGCCACAACGAACACCGACTCGTCGTAGACAAAATCTTCGGTCGGGTAATGACGAAAGTTTTTGCGACGCGTTTTTTCCCAAGCGTATTGAGAGGCGATAAAGTCGCAACGACGCTCGAACCGGTTTTTGACCGTTTGCAAAGGCGTAAGGTAACGGCGGACGGCGTTGTATTCCCACAATCCGTTGGCCGATTCCGACTCCCACGTTCGGTAACCGAAAACGGCTTCGTTAAACAAAAATTCGTGCAAAACCCGGCGTTCGAGCCCGGCCTCGACGGGGTCGAGGTCGAAAAACAAAATTTCGGGGTCGTCGGGATAAAAATATTCGTAAGGTTCGACGCGCAAAAAAACGTTTTCGCCATGGGTTTCGAGGCCCATGCCGAGGTTGAATACGGCCGAAAGGTTGTCGAAAAGCGCGGAAAACGACAAAAAAAAGCGTCGGGAAAGGTTGAGGGGCGGGTCGGATTGGGTGCAGGCGCCGACGACGGCCGTCCCCGTCGTCGGAAAACCGCGAACCATCAGGCCGTTGGCCAAACCGACGTACGCCCCGCATCCGTCCTCGGCGTAGCCCAGTTCCGTGCGTCCGAAAAATTCGGAACGAAAACCGAGTTCGCGGTCGGAAAGCGCGTCGCACAAACGGGCGAAAGTCTCGTAAACGGGCGCCACGGGCAAGGTCAAACCCGAAAACGTCGTCCTCGATTCGAGTTGCAAACGCAAACAACAACCGGTGAGGTCCATATTCGCGCCGACGCTAACGTTGACGCACGGACTGTACAACAAATCCTTTCTCCAATTGCCGTAAACGGTAACGAGCCAATACAAAGAAAGGGTTTGGCCGGCTAGGAGATCGAAGGTGCGAACGACGGGGCCGCCCAAACATCCCGTGTGCGTAACGCGGTTGTCTTCGGGGGCGTCGCCCGCGTGCGGCGAAAACAATTCTCCGGAATCGTAAAGCGTTTCGCCGTTGAGCAAAAGCTCGAAACGTACGGAACAAAAGTCGTTGTAGGTGTCGTAGTCGTCGCCGAAACAGTCGCATAGGGTGGAAAGGTTGGTATCGGCTTCGGCGAAAAGTTCGAAGCACAGGTCGCAAAGCTCGAGGGTGTAACGGCCCGATTCTTGGGCGGTGAGCAAAATTGGGGGGCGAAGGGAGGATTGGAGGGGTTCGCCGCACTCGTCGTCGAAGAGGGCGCCGGCGGCGGCGGCTTGCGCTTGTACGCCCCCCGTTTCATCGCCGACGATTCGGTCGAAACCCGTCGCTATCCAAAACTCGAAATGCAGTCCCGTACAGCCTATGCCCTGACCGACGGATTTGCGCCCGGTCAGCGTAAGCGAAAGCGCCTCCGAGGCTTCAAGTACGGCCGTTTTTAACAAGGGCGGGCCGTTTTCCGCGTCCACCCACGTCGGTAAACGCTCGTAAACCGGCAAGGCGCCGCCCAACGGGCCGACCGCCGAAAGCACGTCCACCGGCCAATCCCGACGCTGATTGAACACGGCAAAAGGGCCCGCGTCCTCGACGGCCACGCTCAGCCAGCCTTCGGACTCGTTCAACGTCAAGGTCGAAAGCGCCAAGCGCCCGTAAAAAAACGGGCGAAATCCGTCGCCGCAAGCGTATTCGACCCGAAAGTATATCGGCGCGTCGACGCCCAGCGTCCGATACGCCGTCGATACACGGTTGCGGGCCGTACAGACGAACTTGACCGTCGGGGCGTATTCAAAAAAAACGCCGTGCGCCTTAGGGTCGCGACGCAGGACGAACTCCGTTTCGTCCCATTCCAACGGCGGTTCGACGAGCCATGCATTGTCGCCAACAACGAGGGAAAAACGCCATTCCACTCCCGAAAATACAATTGAAGCGAGGTTTTGGGACATACCGTTGCGTTTGCGCCGCCCGTACGCCCGCTTTTTGCGCCGGGCAAGCCGTCTTTTGCGAAGATTGTTTGCAGGGGTCAAGACGGTCGGACGGTTAAAAATTTCGTTAATTTGCGGTCTTTTTGGGAAAGCGCTCGGGAATGGAGCGCGTTAATTGAGGCATGAATCGAGTGTGGCGAAAGTGGGGAACGATATTGGCGGCGACGCTTTTTTCTTTTTGCCGCACGGGTCCACAACCCCAAAACCACGGCCTGCGCGTAGTGGCGACAACGGGAATGTTGGCCGACCTTGTACAAAACCTTGGGGGTCAAGGCGTGGAGGTCGAGGCGCTCATGCCTTCGGGCGCCGACCCTCATCTTTACAAACCTACGCAAAACGACGTTGCACGCCTGCGCAACGCCGACCTGATAGTCTTTAACGGTCTGCATCTGGAAGGCAAAATGATTGAGGCCCTTGAAAAACTGGCACGCTTTAAGAAGGTTGTCGCCGTCGGCGACAGTTTGCCGCGCAAGTTCTTGCGTCCGACGCAGGCGGGGGAGTTCGACCCCCACATCTGGTTCGACCCGAAAATATGGGCCGAGGCGGCGAAGGTCGCGGCACGCGCCATGCATCGTTGCAACGGCGATTCCGGGGTGTTCGAACGCGCCAAAGCCTATCAAAACGAACTGGAAAAATTGGACGCCGAACTTCGTGCGGCCCTCGATTCGGTGGAGGTGCGGATATTGGTTACGGCCCACGACGCCTTCGGCTATTTTGGAGCGGCCTACGGTTTTGAGGTCGTGGGATTGCAAGGGCTTTCCACGTCGACCGAGGCGGGCTTGCGGGATGTGGCACGGTTGGTGGATTTTATCGTCGAACGCAAAATCAAGGCGGTGTTCGTCGAATCTTCGGTACCGCCGCGCACCATCGAGGCCGTAGCCACGGGTTGTCGACAAAAAGGATGGAAGGTGCGCATAGGCGGAACGCTTTATTCCGACGCGCTCGGCCCCAAAGGAACGCAAGCCGAAAAATATCTCGGCATGATGCGCTACAATGTGCGCACCATTGTCGCGGCATTGAAATAATTAATCAAAAAACGATTTTTTTCAAAACAAGTGATGTTGCCGGCGAACCGATGTGGCATTCACATCGGGTTTTGACGTATCTTTGCAAAAAACATATTTTGTTGAAACTGCTAGCCACAACGCCGATTTTTGCCACGGGGGCCGGCGGGCGTGAACGCAACGAGGACGCCGTCCGTGTCGGGGACGGGGTGATGGTCGTTTGCGACGGGGTAGGCGGCGGTCCCGCCGGCGACCTTGCTTCCTCGACGACGGCGGATTTCTTGTATTCGGCGCTTGACGCGCTAAGCGCCCTCCCCGACAACAACGAGCTCGATGCGTTTACGCGGCAAATTCGCGCATTCGTCACGCGAACCCTTGTGGAACACCCTGAACAGGCCGGCATGGCAACGACCGCTGCCTTTTCCCTCGTCCGAAACGAACAGCTTTTAATCGGTTGGTGCGGCGACAGCCGCGCGTATGTCATCCGCGACGGTCGGGCGGCGTTCAAAACCACCGACCACAACATGGCGACGGCGCTTATCGAATTCGGTAGTTTGACCGAAGAGCAGGCCCGCCACGACCCTCGGCGAAACGCCCTCTTGCGGGCCGTGGTTTATTCCCTTCCGCCCTTCATTGCCTTCGACTACCATAAAACGTCGGTGTTGCCGGGAGACGTGGTCGTGCTTGCCACCGACGGGGCCTATTGCCATTTTTCCGACGCACAATGGGTGAAAATATGGACCGAAAATTCGCTCGAAGAAGCGGCGGAAATCGTCAAAAGTCAAGCTTTAAACGCCAACGACGACAATTACACGTTTTGCGCCGTCAAGCTGTGAGGTGGGGTTTGATATTGGCGCCGTTGTTTTTGGGAGTCAAACTTTGGGCGCAAACGGACGTGGTCATCGAGGGCGACAGCGTCCGTCGTTTGTCCGTCGTTGAAAATCGGGGGAATTGGGCCAAGCCCTTGGTCTCGAAAAAATTCCGGGATTCGCCGTGGCCCATACCCCAAGCGGCCGTTCGGCTGAGTCTTCTTTGTCCGGGCATGGGGCAAATTTACAACCGTTCGTACTGGAAAGCCCCGATTGTTTACGCCGCCCTCGGTACCGCCGCGTTTTTCGTCGTTCAAAACCACATCGAGTATCGGCGTTACCAAAACGCCTACCGCATCCGCACCGACGGCGACCCAACGACCATAGACCCTTTCGTTGGACGCTACGCCGACAATTCCTTGCGCGCAATTCGGGATTTTTACCGCCGCAACCGCGATTTCGCCATTATTTTGGGGGCGTTGGGATACACGCTGACGGCGGTCGAGGCCTACGTCGACGCCCACCTCAAACATTTCAAAATCACCGACGAACTGAGCGTTCGTCCTTCTCCGATGTTCTTTGCGGGAGCCCGCCCCGCACTCGGCGCCTCGTTTTTTCTTAAAATTCGATGAGATTATATGATGCCATAGACAATTGTATGATACTTACATAAAAAAATCTTAATTTTCGGGCCCAACAACGCTTATCATACCACAAAAATCGCTTATTTTGTATTGCAATACATGAGTTGGGAAGGATTGTCGCAATAGACTTTGGAGAAAAGCGTACGGGCTTGGCTTGGACGGACACGGAGGGAAAAATCGCTTTTCCGTTGGAGGGGATTCCGACGAGCGACGTTATGACGCGCTTGGGGCAAATCTGTGCCGAAGAGCCTGTTTCGGGATTCGTTTTAGGGCTTCCGAAGCGCTTGGACGGGCGAAAGACGCACGCCACCGAAGGCGCCGAACGCTTGGCCAAGCTTATCGCCCGAACTTTTCCCGACAAGTTTGTCGCCATGGCCGACGAACGTTTTAGTTCGTGCGTCGCCCAACAAGCCTTATTTGACGGCGGAGCCTCGCGTACCAAGCGGCGGGACAAGCATCTGCTCGACTCGCTATCGGCCACCGTTATCCTTCAAGATTATCTTTTGCAAACAAAATGAAGCCCAACACTTGTCCGGCGTGCGGTAGCGATAAGGTTGTGAAAAACGGGGTCAAACCCGACGGAAAACAAAACCATTTATGCAAAGATTGCCGCAGACAATTCATCATCCGCGAAAAAAAACCGAAAGAGTAATTTTTCGGATATTTTTTGCGGCTTACAACCTTTTTTCAAGTTTGCTTTGGGCGCAAAGCGATTATTTGCACGAGGATTTTGAGGGGGATTTTCCATCGAACTGGAGCGTACAACCGAATTTGGCCGCGGCGGGGTTTGAGGGATGGGTACACCGGCCGGCGCGTCAAGTCGCCTCGGCGTATTTTCCCGTAACGGGCAACTCAAAAATCGTCGCCCTCAACGACGACGCTTGCGGACAGTCGGGCTGCGCGTTTTCCGACGCCCGACTGGTCTCTCCCGACGTTGCCTTGCCCGCCGGCAAACCGGCTTATTTGCTCTTCGACGTTTTTTATCGCGCCGGCGAATACGCAACGGCCCGTGAAAAAGCCGACGTACTCGTTTCGGTCAATGGCGGAACGTTCGTGGCGTTGGAGGGTTTTTCCGAACTTTCGGGAAAAAACGCGTGGCGCACCCTTCGCGCCAACCTTTCGGGCTATGCGGGCAACACGGTAAAAATCATGTTTCGGTATTCGGACGGGGGCGGCTGGGCCGACGGCGTCGCCTTCGACAATGTGCGCATTTACACCCCGCCGCCCTACGACCTCGAATTTTTCTTTTTCAACCTTGAAGAGGAGGAATATTTGGCGACGGGGAGCTACCGCATCGCCGGCGGCGTGGTGAACAAAGGTACACAGACCGTCGGCGGATTCATTGTCCGCTGGAAGGTCAACGGCGACGATTTTCGCGTCGCGGAACCGGCGGGGCTTTCCCTTGCGCCCTTCGACACCGTTTATTGGCAACATCCGGAAACGCTGGCGCTTTCGGCGGCGGGTCGTTACGTTGTGCGGGCCGAAGCGTTTATCGACGGGGTGGAGGATCCGACGCCCGACGACAACGCCGTCGAAAAAACGCTTTTCGCCCTCGACTCTTTGCCCTACAAAACGGCGCTCATGGAAATGTTTACGTCCAATACGTGCGGATTGTGTCCGTTTGCGCACTTTTGGGCGGATACGCTGTCGAAATACTATCCATCGGCCATCGTGGTACAACATCATTTGGAGGCTTCGGGGCCGAGCGCGTTGGACGTTGCCGAATCGCGCGAGACGTATTTCGGCCTCAACCAATCGCTCTTGCCGTCGTTTGTTTTCAACCGCACGCGATTGCCGTTGCAATCGACGGTCGATCCACAAAGCGAATCGGCAAGTTTGGACGCTTCCTTATGGGAGGAGGCTTTGGTTTACACGCTTGGGCGCCCGTCGCCGTTGTCGGTGGGATTTTCGGTCGCCGATTACGATTCGTCGAGCGGGAAGTATTTTTTGGAGGTGGAAAGTCGGGCGTTCGCCCCGGTGGGTTCGCCTTTGCGGCTCAACGTTTTGGTCGTCGAAGACAAGGTGCGGGGTCAAGGTCCGGAATACGACCAAGCCAACGCCCTCAACGACAACGCCGCCTTTTCCCCGTTTTATCAAAAAGGCAACCCGATTCGCAATTACGAACATCGGCACGTGTTGCGAGCGACGCTGGGCGGGCCGTGGGGGACGCGGGTCGCGGATTCCGTTGTTGCGGGTCAAAGGCTGAGGCAAAGTTTTGAATATACGCCCGCTTCGGGAGTAAGGCGCGAAAATTTGAGCTTTGTAGCCGTGGTGCAGGAGTACGACGAGGCGGACGTTTTTCGACGCAGGGTTTTCAACGCGCGCTTGGCCCGCGTCGTCGGCGACAGCCTGATTACAAGCCGCGCCTTGCCCACGCTTTCGGTGCGCGTCTACCCCAATCCATTCAAGGAAGGAATTTTTGTGGAAAGCGTCGCGCCGATTGCACGGGTGGTCGTTTACGGCATGGACGGGCGTATCGCCGCCGTTCCACGGCTTGAAAACGGAGGTTTGGATTTGTCGGGCCTTGCAACGGGAATCTATACTCTTGAAATTTTGACCGAAAACGAAGGAGTGTTTCGTTCTCGAATCGTCAAACGATAATTAAAAAAACGATTAAAAACCGTCGCGGATTTTGCGTTGAAAAGAAAAGCCCGTAATTTTGCGTCCCAATTGATTGCGGAGTGGAGCAGAGGTAGCTCGTCGGGCTCATAACCCGAAGGTCGTAGGTTCGAGTCCTGCCTCCGCTACAAAGACAAAGACCGTACGTACGGCGGCTTGGCCAACTTTGCCCGCTTTTCTTATTCTCGAAATAAGAAGAATAAGGCAAGCGGGCCTTTGATTTTTGAATGATATTTTCAATGCGTTTGCGTCGGGTTTCCACCTGTTAACGGTTACGTCTTTTTTAACCGCCACGTTTTCATCCATCACAAACCATGCGCAAAAAACCCGTTTCCCTGCCCCGCAACCCTTTCGACTACATCATCAAAAAAGGCTTTACGCTGTACGGCAAACCGTTTTTGGAGTCGGCGGTCAACGAGCGGATTGTTCGCATAGAGGTGGTCGAAGAGAGCCATCATCGCTTGGAAATACTTCGAGGCGCCTCGGATTTGCGTGTCAAGGTGTGGACGGAGTCGGGTAAAAAGTACGCGATTCAGCTGGACTTCCAGAAAGCGTACTTTTCGGGTATCGGCGAACGCTTTGCCAAATACCTTCTGTCGGAAAAACAAGAAACGGGCGTATTTCCATTGCAGATATTGGTTTGTATCGAGGATTTTGCGCACCGTTTTGAGAACGGCGCGCAAGTCGGCAACCCGGGCGAAGCTCCGAAAATGGTGGTGTTTTTTCGCGCAGTGAACTTGTCGTCGGTTCCCGCCGAATGGTTCGTCGTCGAAAACAACGTGGTGGCCATCGGCATGGGGTTGCTGTGCGACCGCTCGGGCATAGGCGACGAGGCTCTTTTTGCGATGTACGACCGGGCGTTGAAGTCCATGGCAGGCGCACCCAACGAACAAACCAACATGGACTTGGGAGGTTTTTTGATATCTTTGCAACTATCCTTGGACTTGGGCCGTATAGACCGTACTTTATTCCGAAGATATATGGACGCTACGTATCGTGACCACGGACGCGAAGTGGTACACAACCTCATTTTCAACAATCCCGAAATTTACGAGCTGTTTAAGCCCGACTTGGACAGCCGATTCAAAGCGGGAAAACGCGAAGGAAAACGCGAAGGAAAAATAGAAACCGCTCGCAGCTTTTACCGTTTGGGTATTTCGGCCGAACAAATATTTCAGGCAACGGGGCTGCGTCCCGAAGAATACCTAACCGACGACTAATCGATTTTAATATCGATGGGATTTGCGCATTCATGCGAAAAGCGCTAATTTAGAGGCGTTAAAGCAGGTATGGAAAAGGAATTGATTAAGGCGGGGGAAGGAGAAAAATTTTCATTTTTTCCGCGACACCACAAAGCGCTCTACGGACGCTTGGAAAGCAAGCATTCGTCGGTGGAAATAGACGAACAAGACCCGCTCGGCACGCAAATGGTCTTGAACATCGGCCCGCAACATCCGGCCACCCACGGCGTGCTTCGGCTCGTTACCCAACTCGACGGAGAACGCATCGCCAAATGCGTCGTCGACGTTGGATATTTGCACAGAGGCATAGAAAAACTGGCCGAATACAAGACGTTTCAAGAGTTCATGCCCTATACCGACCGCATGGACTATCTTGCCCCGTATTCGACGAACACCGCGTTTTGTTTGGCGGTGGAAAAAGTGGCGGGCATCGAGGCGCCGCCGCGTGCACAATACATCCGAACCATCGCTTGTGAACTGGCCCGCATTTCCGCCCACTTGCTTTGGATTGGCACAATGGTCATGGACGCCGGCGCCATCTCCATGTTTATGTACGCTTTCCGCGAACGCGAAAACATCTATTCGATTTTTGACAAACTGGCGGGCGTGCGTTTCACCGTCAGCCACTGTCGCATCGGAGGTATACAGTTCGACATGACCGACGAAGTGGCGGCGATGATAAAAAAATTCTTGGACAACCTCGAAAAAGAACTCGACGGCTGGGACAAACTTTTGGCTAAAAATGCAATTTGGCTCAATAGAAACATCGGCGTGGGCGTGGTAGGCAAAGAAGACGCCATCGCCTACGGCTTCACCGGCCCCAACCTTCGCGCTTCGGGCGTGGCGCACGACATCCGCGTCGCCGAACCCTACCTTGTCTACAACGAACTCGATTTCGAAATTCCGATTCGCACCGAAGGCGATTGCCTCGCCCGGTACTACGTTCGTTTTGAGGAAATGCGTCAAAGCATCAAAATCATTCGTCAATGTTTGCAAAAGATACCCAAGGGTATCATTCGCACCGACGACGCCAAAAAATCCTTCCCGTCCAAAAACGAGGTTTACTATTCGATGGAAGGCCTGATTCACGACTTCATGATGACGGACGTGGGCGCTTGTCCGCCGGCGGGCGTCGAAGCCTATCACGCCATCGAAGCCCCCAAGGGCGAACTTGGCTTCCACATCATCTCCGACGGCACGGGTTCTCCTTGGCGCATGAAAATCAAATCCCCGTCGTTTTCCAACCTCCAAGTTCTCGAAAAAATGATGGAAGGCGCCATGGTGGCGGACACCGTCGTGCTTATCGGCTCGATTGACCCGGTCATGGGCGAGGCCGACAAATAAAACACGCAATCGTATCCCTTGTTCAAAGGATACGCTCCGTGAAAATTCTTCTTTCCGTCCGCCATCCTTCAAACCGTTTACAAAACAAACGGCGCAGATAAGCCCGACGATGCGTCGTAGTCCGAATCTATGCAGAGAACTACGTTCTTTCCATGCGGACAACGGTAAAATCGGGGGCGCCAACGAACAATTTTTAATTCTCACCCCGCCATTGGCGTTTCAGGGGTTGGGAAGCGATGGATTTTATTCGGCGTCAAATGGGATTGCACCGTCGGATTAATAAAATTCAATCAAAACGGGGTAAAAGATTGCGAATTTTGTCGCATCTTTGCATGCCTTTATGAGACCCCACATAGTTATAGACTCAAAGGCGCGTTTGCGCCTCAATCTCGGCGAGTTGTATCAATACCGGGAACTGGTGTATATTTTGGCGGCGCGGGACGTGCGCGTTCGCTACACCCAAACGGTATTGGGCTTCGCATGGAGCGTGTTTCAACCTTTGGCCACGCTCGCCATTTTCACCTTCCTTTTCGGACGGGTGATAAAAATTCAAACCGGCGACATCCCCTATCCGCTTTTCGCGATGGCGGGCATCACGGCTTGGACCTACTTCACCGCCCTGATTAAAGACACGGGCAACGTCATTATTAATTCTCAGGCGCTCGTGCAAAAAGTCTACTTTCCACGATTGGTATTGCCGCTTTCAAAGGCGGTTTACGGTTTGGTGGACTTCGGCGTGAGCATGGCCCTGCTGTTCGTGGTGATGTTGGCTTACGGACGTTGGCCGTCGGCCAACGTCGTATTTTTTCCGGCGTTCGTTTTTTTCAACATACTTTCGGGATTGGCGGTGGGTTTGTGGATAAGCGCATTGACGCTCAGACTTCGCGATTTACAACACATCGTTCCCGTAGCCATACAACTTGGTTTGTACCTTACGCCCGTGGCCTACCCGACCAACCTCGTTCCGGTGCAATACCAAAATATTTATTACCTGCTCAATCCCGCCGCCGGGGTCATCGAAGGTTATCGGTGGTGTTTGTTCGGCGGCACGCTTTCCCCTTACGCCTTCATTTCCTTTGGTATAATGGCGGTCATGCTGATTCTAGGGCTTTTTTACTTCAAAAAAGTGGAAACCGAAATAGCCGACATCATCTAGAAACGACTATTTTAGGGGGTTGTATTTTTCCCCTTCCGGTCCTTTGGCGCCCGACGGGTTCGTTCCCGCAAGCGACAATACATAAGCCGTAACGTCGCGCAATTCTTTGTTGTTCAGTCTTCCTTTCCACGGTATCATGCCTTTGGAAGGTATGCCGAACTTTGTCGAACGCAACACGTCCTTAAAGCTGCCGCCGTAAAGCCAGTATTCGTCGGTAAGGTTGGGGCCGACGTTGCCTTCGCCTTTGGCGCCGTGGCAGAGCGCGCAACTGCGTTGGTAGATTTTGGCGCCCGCTTCAAGGTCGGGATCGGGGGAAAAAAGACGCGTTCCCGCCGCAAAAGACGGCAACAGCGTCAATAAAACGACGTATTTTTTCATGGCGACGTCAAACAAGGTTTAGGATATGAAAATTGGGCGCCTCGCCCTCGTTTCCGTGGGGCGAAGCGAACGCAAAATTCGAAAATTTACGTCAATTTCTTGCGTTGTTTCCAAAGCTTTGGCCTCGAAGGAATTTGCACCAAACAAGGGCCGTTACCGTCGTGTCCGTATTTCTTGACGGGTTGATGTTTCTTCGGTTTTCGCCGTCTTATGCCGAAAATTATTTTGAACGGCACGTATGTAAAAGGGTTTTTGTATTTTCGCCGCCCAATGAGCTTATTGATAATTGCCAATCCCGTTTCGGGCAAAGGCGTTTTTGAAAAAATACGTCCCGAAATCGAGGCCTACCTTCGACAAAAGAACGCCGATTTCGAGGTATGGTCTTGGGACAAAGTCGAAGAAATGGACGAAATGATGGAACGGGCCCTCGCCATGGGCTTTGAAAAAGTCATTGCCGCCGGCGGCGACGGTACCGTTCATCACGTGGGCAAACGGCTCATTGGCACGGACGTACTTTTTGGCGTACTGCCCATCGGGACGGGCAACGGCTTTGCCAACCATTTTCACATTCCTAGACGGGTTAAGTCTTGTTTGGACGTATACCTCGAACCCGCAACCGTGCGCATGGACACGGGCTTGATGAACGAAGAACCGTTTTTAGGTTTTGCGGGCGTCGGTGGATACGACGCCTATACCGCCCATCGTTTCGCGGGGATAAAAAAACGTTCGTTTGCAAGCTATGTCAAAATCGCCCTTGAATCTTACAAAGCCGTCGCCCCCCAAACATACAGGGTTACGGTACATCCCCCCGAAGGCACGCCTTTTGTCTACACCGACAGGCACACGGCGTTTTCGGCGCTCAACATCTCCCAATTTGGCAACGGCATGACGCCGGCGCCCGGGGAACGGGTAAACGACGGCGTTTTCAGCCTTTGTACCCTTGTCCACTCGCCCGCATGGTACGTACCCGTATTTGCCTTCAAGATGTTTACCCGCACCATCGGCGAAGGCGACCGATACGGCAAGCGCAAACGCGCCGTCAAGGTGTTGTTGGAACGCGAGAACGAGTCCATCGCTCAAATTGACGGCGAACCGGCCTACGCGCCGGCAAAAGTGGAAATCCGGCTTAGGCCGAAAAGTTTAAACGTTATGGTTCCCCCGGGCGTCAAAGACCGGGTTTAACGCGCGTTCTCCCGGACCCGCAAGCGCAAAAGCGACGTTCGGTAGCGCAACTCCCACACCCACAACGCCAAACAAAAAAAGCCTGCGATGGACGGATAAAAAACCATGCGGTAGTCGGAAGAAACGTCTTTGGGAAAAAGGGGATTGCCTTCGTCGCCGCCGGGATGAAGGCTGTCGAGCATTCGGGGAATGACGAAGGTCAAGGGAAAAAGGGCGACGACGGCGAAAATGTTGTAAACGCCCGAAAGGCGCAGGCGCTTGCCCGGTTCGGGAACGGAGCCGCGTAAAACGAAATAAGCGGCGAACATCATCACGGCGACAAGGGCGCCGGTTTGTTTGGGGTCCCAACTCCACCACGCCGCCGGGTTGGAGTCGCGCATGAGCTGTCCCCACGTTACCCGGCTCCAAACAATGCCCGTAAGCAAACCCAAAATCCCGAAAAGCACACCGACCTCGGCGGCGTCTTTCGCTCGGGCGTCGCAGGCAAAATCTTGACTTTTCAACGCCCGTACGCTCCAATAAAACGACAAGGCCATCATCAAATACATCGTGAACCACATTGGTACGTGGTAAAAGAGGTTGCGCGAAGTCTGCTCGAGGTCGCCGACGCGTGGAAGGGTACAAGTTAGGCCGTAAAGCAGGGCGTAGAGCGTGAGCCCCGCCGCTCCAAGGCGTACGACGACTTTGTACGTTTTATACAACATGGCGTTGCGCGGCGTTTAGGCGGTAGTGTACCAAAGGCAATGATGAAAAAAATATCCGCAGGCCAAAAGCGCGATATTTGCATGATGAATCTTTGAACATGCCCGGCCCAGGGAAGCCGCAATATCGTAAAAAACGGAAAACGAAACACAAAACCATGCTTTTTGTGTAAAAAATTGTCGGAGCCGGTTCGTCCACGATCCGTAAAGTCGTCGAAACCGAGGTTCGCATCCTTGCCGAACGTATGCGCAAAAAACGAATT
>CALAJH010000059.1 GCA_937922655.1 uncultured Bacteroidia bacterium
AAACCCGGAAACAACAGGCCCCAAAAAAATTCCGGATTACGGTTCATTATCCGTTTGATGCCCGTGTCGCAAACAAAAGCCTCCAATCCGCCGTTCATGCGCTAAAATTAATCGTTTTATTCCGCACAACACCCGCCCAAAGCGTATTTCCGTTAAAAAAGTAATTTTTCAACGATGAAAAATCGGCGTTGAAAAAGACAATGGATAGTAATTTATTGCCAATATTTAGGCAATAAATTGTCGTTGTCGTTACCGTTGCACGCCGCTTGTTCGTAGGCCTAGATTATTGTGTATAAAATTTTTATGAATTTTTTTTATTTCTCAATTTTCGGTATAAGTCTTGACGTAAAATTGGTTGGATTTACTTTTGGGTTGCATTTGACGGCGGCATTCGCAACGCGTAGGGTCGTCTTTTTCAAAATACATAAATGCAATAAAGTATTTTTTACAAATATAACGTTAAGCCATATGTTAAAGTGGAGGTTTATTTTGGCGTTGTCGGGCTTGTTTTGGCTGACGACGACCACGGGGGCAGCCCAATACGACGATGGGGCGCCGAAGATCGTTTTGGGCAAACCCAAATGGGAGCGGGGCGGCAACAAGATCGTGCAAAAAAGCGTGTATCAACAATATCGGGGGCGTTTTCATGAAGAAAAACGCAAGCGTTCCGAAAACCGCAAGCGTTACGCGCACCTCAAACCGGGTTGCGCACGCGATTAATCGCACGAACGTCGGAAAAGCCGGGCTTCAATCTTTCGACGAAGAGAGATTCAAGAGGTTGCTTAGGGCCGACTTTGCGTCGGGAAATTTGAACGTATATCCGAGGTCGAGGGCCTTTTGGGGTTTGACCAATTGGCCCTCGACGATGAGGACCGCGCTTTCACCCATCAACGACTTGACCACAAACGCCGGTACCGACAAGCCCGACGGTTTGCCGATGAGTCTGCCAAGCGTCCGTGCAATCGAACGGTTGGTGTGCATGTCGGGGGCGGTGATGTTGAGCGGTCCTTCGACGGCAGGGTTCTCGATGGCCCAAATCATCATGCCGACCACGTCGTCGATGTGTACCCACGGAAATCCCTGTTTGCCGCAGCCCACGTATCCGCCGGCGTAGAACTTGAAGGGTTTAAGCAAACGCGGGAAAGCGCCGCCTTCTTTGGCGAGCACCACGCCCGTACGCATAATCACCGTGCGTACGCCCGTTCCTTGCGCCGCCGCCTCCCATTCCACGCCTACTTTCGACAGAAAGTCGTTGCCCGGTCCGTCCGATTCAATAACGGGTGTATTTCGGTGCGTACCATAATAGCCGATGGCCGACGCCGACAAAAACACTTGGGGCCGGCAACCAAAACGCGACTCATGTTCACGGATATACTCGACGCACGCGCGGGTCGAATTGAGCCGGCTGGAAAGTATCAATTTCTTGTATTCGGGGGTCCATTTCTGGTCGGCGATGCCGCATCCGGCCAAATTAACGACGACGTCCGCAGGTCCCGCGGCTTCGGCGTCAATGGTTTCGGCGTTCCAAACGATGTATTTAACTCCCTGAACGGGGTTTTTGGGAACGTTGCGGGTGGTAAGGGTCAATTCCCAGCCTTTTTGCAAGGCGGCGGCGCAAAATTTGGGGCCTATCAATCCCGTACCGCCCGTAAGCAATATTCGCATTTTTTATTGTTGTGACAATTATTCAACGCCAAAACCGGCGAAAAAAATCCTAACGCAAATCGGCAAGCGCCTCGACCATGCGCGTCAAACCGTCTTCGAGCGTTTGGTCGGCGACGGCAAAAGAAATTCGTATGTGTTCGCGGGTGCCAAAGCCCGTTCCGGGCACGGTAACCACGCCCGCACGTTCGATGAGATATTCGGCTACGTCTTCGCAATCGTTTATCGCGCGGCCGTCGGGGGCGCGTTTGCCAAACAGCGACGAAACGTCGGGATAAAGATAAAACGCGCCTTGGGGACGCGGAACGGTCAAAAAAGGCACGTCCAAAATTTGCAAGGCCCGCCGGCAACGACGTTGAAAGGCGGCCTTCATCGGTTCGATACAATCCAAGTTTTCCAAACCGGCGACGACGGCCATTTGTGCAATCGCGTTGGCGCCGGAAGTTACCTGCCCCTGACAACGAACGCACAAGTCGGCGACCCATTGGGGAGCGCCCATCCATCCGACGCGCCAACCCGTCATGGCAAAGGCTTTGGAGGCGCCGTTTACGGTGGCGGTACGCTCGCGTAAAGCGTCGACCGCGCCGAGGCTCAAATAATCCCCTTCGAAGCGAACCAGAGCGTAAATTTCGTCGGAAACAACGAAAACGTGTTCGTGGCGCTCCAAAACCCGAGCCAACGCCCGCACTTCTTCCGGCGAATAAACCATGCCGGTGGGGTTGGAAGGGCTGTTGAACAAAAAAAGCTTGGTTTTGGGCGTAAAGGCCGTTTCCAAATCCTCGGGCGTGATTTTATAGTTTTTTTGCGTCGTCGCCGTTATCCATACGGGTTTGCCTCCCGCCATTTGTACCATGGGCAAATAAGAAACCCAATAAGGCGCGGGAATAACGACCTCGTCCCCCGGATTGACCAAGGCCATGAACAGGTTAAACAACGACTGTTTGGCGCCGGTGGAAACGACGATTTGTTCGGACGTGTATTGCAGGCCGTACGCGTCGCGAAAATGAGCGCAAAGGGCTTGACGCAGTTCGGGCAATCCCGCCACGGGCGGATAATGTGTGTATCCGTTTTCCATCGCTTGGACGGCGGCGCGACGAATCACGGGGGGCGTGTCAAAATCGGGTTCGCCCAAGGTAAAGGAATACACTTGTTTTCCCGCGTTTTTGAGTCGCCGTACCCGTTCGGCCATGGCCAAGGTTTGCGATTCGACGATGGCCGACATACGTTCCGCTCCTTTCATTGCCGTCGTGGTTGAAAACCCAAATCAACGATGGATTTGGGAAAAAAACAAACGCCGTTAAACGATTGAGGTACCCGTTAAAGTTCGTTTGACGGCCGCGTCCATGGCGGCTTCGGCAAAGGGACGCGTGAGGGTTTCAAGGGCTTCGATGGCCGTTCTCAGGGCCTCGCGCGGCTCCGAACGCTCCAAACGCGCACGCAGTTCATGGCAATGTCCCAAAATTTCCGAGTGTACGTTTTCGGGAAGAAGCTCGGCGTTGGTTCTCAAAAATTTTTCCGTATGAAAAAGGATTTGTTTGGCTTCTTGTTCGGTTTGTTTTTGGAGGCGGGTTTGGACGTCGTCTTGGGCGTGAACGTAGGAGTCCATCAACATTTTTTCGAGGGTTTCGTCGGACAATCCGTTTGCGGGTACGACCTTGACTTCCTGCGCCGCACCCGAACGCAATTCTTTGGCCGCCACGTTCAAGATGCCGTCGGCGTCGAGCGAAAACGATATTTGCACTTTGGGAATGGCGGCGGGCATGGGGGGAATTCCGCGCAAATGAAATTCGGCCAATTTGCGGTTGTCCTTGACCAGTTCGCGTTCGCCCTGAAAAACCGAGATGCGAATGGAGGTTTGGCCGTCGACGGACGTGGTGTATTGTCTTGCGGCGACGGTGGGAATTTTTGAATTTCGGGGAATGAGTACATCCATGAGTCCGCCGGCCGTTTCGATGCCCAATGAAAGGGGGGTAACGTCCAAGAGCAGGAGGTCGCGGCGATTGCCGGCGAGGATGTCGGCTTGGATGGCGGCGCCGAGGGCAACGGCCTCGTCGGGGTGAAGTTGGTCGTGGGGTTTTTGTCCGAAAAATTCTTCCACGCGTTTTTTGACGTAGGGGGCGCGGGTCGAGCCGCCGACCAACACCACGGCGTCCAAGTCCCGAGGGTTGAGTTGGGCGTCGGCGAGGGCGGTTCGGCAGGCGTCCAAGGTACGGTCGATATAGGGGCGCGCCAACGTTTCGAAGGTGGGGGCGTCCAAGGCAAGAGGCCTATTTTTTCCCCGAACGTTGGCTTGAACGGAAAAATTTTGGCCCGCGCACACGGCTTTTTTGGCTTCTTCGGCTAAAAGACGCAAACCGGGGTCGCCCCAATGTTGGGCAATGGCGCGGTCGAGGTCGTCGCCGCCCAAAAAAACGTCACCGCATGTGGACAAAACCTCGAATATTCCGTTTTCCAAGCGCAAGATGGTTACGTCGAAGGTGCCGCCGCCAAAGTCGTAAACGGCAATGGTTTTCGATTCGTCGGCGTTACGGCCGAATCCGTAGGCCAACGCCGCCGCCGTCGGTTCGTTGACGATGCGCAGGACGTCGAGTCCCGCGACTTTTGCCGCTTCTTTGGTGGCTTGGCGTTGGGCGTCGTTGAAATAAGCGGGCACGGTAACGACCGCGCGACGCACGGGGGTTTTGAGCCGATGTTCGGCCCTGCTTTTGAGTTCGGACAAAATCAAGGCCGAAATTTCCACGGGCGTATATTCTCTTCCTCTGACAACGACACGCACGCCGTCGGGAGTCGGAACCACCCGGTACGGCGATGCGTGATATTGTCCTTCGCCCATCCAACGCTTGATGGAAAAAACGGTGTTTTCGGGGTCGGATTCGAGGTAGGGCAAAGCGTCCTCGCCCACAACGGGCGAACCCGCTTCGGGAAAATACACTACCGACGGCATGACCGCCGACTTGCCGTAGTCGACGACGACTTCCGGCTTTCCGTCCGTTACTTTGGCCACCAAACTGTGGGTTGTTCCTAGGTCGATGCCGACGACGGCCTCGGCTTCTTTAAGTTTGCCCGTCGAAAGGTCAATCGGGAGTCTTGCCATTTTCTGCGTTCGATATCGAATTGTTACGCCTGTTTCGGGTCGTTTTTCGGTTTTCCGAAACAAAGACGCCCTTGCGTCTTCTTACAACGCAAACGTTGGCGGCTTTGTTTCGGTATGGACGTAAATGTTTCGATATCAAAGGTTTGTTTGGGCCTAATACCGTCTACAAATACTCTTCGGGTTTGAGGCCGGTGGCTTGGAAAATTACGTCGTGGGAAAATCCCATGCGCATAAGGTTTCGGGCGGTTTCCAATTTGCCTTCGCGTTTGCCTTCGCGTTTGCCTTCGCGTTTGCCTTCCAATTTGCCTTTTCGTTCGCCTTCCAAGAGGCCTTTTCGTTCGCCTTCCAAGAGGCCTTCGTTGAACTTTCCGTCCAAATCGGGCTTGAAGAGTTCGTAAATTTCGGGATTGCCGAAAATGAGGTTGTGCATCGCCTCCCGTCCGTAGTCTCGATACGTC
>CALAJH010000060.1 GCA_937922655.1 uncultured Bacteroidia bacterium
GGCGGCGTTGATGGCGATTTCATGCCGTAGGGACGCGTGCGACGGCGTGGCGTGCGAACCCGGCTACAACTGCGAAAACGGCGAATGCGTTTGTACGGCGGCGACGGCGCAAAGCGTCGTTGTTGCGGGCGGTATTTCCGCCCAAAGCGCCCTTGCCCTTGCCGTCGACCCCTTCGGCAACGTTCGTTGGTTCGGCGAAGGCGCGGGTAAAGTGTTGTTCGGCTCCGATTCGCTCACCATCGGCGAACGGCGTTCGGTGTATTGGGCGACGGTGAACGCGGTCGACTCCGTTGCCGGCATGCGGGTCTTGGCGCCGACGGCCCGTTTTCGCTTCAACGGCGTGTTTTCCGCCTCCAACCACACGTTGCTTTACGGTTCTTGGAACCAAACCGACCTTTTCGACGGTAAAACCCTTGCGGCGGCCGACGGCACGGACGGGCTTTTGGCCCGGCTCAACGCCGCCGGCGCCGTCGACCAAACTTTGCTTTTCGGCGGACGAGGAAATCAATCGTTTACCGGCGCTTTTGAGGACGACCAAGGATATGTGTATCTTGTAGGCGCTTTCGACGACACTTTGGTTCACGAGGGAGGAATATCGGTGAGTTTTGGCGGACGCGACGGCTTTGTTTTGTGCGTCAATGCCTCGTGGAACTTTCGGTGGCTGCGTACCTTCGGCGGTGCGGGCGACGACGAACCCGCCGCCGTCTTTCAAGATTCCGAGGGCGACGTTCACGTTTGGACGACCGTCGCCGGCGACAGCATTCGCTTTCTTTCCGGCGATTCGATGTACGTATACGGCGCTTTGGGGCAAAGCGACGCGGCGTTGGCGACTTTCGCCCGCAACGGCAATTTCAAGCGTGCGGTGTTGGGGGGCGGGGCGGGCCGCGACCGGGCCGTGGTCGCCGCCCTTGCCCCGGACGGTTTGTATTTGGGGGGGAGTTTTCAAAACGCGGCGAGCTTCGGTACGGCGGCGATAACGTCCACGCCCGGGGGTACGGCCGGGGCGCGGGCCGCGGACACTACGTTTTTTGTGGCCAAAGCCGATTTTTCAGGACGGTTTCGCTGGGCGGCGGCGGCGCCCGGCGAAATACGCACCTTGGCCGTCGCCCCGACGGGCATGCTTTACGGCGCAGGCGTGTTCTACGGCGTTACGAACATCGGCGGCTTTAGCCTTACGGCCGCAGACCCCGGTTTGGGTGAAATATTTATGGCCGTCTGGGATGCCAAAGGAACGGTGCGGGACGCGCAACGCGGCGGCGGCCCCGGCGCCGACGACGCCAACGCCATCGTCTTCGCCCACGACGGCCGTCCCCGAATCGCCGCCAACGCTTATAACGTCCGTGTTTACGACCAAGCGGGCGTCGCCGTTTTCAACAACGCCGATTTCGGCGCCCGTACTCTTGTCGCACCCTTTCCCAACCGCCGGTTTGCTTTTGTCGCCCGTCTTTGCAGAACCTTGTAACCCTTCATGGCCACAATAGTCAATTGGGGCGGGACGCTCTCCTTCAAGCCCGCCTTTGTCGAATACCCGCAAAACGAATGGCAAATCGCCGATATCGTCAAAAAAGCGCGGTCCGAAGGCAAGACGGTGCGCGTCGTCGGCGCCGGCCATTCGTGGACGCCGCTCATCCGTACCGACGATTACCTGCTTTCGCTCGACAGGATACAGGGTTTGATTTCGGTGGGCAACCTTTCGGCTTGGGTCGCGGCCGGAACGCGGCTCAAGCGTTTGGGCGCCTTGCTTTTTGAGCAGGGGCTGGCCATGGAAAATTTGGGTGACATTGACAAACAAAGCGTTGCGGGGGCGTTAAGCACCGGTACCCACGGCACGGGCATGAGCTTCGGGGTCATCGCCACCCAAGCCACTGAAATTTCGTTTATCGACGGCACGGGTGAAAAACGTACCCTCCGCGACTCCGAACCCGACTTCAAGTCCGTCGCCGTTTCCCTTGGCGCCATGGGCGTGATTACGGCCGTCCGTTTGCGGCTTTTGCCCGCCTACAACCTCGAATGCATGAAAAGGAAGGAAAAGCTCGACGACACCCTTGCCAAAATTGACGACTACCGTTTCAACAACCGAAATTTCGAGTTTTTTTGGTTCCCGTATTCCGACTATTGCGCCCCCAAGATATTCAACGTTACCGACAAACAACCGATTCATCGTCCTTTGAAAAAATATCTGGTGGACGTGATTTACGAAAACGGCACGTTTAAGTTGGTGAGCGAAATCAACCGGATGGCGCCGTCGTTGAGCCGTTACATCAGCCGCATGGCGTCGGCGGGCTTGTCGTCGATGGCGGAGGTGCACCACAGTCATAAAATTTACGCCACGCCGCGCTACGTGCGTTTCGTCGAAATGGAATACGGCGTGCCGGCCGAAGAGGGCCCGACGGTCATGCAAAAAATACGCAGGTTCATCGCCCAAAACCATATTCGGGTGCATTTTCCATTGGAATACCGTTACGTTCGGGGGGACGATTTGACGCTGAGTCCGGCTTACGGGCGCGACACCGTTTTCATTTCCTGCCACATGTACAAGGGTATGGAGTACAACCGCTATTTCAAGGGCTTGGAGCCGATATTTTTGGCCCACGGCGGACGGCCCCACTGGGGAAAAATACACGGTCTCAACGCCGCCGACCTCAAGCCCAAATATCCCAAATGGGAAGAATTTATGCGTGTGCGTGAAAAATACGACCCCGACGGCGTGTTTTTGAACCTTTACCTCAGACAACTTTTCGGAATCGTCAAGAAATAGATAGCGCCGCCGAATTTCATTGTCATAGGATTGTCGAAAAGGCGCTTTGGCGTTGTCGCCGGCAAAACCGCTTTGAAACGAAAACGGACGCTCGCGAGGTCGGAGAGACGTCGAGCGATGTCGCTTTGTCGGCACGGAGGGCGACGTAAAATTTTGTGAAAACAATTGCGTGTTTGGCGCGTGGGCGAAAATTGCGCCAAGAATTAGTAATTTTACGGCAAAAGTTCAACGCATGAAATACACGGCCAAAGAATTGGGCCAACTTTTCGGCGCGGCGGTCGAAGGCGACGAAACGGTGGAAATCACAACGCTGGCAAGGATAGAAGACGCTCCTCCGGGCTCGCTGACCTTTCTCCACAACCTCAAATACGCCCCTTTTCTATACGAATGTCGTGCGGCGGCGGTATTGGCCCCGACGGACTTCAAACCCGAACGTCCCGTAAACGCTACGCTGATTCGCGTCGCCGAACCCTATATGGCGTTCTATGTTTTGCTCAAGCAGTTTCACGACGAAAAATTGCCGGCCCCGGGCATATCCGAGCATGCCGTCGTACATCCGTCGGTCGAAATCGGAAAAAACGTTTATATCGGTCCGTACGCCGTGGTCGAATCGGGTGCGGTCTTGAGCGACGGGGTCAAAATTTATCCCTTTGTCTACATCGGTTCCAACGTTTTTATCGGTCAAGACAGCATCGTTCATCCCCACGCCGTCGTGCATTGCGACACGCAAATCGGTCGTCGTTGCGCGATTTATTCGGGGGCGGTGGTCGGCGGGGACGGTTTCGGATTCGTGCCGCAGGACGGCACACAGTCTTACGTCAAGGTGCCGCAGGTGGGCAACGTGGTTTTGGAGGACGAGGTCGAGGTCGGCGCCAATACGTGCATCGACCGGGCGATGTTGGGTTCGACGCTCGTTCGGCGCGGGGTCAAGCTCGACAACCTTATTCAAATCGGCCACAACGTCGAAATCGGCGAAAATACGGCGATGGCGGCGATGGCCGGCGTTTCGGGAAGCGCCAAAATCGGCAAAAACTGCATGATAGGCGGGCAGGCCGGCATCATCGGACATTTGTCGTTGGCCGACGGTACCAAACTCGGCGCCCAAACGGGCGTTACCAAGTCGCTTACCGAACCCGGCGCCGCTTATCGCGGTTCCCCCGCCTATCCCCTGCGCAAACAACTCGAAATGGAAGCTTTGCAACGAAAACTTCCCGAAATGTATAAAAAGCTCCAAACCCTCGAGGCCCGCATCCGCGAACTCGAACACAACCATTCCACCCGTTAAAACCCCATGGCCAATTCCATTCCCCAAAAAACACTCGTCGACCCCATCGGCGCCTTTTTAGACATGCGCGACGTTTATCGTCGCTATTACAATACCCTGTCCTACGTCGACGACGGACTCGACCAACGCTCGACAATCGAATCCGAAGACGGAAAGCCGACCCAAACGTACGACCGTTCGGAATCCAACATTCGCAAACAACGCGACGAACTCATTGAAAAAGACGGTTTGTGTTACCGTTTTCCGTGGTTGGAAGTCATGCCCGAGTACCAATCTTCGGGAAAAAAGGCGCGGGACTTGGACGACGAACTTAAACGCCTGATAACCGACGACAAGGCGCGAAAGGCGTTCGTCGAATTGGCGGGCTTCGGTTTCGGTTTCGACGAATACCCTCTTTACGAGCATCAACTCAGCGCTTTGAAAACCGCTCTTTCGGGTAGGGACGTGGTCGTTACTTCGGGAACGGGTTCGGGGAAAACGGAAGCGTTTTTGTTGCCGCTTTTCGCCCAAATCATTAAGGAGGCCGTTGGATGGCCGAAAGCCGGGGGGCAAAATCGTGAAAAATGGTGGAACAAATATAATTTTGAAACCCAAAAAGACGCCGAATCGGCCGCGCCTCAAATCATCGACCCGTCCACCGGCGGTTTGAAAACCGAGTGTTTGCAACGCGAGGGCGAACGGCGAACTTCGGCCGTACGCGCGTTGGTATTGTATCCGATGAACGCGCTGGTCGAAGACCAGATGACGCGGCTTCGGCGGGCGTTGTGTTCGCCCCAAGCCGAGTCATGGTTCCAACGTTGGCTCAACGGCAACCGCATCTACCTCGGAAGATACAACGGCGCCACGCCCGAGGCCGGTTATTTGGTCAAAGGCGACGCCTTAAAAAAAGATTACGACTGCCAAAAACTTACGACTTTGGCCCAATACCTCAAAAAAATCGACAGATATCAAACGGGCATCGAAAAAAAAATTCGTTCCCTTGAACGAGAATCCTCGCGCACCGAGTTTGAAAACCGTCTACTCGACGAAATGAAAAACCTCGCCCCTTACACCTTGCCGTCCACCGACCGCGCCGAAATGTACTGTCGTCAGGATATGTGGGTTCATCCGCCCGACCTGCTCGTCACCAATTTTTCCATGCTTTCGATTATCCTTATGCGTAAGGCGGACAAGGGAATATTTGAAAAAACGAAGGCGTGGCTCGAAGAGAGCAAAGACCATGTTTTTCAACTGGTTTTGGACGAACTACATCTTTATCGCGGTACGCCGGGCGCCGAAACGGCGTATTTGCTGCGCTTGGTGTTGGACGAAATCGGATTGTGGCCGGGACACGAACAATTGCGTATTCTTTGTTCTTCGGCCTCGCTTGAAGAATAGGGTCGCGAGCGGGTTTTCATGCGTTGCGTTGGGCGGGGTCTACCCGGAGGTAGACTGCGTCGGTAACGAGGTTGACGACGATAAAAATCACGGCCGTGGCCAAACAGCAACCCGAAACGAGGGGAAAGTCGTTGTTGAGCAGGGCTTCGACCATCAGCCGTCCCACGCCCTGCCAATCGAAAAGATATTCGATGAAAAAGGCTCCGGTAAGCAATGCGGCCAACCATCCCGAAAGGGCGCCGACGAGCGGGACGGCGGCGTTTTTGAGCGCGTAAATCCAAACGATTCGCCGTTCGTTTACTCCTTGCGCCCGCGCCGCCAATATATACGGTTTTTTAAGGACGTCGCACATGCGTTCGCGGGTAATAAGCGTTATCGTTCCCAACGGACGGACGGCCAAGGTCATTACGGGTAAAACCAGACTGCGCAAATTGAAAGTTGTGCCGTCGCCGAAAATTTTGTCTTCGACGACGTAGCCCGTCGGTTGAAGTCCGAAATCAAAAACGACGGTAAAAATCCAAATGCCCAGTACGGCCGCAAAATACGACGGGGTCGAGAATCCCGTCGAGGCGACGACGGTAACGACGCGGTCGAGGGGACGGTTTTCGTGCAGGGCCGCCGTTACGCCCAACGCCACGCCCGCCGCCGCCCCCAGCGCCAAACCCAAAACGGCCAAAATCAGCGTGCCGGGCAGTTTTTCAAGATATAAGTCCCAAACGGGGCGGTCGTAAAGAAAAGACACGCCCAAATTCGGAGGAAAGATTCCCCATTTTCCGTTTTCGACGCGAAGGGGGCTAAGTCCGGCGAGGTAGGCGCGATAGCGTTGAAGGGCCGGCTTGTCGAAACCGATTTTTTTACGGACGGCCTCTTCGGTGGCTTGGTCGGCGCGGGGGCCGAGCATCATTTTGACGGGGTCGCCGGCCAAAGAAAACAGGCCGAAAAGGAGCGTGGCCACGCCCCAGAGTATCGAAATCGAAAACAGGGTTTTGAAGAGGAGTTTTTTCATCGCAGGGCGGCGCGAAGCCGGTTGAGTCCGGGATGGCGGGGATGCTTTTGAACGAGGTGTTTGAGATGGTTTCGGGCGACGTCTTTGTTTCCGGAAAGCAGGGCGATGTACGCGGCGTTTTCTCTTCCGACGGCGAGGTCGGGGTCGAGGGCGAGGGCGCGTTCGACGGCGAGGCGTGCGGCGGAAAGATTGTCGAGGTTCATTTCGGCGAAGGCGAGCCCGGCCCAAATGTTTGGGTCCCCGGGCTTGACGTTTGCGGCACGGGAAAAAAGTTCGCGGGCTTGACGGAGGGTGTTTTCGTCGCCGGGGCGGGCTTTGATTAGGGCGTGGGCCTGCTTGGCCGCCGCCTCCGACAAATGTTCGTTGAGCGCCAAGGCACGGGCGTACTCCTCGGCGGCCGCCGCGTACTTTTCCTGCGCCTCAAAAATTTCGCCCAAATAAAACCTGTATTCGGCACGCTTGGGTTCGTTTTCGACGGCGATACGCATTTCTTTTTCCGCCTCGTTCAAGCGGCGGGCGTAAAGCAGGGCTTTGCCTTTGTCGAAAGGGTTTTTTAGGCCCGCGAGCGCTTTTTCGAGTATGTCCGGTTTTGGGGCGATGCGTTCGTAGTACATCAAGTGCGCGCGGGCGACGGATTCGGCGTCGGGTGCGTCGCTCGTCGCACACAAAAGTTCGACGTATTCCAACGTTTTGGGGGGCAAAGCGTCGCTTTTCAACACGCGAATGTAATGGTCGGTGAAGCGGACGTGGGGAATGTCGGCGGTGCCGCCCTTTCTCATGTGGCAATCGGCGCATCGGTCTTGCCGTGCGGCACGCAGGGACAAATCCAATTTGCAGTCGGCATGGCATTTCATGCATGCGGCGCGATAGCTTTCCGCCGGCCTGAGCGCCGTGGTTTTGTGGGGGTCGTGGCAAACGGTACAGGACAGTTTTCCCGACGAAAAACATTTGGATTTTCTAAGCCGGGCGGCGTGCGAAGAGATGCCGAACTTTTCGGGGTCGGCGTCGGGGACTAAAAACACTTCGTAAAAATCGGAAAGCCGCATCCCGGGGACAAAACGTTTTTCGTTCTTGGCAACGGACAGGCCGCTCAAATGGCACTGTTGGCAAACGTCGAAGGCCAAATCGGGCGCGAGTTTTGCAGGATTGACGATGGAATAGTCTATTTGCCGTCCGACGTCGACGGTTTGGTCGTTTTCCATTCTTTTGACGTGTATTTCGCCGGGGCCGTGGCAACGCTCGCAGTCTATGCCCAAAGGAACGTGCCGGTATTTATTGACGGTGCCGGGGACGTGTTGGGCAAAAGCGTTGTGGCAATTCATACATTCGACGCCGATGGGCCGGGAGAATCGCGAGTTGGCGCCGTTTTCGTAGCCCGGACTCAGGTCCCACTTTTTTTCGACGACGTACCACGTGATGGGCGCCTCGAAAACAAAACCGTTGCGCTCGATAAGATACGAACGCGTTTGTCGTCCCGAACCGACGACGTAATCCACTTTTTCCCTTCGTCGGTAAACGGTGTCTTGGTTGTCGAGCCGATATTCTTCGACAATCATCGAATCGCCGTCCCAAAACGCCCGGTAATAAAAATCCGAATGCGGGTCGTAAACAGCGGGGCCGAAGATTTCTATGATGTTTTCGCGATTGGGACGGTAAAACGAACGGCCCATACCCGTTTGGAAATAATCTTTGGCCACGTCCTCGTGGCATTTGACGCAAGTTTGCGAGCCGACATAGCCCACGCCCTCGCGGTGATTGAGGTATTGACCATCGTTAGTGCATCCATGAATAAAAATAGACAATATTGTTGCAACAATAGTCAATTTAATGCTAAATAAATGATATAAAAAAATTTTTTTAAATTCAATTTTTTGAAAAAGTGTCTTTTTTGTCGTCATTTAACCCAACTTTGTCGAAAAATGTTGCATGCTACTTTCTTTAATCTCTAACTTTGCGCCGTGCAATTGAGTTTTTAGACTCTTTCACAAAAATTAAGCATAATTTAGTGAGGTTACAAAACCGATACAAATATATGAGAAAAATTTTATCAGCGCTTGCCATCGTGGCGTTTATTGCGCCGCAAGTCCGGGGCCAGAATTATTACGTGAGCCCCTTGGGAGACGATACCAACCACGGGGAGTCGCCCGATATGCCAAAACAAACGATTGCGGCGGCCTACGCCGTCGCCCCTCCCGGTGCAACGATTAACATCATGCCCGGGGATTACACCCTGCCCGCCTCGTTGAATATCGAAAAGGCGGGCATCAAGCTCTTGGGCAACGAGGGAAATCTTCCCCGCCCCAACATCTCCGGCGCCGCCGGGGTTTTGTCGCTTATCCGCGCCAACCAACCCGGCATCGAGATTCGCAACCTTAATTTGCGCATCGACCTGACCAACAACCGCTACGCCATCCAAGCCACCAACGATAAAAACTGGGACGGCATCGTCGTCGAAGACAACGTTATCGAATCGACGTTGGCCGGTACGTACGACATCAGCTATCCTTACACCGGCACCAACTCCTACGGTATCCAACTCCAAAGCCCGAACAACTACATGTTCACGGTGAAAAACAACTACGTCAAACCATTGGCTCTAAGCGGATACAAGGCGGTCGAGTTCGGTATTTACGTCAACGGTGGCTACGGGATTATCGAGGACAACCAAGTGCGTTCCATCAACGGCATTTTCGTTGGCAAAAGCTCGTCCGCCACGACGGTGAAAAACAATTACCTGTGGCCGCAAATTTCGGGTATCGACGTCAATTGGGCCAAAGCCAACGTTTCGGTTGAAGGCAACTTTCTTTTTGTAGGCCAAATCGATTTTCTTGCGGCGGAAATCGTTTGCCGCGACAACATCGAACCCGGAACCACCGTTTCCATCGTCAACAACACCCTCCAAGGCTACCAATACTACGGCGTAGTCGTTACTCGTACGGAGAATGCTTTGGTATACAACAACGTCTTCACCCCCGCCGTTACCGCCGACTACTTTACCCACTTGCACCTCAACACCCGTTACGTCGTCAATGCCTCTCCCACCCTTTATCCGCCCTTCAACGGCACGTCGGTGTTTATTAAAGGCAACCTTTTCAACGGCCCCACTTCGATAGACGACGGCGGTACGGCGATAGAAATTGCCAACTTTGACACGCGCTGTACTTTTGAAGACGTGGTCATCGGCGGCGCCGGCAGCGACGCCAACACTTTTGGCAACAAACTCCGCTACTTCCTGAAAATGGATCCGCGCACCGGCGACACCGACGACCTCATCATCAACGGCATTCCCATTGCCGACATTTCCAACCCCGGCTCGCAAACGCCCGTTGGTCCGGCGGATTTCCCCGTGGATTTGAGCCAAAACCTTTTTGGAATCAACGAGGCGCCGTCGGGAATCTATGCGCCCGGAGCCCTTTCCCAAGCCCAACTTTTTGAAATCGAAGACAAAATCCAGCACTATATCGACTGGGGCGCCTTGGGTTATGTGAACGTTAAAAACAACGAATCCTTCGTTACCGCCGTCAACGACCTCGACTCCTTGGGAGCCGTGCCAAGCGTGCAACGCGCCCTAAATTCCATCCCCGTAAACGGCGTCGTCAACGTCGAACCCACGACCCTTTTCAACGAAACGCTTACCGTCGACAAAGACTTCACCCTCGACGCGGCGGACTTTGTTTTGATACAAAACGTTACCGTTGACGGCGGCGACGTTACCCTTGACGGTGTTTTGAAAGTCAACAACACGCTTACCCTCACCGACGGCTTAATTAACGCATGGGGTTCGGACGTATACGTCGTGAATTCCGCTCCCGCAAGCATTGTCGGCGGCAGCGCCGCCAGCTATGTCAATGGCTACCTGCGCCGTTGGGTCGGAACGGGCGACTACGCCTTCCCCGTCGGCAAAACCGATTATCAATTGGCGAACTTTGGTTTTGACGCGCCCGCTTTCGATAACGTACGCGTATGGTTCGAAGAAATACCCGTCGCGATTGGCACGCTTACCAATGCCAACTGTGCAACCATTGAATACACCGCCGGTTTGGACAACGGCAAGTGGCGTTTTTATGCCTACAACGGCATGAGCGACTATTCCGGCCCCGCCGACATTCTTTTCGACCTCAACCCGCAAGGATTCACCAACGGCAACGTTTCTTTCAGCGCCTACGTTGACGGCGCCACTTCCGGCGCTTGCTATGCTTCTGCATACGGCGACGGTACCATCGGCAATATACCCACGGGTGGAAACGTATTGACGGTTGTCACCGGCGCTTGCGGCGCTCCCTTGACACTGACCATCACCCCGCCCGCCGCCGTTTGCGCGGGTTCGGGAACGGTACAAATCGTTCTTGACTACGCCGCCGTTTCTTACGCTTGGACGGGGCCCAACAGCTTCTCCTCTACCGACCAATCGCCGTTCGTCAATCGCGTCGCCGCCAACTCGGGTACGTATACCGTCGTGGCCACCGACGCCTTCGGATGCACCGCCACGGGTACGGTCAATGTAACGATAAACGCTTTGCCGGCGGAGCCCGTCGTAGTAAGCCCGTATTTTGTCTGCTCGCCATCGGCAACGTTCGCTCCCAGCTTCGACGACAACGGCGACAACCAACTGCGTTGGTATACGAGCCTGTCGGCGCCGACTCCGTTTTCGACGGCCAATTCCTTACTAATCGACGAACCGGTGGTGTATTACATATCGGTTTACAACACGGTTACCGGATGTGAGAGCGCACGTGTGGAAGCGCAGATTAACGTGGCTCCGAAACCGTCTTTCGTCGGCATAGAAAATATCGCCGCTACTCAGGCACGTCCGCGTTGGCGCAAAGCCCCGTCGTGGGTTTCCACCGTCAGCTTCCCTTACGGCAAGTTTGAACTCGAATTCATTCGTACCAACCCCAGTCCTGAAACTTTATGGACGGTGGTTTCGTCGTCGTTGGCCGACACGTCGCAGTTGATTACGGGTCTTTCGCCCTTAACGACGTATCAAGTTCGCGTTCGTTACGAATGTTTGGACGGCTGGTCGGCTTGGTCGGACACGAGCGTATCCACGCGTTTTACTACGCTTGCCCTTGTATGTAGTACTCCCGGCACGCCGACGACCACGGCCGCCGGTTCCGGTAGCCGTACCATTAACTGGGGCGCTTCGGGTAGTGCAATCTCGTACGCCGTGGCCAACGGCAACATTTTGCACTCCCCGTCCACTTGGCTGGTAACCACCGTGGATGCCGCCTTTACGACCGTTACGCTTACGGGCTTGAATTCGAATATCAATTATCGTTGCCGCGTTTTGGCCAACTGTACATCGCCTTACACCAACACGGTATTGACGACGGGGACGTCGGCGTGGTCTTCCACTTCGGCGACCTACAAACCCAACGCCCGTTTCGCTCAAAACTCCTCTTCAAACTTTGAGGTGAGTGTTTTCCCCAATCCGAACGCGGGGGTTTTCACGCTTGCTTTGGCGGCGGACGTTGCGGGTACCGCGCATATCGAAGTTCTGGACGTTACCGGACGTACGATATTCAAATCGAATTTTGACGTTGAAGTCGGCGAAAACAGCCGTGAAATTCGCCTGAACCAAGCGGCGCCCGGACTTTATACCGTCAAATGCGCCTTTAACGGAACGACCGGCTATTTCAAAACCGTCGTTGAATAAGTTATTCTTGTTGACCGTGTTTTGGGCCGCCCGAACGGGCGGCCTTTTTTTATCAAAAAAGCCGACAAAAAAATTTGGGCGTTGCTTTTTTTTCTATTTTTGAACGGCATTTAAACGTTATTCGAAGTCGGGTGGCGCCCGATTTTTTCAATCTTATTTTCGTCATGGACGCACAATACTTATACGACCTCATTAAAATGGTGGGGGAAACGGATTTGGCCGAGGTGCATTTGGAGTCGGGAGACTTCAAATTAAAAATCGTCAAGCGCTTTGCGGCTCCGGAAATGGTTGTTTCGGCTCCGCCGGCAATGATGCCGCCGGTTGTCGTTCCGCCGAATTTTGTTTCGGCGCCGGCCGCTCCCCCTCCTCTTCCGGTACAAACCCCCGCCGCCCCTGCGGCGCCCGCACCAAGCGCCCCTGCGTCGTCGGGCAATATCGTAACCGTCAAGTCCCCGATGATAGGCACATTCTACCGCGCTCCCGGACCCGACAAACCCCCCTTCGTTAACGTCGGCGACGTTGTCCGCGTCGGTTCGGTCTTGTGCATTATCGAGGCTATGAAACTCTTTAATGAAATCGAGTCGGACGTCGAAGGTCGCGTGGTGCGCATTCTTGTCGACAACGCCAAGCCCGTCGAATACGAGCAGCCTCTTTTTGAAATCGACACCGCCGTTTAACGATGTTTAAAAAAATACTTATCGCCAATCGCGGGGAAATCGCCCTGCGTATCATTCGTACATGCCGGGAAATGGGCATCCCGACGGTGGCCGTCTATTCGACCGCCGACCGCGACAGTCTGCACGTGCGCTTTGCCGACGAGGCCGTATGCATCGGTCCGCCTTCGAGTAAGGACAGCTACCTCAACATTCCCAACATCATTTCCGCCGCCGAAATCACGGGCGTCGACGCCATTCATCCGGGTTACGGCTTTTTGTCCGAGAATTCGTCGTTTTCACAAATTTGCAAGGACTATAACATAAAATTCATTGGTTCGCCGCCCGACATCATCGAGATGATGGGCGACAAGTCCACGGCTAAAGAAACGGTGAGAAAGGCGGGGGTTCCGACGGTGCCGGGTTCCGACGGTCTGCTCGAAGATTTAAATCATGCCAAACGCGTCGCCTCCGACATCGGTTATCCCGTGATGATAAAGGCGACGGCGGGCGGCGGCGGCAAAGGCATGCGCATCATCTGGAAGGCCGAAGACTTGGATGCGGTATGGGACACCGCCCGTGCCGAAGCCATGGCCGCTTTCGGCAACGACGGAATGTACATGGAAAAGTACATCCAAAACCCGCGCCATATCGAGATACAGGTCGTCGGCGACCAATACGGACACGTTTCCCACCTCTCCGAACGCGAGTGTTCGATTCAGCGCCGGCATCAAAAATTGGTTGAAGAGTGCCCTTCGCCCGTCGTTACGCCGGAACTTCGTGAAAAAATGACGCAAGCCGCCGTCGCCGCCGCCACAAGCATTAAATACGAAGGCGCCGGCACGATAGAATTTCTCCTCGACGACGACGGCAGTTTCTATTTCATGGAAATGAACACCCGCATTCAAGTCGAGCATCCCGTTACCGAAGAGGTTTTCTTTTACGATTTGATAAAAGAGCAAATCAAGGTGGCGGCGGGCGTACCCGTTTCGGGCAATCCGTATTATCCCAAGGACCGTTACGCGATGGAGGTGCGCATCAATGCCGAAGACCCTTTCAACGGATTTCGCCCGTCGCCCGGCAAAATCACCGAACTTTTCACGCCCGGCGGCCACGGCGTGCGTATCGATTCCCATGCCTATGCCGGCTACGTTATCCCGCCTTATTACGACTCCATGATTGGAAAACTCATCGTTTCGGCGTTTTCCCGAGAAGAGGTCATTGATAAAATGATACGCGCCCTCGACGAATTCATCATCGAAGGCGTGAAAACGACCATTCCTTTTCACCAAAAACTCATGCGCGACGTCCGTTTTCGACGCGGCGAATTCAGCACCCGTTTCTTGGAAACGTTTAAGTTTTAAATTTTCAACGATAAAACATATATTCGAAGGTTTGCCACAAGCACGGGCTTCAAAACATCGAATTTAAAAATAGAGCGAACGTTTGGCAAAACAGAAGCCCAGCTGGGCGCCGAACGTTACGGGCGGAAACGGCCGAAATCGACGGGGCGTTTCCCCATATTGCGGAAAAATAAACGTGTGCCGGTATTCCCCGCCGGCAAATGCATCGAAGGTAAAGTTTTTTCTGCGTCCCCAAAGAAACTGCCAACCGAAGGCGATGCGTCCGACAATTCCATGGTCGTGCACCGAACCCGTAAAGTATTTTCGGTAGCCCAACGTTTCCTCAAAAACGTAACCGGCCCCGAACATCAGGTACGGTCCCGAAGGTTCGCCTCGGCCGCGAAAGTAGTTTTTGGCGTCGAAACGAAAAGACGCGCCCCGAACGTAACGCGCGTCCCGGTTGCGGACAATAATTCCGACCGTGGTTTGTAAGGCCAAACACCGCCGGCTTAAAAACGGTCGTCGTTGACTTTGGATGGTCAGCCGCCTTGCCGGAGCCTGATAACGCAAATATTCATGGTAATAGGTTCGTTCCCACGAATCGGTGACGTATTTGGGCCGCAACTTTTTTTCAAAGGCCGCGCGAAACTCTCCCGTCCACGGGGTGGCGACGTCCAAGCGAAGGGCGGCGGTATTTGCCCATTGGCCTCGTACCGCCGTGCTTGTTATTAGTAAAAATATCAGACCGCACAAACCGTTTAATCGAAAAGGTATTGTAGTATTTTATACCCGATTTCTCCGGTTTGGTTGTGAACGTCGAGCAGCGGGTTGATTTCGGTCATTTCAAAGACGGTCAAACGCGGGTCGCGCCAGAGTTCTTCGAGCAGTCTCGAGGCTTGTTTGACGGTCAGTCCGTTGGAAACGGGCGTACCCGTCCCCGGCACGAGGCTTGCGTCCAGCGAGTCGATGTCAAAAGACACGTAAAGCGCGTCGCATTTTTGCAGTCGCTCGAAGGTCGCGCCGACGATGGCCTCCACGCCTTTTTCGGTAACTTCGTCGGGGGTAAAGTATTCGACGCCGCGTTTGCGAATAAAGTTCAGTTCTTGTTCTTCGTAGTCTCGCAAAGCGATGAAGACAAGGTTTTCGGGGTCGAAAAGCGGGGAAAAGCCGCTGAACTTGCAAAGATTTTTCCAGAGGTCTGCGGTTTCGGGGTCTACGGGATTGATGGCGTCGGAAGTTTCGCCAAGCGCGAGGGCGCAAGCCAAAGGCATACCGTGCAGATTGCCCGAGGGTGAGGTGTAGGGGGTGTGCAGGTCGGCGTGGGCGTCGACCCATACGACGCCGATGCGTGCGCCCGGTTTGGCCATGCGCAGACCGGCAATGGTCGCACAGGCGCTCGAATGGTCGCCCGATACCACTATCGGGAAATTGCCGGCGTTCAAAAGTCCGGAAACTTCGCGGCTGACGCTTTGATATACTTCGCGCACGGCTTCGATGCGACGGGCAAAAGGATAGTCGTCGTCGTAAAGACGCACGCGCCGGTCCACAAAATCCAAGTGCAGACCCGGATGTTCGTTGAAAAGTTCGGATTGAAAGCGGACGGAGGCCATGCGTACCGCGTCCGGTCCCAACGAGGCGCCTACGCTGCCCGCGCCAAAATCCGATTTGACGAAAACAAAATGAGGCCGTCTCTGATGTTCCATGTTCGTTTCGAAGACGTTGGCCGTCGCCGTAAGGCGATTGGCGACGCAAAGTAGGCATATTTTCCCATTTTGCCAAACGTTCTTGCCGCATGGAGCGTTCGTATGCGGCCCCCAATGCCGGTTTGCTTTCGGGTTGTACGGTTTCGGCGGCCAACAACGAAAAAACAGGCCGGGCAAGTCGCCCGTTGGCGGGCGGTCGATAGACCAATTTACGTCGAAGAAAAGCCAAAATTTCGTAAAAATTGGGGTGGAAAGGGTAAAATTCGGCCTGTTGCCCCGTTTTTTTTATTTTTTTTCGTCCCCCGTCCCCCCAAAGTGCGTCGGGAATGTCTAATTTTGCGTTTATGACGTTTACCTCACAAGACTCCGCGTTTTTCACGGACTTTTATCAATTGACGATGTCCCGGGGGTATTTCGAAGCCGGGATTTCGGAAGACACTGCGGTGTTCGAATACTATTTTCGCCGCAATCCCTTCGAGGGCGGATACGCGATATTCTCGGGTTTGGGAGACTTGCTTGAGACCTTGTCGGCGCTGCGCTTTGGGCCGGCGGAGTTGGATTTTTTACGGGCGATGGGTTTTGGCGAGGAGTTCGTCGGACGGCTGAAGCGTTTCAAGTTTCGCGGGGAACTGTGGGCTATGCGCGAGGGGGAAGTCGCTTTTCCCTTTGAACCGATTGTTCGGGTCAAGGCGCCGCTCGTCGAAGGCCAACTCATCGAAACCTTGTTGCTCAATACGCTCAATTTCCAAACGCTGATTGCCACCAAAGCGATGCGTATGCGTTACGCCGCCGGTAGACGGACGTTGATGGAGTTTGGTTTGCGGCGTGCGCACGGTTTGGGGGGCTTGCAGGCCTCGCGGGCGGCGATAGTCGGCGGTTTCGACGCGACCAGCAACGTATTGGCCGCCAAACGCTTCGGTTTGAACGTCGCCGGAACGATGGCTCACGCTTGGGTACAGGCCTTCGACGACGAACTCGCCGCCTTCCGACAATACGCTCAAACCTACCCCGACAAAACCACCCTTCTCATCGACACCTACGACGTGCTTCGTTCCGGCGTTCCCAACGCCATAACCGTCGCCCAAGAACTGCGGGCGCAGGGAAAAGAGCTTTACGCCGTCCGTTTGGACAGCGGCGATTTGGCTTATTTATCGAAAAAGGCGCGCCAAGCCTTTAACGACGCGGGGTTTGCCAACGTCAAAATTTTTGCGACCAACGACCTTGACGAACGACTCATTGCGTCGCTTATTCAACAGTCGGCGCCGATAGACGGTTTCGGAATCGGCACGAAATTGGTTACGGCATACGACCAACCGGCGCTGGGCGGGGTATACAAAATTTTGGCCGTCAAGGGCAAGCCGCGTATAAAAATTTCGGAAAATATTATCAAAATGACGCTTCCGGGGGCGAAAACGGCGTGGCGTTACGTGGACCAAGCGGGAATGTTCATGGCCGACGGGGTCGGTCCCGAAAGCGCCGTTGCCCCGCCGCGTATTTACCACCCCTTCGAACCGGGCGTGGAGTCGTCGGTGGAAAAATACAAGCCCACGCCTTTGTTGGAAAAAGTAATGGCCGGGGGCAAGGTTACGAGCGCCGTACCGAGCGTTTCCGAGGCCGCCGAGTACGCCCGAGCGCGTTTCGCCCTCCTGCCTGAAGAACACAAACGTTTCGACAATCCGCACATTTACCGTGTCGGCGTCGCCAAACAAACCCTTGAAGTCCGCAACCGCCTCGTCAAAAAAATTCAGGAACGCAGCCGCGCGTGAAAAACAAGGACGTGGCCAAAAAGTTGGAGGCCGCCGCCCAACTTATGGCGCTTTGGGGTTACGAGTCTTTTAAGTATAAGGCGTACGAAAAGGCGGCGGCGGCCGTGCGGGCCTGCGAAACGCCCGTGGCCGCGGGAGCCCAAGTACCGGGCATAGGGCCGTCCATTGCCGAGGCCGTCAGGCAAATCGTACAAACCGGCACCTTCGAGCAATATGAAAAACTACGCGCCCAAACCCCGCCCGGCGTCCCCGAACTCCTTCAGCTCCCGGGTTTGGGAATCAAATCGGTGCAAACGCTCTGGCGCGAAGCGGCGATTACCTCCGTCGAAGAATTGATCGGCGCCGGTCTCGGATTGACCCGCTATAAAGGTTTCGGCGAAAAAACGGTTCGCGCCCTGCTTTCCGCCGCCGATTTTTTTATCCAAAACCGCCGAAAACTTCGCATCGACCGCGCAAGACAATGGTTTTCCCAACTCGAAATCGAACTCCAAACGCAATTATTGACCATAGGGGAAATTCGTCGTCACTTGCCCGTCGTCGAAAATCGAGAGGCCTTGTGGGTCGGGAACGGGGAACCGGCGGGATTTTCGCCCGCCGAACATGCTTTGCCTATTGCCGTAAAGTTGTGGGTTCGGGGCGACGAACGTATTTGGCAATCTTCGCCCGAAAACGCCGTTTTTTCGCGCTGGTATCTGACGGGGCCGCACACGCACGTACAAAGCGTGCTTGCACGCCTGCCCCAAGGCCTCCAAACGTTTGCCGACGAACCGGACGTTTACCGGGCGGCGGGTATGGAATACGTCGCGCCGCCGCGTCGAGATGCACAACAACCGTCGTCGGCCCCGCCGTTGCAACTTTCCGACCTTCGAGGCATGGTTCACGCGCACACGACCTATTCCGACGGCCTCCATACCCTTCGGCAAATGGCTTTGGCCGTTAAAAACGCGGGTTACGAATATTTCGGCGTTACCGACCACAGCCGCACCGCCGCCTACGCCGGCGGACTTTCCATCGAGGCCGTTCGCAAACAGCATCGAGAAATCGAAGCGCTCAATCAAGAGTTGGCGCCGTTTCGGATTTTCAAAGGCATAGAATCGGACATTTTGGCCGACGGTTCGCTCGATTATCCCGACGAAGTCCTTGACGAGTTTGATTTTGTTGTCGCTTCCGTCCACGCCAACCTCAAAATGGACGAGGCTACGGCCACCGCACGCATCCTCAACGCCGTTTCCCATCCGAAAACGACGGTACTTGGGCATCCGACGGGGCGTTTGCTTTTGTCTCGCGAAGGCTATCCCTTGGACCACAAGGCGATTATCGACCGTTGCGCGCAAACGGGCACGGCCATTGAAATCAACGCCAATCCCGCCCGTTTGGACTTGGATTGGCAATGGGTGGACTACGCATTGCAACGAGGGGTAAAAATCGGCATTCATCCCGACGCGCATTCGATTGAGGGTATCGAGGACGCTTTTTGGGGGGTGGAAATCGCACAAAAAACGGGTTTGACCCCCGAAACCTGCTTCAACGCCGCCGATTTACCCGCCTTTGAACGGCTGTGCAAGCGAAAGTAGGCCTTTTCGACGGCAAACCGCCGTACGGACGCAACGCGTCCACTTTAAAATAAACATCAATCGGCAAATCACTTCCCCAAGGGTTAGAAAAACATGTTGGGTATGACGGACGCGGTGGCGATAGGAATTTTTTTGGCGTTGACGGCGTGGCTGGGCTTGCGGGCGGCGGGCGCCAAAACCCTAAAAGAATATTTCACGGGTGGGGGGAATATGCCGTGGCATTTGGCGGGTTTGAGCATGGCCGCCACGACCTTCGCCGCCGACACCCCCTTGGCCGTTACCGAACTCGTCCGACAATACGGCGTTTCGGGCAATTGGCTGTGGTGGAACATGATGGCGGGAGGTATGCTTACGGCCGTGTTTTTTGCCCAATATTGGCGAAAGGCCGGGGTAACGACCGACGTCGAACTGGTTGCCATTCGTTATTCGGGTCGGGCGGCGCGAATTTTACGTTTGTTTAAGGCGGTATATTTCGGACTTTTGCTCAACGCCGTGGTATTGGGATGGGTCAATTTGGCTTTGATTTCGCTTTTGCAGGCGTATTTTGGAATAAGCTACGGGGCGGCGTTCGCTTGGACGGCTTTAACCCTGTTCTTGACGTCGATATACACGGGGGCGGCGGGATTGAAAGGGGTGGTATGGGCCGACGCGGCGCAATTTGCGGTGGCGATGGTCGGTTGCGTGATATTGGCCGTATTTGCGGTGCAGGCCGTCGGCGGCGTAGAGGAGCTAAAATCAAGGACGGGCGGCGCAATAAACTTTTTTCCCGGCGAAGGCGGATTGACGCTGAGCTTTGGCGCTTTCCTCGCCATGATGGGCGTGCAATGGTGGGCCGGTTGGTATCCGGGCAACGAGCCGGGCGGCGGCGGTTATATTTCCCAGCGTCTTATCGCCGCCAAAAACGAAACCCACGCCCGTGCCGCCGCCTTCTTTTTTCAATTTTTGCATTATGCGGTGCGTCCGTGGCCGTGGATTATCGTCGCTCTGGCAACGATAATTCTGTATCCCGATTTGTCCGCGGACAATTATCGTATGGGTTACGTTTACGCTATGCGGGACGTGCTGCCGGACGGTTTACGGTCGTTGTTGTTGGTGGCGTTTTTGGCGGCGTATATGTCCACGGTTTCGACGCACTTGAATTGGGGGGCGTCGTATTTGACGAACGATTTTCTTTTGCCGCTTCGGCCCGACTTGAAAAATCCGCGTCGGGCCGCATTGTGGGCGACGGCGCCGGTGGCTTTGGCGGGTATCGCCGCCGCCGCCGTATCCGAAAGCGTCAGCGGCGCATGGCGCTTTTTGATTGAATGCGGCGCGGGCATGGGCGGCGTACTCATTGCCCGATGGTATTGGAAAAGGGTTTCCGCCTTTTCCGAAATTGCGGCGATGACCGTTCCGATTGTCGTTTTCGGCATCCAAAAAATATGGTTTGTTTTTGTGGACGGCGCCGACGAAGCGACGTCGCTTTTTGTCTTTCCGAACACGTACTTTGTTACCGTGGCCGCAACGACGGCGGCGTGGGTGGCGGCGGCCTATATTTTCCCGCAAACTAACGAAACGGTGTTAAAAAATTTTTACGACAAGGTGCGTCCGGGCGGATTTTGGGCGCCCTACTCCGACCCCAAAAGCGCCCTTAAACCGATAATTCAACTAGCCGCCGGCTGGATCTTGGCAACCGCCGCCGGTTATGCGCTTTTGTTTGCCGTAGGAAAAGCGGTCTTGGCCGAGTGGACTACGGCGGCTTTGTATTTTGTCGCCGGGATTTTCGGCGCCGCCGGCGCGTTTTTCGTTTTAAACAAATAAACCCCTAATTTTTCAACGAGTTTTCACGTGCTTGTTGGGAATAATCGGGAAAATCCTTGAAGAATTCCGACAGCGTAACGTCGTAATACATGCACAATGCATGAAGGGTCGAGACGGTCAAGTTCGACTTGCCCGCCTCAATGCGCCCGACGTGAATCCCCGTTTCCAAATACACCTCTTCTTGGGTTGCCCCTCGTTTTTCCCGCCACACCCGAAGACGCATGGCTACGGTCTTCAGGAAATGCTCGTTTTTTCCCAACCCCTCTTTTTTGATCTATTCCGTCGCGGCAAAGATGTGGATAATTTTTTTTCGCTCAATGACGTAAAAGTCATTGACAAAGAAAATCAATTCTTATTTTTGCACTGTAATGACATATATGTCATTATCGAAAAGTAAAAACAACTCATTTATCATATCATGATGAAAAAATTATTGAATTTAGCCGGTGCTTCGATGCTGGCACTGGGTTTAATCCTAACTATTGGCGGTTGCAGCAAAGACAAATGCAAAGATATAACTTGCCTCAACGGCGGTTCGTGCATCGACGGAGCCTGCAACTGCGTCAACGGCTATACCGGCGACCGCTGTCAAACAAGCAAATGTGAAGGAGTAACATGTATGAACGGCGGTTCGTGCATCAACGGAGCCTGCAACTGCGTCAATGGCTATACCGGCGACCGCTGTCAAACGGCGCCTGCCCCGCCCGTCGCCTCGTTTACCATCGACAAGACCTCTTGTACCGCGCCCTGTACCTTCAACGTTACCAGCACCGCCACCAACGCCACGTCCATAGAGTGGAGCGTGGAAAAAGTAGGCGGCACGGCTTACATCACTATTAGCAACAGAACCGCCCCCAACGCCTCCATAGAATTCGGAAGCAATCAAGCCGGTACTTATAAAGTCAAACTCAAAGCGACCAATGCCGGCGGGAGTCACACGGCCGAAAAAACCATCAACGTCAATGAGCAGACGAACAATCCTCCCTGCCAAATCAATAACACGGCGGAAATTACCATATCCATCACCGGTTCTACCAATCCTTATAAAGTTTATATCAACAACGAGTATAAAGACGACATCCAAACTCCGGGTTCCAAAAAGTTCACCTTTACCGCCGGCAACACGTCTTTCAAAGTCGAGCAGCGTTCGGGTTATCTGTTTGAGCCCACCGTTAGACAAACGTCCGTTTTCGCCGAACCATGCGGAAAATACACATGGAATGTTGAATTGTAAAAACGGACAAAATTCCCATGCGAACGGCAGGCCGAAAAGCCTGCCGTTCGCATTTCGTTTAAAAACTTGGATTGATTTTAATCCTTTTTCTAAAGTGGAAGTTCTTCCGTTCGGAATGGGTTCGTTGGGTCGATAAGAAACGGCCGAAAGGGAAGTTCATCGGTCGGGTGAATCGGCGCCGGGAAGGTTGTTGAAAGTGGCGTCTTGGTTGGCAAAGGAAAGCAGCGTTTGGGCAAAGTGGCGAACGGTTTTGGGGCCTGAAAAAGCGAGCCTGTTGTTGATGACGACGGAAGGAAAGGCTTGTATGCCGTGGCATTTGGCCATCCTCGGAAAGGCCGCCGCATCGATGGTTTGCACGGAAATATTCGGATTTTCGACGGCGAAACGATGAGCCGTTGCGGAAATCGAAGGACAAAACGGACACCACGGCTGGGAAAACACTTTTATCGAAAGAGGCCGATGGATTTGAGCCAGAAGGCGACGCAAGTCGGGGTCGAGCCCGGAGTCGGCTTTGGAGGCGGCGACGATGGCGTCGATGAACGCGTTGAGTTCGTGGCCCGTAGGCGTACCCAAAAAGCGCAATCCCCGGCTTTTCGGACCGTCCACGACCCAAGTAGGCGAATGAGACACGTCGCTTTGATAAGCGTCGTGGACTTCGTAACGAATGAGCGGGGAAAGTTCGGCCAAACAAGAAACGAATCCGTCGGGTGCGGGCGTGTGCCGGCGCCGTCCGCTCAAAACGTCGTTGAGCCAACCCGATTTGCGCACATACAGCCGCAAGACAACGGGATTTACCAACCCCGCGGCGAGCGTATGGTTGTAACGCGAAAAAATATCTTGGCAATGCAACATTTTTCAAAACCCTACGTATAAACGTATTCTTGCTTGTAATCCGTTCCAAGTTCGTTCGGGTTTTGAGAGGTTTTTCGCTTTTGTTTTATCCCTTCGGTCGAAAAAATGTATAAACACTATTTTATTTATTTGGATATCGGGCGGGAATTGGCCGAAAATGCTTAATTTTACACCTTGAAACTCGGGCGAATTCTACAACCTAGCTACCCACAAGCCCGACGCGGATATAAAAAAATATGCTTGCACTATGGACGGGAATTTTATGGCTGACGGCATGCGGAGCGTTGTGCGGACAAACGTCCAAGCATGATTGGGGCCGTTTTACCCGTACCGACACGCTACGCGGTATGCTTTCCCCCCAACGCGCCTGTTTCGACGTTCATCATTACAACCTTCATTTAAGAATCGACGTTGAAAAACAAACGATTTCGGGCAGTAACGCCGTATATTTTCGGGTCGTCGAGCCGTTCGTCAATTTTCAGTTGGATTTGTTCGACAACCTCAAAGTCGAAAAGATTGTTCATCGGGGCAAAGCGGTGAGCTTTGAGCGGGAGGGACACGCGATTTTTATACAATTGGACAAATCGCTTGCCCCGGGGAGTTACGACTCGGTACGAGTGTATTATTCGGGCAAACCACGCACGGCGCCCAACCCGCCGTGGGACGGCGGCTTCGTTTGGAGCAAGGACGAACGTGGACGGCCGTGGATTGGCGTGGCGTGCGAAGGAACGGGCGCATCGCTCTGGTGGCCCCTCAAAGACCATCCCTCCGACGAACCCGACAGCATGACCGCCGCCTTTGAAACCCCCGAAAACCTTGTTTGCGTTTCCAACGGACGCAAAATCTCCGAAAAAAAACTCGGCGACGGTTTCGTACACACCGTTTGGAAAACCTCCGCACCCATCAACAGTTACAACGTAACCGTCAATATCGCCGACTACGCCCATTTTTCCGACACGCTCAACGGCGAAAAAGGCGTGCTTACCCTCGACTATTACGTACTTTCTCAAAACTTGGGTAAGGCGCAAAAACATTTTGGACAGGTCAAGCCGATGATGCGGTGCTTTGAAAAGCATTTTGGCCCTTATCCGTTTTACGAGGACGGCTATAAACTCGTTGAAACCCCGTATTGGGGCATGGAACATCAGTCTTGCGTCGCTTACGGCAACAATTACAAAAACGACGCGGTTTTCAATTTCGACTTTATCATCATCCACGAAACGGGCCATGAGTGGTTCGGCAACAGCGTCTCCGCCGACGACCACGGCGAACTCTGGATTCACGAGGCGTTCACCACCTACGCCGAAGCCGTTTACCTCGAATGCCGGTACGACTATCCTACCGCCGTCAATTATTTGCGTCGTCAAAAAGAACGCATCCAATACCTCGAACCGATTCAAGGGCCGAGAAACGTCAATTTTAATGCATTTTCCACCTCGGATATGTATATGAAAGGGACGTGGATGTTGCACACCCTGCGTTCGGTGGTGGACGACGACACAAAATGGTTCCGGGTGTTGAGAAAGTTTTGTACCGAATTTTATCGAAAAACCGTCCGTTCCCAAACGGTCGTCGAATGGTTTTCCAAAGAGCTGACGGGAAAAACCGACGGTTTGACGGCGTTTTTCGACCTTTATTTGAACGCCGTGCATCCGCCGACGTTCGAATACGGATGGGAAACGACCGACGACGGCCCGGCGCTCAAATATCGATGGGCCGAGCCGGGTTTTGATATGCCGTTGGACGTGTACGTGCGTGAAGGGGTCAAAATACGGATTTTTCCCACGTCCGAAGTTCAAACGCTAATAGACGCAAGGTTTTCGGTCAAAAGTTTTCGGGCGGACGAAGATTCATTTTTGGTTAAAGTTAAAGACAAGTGGTAGCATGGCGCTGATTACCTCGGTATCGGGATTGCGCGGGACGATAGGCGGTCGTCAAGGGGAAAACCTAACGCCGCCCGACGTCGTCAATTTTACGACGGCTTTTGCCTTGTGGGCGCGTCGTCAAGGCGCGGAAGAAAAAAGAATCGTTTTGGCGCGGGACGCACGGTCTACGGGCGGAGCGATTTGTGCATTGGTGAGCGGTACGCTCAATCTTTGCGGTTTCGACGTATTGGATTTGGGCGCCGTTCCCACGCCGACGGCGGCCTGTGCCGTATCCCGGCACAAGGCGGCGGGCGCCGTCGTCGTTACCGCCTCCCACAATCCCGTTGCATGGAACGCCCTCAAACTTTTTAACGCAAAAGGCGAATGCCTATCTCCCGCCGAGGTCGAAGAGTTTTTGAAGATTCATAAAAAAGGCGACTTCGACTATCCCGAGCACTACGCCGTCGGACGCACCCAACGTTACGACAACGCCGTCGACGACCACGTCGAAGCCATTGTCGCGTTGGAATTTGTGGACGTGGCGGCGATTCGCGCCGCCGGATTTCGGGTGGCCTTCGACGGCGTCAACAGCGTCGGCGGCCCGGCGCTCGCCACGCTTTTGCGTCGCTTGGGCGTAGAGGAAACGGACGGCCTCAACGACCAACCGACCGGCGAATTCGCCCACAACCCTGAACCCTTGCCCGAAAACCTCACCCAACTTTCCAAACGGGTGCGCGAATACAAGGCCGACGTCGGTTTTGCCGTCGACCCCGATTCCGATAGACTCGTCATTTTCGACGAACGCGGCGAATGCTTTGGCGAAGAGTACACTCTTGTTGCCCTGAGCGACTTTCGCCTCAAATACGGCCCCAAACCCGAACACGTTACCCTCGTGAGCAATCTTTCCTCTTCGCGGGCGTTGAAGGATTTGGCCTGCGAAAACGGCGTCGAATATCAGGCCGCATTGGTGGGCGAGGCCAACGTCGTCGAAAAAATGAAAACTTACCGCGCCCTCATCGGCGGCGAAGGCAACGGCGGGGTCATCGTTCCCGAACTCAACTACGGACGCGACGCGCTCGTCGGCGTCGCGATGTTTCTTACCTTTTTGGCCAAAGAAAAAGCCACCGTTTCCGCTTTGCGCAAACGTTACCCCGACTACAAAATGTTTAAACACAAAGTGGACTTTTCGAACTCGGACGTCGACCCTAAATTTGTTTTGGCCCGGGCGACCAAATCCCTGCCCCGAAAAGACGGCATGAGCATCGACACCTCCGACGGCCTCAAAGTCGATTACGCCGACCGTTGGGTACACATGAGGTTGTCGAACACCGAACCCATCGTCAGAATTTACACCGAAGCCCTCGACCTCGAAAACGCACGCAACTTGGCCCTCGAATACGAAAACCTTTTGAAGAAAGCCGCCCTTCGTTAGACTTCGGTCCGCACACGGTTCTTGGCCGACCAACCCTGCGGCGAGTGAATCGAAATTCAACGTTGTCGGGGCGGACGAATCCGTTCGTCCGCCCCGAATTTGGCAACCACAAGCCCGAAAACGACGGGCGTCGCCGTCTTGCGCATCGAGGGCAAAGCCGTTCTTTGCTTTTTTTGATTTGGTGCAAAGTCGCCGTCGGGCGCGGATTGAAATCGACTATTTGGGGGCGCGGCGAACCAAGACGAACGCGACGGCCAAAAATATGATATTCGGAAGCCAAAGCGCCAGCCATGCGGGGAATTTGTCGCCTATGGCCACCTTTGCCGTCGAAAGCAAAAGAATGTACAAAAACGCTATGAGCAATCCCAAGCCGAGTTGCAAGCCCAAGCCGCCGCGGCGCTTGCGACTCGAAAGCGCCACGGCGATGAGCGTCAGTATGGGCGTGGCGAAAGGAAACGCCCAGCGTTCGTATTTTTCCAAAATCAAGTCTTTGACGGTGTCCGAACCCCGGTCTTCTTCGCGTTCGATGAGCGCATAGAGTTCGTTGATGGGTAGGCTTTCGGCGTAGTTGTCGCGACGGTAAACGTCGTCGGGATGGAGGGCGACGACGGTGTCGAAGCTTGCCACGCGTTTGCGCGTCATGACCGGGCCGTTGAAAACGAAATGCTCGGGCTGTTCAAGGCGCCAAGACTTTTTTTCGGGGTTCCAAACCACTTTTTGCGCGTTCCATTTTTCGACCAACTTTCCGCCTTCATAACGCATCAACGAAAACTGATAACCCGAATATTCATAGGGGTTGTACGAATACATATAGGCGAAGTCGTTTTTGCCGATTTTTGTGTACAGGTGCCGACGGCCGTATTCGTCCTTGTTTTTGATGAAGCGATATTCAAAGTCCATGCGTTTGCGTACGGCTTCGGGCGCAAGGTAGGCGTTGAAACCAAAAGAGACCGCGCCTATCGCCAACGACGTACCCAAATAAGGAACCAACAACCGATAATAACTTACCCCCCCGCTTAGTATCGCCACGATTTCCGTGTCCTGCGCCATTTTCGTCGTAAAAATAATGACCGACAAAAAAACGCACAGCGGGCAGAGCATATTTGCCAAAAAGATGACGAGGTTGGGGTAATAGACCGTCGCCGTATCCCACAACGGGATTTGTTTTTCCAAAAAGTCGTCCAATTTTTCGGAAAAGTCTATGACGACAATCAACAACGCCAGAACGCCCAACATGAAAAGAAACGTTACGAAAAATTTGCGAATGATGTAGCGGTCTAGAATTTTCACGGCGGTTGAAACGAAAAATAACCCAACGCGTGCGTTCGTTTTTTGTTTGCGCTAAAGTGGAAAAACGGTCTTGGCGCGACGCGACCGCAAAATTAATAAAGTCCACTCGTCTTATGCTCGGGCAAATTTCATGCCGTCTTTTCGGGCGTTGATTCACGGCCGCGTTTTTTGCACGGCACGCTTTTCTTCGACGTTCGTTGCGGTCTTGTCGCTTACCCTTCAACCGACAAGGCTCGGAAAAATTTTCGTTTCCGTGCCGATTTTACCGTCGATTAAGGTAAAAGGCGATATTTTTTTACATTTTATTAACTTTTAGATTAAATAAGTAAATTTGCGATTCGATAACCAAACGAACAAAATGAAAAAATGGATATGGGTCGCGTCCTTGTTGTGGGGAAACGCGACGGGCCAAGTGTTGCGCGAAGCGTTTGTCCAACGGGCCGGGGAAACGGAAATAACGATATGTTGGCGGACGATGGCTTCGGAAATCGGGGTGGTGAAATTCGGTCCCGCTCCGGGGGAATGGACGGGGGAATTTCGCGACGACGCCCCGACCCAAAACCACGAAATTCGCATTCAGGGCCTCAAACCCGAAACCCGTTACTACTATGCTTACGGCAACGCTTCCACCCTTTACGACCCCGGAGACGCGTCCCGATTTTTCAAAACCCTGCCTCCAAAAGGCTCGGCAAGAAAACTACGTTTTTGGACCCACGGCGACATGGGAAGTTACAACGAACGACAAACCGGCGTGCTGAATTCGTTCATGGCGTTCAACGGCGGCGCCGACGTGGACGGGTGGTTGATTTTGGGCGACGTTGTTTACCGAAAAGGCGGTTTCAACGACGGCTCGGATACCCTTTACACCTCCGACTTTTTCAACACCTACAAACACCTATTGAAAAACACGGTGGCATGGCCCTCGCCCGGCAACCACGATTATCTTTCGGTTTTTGGCAATTCGGGGCCGTACTACGACGCTTACGTCATGCCGAAAAACGGCGAATCGGGAGGCGAACCCTCGGGAACCGAAGAGTACTACTCCTTCGACATCGGTAACGTTCATTTGGTTTCTTTAAATTCCGAACTTTATACGTTGAACGGGAGTTCTACGTCCCCGCAGGCCGAATGGCTTCGGCGGGATTTGGCCGCTTCCGACGCCAAATGGAAAATCGTCTATTGGCACCAACCCCCGTATTCCAAAGGTTCGCACAATTCGGACGACCTTTGGGAAGTGCCGATGCGAAATATGCGGGCGGTGTTTTTGCCGATTGTCGAATCTTACGGCGTGGATTTGGCGCTTACGGGCCACAGTCATAATTACGAACGTTCTTGTTTGATTAACGGGCATTACGGTTATTCGAGTTCGTTTGTGCCTTCGCTTCACTTGGTGCAATGGGGCGACGGCGCTTATCCCTCCGCGCCTTACGTCAAGGAGGGTTTGCGCGGGACGTTGTACGCCGTTTTTGGCTGTGGCGGAAAGCTCAACACCGGCGACGGCAGCCTTAATCATCCCGTCATGGTGGTTTCGCAGGACACCGTGGCCGGTTCCGGGATTATCGACATAGACGGCGACACGCTTAGAGTTCGTTTTTTGTCCATGAACGGCCAAATCTTGGACGATTTTGCCATCGTCAAACCCGAAGTTACGGCTTTGGAAAAAAACAATTTTGCATCGCGTTTTCATCTGTTTCCCAATCCGATATCCGACGGCCATTTGTATTACGGCGCGTCGTTTGCGCGTCCGGAGCGGATAACGGTGGAAATATTCGACCCTGCGGGAAAGTTGGTTCTTCGTCCGATGTACGAACGCGTTTTTTTGCCCGGCGCTCACGAGGGAGTCATGGACGTTCGGGGGTTGGCCAAGGGTACGTATACCGCCGTAATTGGCTCGTCCGAATACCGCAGGCCCGTAAAGTTTACGGTGATAGACCGTTGAAAGCGTCGGGCTTATTGCTTTTTCTTTTTTAGGAGCGAGCCTTTGAGTTTGGATTCGCCCGTAGGCGGCAAGACGTGGGTCGGTTTGGGTTTGGGTTCTTTGAGACTTGTGCGCAGGGATTCGCGCACGGCGCTCATCATGCCGTCGTCTTTGGCGGTGGGGCTTTCGGATTGCAGTACGGCGAGGGTTTGTTCGGCGGTGGGCCGGTCGGCGGCTTGCGGCGCCCACATTGCTTCCATGAGTTCGACCCATGCGTGCGGAACGCCGTCGTCGTCGAGTTTGAGGCCGCCAATGGTTCTCGCGGACGAGGGTACGACGAGTTTTTTGCCTTCGAGGGTGGCGCGGTGGGCGTAGCTCCATTCGGCGGGGAAGTCGGGCAGACGTCCGTAGAGCCACAAACAAAACAGCAGTCCGAGGGCGTAAACGTCGGCTTTGACGCCGGGCGCCGGGCCTTCGCCGCGCAGGTAAAGGGCGGTTTCGGGGGCGTAAAACGCGGGGTCGCCCGCCAAGAACGCCGGCGCCGGCGCCTCGCCTTCCAAATAGCCCGAGTCGTAGTCGATGAGTTTGGCGGTCAGTCCGCCCGTGGCCGTGCGCTTGATGAGGACGTTGTCGGGTTTGAGGTCGGCGTGAACGACGTTTTCGGCGTGTAAAAGGCTCAAACTGTGGGCGACGGTTTTGAGCAGCACCCGCTTGGGAGCGAGGGGCATGGCGGCCACGGTTTCAAGCGACAAACCCGCCGCGTCGATTTTTTCCGTAACCTTGTAGTACCGGGCGCCGTGGCGGAAAAAGTCTTGGGTGTAAACGAGGTTGCCGCCTTCGGCGATGCGACGATTGACGGCTTCGGCCACCCGTTTTTGGCGGCGTTCGAACTCCGCGCATTCCCGACGCTTTTTTTCCAGCGTTTCCGCACCGCCCGGCGCCCCTTCCGCCGGGTACGTCGGCGACAAAAACGACTTCAAAAAAAAGACTTTTCCGTCTTTTTCGGCGAACGTCCACTTGCTCAACCCCCCGCCGGCTGTTGTGAACGGCGCCAACGGCGCATATCCGTTAATCGTTTCCATGCACCGTAAAGTTATTAATTTTTCGCCGTTTTTCCCAAATTCATCAAAACCGAGGAATCGCGCGAACATACCGGACGCGTCTTGCAATTAAAATTAATGTGTCGCGATGGATAAATAAATTGCAACATTCCTACTAATTTTGTGTTTATTTAAAGCGCGTTTGCGTACCTCCGGCTATGAAACACGTTTTGGACGAACTCGACAAAAGAATTCTCTCTCTTCTCATGGAGAATGCTTCCAAGCCTTACACCGACGTTTCCAAAGAACTGGACGTTTCGGGTGGAACCATTCACGTTCGTATGAAAAAGCTCATGGATTCCGGAGTGGTCATGGGTTCGCGCCTCGTTATCGACCCTGTAAAATTGGGTTATACCATTTGTGCGTTTTTAGGCATTTATTTGGAAAAAGGCTCGAAGTATCGGGAAGTGGTCGCCGTCTTGAAGACTTTTCCCGAAATCGTCGAACTTCACTACACCACGGGTGAATACAGCATTTTCGCCAAAGTCTTCTGTCGCGACACCGAACATTTGCGCGATTTGCTCAACGACCAAATTCAACCCATCAACGGCGTCGAAAGAACGGAAACGTTTATTTCGTTGGAGCGGAGCGTGGACCGGGAAATTCAATTGCCTTAGCGCCCGCGAACGCGACCATCGCGGCATTGTCCGTGCAGTACTCGAAAGCGGGAATATGGGCGACCATCCCCGTCGCCTCGCACTTGCGCGAAAGTTCGCGGCGCAAAAGCCGGTTGGCGGAAACACCGCCCACGACCGCCACATGCCGCACTTTGTAGGCTTGGGCCGCCTCCGTCAATCGCCAAACACAAAAATCCACAATGGTTTTTCGTATCGAGGCGCAAATGTCGGCTTTTCGCGTTTCGATAAATTCCCGGTTTTGACCTTGTAAAAAATACAATACGGCCGTTTTTAGTCCGGAAAAGCTGAAGTCCCAATTTTTGACCGCCGGTCGCGGGAAGGGGAAAACGGCTTGCCCCTCCTCGGCACAGGCGTCGAGCATCGGCCCGCCCGGATAATCGAATCCCAACATTCTTGCGGTCTTGTCGAAGGCTTCGCCCGCCGCGTCGTCCAAAGTTTTTCCTATCACCTCATAATCGTGAAAACCGCGGACAAGAGTCAATTCGGTATGGCCGCCCGAAACGGTGAGCGCCAAATAAGGAAATTCGGGGGGCGGGGGGGTCAAAAAAGCGGAAAGCAAATGGGCATGCAGGTGGTTCACCCCCTGTGCCGGTACCCCCAAGGCCAAAGCGAAACCCTTGGCGTACGCCATGCCAACGTGCAATGCCCCGGGCAAACCCGGGCCCGACGTATATGCCACCGCGTCGATTTCTCCCGCCGTCACTCCCGCACGGGTCAGCGCCGCTTCCACCGTAGGCCCAATGAGTTCGTCGTGCAGGCGCGAGGCCAACTCGGGTATTACCCCCCCTTCGGCGGCATGGGCCGCCTGCCGACCAACGACGTTGGACAAAATTAACCCGTCCCGATAGATGCCGGCGGCCGTGTCGTCGCACGACGTTTCTATGCCCAGTACCGTCATAACAAAAACCGTTCGGTACGCGCCGAACGGTGAACATTTATATAGGTATGTATTTTATTTTACTCTTCTTCGTCGTCAAATTCTTCCTCGTCTTCCTCGTCGTCGAAGTCGTCGTCATCGAAATCTTCGTCGTCGAATTCGTCGTCGAATTCGTCGTCGAAGTCTTCGTCGTCGAAGTCTTCGTCATCGAAGTCTTCGTCGTCGAAGTCGTCGTCGAAGTCTTCGTCCTCCGTTTCTTCGTCGGCGGCGGTGATGTGGGTGGTGGCGATGGCGTCGTACCAAACGACGAAGAACGGCGCCGGTACCCAAAGCTCAATCTCGCCTTGGGGGTTCAAAACCGGCATCATTACGCCGTTCGGCGCGTAAGTCAATGTTTTGAGCGTCATGCTAAAAAACTGATGATTCGTTTCGAATTCGCGACCCATACCGTTTGGGTACAAGGCCAACTACGGTGCAAAAATAAAAACCCATTCCTTATCCGCGAAATAGTTTTGAATATTTTTTTTACCCCCTATTGGGTTTCCCTAATTTTTGTCTTTCGTGGATAATTGTAGTACGCGAAAGTAATTACGCCCTATCAATGTGCAACCCTCCCCCCGGCGCGGCCGCACGCTTTTCCCCCGACGAACGTTTACGGATAAATTCGGTACGCCTTTAATTTTCTGTGCCGCCCGTTCGTTAAAGAAAAACCATACCTTCAATTAAAATCCGCGTTTGTTTCACATTCGACACGGTTGATATTTTTCAAGTAGATGCGGCTTGTCGTTTTCAAGCGTGTGGAAGTCGTTCCCACGTTTGCGGTTCTCGTTTACATCGTTGGCCGAAACGCCGACAAACGTTTTATCCGTAAAGCATCTCTTGTTTTTGAGGTCAAACCTCCGGTAAAATCCGACGTAAATTCTCTAAAACAGGCGTTTTCCCACAATAAAAGCAATAAAAATCGGGCGTTTTATTGTTGCTTTTTCCAACGGACGGAACAAAAAAAATCCTATTGAATTTTCCTTATCAAATTCAAGCCTAAATTTTAGGACCGATGAGCGTGTAACGCGAACGATAGTCGTCGGGAACGCGCATTTCCACCGATTCGCCCGAGGGTACAATCACCGCCAAGCCTTTTTTAAGGGCGTATTCAATCAGTGAAGGGGCGGCTATCATTGCCGCAATCGCCCCGTAAAGCCGTGTTTCGGCAAACGCACGCGACGGATATTTTTGCATTTTGGCTATTCGCTTCAGATGTTCGTCGATATCGTCCTTTCTCAAACGATTTTTGACCTCGACGGCCACGGAAACCGTGTCGTTGACCAAAAGCAAATCCACCTCGGCGACGGTTTCCCCGCGTTCGTTGGTGATTTGTACCCGCTGCATGACCATGCGCAGGTTCCAATCGAATTGGGAAAAAAGACGTAAAACGGCGGGCGCCACCTGCTCTTCGGCAAAAAGCCCCAAAACGTCCGTAACCTCCGCCACTTTTTTGTTTGTCGCGGCCAGCGCCTTGTCCCACTTTTTTTCCCATTCTTTATGCTCCTTTTCTCGTTGCCGACGCTCGGCTTCGAGACGTTTTTCGCGTTCTTGTTCTCGTTGCAGGCGTTCTTGTTCCCGTTGTCGATGTTCTTGTTCTCGTTGCAGGCGTTCTTTCTCCAATTGCAAACGGGTTTCTTCTTGGCGTTGCGCCAATGCCTGAATGTCTCGTTGGTTTTGGCGTTGCAACTCCCACGTTTCCGCAATTAACGCCATTAACTGCTCGTAGCTTACCGGTTCCGTTTCCATAACCCAAATTTAAAAAAATACGTGGTGAAGGCGACAAACGTTTGGAAATTTTAACGTTTGTCCGTTCGATATTCTTTACGACGAGTCCAATCGTTTAGCCGCGGCAAGCTTTTATGAACGAACCGTTTTTTTCGCCGCGTATTGGCAGGCATTGCGTAAATTTGCCGCGTCAAATCAAAAATATGGCCATCAAAATAGGTATCAACGGGTTCGGACGTATCGGTCGTCTGCTGCTCCGCAACCTCGTTTCCCATCCCGAAGTCGAAATTACGACCGTCAACGACCTGACCGACAACCAAACTTTGGCGCACCTGTTTAAATACGACAGCGCCCACGGTCGTTTTGCCGGAAGCGTTCGCGCCGACGACTCGTTTCTTTACGTCAACGAAAAAAGAATACGTTGCACTTCCGAAGCCGACCCCAAAAACATCGGTTGGAACGGCGAAATCGTCGCCGAATGCACGGGTAAATTCACCGACAAAGAAAAAGCCGAACTTCATCTGCAATCGGGGGCGGCGAAGGTGGTGATTTCCGCGCCCGCCAAAGGCGATTTGCCTACCGTCGTCTTGGGCGTCAACGATTCGGTTCTTACGCCCGAAATCCGTTTGGTTTCCAACGCCTCGTGTACGACGAACTGTTTGGCGCCGATGGTCAAAGTTTTGGACGACGCTTTCGGTTTTGTTGGCGGGTATATGACCACGGTTCACGCCTATACCGCCGACCAAAAATTGCAGGACGCGCCGCACAAAGACTTGCGCCGGGCGCGGGCGGCGGCGGCCAACATCGTTCCCACGTCCACGGGTGCTGCCAAAGCCGTCGGACTCGTTCTTCCGCACCTCAAAGGCAAACTCGACGGCGCGGCCATGCGCGTCCCCACCCTTACCGGTTCCTTGACCGACCTGACCGCCGTTTTGAGCCGCTCCGTCACCGCGCAAGAAATCAACGCCGCCATGAAGACCGCCGCCGACGGTCCGCTCAAAGGCATTCTTGAATACTGCGACGAACCCATCGTTTCATCGGACATCGTTGGTCATCGCGCGTCCTGTATTTTCGACGCGCTTTCAACCTCGTCGATGGGAACGTTGGTTAAAGTCGTCGGATGGTACGACAACGAGGCGGGGTACGCCGCACGTTTGGCCGAGCTTTGTTTGCGATTGGCCGCGTTGAACTAAGTTTTTGGGCGCGTCCGACCGACGCGCCCCATTCTTTTATTTTATTTCCAACAACGGCATTCCCGCCTCGACGAATTGTCCCGGCCGGACAAACACCTCTTCCACTCTTCCGTCTTTCGGAGAACAGACCGTATGCTCCATTTTCATCGACAAAACAACGACCAATGTCTCTCCCGTCTTGACCGTTTGGCCGCCCTCGACCAAAATTCGAGATACCTGACCCGGCACGGGCGAAGATAAATCACCGACGGTCGCAACGGCGGTGGCGGGGTCGTCGTAACGCGGCAAAATTTCCCATTCCGTCGTTCCAAGTCCGGGTGAATGGACGTAAATTTTTCCCTCGTCCTCCAAAATTTCATAACGTCGCCGAACGCCGTTTAACGTCAAAACCAAAATTTGGTCGTTGCAATCGTTCCATTGGGCAACGGTTCCGTCGGTAAATTCAAGACGTTTATCGTCGAACGAACGGTACTCCAATTTAAGTGTGGTTTGGCCGTTTTTGTAGTTTTCGAATTGCGGGGCGAAAAAATTGTTGCGCCAGCCCGCGGGAACGTGGACAAGGGCGGGGTGTTTGGCTTTGAGTCGTTGAACGAAGCGGTAAACCAACGCCGCTTTTGCCGGCGCCGTGTTTTCGTCGTGTATCGGACGCAGTTCGTCGCCGTAGCGTTTGACGAACGACGTGTCGTGTTCGCCGCGAACGAACGTCGGATGTTTTAGAATTCGAATTAAATAATCGGTGTTGGTTTTGAGGCCGAAAACGACGGCGCGTTCCAAGGCGAAAATCATTTTTTGTAGGGCTTCGTCCCTAGTTTCTCCAAAGGCGATGACTTTGGCCAACATCGGGTCGTAAAACGCGCTCACTTCCGTTCCCGTCCGCACCCCGGACTCCAAGCGTACGCCCTCGGGGATAAAAAAACGCCGGAGTTTGCCGGCGGCGGGCAAAAAGTCGTTGTCGGGGTCTTCGGCGTAAATCCTGCATTCGACGGCATGACCCCGAACGACGGGGTTCGATATTTTTTGCGCAATGTTTTTTCCGCCGGCCGAAAGCAGTTGAAGTTCGACGAGGTCGAGGCCCGTAATTTCTTCGGTTACCGGATGTTCGACTTGGAGCCGGGTATTGACTTCAAGAAAATAACAATACGTTTGGCCGTCGGAGACGAATTCGACGGTTCCCGCGTTGTCGTAATCGAGGGCGCGGGCCAAGCTTAGGGCCGATTCGATGATTTTTTCGCGTATCTCGGGATGGAGGTTGGGGGCGGGGGCTTCTTCGATGATTTTTTGGTAACGCCGTTGCACCGAACAGTCGCGTTCGTAGAGGGCGCCGACGTTTCCATGTTTGTCGCCGATGATTTGCACTTCGATGTGTCGTGCGCATGGCAGGTATTTTTCGAGGATAAGGGCGTCGCTTCCAAAGGCGGCGCGGGCTTCGGCTTGTGCGGAGGCAACGGCTTCGGCGAGCTCTTTCGGGTTATGGACGATTTTCATGCCTTTTCCGCCGCCGCCGGCCGCCGCTTTCAACAAAACGGGATAACCGATTTTTTCGGCATGGGCGGCAAATTCGGCCGTGTTTCCACCGTCGTAACCCGGCGCAACGGCTACGCCCAAGTTTTTCGCCAATTGACGGGCCGCGTCTTTGGAACCCATTTGACGAATGGCCTCGACACGCGGGCCGACGAACGTCAGACCCGCGTCGGCGCAGGCTTGCGCGAAATCCGCGTTTTCCGACAAAAAACCAAAACCCGGATGAACGGCGTCCGCCCCCGAAATTTTCGCCGCCCGAAGTATTTTTTCAACGTCCAAATATGTTTCGGCGCTCGTCGAACCGTCCAATTCCAACGCTTCATCCGCCTCGTAAACATACGGAAGCTCGGCGTCGGGACGGGAATAGACGCCCACCGTCGAAAGGCCCATTTTTCGGCACGTGCGAAAGATACGACTCGCGATTTCCCCCCGGTTGGCGACCAACACCTTTTTTATCATCGCATTTCCAATTGCGCCGCAATTATAGACAAATGGGCCGACAAATAAAAAGATGTTAATGGGTTTAACGTATGAGCGTCACGTAACCGTGGCGATAAATCGAACGTCCGTCCCTGAACGTGGCGACAAGCGTCCATACAAAAGCGTTTTCGGCGCCGTGGCCGCCATCCTCCACGTCCCAAGTGGGTTGGTGGTCCGTACCGTTCCAGCCCGCCAGCGGGTCGGTGGATTCGAACATCAAATGCCCCCAACGCGCGTAAATCCGTAAGCGGTAACTCAACAAACAATCGACGATTTCGGGGTTGGAACGCAAGAGCGGCAAATAAAACTCGGGATTGACGTTGTCGCCGTTGGGGGTGAAAACGTTGGGAACCTCCATACACTGTATGGCGTACTCGCAAAAGTCCACGACCTTGAACGAACACAATTCGGCGGTGTCCGTGCAACCCGCCGCCCCTTCACACACCATTTTGACGCAGTATTCGCCCGGTCGGTTGTAGGTATGGGAAGGATTAGGGGTTCGGCCGGTTGTACCGTCGCCAAATTCCCAATAATAATTGTTGGCGCCGTTGGAGGTATTGACGAATCGCACGACGGTTCCCGTTTTTAAACCCGCCGGAATGCATCCATCGTTTTTGTACGGTACTTGCCCGCCGGCGGCTACGGTGACGGTGTCTTTGGCCGAGAGCGAAAAAAACTCCGCTGAAAAACCCGCTTCGACGTTGTGGATGGTCAGCGTCGCCGTGGTTTGCGTTTCGCAACCGGCTTCGTTGACGGCGGTAAGGGTGTAAACGCCCGTTGTACCGGCGCATACTCGGATTTCGAGTTGCGTGGGGTCGGAGGCGATGCTTTCCCCCAGCCACAAGTACGACAACGACGCGGAAGCGTTTTCGGCGGCGCGGAGCGTAACGCAATCGCCTTCGCCGCAAGAAACGGCGCTTTCCGCACGTAAATTCGGCAAACCCACGACCCGAACGCTTACCGAAGCCTGTTCTTCGCAACCGGCCGCGTCGCGTACCGTCACGTAATAGGTATTGACGCCGATGGAGTTCGGGTTTACCTGCACGCTTTGAGCCGTGTTCGGTTCGGCGTTGAGCCAACGGTACGTGTAACCCGCGCCCGTGGGTTGCGCCGTCAGTACAATCGTTTCCCCCGGACAAACAACGCTACGGGACGCCGTCGCCGTCGCAAAGCCCGGCACGGCGGCGGGATTGACGGTAAACGACGTCGAACCTACACCCGTTCCCGCAAAATTGGTTGCGTAAAGTTCAATGACGTACGTACCCCGGACGGTGAAACTCGTACAACCCAATTGCGGTCCCGAGCATTCGGGTAATTCTACGCCGTCGCGCGTAACTTTCCATAAACTTTGGGTGACGACGTCGTTGCATGGGTCGATTTGTGCAAGACCGGGGTTGAACGTGACCAATGAACAGGCGTCGGCCACGGGCGGGAGCGTTACCGTCGGCGGACAAACGACTTTTATGCGCATGGTCGATACCGCTTGCCCACAGTCGTTGCGTGCCGTTTGGGTAACGACGTAATCGCCGGCGACGTTGAATCGAATTTCGGGGTGGGTTGAATTTTCGTTGGACGGCGGCACAAACTCCCATCCGGTTTCGGGATTAACGCCCCAAGTAACCGAAGCGGCGTTGGATGCGTTGCTTGTAAACGCCACCGTTGCTCCTTGCACGATTTTATCGGGCGCCGAAAACGCGGCCGTCGGCCCTTCGAAAACGGTAAAGGTTTCGGTATAGGTGTCGGAACCGTAGGCGTTGGAGACGGTCAGGGTCAAGACGTAAACGCCGGGCTGGGTGAATTGGGAGCAGGGCGGGTTCGGTGCCGTTCCCGAACATTCGGGGACGTCCACGCCGTTGCGCGTCAGCGTCCATTGATACCCCGTTATCGGCGAATTGCCGTCGTTGATTTGCAGTAAAGAGGTAAGAAAAGAGGTTGAAAAACACCCGCTTTGCGTGCCGGGGT